>JBKPAJ010000018.1:0-52883 GCA_046726375.1 Acidobacteriota bacterium
ATGCGTTTCCTTGCGGAACTTGCCTGGCGCATTGCCGCACAGAAGGAGATGCCGAAGTACAACCAGGGGGATCAGTTTGCCAATGCCCGAAAGCGTACGTGAAAAAAAAGGGTCCGACCCGGTTTCGCCGCGCACGACCGAGGAACAGGGGGCTGACCCGTCCTTTCACACGCCGTTCGTCTCTCTCGCCGAGATCGAAGCCGCCTCGCGGCGAATCCGTCCGCTCGCGCGCGTGACGCCGCTGCTGGAGGCGCCCTGGCCCTCGGAATCCCCTGTAGCGCGGACTTTCACGTCGGCGACCTTCCTCCTCAAGTGCGAAAACTTACAACCCATGGGCGCCTTCAAGATCCGCGGCGCCATGAACATGCTGTCGCAACTCTCGCGCGACGAGCTTTCACACGGCGTCATCACCTATTCGTCGGGGAATCATGGGCAAGCCGTCGCACTGGCGGCGCAAACCCTCGGCGTACCTGCCACGATCGTGATGCCGACAACCGCGGCGCGTGTGAAGGTTGATGGCGCCAAAGGTTTTGGCGCCGAAGTGTTGTTCGAAGGCACGACCTCGCTCGATCGTCAGCAGCGGGCTGAACGAGAAGCGGCCGAACGCGGCCTGACGATCATCCCGCCGTTCGACCACGCGATGATCATCGCCGGGCAGGGCACCGTTGGCCTGGAGATTCTCGATCAGTGTCCTGACGTTGCGACGGTACTCGTCGAAATCGGCGGCGGCGGGTTGTCGTCGGGCCTGTCGGCGGCGATCAAGCAACGTAAACCATCGGTGCGCGTGATCGGCGTTGAACCGGAAGGCGCCGCAAAAATGTCGCGTTCGCTCGCGGCGGGCCACCCGGTCACGCTCGACAAGACGCAGAGCATCGCCGATGGCCTGATGTCGATCCGCCCGGGCGATCTCACGTTCGCCCACGTCAAAGAGTTCGTGGACGATGTGGTTGTCGTGCCAGATGTGGAGATCGCGAAGGCGGTGGCGTGGCTGTTTCGAAACGCGCGCCTGGTCGTGGAACCGAGCGGCGCGATCACGACCGCAGCCCTGATGCTTGGATTGGGCGGAGTAGATGCTGCTGCCGGACCCGTCGTGGCGGTTGTCAGCGGCGGCAATGTGGAGCCCGAGAAGTACGCGAGCTATATAACCAACAGCGCCGCGCTTTAACTCGGCCTGCTGATCAGCGCGGCGGCTTCGCGTTTCGCTTCGTCGAGCGTTGTAATCTTGCCATCTAACTGAAGCTCGTAGACGGCCTTCAACATCTCTCCCAGCGCCGGACCCGGCTGTACTCCTAATTCCAGAAGATGCCGACCCATCAGAATCGGCGCCGGCGGCTGGTGCTCGACGCCAAGCGACCGCGCCCGTTCGATGAACCAGTCCATCGCGCTGCAATCGAAGTTGCCCGTGCGCCCATTGCAGTCGGCGCGTGCGAGTCGCGCCAGCAGCTCCAAATCAACCTTCTGGGCGAGCCGCCTGAAGGCGCCGTCGCCGATTTCGTCGCGCACCTTGTAAAACGCGCCGGGCTTCAGATGATGCGCGACCATCCCGAGCACGTGCCATCGCACGTCGAAACCGTCGAGCGAGTGCACATTGAGGCGATCGAGCAGGCACGTCGCCGGTTCAACGCCTGCCTCTTCGTGTCCAAGCGAGCGAATGCGTCCGTCGATGATCGCGGTCGTCAGCGGCTTGCCGAGGTCGTGGCACACCGCGCCGAGCATGACCGCGGCAAGCTGCGCGCGATTGAGGTCGCCGTTTCGTCCGCGCGCTTCGTCGATCACCATCAGCGTGTGAATCCAGCAGTCGCCCTCGGGGTGCCACTCGGGCTCCTGCGCGCATCCGATGAGTGCGTGCATTTCCGGCAGCAGCTTCGTGGTGACGTCGATGTCGCGCGCGAGGGCGAACCCGATCGACGGCCGTTCGGCCTTGAGCAGCAGCTTTTCGAACTCGCCCCAAATCCGCTCCGACGGCAAATCGTCGAGCGCAATCGCGCGGCAGAGCGCCTTGGTCTGTTCGTCCGCGGTCAGCTCGAATCGCGCAGCCAGCTGCAGCGCGCGCAGCACGCGCAGCGAGTCGTCCGCGAAGGTTCGGGAATCGACAACGCGGAGGATGCGGTGCTCGAGATCGGCGCGGCCGTTGAAAGGGTCGAGGTATTCGTTGGTGAGCGGGTCCCACAGAATCGCGTTCACGGTGAAGTCCCGCCGCCGCGCCGCTTCCTCGATGCTCATGTACGGGTCGCCGGTCACCGTGAAGCCTTTGTGTCCGCGACCGGACTTCGATTCACGTCGCGGAAGCGTGACATCGATCGCGCCGAGCTTGTAGACCGGAAACTGCTGGCCCACGGCTTCGACGCAGCCGAACCGCGCGAGGAGACCGGGGAGCCGCTCTTCGGGAATCCCGAACACTTCTATGTCGAGTTCGGTCGACGGCCGCCCGAGCAGCTGGTCGCGCACGAAGCCGCCCACCACGAGCGCGCGGCCGCGCTCGGCGCGCACAAGGCGCGCAATCTCGATCGCTTGCGCGATCAGCGTGGAGCTCACGCGTTCATTCTGGCGTACTTCGTTTTCCGCGCCGCCGGAGGTAAACTCCGCCCGTCATGACACGCCGGCTCTCACGTTCGGTAGTTGCCGCGATCGACGAATGCAAGTATCTCGGCATTCGCGCAGGCGCGCGCTCGGATCATCGTTTCATTGCCGTCTGGCCGGTCGTTGTCGACGGTCGGGTTTTCGTTCGATCGTGGACGCTCAAGCCGGGCGGGTGGTATCGCACGTTTCTGGAGGATCCCATCGGTGCCATCCAGATCGGCGATCGGGAGGTTCGCGTCCGTGCCGTCCAGGTACGGAGCGAGCGTCTGCGTGATGCCGTCGAGCAGGCTTACGCCGCGAAGTACACGACACCGGGAGCGCGGACGTTCGTCCGCGGTTTTCGCACCAAACGACGTCGCGAGGCGACGATCGAGTTCGTACCGCGCGGCTGAGGCCGCGCTGCCTCAATTCGGCACCACGGCCAGCCGGTTGTCGATCTTGTAGTTGGGCGCGTGCTCACGCGCGATCTGTTCCGCCCGTGCCTTCTGTTCAGCTGTGGGCACGGAGCCGCGAAGCACGACGGTCTTGGTATCGGCATAGGTATCGACATCGATTGCGCCCGTGTCGAGGTCTTTCGCCGCCATCAGGGCGGTTTTCACGTCAACCGTTTCGGC
The DNA here is from genome assembly GCA_046726375.1 of Acidobacteriota bacterium. GTDB lineage: Bacteria > Acidobacteriota > Vicinamibacteria > Vicinamibacterales > UBA2999 > DASPWV01. Next base: position 3,195 of record JBKPAJ010000018.1, read on the forward strand.
TCCTGCCGCGACCTTGGCTGTGTTGTCTTTCGTGTCCTGGACCACGGCGCGCGCAGTGTTCGAGCACGCGACGGACAGTGCCAGTAGAGCGACCGCGACCGCTGCGGTGATGAATCGACGCCCAGTATTGAGCATGTGGTTACCCCAATCATCCACTCAGCCGGAGTGACTACTTGGTGCAGAGCAATCCGCAGACCAACACAGCGCGCGTTCGAACCCGGCGGCTGATACTCATCATCGCGGCAGCAGGTGCGGCGGCGACGGGTCCCTTGTGGCTTCCCAAGACCTGCGGCCTCCAGTGGGCGCTCATCGGCGCGGAAGAACGCGCATTGGTCGCACTGAAAAACCGCGTGCAGGTTCCGGCGAATCATGATTTCGATCGGCGCGTGTCGCTCGACGCGCTGCTCGCGCGCGGCCGCGACGATATGCGCTGGTCCGATCGGTACGCGGCGGCCATTGAGGGCTACGTGACCGCTGTCCGGCCCGGCCCTGTTGAATTCGCAAACTGTCTGTCGTTCACCCAACGGGACATCCATATCGACGTTGCGCGTGCGCCCCGTGCCCGTGCCATCGATCAGGTCGTTGTCGAAGTCACTCCGTCCTGGAGGCGCTGGGCACGCGATCAGGGCCTTGATTGGAGTCTCGAAGCCCTGCGGCGGCTCGTGGGCAAGCGTGTTCGCTTCGAAGGCTGGCTTCTGTTCGACATTGAGCACGACGAGGAATCAGAGAACACGAGGCCCGGTTTGGTTCACAATTGGCGGGCCACTGCCTGGGAACTGCATCCGGTGACGAGCATCCATGTTGTCGAGTGACGCCGGATCGGTGTTCTGCGCCTGCGGATAAACATCCCGATGGACCACACGATCACGCTGCTGAAAGAGCTCGTCGCCATCGACTCGGTCAATCCGTCGCTCGTGCCCGGCGCAGCCGGGGAAACGCTGATTGCACGTGCGCTTGTCCAGCACCTGCGCGGCTCTGGACTGGATGTGGAGCTGCAGGAAGTCGTGGACGGGCGATCGAACGTCGTCGCGACGCTTATGGGTCGTGCTCCGGGACGATCGTTGATGTTCTGTGGACACATCGACACCGTCGGCGTTGCGGGTATGACCCGACCGTTCGATCCGGTGGAACGCGACGGCCGCGTGTACGGGCGCGGGTCGCAGGACATGAAAGGTGGGATTGCGGCGATGATTGGCGCCGCGCGTGCGATTGCCGAGAGAGGCAGCCTCGATCGCGGCAGCCTGGTGATTGCCTGCGTCGTCGACGAGGAGCATGCGAGCATCGGCGCCGATGCGCTGGTCACGCGTTACCGCGCCGACGCGGCGGTGGTCACCGAACCCACCGACCTGGCGGTCGCGGTCGCGCACAAGGGATTCGAATGGGTAGAGATTGAAACGGAAGGACGCGCCGCGCACGGCAGCCGCCCGCGCGAAGGACGCGATGCCATCGTGCGCATGGGCCGCGTGCTGGGAGCCATCGAGGTGCTCGATCGCGATCTGCAGGCGGGCCGTTCGCATCCTTTACTGGGTACGGCGTCGGTCCATGCCTCGCTCATCGAGGGTGGGCGCGAGTTGAGCAGCTATCCGGATCGCTGCTCGCTGCAAATCGAGCGTCGGACCATCCCGGGGGAGCCAATCGGCGTCGCCACCCGTGAAGTTGAGACGATCCTCGAACGGCTCGGGGCAGCGGACCGCGAATTCAAGGCTGCGAGCCGCAGGATGTTTGCGCGTTCGCCGTACGAGATCGAGGCGTCACACGAGCTGCCGCGGCGCCTGGTCGAATCAGCCGGCGAGAGCGGCGTCGACGCGCCGGTGATCGGCATGAGCTTTTGGACCGACGCGGCTGTTCTTGGCGACGCAGGTATTCCGTCCGTCCTCTTCGGTCCGACCGGTGCCGGACTCCATGGCCTCGAGGAGTGGGTGGAGGTGCAGTCAGTGTTGAAGTGCCGCGACGCGTTGATCAATCTCGCGCGCGCGTGGTGTTGAACGATTACGTTTCTCGGAAGATTCCTTTCAAGACAAAGCCGACGTTGGCCGGGCGCTCGCCAAGCCGCCGCATGAAATAGGCAAACCACTGCGCGCCGAATGGCACATAGAGACGGACACGGTAGCCCTCCGCGGCGAGCGCTGCCTGTAGATCGCGCCGAATGCCGTAGAGCATCTGAAATTCAAAACGATCCTTGGCGTAGCCCTTTTCCGCCGCGTGCGCTTTGGTCGCCGCGATCATCGCGGGATCGTGAGTGGCGATTGCGGGGTAGTGGCCATGATCGAGCAACGTCTTCATCAGCGCGACGTATGCGTCATCGACTTCGGTTTTCTTTTGGTACGCGACGGTCTTCGGCTCCAGGTACGCGCCCTTGACGAGACGAATTCGCGCACCCAGACGATTGATGCGCGCCACGTCGCCCGGCGTTCGCATCAGCATCGACTGCAGGACGACCCCGATGTTGCGATAGCCCTGCCCCCAGAGCGTTTCGAAGATTTGCAGCGTCACATCGGTATACGGCGAGTTCTCCATGTCGATCCGAACGAAGAAACCGTGCTCGGTGGCGGGCTCGAGGATGCGCCGCAAGTTATCCACCGAGGTCGCCCGATCGACGTCCAGGCCCAGCTGCGTCAGCTTGATCGAGACATTGCGCTCGATGCCCGATCGCACGATGGCGTCGATGATCCGCAGGTACTCGCGCGTGGCGGCGTCGGCTTCCTCTGCCGTGACGACGCTCTCGCCGAGATAATCGAGCGTAACGAGCAGCCGCTGGTCCTCGATGCGGCGAACGGCGGGAATCGCCTCATCGATCGATTCGCCCGCGATGAAGCGGCGGGCAAACCCCTCGGGCGCCATGCCGTAGCGCGATCCCAGCCGTTTCAGGATTGTGATCTGGGCGAGTGAGTAGAAAAAGGCTTTCGAAGTCGCATCGAGCATCAGTGCGTCGGGCCGCCGGGGGACAGCAGGTGCTGGATCGAACGCGCGTAGTAGCGCAGCACGTTCCGCTCACGCACCCGAAAGAGTCCGCCCTCGATCACAATGATACCGCGCGCCTCGAACGCTTCAGAAGCCGACTCCACGGCCTCGCGCGCGCTCCTGACGCCGAGATTGGCGTTGAGCCCGCGCAGCGTGTCGAGGAGCGCATTGACGCGGTCGACGAGGTCCGCACGTGTGATTGACGGCCGCATGGCCGCGGCGACAAGCGCGGTCGGCAGCACCTTGTACAAACGGCCAATCTCGCTGCGCACATGGTGCGCAAGGTCGAGAACCGTGCGCCGCGACGAATAGTCGTAGCCGGCAACCGGAATCGGCCGCCCGAACGTCACGATCGCACGGCTGCGATAACCGACCGCAAACCGCACCATTTCCGCGAGCTCGCGCCGGAATGGCCGCTGGTGCCGCTTGACGCCCTGCTTCGCCAGGATGTGGTCCTCGAGCACGAGGTCGTACGAGATCGAGGTTGGCATCACCGCGAGGCTCGGGACTTCGGCGGCAAGCGCCGCGCTCAACAAGCCGGTCTTCAGCGTCTTGAACTCGCCCCTGTAACTCCGTCCACCCTCTGGATAGAAAAAGAGGTCGTGCTTGCGCAGCAGCTCCGCGACGTACGCCTTGAGCGTAATCAGATAGGCCGGGTCCTTGGAGTTTCGGCGAATCGGGAGCGCGCCGGTGACATGCCGGTTGATCAAGCCGAGCGGGCCACCAAAGAGATTGATCCCGGCCGCGATGATCGGCGGCCTGATGCCGGCATCGTCCAGAACCAGCGGCTCGACGAGGTAGTCGATGTGGCTGCGATGATTCGATGCGTACGCGAGTCGATAGCGGTTTGCCGCGTCTACCGCCGCCGCCGTGTTTTCGCCGACGCGTTCGATCTTGCGAAGAATCGGGTAGAGCGGATATTCGAGCGCGCGATAGAGCTCGTAGCGCTGCGTCGTTCTCAGCTCTTCGAGATATGAAATGACGCGCTCCCGGGCAACGTCACCGGACACGCCGTGGCTGCCTTCGAGGTAGCGCGCCACTTCCTGCCGCGAGAGTACGGCTTCGGTGATCTCGTCCATCAATACCAGGCGGAATATAGCATCGTTGCCACTACGACTGCAGAGCCTTGCAAACAGCGTCTGTAAACTGCGTTGTCGTCGCGGTGCCGCCGATATCTACCGTCCGCGCTGAACCGTCGGCCAAAGCAGCCCATAACGCGTTCACGATGCGATCCGCCTTCTGGTCTTCGTCGAGATGACGCAGCATCAAGACGCCGGACAGCAACAGCGCTGTGGGATTTGCCTTGTTCTGCCCCGCGATGTCTGGTGCAGTTCCGTGCACCGCCTCGAAGACGCCGATCCCGTCCTCGCCAAGATTCGCCGCCGGCACGACGCCTAGTCCCCCGACGAGGCCTGCGCACAAATCCGACACGATATCGCCATACAGATTGGGCAGCAGCAGCACATCGTAGCGCTCGGGATGCATCACGAGGTGCATGCAGGCGGCGTCCACAATCCGTTCGTCATACTCGACGTCGGCGTAGTTCTTTGCCACCCGGCGGGCGCAGTCGATGAACAAGCCGTCACCAAGCTTCATGATGTTCGCCTTGTGCACGGCCGTCACCCGCTTGCGCTTGTGGCGGCGCGCGTACTCGAACGCAAATCGCGCAATCCTTGTCGACGCTCCTTCCGTGATGATCTTCAAGCTCTCGACGACGCCCTTGACGACTTCGTGCTCCAGTCCGGAGTAGAGATCCTCGGTGTTCTCGCGCACGATCACGAGGTCCACGTTTTCATACCGCGATGGCACCCCCGGCAGGTTCCAGACCGGTCGCAGATTGGCGTAGAGATCGAGCGCCTTGCGCAGGCCAACGTTTACGCTCGTGAATCCTTCGCCAATCGGTGTCGTGATCGGACCTTTGAGCGCAACCTTGTTCTTGCGAATCGACGCGAGGAGGGGCTCCGGCAAGGTGGTGCCGTATTCGGCGATCGCCGTTGCGCCCGCTGTGAACTCCTCCCAACGAACCTTGAGGCCGGCGGTCTCGAGAATCTGCACAACGGCGACGGTGACTTCTGGCCCAATCCCGTCGCCTGGGATCAAGGTGATGGTGTGCGTCATGCCGGAAATTTCCGCGCCAGGAGCGATGCGGTCACTTCGAGCAGTTCGCGATCGGCCGGCCCGAACGCCGCTTTCTTGTCGCTATCGACGTCAATTTCACCAAGGATGCGTGTGCCGCTCTTGATCGGCACCACAATCTCCGACCGCGTTTCGAGGCTGCAGGCGAGATAACGTGGATCCGCGTCGACATCGTCCACGATGATGGTTTCGCCTTGCGTTGCGGCGGCGCCACAAATGCCTTGGTTCAGCGGAATCGTGGTGTGCGGCGACGGCTTGCCTTCAAACGGTCCGAGATGCAGCTGCCCGCCATGGAGTACGTAGATGCCGACCCAGGAGTAGTCCGGCATCTTGTGTTTCAGAATGCCGACAGCTTGCCGCATCGCTTCGGTGTGTGTCGCTGATTGATTGATCACGCTGCGGAGTTCGCGCAGCACATCTTCATAAGTTGTCACGCTCATAGCTATTCTCGAGTTTCCCAGGCCACCAGCGCGAGGCCACCCACGATCGTCAAACTCATCAACGTCGTCGAAAGACTGTGCAAGGCGTCGAATTCGGTCCTGCGCGGATCGTCGGCTCTCAGCTCGGCGATCGGGCCGGTCACGCTGCGCTGGATCTGCTCGATGCGCGGTTGAGCGATCAGGGCGGCGTAGCCGGTAACGGCGAGCATCACCACGATGAGCGCGGCACGAACACCGTAGGCTTTCGGACGCGGGCCAATGATGCGCTGGATCGTGAGCGCGACAAACATCAGCCCACCGGCGATGCCTCCGAGGATGTAGAGCCGGTGCAGCACGGCTCCGAAGAGATCGCCGGCCAGCACGCGTCCCGTCGACCCGTTCGACGCCTGCAGGACGCTGAAGATTGTGGGCGCGACGACAAACCCCGCAAGCGCCATGCCGCCCAGCCACAGCGCCAGTGCTAGTACGTACACGTACCGCACAGCACGCATCGGGGAATTATAATGTTCGCCCCTACACCTATTGCGAGGATTTGGTGCCAGTTGACACGCCCGCCGTTCTTCCTGCGCTGAAAAACATTGCGACCCGTCTGCGGATCGAATCGATCCGCGCGACAAGCGAAGCAGGAAGCGGACATCCGACGACGTGCTGTTCGGCTGCGGAGCTCATGGCGGCGTTGTTCTTTGCCGAGATGCGCTACGACCCGACGGATCCGAAAAACCCGTTTGCCGATCGCTTCGTGTTGTCGAAAGGGCACGCGGCGCCGATCCTGTACGCGGCGTGGGTTGAAGCCGGCATCATACCGGAATCAGAACTCCTCACCCTGCGCAAGCTCACGTCGGATCTCGAAGGGCATCCGACTCCGCGCCTTCGATTCGTCGATGTCGCGACCGGCTCGCTCGGGCAGGGACTCGCCGCGGGCATTGGCATCGCGCTCAACGCCCGAAGGATTGGAAGCGACGCGCGCACGTACGTGCTGATGGGCGATGGTGAGACGGCCGAGGGATCGGTGTGGGAAGCCGCGGCGATGGCCGTTTTCCACAAGCTCGGATCGCTCTGCGGGATTGTCGACGTCAACGGTCTGGGACAAAGCCGCCTGACACAGCTTGATCACGACATGGACGCGCATCGTGCGCGATGGGCCGGCTTTGGATGGCACGCCCTTGTGATTGACGGTCACGACCTCGAGCGCGTGCTCGGCGCGCTCGCCGAGGCGCGGCGGACGCCCAATGTGCCCACGGTGATTCTGGCGCGGACGATCAAAGGGAAGGGCGTGTCCTTCCTCGAAGCCGCGCCCAATTGGCACGGCAAACCGCTCAAGAAGGGCGAGGAGATGGATCGCGCGATCCGCGAGCTCGAAGCGCAGCTGGTGCCGGAACCGCCGGGAACGAAGGTCGAAATTGCCAGGCCGGCTGCAAAGAGCCCGCCCGTTGAGCAGCCGTCGCAACTCGACCCGCCTCCGTACAAACTCGGCGACAGTGTGGCGACGCGCGAAGCGTTCGGTGCGGCACTCGCGCGGCTGGGCGAAGTCGATCCACGTATCGTGGCACTCGACGGCGACGTCAAGAACTCCACGTTCAGCGACAAGTTCGAAGCCGCACATCCCGAGCGGTTTTATCAATGCTTCATCGCCGAGCAGGCGATGATCGGTGCGAGTATGGGGCTGGCCTCGCGCGGGGCGATTCCATATCCTTCGACCTTCGCAGCATTTTTGTCGCGTGCCGCGGACTTCGTTCGCATGATGGCCATCAGCGATCTCGGCGTCAAGATGGCCGGTTCACACGCAGGCGTCTCGATCGGCGAAGACGGACCGTCGCAGATGGCGCTGGAAGATCTCGCGATTATGACGGCCGAGCCGAATGTGACGGTGTTGTATCCCTGCGACGCCGTGAGCACCGAGCGTTTGCTGGTTGCCGCGGCGTATCACCATGGTCCCGTTTACATCCGGATCAGCCGTCCGAAAACGTCCGTGATCTACCCAAGCACGGAGATGTTTCCCGTCGGCGGCTGCAAGGTCCTGCGTCAGAGCGACCAGGATGTGGCAACAGTCGTTGGCGCGGGCATCACGGTATTTGAAGCGCTCAAGGCTTATGACGAGCTGAAGGCGAAGAATATCTCGATCCGCGTGATCGACCTCTACTCGGTTCAACCGGTCGATGCCGCGACGTTGACAGCGGCGGGACGAATGACCAAGCGGTTGATTACCGTCGAAGATCACTACGTCGTCGGTGGCATCGGTGAGGCCGTCGCACGCGCTGTCGCGCCGGCAGGTCTGACCGTGACGCGTCTCGCTGTACGGGACATCCCGCGCAGCGGCAAGCCGGAGGAATTGATCGACAAATACGGCATTTCCGCGCGACAGATCGTCGAAGCCGTCGGTGCTGCCGCCCCGTTTTCGATCTAACAGGTAGCGTGCGGTTCGTGCCGTACTGATTCATGTGACTGCGGACTTTTCCTGGCCTGAGCGACTCGCAATTCCGCGGGGTCGAAAGGCAGGTCCGCCAACCACCATGCGCCGTTATCTCCCCCCGATCCTCCTCGTACTCGCGATCCTTCCCAGCCACGCGCAGGTTGAATCCACCGGCATGCAGGACCCTGCCTGGTCACCCGACGGCAAGCGCATTGCTGTGTCGTATTTCGATCGCATCTGGACGATGACGCCAGACGGCAAGCAGCCGAAGGCGCTTGCGGCGGATGCTGAAAGCGCGACTGTCCCGATCGTGGTCGAACGCGATCCGGCGTGGTCGTCCGACGGCACTCGCATTGCCTTTGCGATCAACCGTGGCGAAGGTTTCGACATCTACACTGCTCAACTCAAAACCGGCGCCGCCGAACCGGTGACGTCGATGCCCGGCGACGAGCGTTGGCCGTCGTGGACGCCTGACGGGCGCCTCGTGTTTGCTCATCGCCAGGCGCCGCCGCCGGGTCGCGCAACCGACCCGGGCCGCCAGTGGGATCTGTACGCGATCGCGCCCGTGGCGGGGTCTCCTGCGTGGCAGGCGCCGGTGCCGCTCACGCAAACCGACGACAACGAGACCGAACCGCGCGTATCGCCAAACGGCGAGCGCGTGGTCTTCGTGTCAGATCGCGACTCCGAAGACGATGTCGATCTCTGGGCCATGCGGCTGGGAGCGGACGCGAAAGAGGTACAGCGCGCGGTGCGTGTCACGCGCACACGCGGCGCCGAAGGCGGCGCCTCGTGGGCGCCCGACAATCAGCGCATCGCGTTTTACGCAGTGCGCGAAGGCGCGGGGTCGGTGTGGGTCACCGCCGTCGAACCGCCCCGGCCCGAAGCGAACGGCGATCCGATTCCGCGGCAGAAGCCGGCCGCAGGGCCACAACTCGTGTCGCGCGTGGGAGGCTCACCAGCCTGGTCCCCGGACGGTCGTACATTGATCGTCGCGGGTCTCCCGAATCCTGACCCGGTCTACAACGGCAACCCGCTGCGCAACGAAGCCGTGGCGCCGCCTCTTTTTTCCACATCGCGCGCGTTCCAGTTGTGGAGAGTGCCGGCCCCGTTGCCCGTGCACGAAGACGGCGGAGCGATTGCAACTGAAATCACTGCGACCGCAGGTAGCTATGCCGCCGCGTTCGATCGCACCTGGCAGACGCTACGCGATTTGTACTACTCGTCTGGTGTGGGTGCCGAGGCGTGGATACGGTTGCAGGAAACGTACCGGCCGCGCGCGCTGCAGGCGAGGAGCGCTGCGGAACTCGAAGCCGTCATCGACGACCTGGTCGGCGAGCAGCCGCTGATCAAGCCAGTTATCACCGCCTCCGGAGCCGTCGTGGTCTCCGGGCATCCCCTCGCGTCGGAAGCCGGCCGACTCGCGCTCGAGAAAGGCGGCAACATCGTTGACGCGCTGGTCGCGACGTCGTTTGCCCTGGGTGTGGTGGAGCCCGAAGCATCGGGCCTGGGTGGTGATGGCACTGCCGTCCTGTATCTCAAAGACATGAAGCGGCCGACGGTTGTCGACTACAAGGACATGACGCCGAGCCACGCGACGCCCGACAACCGCACGATCTTTCAGGACGGCCGCCTCGTGGCTGACGGTCCCGCCGCTGCAAATATCCCTGGCGTAGTCGCAGGCCTCGACTACCTGTACAAAAAATACGGCAGCGGGAAGGTGAAGTGGGAGGAGCTGATCGAGCCGGCCATCAAGTTGGCCGACGAGGGCTTCATCCTCGACGAGTCGCTTCCCACCAGCGTCGCCGAAGGGCGGCATTTCCTGGAGAAGTGGCCGGAGGCGACGAGGATTTATCTGCCTGGCGGCAAAGTGCCGAAGCCGGGCGAGCGCTTCGTCAACAAGGACTACGCCAGCACACTTCGTGCGATTGCAAAGGACGGCGCCGACACCTTTTACCGCGGCGAGATCGCGCGCACGATCGCCGCCGACCTTCAGGCCAACGGCGGCATCATCACGTTTGCCGATCTCGCGCAGTACCGCGCCATCGAGCGCGAGCCCGTCGTCGGGCGTTATCGCGGTCATACCTTGTATGCCGGGGGACCGCCGGTCGCCACCGGCATTCAGCTATTCGAGTCCCTGCAGATTCTCAACAACTACGAGCCGCGGCCGGGCGCTCGGATCAACGACGACGCCCACTACTTTCATTACGTCCTCGAATCGTGGAAGGTGCGCGATCCAGTCCGGCGCGTGGCCGATCCCGAACGATGGCCCGTGGAGTTTGCAGAACACCTCACCGCTGAACACGCGAGGAAATTGTTCGAGAAGATCGATCCCAGAAAAGCTTCGCGCTACGAGCGTCAGTCACAGGACGACGTACCACCATCGCTGCTGCCCCGGATCTCGACCGGCACAACGTCGTTTGCCGTGGCGGATGCGCAAGGAAACATGATTGCAGTAACGCAGACGCTCAGCACGTGGGGCGGCACGTTCTACGTCTCCAAAGGCCTGGGCTTTCTCTACAACAACCATCTCCGCTCGGGACGCACCACCGCGGGCGCATACGGCAGCATGCTGCCATTAATGCGATCGAGCAGCAGCAGCGTACCGACCCTGGTGTTCGAGAACACGAACGACGGGGAAGTGCCGCGTCTGGCGGTCGGCTGCGCAGGCAACGCGTGGATACCGCTGTCGGTTTACGGAATCATTCTCAACGTGATCGACGGCAAGCTCGGTGCGCAGGCAGCGGTCGAGGCGCCGCGATTTCTGCCTGGCCGTGATCCTGCCGACCCTCGAGACGATGCCGAGCTCACGCAGATCGAGGACCGCATCCCGCGCGCGATCCTGCAGGATCTGACCGCCCGCGGCCACAAGTTCCAGAAGATCGGCCGAAAGGGCGAAGTCCGCTACGGTTATGCCGCCGCAATCAGCGTTGATATGAAGAATCGTCGCGTCGAAGGCGGAGCCGAGCCGCGACGCGCCCACGCGGTGGCGGCGTATTGAATGCGGAGCTCACTCGATTGATGGCGCCGACGGCGCGACAAACGCTCGAACAGCGCCTGTTTCGACCCAAGTCGTCTGATTACCTCGATGTCGCGATTGTCGACTCTGTGGATTGAGGGGGGTAAATCTCTGCCGCCAAGCTCATTCGTGCGTCGCCTGCATTACTTCCTACAATGGGGGCATGAACGGATTACTCATCGCGGTGTTCTCGCTCGTGCTCGCACAGGGCGGCGCGCTCTCCAGCCAGACGGACAAGCTGAACTCCGAAGTGCTCATCACGACGCTGCCGACGATCGAGTTGACCAAACAAGTGACAGCCGAGAAGGGCACCATCGAGCACAAGTCCGAGGTCGCGCGCGGGGGCCCGGTTGCGGCGGTGGTCCGCACCACGGGTTGCATGAAAGACGCGGCCGGTGCGTGCAAAGTGAACGCAGACGTCGTGGTCTACAAACCCGACGGGACAGTGTTCCACGAGGCGAAGAATCTCGATCTTCCCGCGGGACGCGGGGCGGTGCCGCTGGAGTTTGACGCCGATGCGCCAACCGGCGTGTATAGAGTCGTCGCGACTATTCGCGATCTCGCAGGCCGGCGGTTCGCGACCGCGGAGCGCCAGTTCGGAGTGAAGTGATGCCGTAGGTTCGCAGGTACGCTCGCGCTCGCTTGCAGGTTCGGGCGGCTACCTGCGCCTCTGCGAACCTGCACCAGTCTCAGGTAATCTCATACCTGAGACCCACATGGCCCTAATCGATCCCGGAAAGAACGCTCCGGCATTCTCGCTCAAAGATCAGGACGGCAAGACACACAAGCTGTCCGATTACTCCGGCCAGCCGCTGGTCCTCTACTTCTATCCGAAGGACGCCACGCCCGGGTGTACGGCGGAAACCTGCGCGTTCCGCGACAACCTGCCCAAGTTCAAAAAGGGCAAGGCGACCGTGCTCGGCGTCAGCATCCTCGATGAAAAGAGCAAAGCGAAATTCGCGGCGAAGTACGACGTCAACTTCCCGCTGCTCGCCGACGCTGCCCACGAAGTGGCCGAGAAGTACGGCGTCTGGCAGGAGAAGTCGCGCTACGGTCGGAAGTACATGGGAATCGCGCGGACGACTTATCTGATCGACGGCGCAGGAAAAGTCGTACGCCGCTGGGACAACGTGAAGGTCGACGGTCACGCGGAGGCGGTGCTCGACGCCGTGAACGAGCTCTAACCCCTCAATTCACTGCTGTTGTGAATGGCGGCATCGACGTGATCCGGGTGCATGAGTGGAAACGCGCAGCTTTTCGCGCGGCTCGCGCCGTTGGCGCCACACACCCGAGTGAGTTCTGGGTTTAATGGGCCATCTGCGCCTGCACGTGCACGGCATGGACTGCGCGGAGGAGACCGCGCTGATCCGGCGTGCCCTCGCGACCAATCCGGGCATCACGCAGCTCGATTTCGATCTCATCAACGCCTTTGTTCACGTCGGCTTCGACGAGTCGCGTACGAGCGCGACGGCGATCGCCGATGCGGTGCGCGGAACCGGCCTCGCCGCTCACGAAAGCGACACGGCGCTCGCCGACGCGACACTGCACACGCACGCGCATCATCATCCGCACGGCGAGTACTCGACCCTTTGGACCGCAGCGTCGGGTGTGCTATTGCTGGCGGGCTGGGCGGTGGAAGCGTTTGCCGCAGCCGATTGGCTCGAAACCTTTGTTAGGCACACACACGACCCGCGCGCGAATGCGCTCTACGCGCTCTCCGCCTTGGCAGGGCTGTGGCCGATGTGGCGCCGCGCGGCCGCCTCGGTGCGCCATCGCCGGCTCGACATGCACGTGCTCGTCTGCGTGAGCGTGGTGGGCGCCGGCGCCATCGGTGAGTGGTCCGAGGGAGCGGCGGTGGCCTTTCTCTTTGCACTTGCGCACCGGATGGAAGCGTGGAGCATCGAACGCGCGCGTGCCGAAATCGCCGCGCTCGTCGGCCGCAGCACGCCGGCGATCGCCGCCGGCCCGCGCCAGAGCGCCGAGGTCGAGCGATGGATCGAACGTTTCGCCGCGGTCTACGCGCCCGTCGTCACGGGCGCCGCGCTCGCCGTGGCGGTGCTGCCGCCGCTCGTCGACGGCGAATGGAAGCTGTGGATTTACCGCGGCCTGGTGTTTCTGGTTCTTGCATGTCCGTGCGCGCTCGTGATCTCCACGCCGGTCGCCGTGGTTGCCGCGCTGTCATCGGCGGCACGCCGCGGCGTGCTGATCAAGGGCGGCGCCGCTCTCGAGCGCGCCGCCCGCGCGCCCGACGCAGTGATCGCATCAGGTGATGTGGCAATTGCCACGGCGTCGCGCGATGCGGTGCAGTTTCTCGCCGCGCACGCTCGCCGGGCGATGAACGTGATCCGGCAGAACGTGGCCATCGCTCTACTCACCAAAGTTGGATTTCTCGTCGCGGCGCCATTTGGCATTGCGCCCTTGTGGATGGCCGTACTCGCGGATACGGGCGCGACGGTGATCGTGACGTTGAACGCGCTGCGATTGTTGCAATTGCAGGAGCCGGCGCGGCGAGTCGAAGGGCTGGCCCTGAGCGAGGATAGCGAGTCGAAGAGATCCGGCACGACCTGAAGGGCCATGCCGGATTGCTCTCGCGAACGTCAGAAGCCGCGCTGCCAGCGAGGGCCGGCCTTGCGCCGTTCCTGCATTTGCGTACGGAATTCACGCAGCTTTTGCTGCTGCTCAGCGGTGAGTACGCCGACAATCTCGGCGTTGACCTTGGCGCGAAGGATCGCAGCGTCCGCCAGCGCCGCGGCAAGCGCGGTGCTCTTGCTGCGGATGTCGGCCTCGTCCACAGTGCCGCTCTCCGTCGCCGTGTCCAACGCACGCTGCGCCTCATTCACGCGTTCGCCAAGCTGACGCATTTCGTCGCGGTGCGACTGTGTGATGGCCCTGATCTGATCCTGCTGGGTGTCGCTCAAGTCGAGTTGACGCAGACCCGGCAGCCCGAATCCACCGGGACCACCCGGACCCGCCATGCGGCCGGCCCGAGAACCCGCGCCGGGCCCGCCCTGCGGGGGCTGCGCAGTGAGCGTCACCGCCACGCCTGTCAGCACCATGGCCGCGATCGCTGCCGCGGCCAAACTACGCCTGTTCATAAACGTTCCTCCAAAAGTGCAAGCGCCTATGTAGTATGACGGCCGGCGCGCGGGGAACGTAACATCGCGCTTGTAAAGAAAACGTTAAACGGCCACTGGCGCCACACGCGCGCGCAGCAGTCCGCTGAAGATCCCCTGCAGCAGCTCGATGTTGTCGGCCAGGACGTCGAACAGATCGGAGCGCAAAAACAGCACGCCGTGGCCCTCGGCCACGACCTCCGCGCGCACGGAGCGGGCATAACCGCCGAGCGTTTCGGCCATGCCGACAACGTCGCCCGCATCGGCGATCTCCGGTGCGGCGCCCTCGCGTTCGACACGCACTTTGCCGTTCAACACGACGAGGATTGCGGGCTCGAGGCCTGCGAGGGGATTGACGCCCGACTTGAGCACGATCGGCCGTGCCACTTCGGCGAGGGCGACGAGCTGCGCGGGCGCGGCGCGCGCGAGCAGCGGGCTGGTTTGCAGCAGCAGCACCAGATCGACTGGCTGAATGCCGCCGCTCATGCGCGACTCCAGATCCGGCGCCACCCGGCCGTGCAGAACGGTTTGCCACGCGACGCGCTCGCCCGGGGCGCTGGCAGTGGTTTCGAACGAGGCGCCGCCTGTTTCGATCAACAAGCGGAAGATGCCCTGCGCGATGTCGACGTTTTCCGACAGCAGCGACAGGAACTCATCGGTCGTGAGCGACAGGCAAATCGCGGTTTCGCTCGCACGCACCGTCGCGCCCATCGGGCTGCCTTCGAGCACGTTCTCGAACGCAAGTACCGCCGGCGCATCGATCGTGCGACTCTGATCGTCTTCCACGGTGACGCGGCCATCGAGCAGGAACTGCAGCGATTCGGGTGGGCGGCCCTTTTCGTACAGCAGGCGTCCGGCCTCATGTCGCACTTGCCGCCCGAGGCCGGCAATTCGAAACAGCTCGTCGACCGACGCGAAGTTGAACAACTGAATGCGTCTGAGGCGATCCGCGAGCTCCACTGCAGGAAGCGGTTCGAGCCACAAGGCGCGCCGTCGCTCGCTCGACAACCGCTGCGCCGCCAGCGCCCAGGATGCCGCCTCGAACACCGCCCAATCGTGCGGATCGCGATGGCCCAGGACGTGCTCCAGATCGTCGGCGAGCGTCCACAGGCCGCGCCGTTCCACGACCTGAATCGCCGCCGCGGCAATCACCTCGGAGTCGTCGTGCACGAGTTGCGCGAGCGTGTCTTCGACGTCGCGCACGCGGGTTTTGAACAGCGTGTTGCCCTTGCGCACACGTTCGTCCGCGGGCATGTCCTCGAGCAGCAGCATCACGCGCCGACGAATGTCGCCGGCCAACAGGTTGTCGAGATACTCGATGGCGCCCGAGCGCAGGCGCGCATCCGGGTGCGTCAGTGCGGTACGCACTGCTGCGATGTCTTCCGGCGGATACAACATCCCGAGCAGGCGGAAAATCCGGTCGCGCGCGCGCTGATGCTTTTCCTGCAGCGCGCGGGACAGTAGCGAGTCGGCATCCAGACCGCCGACGACGAACAAGTTGTGATGAAGCGTCAGAGCGCCAAAGGCACGCGTGGCCTCCTGCAGGATCTGCCGTTCGATCACCGCGCGATCGACATTCAGATCGGGCCGCTCCCGCCGAATCCGATCGACCGCCGCGCCCGCCTTGTACCTGATGAAGCCATCGTCATCCGCCAGCGCCGGCACCAGCACGTCGAGCGCACGCTGCGAAGGAATGAGCGCAAGCGTGGATGGCACGTGCCGGCGAATCCAGACGTCCTCCTCCTTGTCGCGCATGAAGTACGCGAGCACGTCGATGACGTCCTCGCCGTAACCAACGAGGACCTGCCGCGCGGCCGGTTTGAGCAGCCGGTGCCGCATGAGCGAGATGAGCGGCGGAACGAACAGAAAATCGCCCGCGGGCTGCTTGCCGGCGCTTTGAATCGCCGCGCGCGCCACGTCGAGCGACGAGTCGAACATCAACGGGACGAGCAACGTCCGGAAACTGGGATCGGGCAGCTCGCCGAGTACGCGCGCCACCTCGACACGGCTCGCGATTGCCTGGTCGCGCGTGTCGGACGCCAGTTTCCGCAGTGTGTCTTCGGCCGCGTCGCGGTCCGTCTCCGATTCGCTGGCGGCGAGCGCAGCAGCCGCTGTGATGGCGAGCTGCGGATCCGCATCATGCAGGAACGGCCGCATCACTTCGTGCGCGCGTTCGCTGCGCAAGGCGGAAAGCGCGCGCACGGCTGCGAGCCGCACTCGATGGTCCGCATCCTTCAACGCTCGCTCGGCGCCGTGTGCCCATGGGCCGGTGACGTTGGATGGCGCGTTTGCAACTGTAGCGAGCGCGCGCGCGCGCACCTCGGGCGACTCGTGATGCAAGAGCAGCGGTGTGACCAGATGGCGTTTATCGAGCGACTCGAGCAGGTCGATGGCGTAGATGACACGTTTCGGATCTGGATGGGCGAGCTCGAGAACGAGCGTTTCGATCGTGCTCAGGTCGGCCGTGTCGAGGCGAATCTCCGATGGCCGCACCTCCTGCTGCTCGATGCTGCGGCGGAAGGCACGCAGGTACTCCCTGCGCGCGCGCAGCGCGAAGAAGATCCACAGCCCTGTCATCGTGAGACTTGCGTAGCTGAGTTGCCGCCATGTGAGGTTGAGCCCCCAGTCCTTGATCAGCACGAGGATCAGCAGCGCGCCCAAACCCTTCGACAGGCGGTCCATCGTGACGTCGACGAACGGTTTCGCGCGGTACTTGATGTCGAGCGGAAGCGGCAGGAACAGTATTTCACGCGAAGTCTTGTCGACGGTGTAGCGCAGCGATGTGTCGACGATGCGCGCGAGCCCGGCGGTCCACAGTGCGCCCACGAGCAGCATCAGGAGCCCCGTGCTACCCAGGCTTACCGGCAGAATCAGTAGGGCGAATCCGATCCCGAGGAAGCGGTGAATGCGTGACGTGAGCACGACCTGGATGAAAAATCCAATGAGCGACAACCAGACGATGATTTGCGCGAGGAACGCGGCAATCGCGTCCGATGAGCCTTTCGATTCCGCCGCGGCCATATTCAGCTGCTGCTCGATGATGGCGGCGCCAATCGCGGCAAATCCGATGACGAGAGCGATCAGCTGCAGATGATGCGATTCGCGCAGCATGCGAATCGCCTCGGCGCCGCTCACGCCTTCTTCTTCGCCGGTCTTGGCGGCGTCAGACATGCCGGCTCGCTTCTCGCGACGCACCACGGTGACAACGATGAAGAAACAGAGCGCGAGGATGACCGCGCTGACGAGCAGCATCGTGTTCTGCCCGAGCCGCTGCACCAGCGTCGTCGTGAGCCCCGCGCCGGTCGCCCCGCCCAGACTCGATCCGCCGCCAATCAAACCAAAGATTCGCTTGGCTTGGCGCGCGTCGTAGATGTCGTTGGCGATGGTCCAGAACTGGCTGATCAGGAGGATGCCGAGAATCAGGCTGGTGAAGTAGAACGCCACCGCGACCCAGTCGGCGCCGATGCGCGTGAACATCACCCAAAATGCCAGCAGCAGCACGACCATGCCGGCTTGCGTCACCGGAACGGTCCAGCGCCGCGGCACCAGGGCGATCGCCTTGGTATAGCCCTGCATGACGAAGCCGATGAGGACGCCCGACCCGAATTGCACCCACGGCAGGTTGTCGGCGCCAAGGCTGCCGATGAACTGGGACCGCGTGATGGGTTTGACGATGTTGTAGCTGGTCATCGCCAGAAACGAGTAGGCGAACATCAGCAAGGCGGTGAGGGCTTCGCCCTCCCGTAATTGTGCAACCGGGCTGAGCAGCCGGCTTGCGAAGGAGCGCGAGTCGCGGTCGGCCATCACTGGGGATGATATAAGACAGTCGGGGCTTTTAACCATGCTCGCGCTCGCACAACGCGTCTTTGGCCTGAGCGGCCGCGAATTGGCCCGTGCCATCCCCCTGTTTGCCTACCTGTTCTTCGTCATCGCAGGCACGGTGGCCAGCAAAGCCGCGCGGGATGCGCTGTTTCTCGACCGTTTCCGCGCCGTGGACCTGGGGTACGTCGATATCGCCATCGCCCTGATCGTGGGCCTCGTGGCGAGCATCTATATCCGGGCGGGCGAGCGGACGAACCTCCGGAACCTGCAAGTCGCGAGCCTCCTTGCGTTTGCCGGCAGTGCGCTGGTCTTCTGGTGGGGCACGCGCGGCTCGATTTCGCGGCTGCAAAGTGACGTCCTCTTCGTCGTCATCTACATCTGGGTCGGCGTGATCAGTGTGATCGTGCCGACCCAGGTCTGGACGCTGGCCAACTACGTGCTGACCACCCGCGAGGCCAAGCGGTCGTTTGGGTTCATCGGTGCAGGCGCGATTCTCGGATGGATCGTTGGCGGGGCCGCGACCAGCATGCTGGTGGCACGCTTCGGGACTGAGGCGACACTGCTCTGGGTTGCGGTGGCGCTGACATTGTCTGCCGGATTAGTCCTGCAGGTGTGGCGCAATCGCCCGTTCTACATCGAAGAAGATTCGCCAGCAATCGCTACCGACGGAAGGAGTGCAACCGAGAGCCGGCTGCTCGCCAGTCTTGCCGACGTGATGGGCTCTCGATACCTCACCGCCATCGCGTTCGTGATCGGTCTGGCCGCGTTCGTGACAACGATTGCAGGGTGGCAATTCAAGGCGATCGCCAAAGCCAACGTTCCCGACACCGATCAGCTCGCCGAGTTTTTCGGCACGTTCAACATGCTCGCGGGCGTTGCAGCGCTCGCGACGCAGCTGCTGCTGACGGGGCGTTTGTTGCGGCGCGTTGGCGTTGGCATCGCGTTGTTCATCGTGCCCGCGGCACTGGTGCTGAGCTCGGCAGGTTTGTTGATAGCGGGCCGGTTGATCGCGGCGGTTGCGCTCAAAGCAAGCGATCAGGTTTTGCGTTACTCAGTGGATAAGGCGACGGTCGAACTGCTCTATTTGCCAGTGCCGCACGCGCTCACATTTCGTGTGAAGTCGTTCATCGACACGGTGGTCTATCGTCTCGGCGACGCGCTCGGCGGCGTCACCGTGCTGCTGTTTGCTGGTGTGTTGGGCTTTAGCGCCGTGCAGATGACCTGGGTGACGCTGGCGCTTGTCTTCTGCTGGATCTGGGCTGCCGCGCTCGCGCGCCGCGAGTACGTGGAGAACCTGCGCGAGAGCATCCATCAGCATCGGGTCGATACCGAGCGCGCCAATGCA
The DNA here is from genome assembly GCA_046726375.1 of Acidobacteriota bacterium. Lineage (GTDB taxonomy): Bacteria > Acidobacteriota > Vicinamibacteria > Vicinamibacterales > UBA2999 > DASPWV01. The sequence continues at coordinate 22,438 of JBKPAJ010000018.1, forward strand.
CCGGTGATCGATAAGTCTGCGTCAGAGATCCTCGCGGCAGAACTGTCGGGCACTCCCGAACGAATTCTCTACGCGCTCAGCGTCTTCGAGGCGGCGCGCGACGTGCGCGTGCATCCTGCAATTCGCACACTGTTGAAACACGAGTCGGGTGAGGTTCGCCAGCACGCGTTGCGGCTGTTGTCACGGGCCGGCGACGTCTCCGTTATACACGACGTCGAACGGCTGTTGTACGATCCACATCTCGAAGTCCGCACCGAGGCGTTGCTGTATCTCGCCGAGCACGCGCATGTCGATCCGCTCGAGCGCATCGAGCAGCTCGGCGACTTTCCAGACTTCTCCCTGCGCGCGGCGATGGCGGCGTTTCTCGCCCGGCCAGGGGTCGCGCAGAACCTTGATGCCGCACGCGCAATAATCGGGGCGATGGTGTCGGACAGCGGCGCGGACGCCCGGCGCGTCCGCCTCGAGGCGGCGCGCCTGCTCGGCATGTTGCCCGAGGTGTTCGAGCGCGATCTGCGCGCGCTGCTGCAGGATGACGACCCGGAGGTCGCGGCCACCGCCATGCGATCGGTGGCTCGTCTCCGCAAGCGCAGCCTGGTGACGCGCATCATCGATCGCATCGCCGAACCCTCGCTGACCGAGGAGGCGGTGGCTGCCCTTGCCAGCTTTGGCGATTCGATCGTGGGAACCTTACGTGATGCCTTGGCGGATCCGGCCGTAGCGGTCGGGGTACGGCGCGAGCTGCCCGCCGCGCTGATGACTATCGGCACGCGCACCGCGCAGTACGCGTTAATGGAGAACGTGATCGATGCGGACCCTGTCGTCCGTCATCGCATCATTGCGGCGCTCAACAAGCTCCTCCAGCAGCACCCTGAGCGCCGGCTCGATCGCGGGCTGGTGGAAACGCTGCTGCGCGCCGAGATCATGGGCCACTATCGTTCGTATCAGGTGCTGAACGCCCCTGACGCGCGCATCGGTCCTGGCGCCCAGGGCATCGCCGACACGATGCGGCAGGAAGCCGAGCGCATCTTCAGGCTGCTGAAGATGTTGAACCCGCAGTATGACATGCACAGCGCGTATGTCGGCTTGCAGTCCGACGATCCCCAAGTGCACGACAACGCAGTGGAGTTTCTCGAGGCGGTGCTGCCGCCGGAGCTGCGCACGCTCGTCGTCCCGCTATTCGATCGCGACGTGACGCCGCGCGATCGCGCGCACATCTCAGCGCAGCTTTACAGGGTCGAGGTTGAATCCGGACGAATCGCCTCGGCTGCGGGCGACTCGGGCCAGACCGGCACCGGCGCCGTGACGTATCCGGCGTGAGCGAGCCGGCTCTGGAAGAAGGCGATTTGACTTGCGGCGAAGACCAGCCTCACGACTACACGCAGTGTGATGTACAACTGCCCCACCAAAAACCCGATCCACGCACCGCGTCCACCTGACGCGTCAGGCGCCACGAGCGCGTAGAGCCCGACGACGGCGAGGAAGAGGAGCATGTCGAGAAAGTAGAGGCCGAAGACCGCGCCAAAGTTGCGGGCGACGAAACGCGCGGCCGCATTGAGCGCGCCAATCGCACTACGGCGATCTTCGACAACCATCCTGATCTTCGCGTAATCGAACCATACGTTTACGACCACCAGGACGGCACCAAAAAACAAGTACAGCAGCGCGCGGTAGAACAGCGCAGTGCGCTCCACGGCGACATCTCGCGTAAGGGAGGGATACAGTCGGTCGAACAGCTCGCGATGCAACTCGGTGAAGAGGACGAAGTACACGATCGCCGCCATCAACCCGAGCCGTAGCAGACGAAAGAAATAGGTGCCGCCTGCCGCGAAAAACCCGTAGCTGCCGGTTCGACGATCGCGAGCGAGCCGATCGAGGACGCCGCCAGTGAGAAACACGGAGACGACGATGTGTGTTGCGATCGCCGACGCAATCACCGTTGGCACTGCGCGTGCATCAGCCAGCGAGCCGACGTTCTTGAGTACCGCGGCAAACCCGATGATCGCCGGGACGAACGTCTGTCCAATGCCGGCCGCTTGCGCAAGGAACTCGTTCCACCAGTCGTAATTGACGCCGCTGGCCGCGGTCTCGGCTGCGAGACTCGAGCCGAGGTGCGACGCCAGCATGCCACGAAGCGTGAGCGCGAGCGGCCCTGCCAGCAGAATGGTCGTGAGCCACAGGCCGGCAATCAGCGCGGGTGCGCGGCGCACGCGGCCGAGGCCCTCGATAAACGCCCTAAACAAAGAATCCCCACGTCAGCATGAGGTCTTGTAGCCACACCATCCACGTCAGCGACCATTTCGTCGCGGCAGCGTCCGCCTTGGGCTCGGTTGTTTTGCTGTTGTTGGTGTAGTTCACGTCGAGGAGAAGGACGCGATCCGGGTCGATCTGCGCCGTCCGCGCCCGCGTGGCGCGATCGAACGTGAACGCCTTCCAACGGTCCATCCCATCCCACTTCTCGCGCGCCTGCTCACCGTTCTCGAAGGTGACGAGCACGTCCACAGGGAAGATCGCTTCGCCCATGCGGCGCACCACGACCGTGGTTCGATTGTTGGTGTCCGTGTTCAGCCGCTCCACGGCGTAATCGAACACGTTCGAGCTGCGATACACCTGATCGAAGAACCAGGTCATATCGTGCCCGCTCACTTCGTTCACCACGGCGAAGAAGTCCTCCGGCCGCGGATGTTTGAACTTCCAGCGCTGGAAAAACGTGCTCATGATGCGCTGAAGCGTTTCCCAGCCGAGCAATCGCTCGAGCGTGTTCAACCACAGCGCCGTCTTGGAGTAGGTGATAGAGGCGTGCGTCTCTGGCCAATAGCGCCACGTGGGCGTCTGCGGCGCATCGCGCTCGGCAGCCAGCCGGTAGCCGTTGAGTCCGTTGCCGTCGGTCTCGCGATGGAGCGGAATGTTGCGAAACTGCCAGGGAATCAACCCGCCGAAGAAACGTTCGACCCGGTAATTTGGCTGAAAAGCAACGGACTGCACGCGCGCGTCTGAGTACGTATTCAAACCTTCGTCGAGCCAGGCGTATTCGAACTCGTTGTTTCCGACCATCCCGTACCAAAACTGATGGCCGGCTTCGTGGATCGTCACCGCCTCGGGGGTGTTCGTCTGGCGCGGAGCGAACAACCGCGTACCCGCGGTAAACAGCGTCGGATACTCCATGCCGCCGGCGCCGCTTTGATAAGCCGGATCGATCACGGTGATGTGATCGTACGGATAGGGTCCGTACCACAGGCCGTAGTACTTCAATGCCGCGGCGGTCGCCGCAAAGTGGCGATTTTCCTGTCCGGCGTGCTCCGGCTGCATCAGCAGACGTATCTCGACCACTGGGAGATTGGCTTCCCGGAACGTCTGTCGGAACTCCCGGTATGCGGGGCTCGTCGTCCACGCGAAGTCGTGCACGTCGTCCTGCACGTAGCGATGCGTCACGGTGCCATCGCTGTTCGCGCGTCGCGCCTGCTCCGTGCCTGTCGCTGCGACGATCCATCCATCCGGCACCGTCATGCGGACGTCATAGTGGCCGTAATCGGAGAAGAACTCGGTGTTGGCGTGAAACTGATGCGCAACCCAACCGTTTCTTTCGAAGACCGCGAGTTTCGGAAACCAATGCGCGAGGAAGTAGAACCGGCCGATGGCGCCGGTGCGCGCGAACGTTCGAGGCACCCTGGCGGTCCACGCGATGCGCACCGCAATCTGGCCGCCCGGGGCGACCGGCGACGGCAACGTGACTGATGCCAGCGTGCGATCGTCCACGTTGCCATCGTCGGGCTGAATATACGAGAAGCCTTTCATCAGATCGGCGCCCGCGAAGCCATCGGCGTCGACGAGCGTCATCGCGGTGACGTTTGTGTATGCCCAATCTTCCGCTTGTGCTTTGTGCGTTGCTCCCGCGAGCGCGCTTTCCCGCATCCACGACGACTTGGCGTTCTGCCACGCGTTCCAATAGAGGTGCAGCCGGAGAGAATCGGCGGCGGTGTCGCCGAGGTTGCGCCAGCGGATGATTTCGGTGCCCGTGAGCGTGCGGGTCGCGTGATCGAGCCGGACGTCGATGTCGTAGTTGGCGTTTCGCGGCGACAACGCGGCCGGCTCCTGTGCGTCGGCGATCGCCGTGAACGCGAACAGTACGATTAGTACGCGTTTCATCATGGAATCCGGTCCTGTCGCATCGTGTCCGTGCGGCGAGCATGACACACGAAGCGCGTCAGGCGCGAGCGTCGACAAGGGATATAATCGTCGGTTGCTTATGCCTATCAACGTCATGTTCTACGGCCTCGGCCCGATTGGCGCGGCCGTCGCTCGTCAAGTGGCAACACGCAAGGGTTTCAGGATCGTGGGGGCGATTGATATCGACCCGGGCAAGATTGGCCGCGATCTCGGCGACGTCGTCGCGTTCGGCAGCAAGATGAAAGTGCGCGTGACCAACGATGCGACGGGCGCGTTGAAGCAGGAAAAACCGCACGTCGTGGTGCTTTGCACGAGCTCCTCGCTCAAGCGAGTCATGCCGCAAATCGAGACGGTGCTCAAGGCGCGCGTTCCGATCGTGAGCACTACCGAGGAGTTGTCGTATCCCGTCGGCAAGAACCGTGCGCTCGCGAAACGGATCGATGCCATGGCGAAGAAGGCGAAGGTCGCGGTCCTTGGCACTGGCGTCAATCCTGGATTCACGATGGACGCACTGCCGATCATGCTGACCGGCGTCTGCGAGCGGGTGGACAGTATTCGCGTCGATCGCGTTCAGGACGCGCGCAGCCGCCGTGTGCCGTTTCAGCAGAAGATCGGCTCCGGACTGACGACCGAGCAATTCCAGAAACAAGTCGCGGACGGCAGCGTCAGACACGTTGGTCTCGCGGAATCGGTGACGATGATCGCGGATTCGCTCGGCTGGAAGCTCGACAAAGTGACCGACGAGATCAAACCCAAGATCGCCGACAAGACGGTGGAGAGCGAGTACCTCGCCGTGGATCCCGGCTACGTGTGCGGCATCGTCCAGGACGGGATTGGCTGGAAGACCGGTAAGCCGCTCGTCACCTTGCACATGGAGGCATATTTGGGAGCGCCGGAGAGCTTCGATGCGGTGACGATCGAGGGCAACCCGAGAATTGAGCAGAAGATCAGCGGCGGCGTCCACGGCGACGTCGCCACCGCGTCGATTACTGTGAACTCGATTCCTAAAGTGCTGCAATCGCCACCGGGATTGAGGACGATGCGCGACATGATTCTTCCGTCGTGGGCGAATCTGCGCTGACACGCCACGGGCGGTGTTTACGCGCGCGTGACGATTTCCGGTTCCTGCAGTCCGACGATCAGCGTGTGCTCGTAGTGGGCGGCCAACGCGCGATTCGCTGTCACGATGGTCCATCCATCGTTTTTGGGAACGGCGCGCGATCGCCGCGCACTCAACAGCGGCTCGATGGTGATGACGAGGCCATCGGTCAGCAGGTCGCGCTGGCGCGGGTTGAAATAATTTGGCACCTCGGGTGCTTCGTGTATCGTCCTGCCCACGCCGTGTCCGCAAAGCTCGCGAACCACGGCGAAGCCGTCGCGCACGACGCGGCGTTCTACCGCCCGTCCGATCGCGCTCACGCGTTCGCCGGCGCGCACTACGCGCAGCGCGTCCTGAAACGCCTGCTCGGCGCAGTCGCGCAGCCGCCGTGCGCGGGCGGAGGCGGGGTCCAGCACGATGGTATCGGCAGCGTCGGCGACAAAGCCGTCGCAGATGGCGGTGACGTCGAGCTTCACGACATCGCCCGCGGCGAGCCGTCGATCGCCCGGGATGCCGTGAACGATTTCCTCGTTGACGCTGATGCAGTTGCAGCCGGGAAAACGATACACCTCGCGCGGTGCGGAGCGGGCGCGGTGCCTGGCGAGCGCATCCTCGCCGATGGCATCGAGCTCGCGCGTGGTGATGCCGCGGCGCACGTGTTTTCTCATGGCCGCGAGCGCCTGCGCCACTATCCAGCCGACGTGACGGATGCCCTGGCGTTCCTCGTCATTGGAGATGGACACGCGTCGATCTTACTGCCGGAGGTCGCTCCATGCTCGCCGCCAGATCAGCCATCGATCGTTGGGCTGCCGTCGCAGGATATTGATGTACCAAGACGAGACCGTCCGGCTCGGTCCCGCGCTTCCGTTGGTAACCGTTACGAACGTCAACGTTCCCAGCCCTGACACGACGGCAAGGTCGCCGTCGATCCTGATGTCGTCGAACGAGAGGTTCATCGCGGTGACGCGCGTCACCGGCCCCTTCGCCGGAAACCAGAATTGCCGAATCGCCGCGGCGCCGGTGATTGGCCTGAGCCCACTGGGCAGAATGGTCGCGTCGGGAAGGAGCGTGGCCATCACACGCTCGGCATCGTTCGCCAGCCACGCGTCGACGTACGCCCGTGTGTTGATCTCCACCGCCGCGCGATCGCCGTACGTCATCGGGCGCGGTTGTGAGCTTGGCGGTGGTTGACTTTGCCTTTGCGCCGCGAGCGTGACGGTCGCGAGCAGCAGAGCGGCGAGGATTTTCATGGCTGCATAGTGCCCGAACTCCCCGCCGTGCAGTGGCGTGACGGCAAATGCCGGTGACGAGCGGCGTGGCGGGTCGGCGCTGGCAGCGCTGAATTCGCCACCGCGTCGCAAAATCGCAAAAGGGGCCTGTCCCCTTTTTAACTGGCCTACCCGCGCTTGCGTTTTTCGATGGGTTCCTCGTCGATGGCCTCGTCCATTCGCAGCCGCTGCCGTTTGAGATACAGGCCTTTCCGCGACAGGCCGAGCAACTGCGCGGCGTCCTCGACGCGGCCGTCGGCGAGCTTCATTGCATATTGAATCATCGAGCGTTCGAGATGCTCCATCGCCGCTGACATCGGCTGATCCATGCGGACGACGAACTCGGTGGGGGCCATCTCGCGCTGCGACACGGGAATGGTGCGCCGGCTCGATGCGATCTCCTGCGAGAGGTGTTCCGGCATCAGGACCGCACCTGATTCGGCCAGCGCCACCATCCGCCGGATCTCGTTGGCGAGTTGACGCACGTTGCCGGGCCACTTGAACAGCACCAGATACTCCATCGTCTCTTCGGCGAGGCGGATGCCGGTTTTCTGCGACTCGCGGCTGAACTTGTCGATGTAGTGCTGGGCGAGGAGCGGAATCTCCTCGCACCGCTCGCGCAGCGGCGGCACCTGCAGCCGGACGACGTTGAGGCGATAGAAGAGGTCTTCGCGGAACTTTCCGTCGGCGACATGCTGTTCGAGATTGGCGTTGGTGGCAGCGACGACGCGGACATCGACGGCGATGGGCTGGGGCTCGCCGAGCGGGTGGATCTCGCCGGACTCGAGAAAGCGGAGGAGTTTCGGCTGCACGTCGAGCGGCATTTCGCCGATCTCGTCGAGGAAGAGGGTGCCGCCCGAGGCGGCGCGAATCACGCCTTGAAACGCTTCGTGCGCGCCGGTGAACGCGCCGCGGCGGTAGCCAAAGAGCTGGCTGTCGAGCATCTCGCGTGAGACGGCGGTGCAGTTGAAGGGGATGAACGGCTTGTCGCGGCGCGGCGAGGCGTCGTGCAGCGCGCGAGCGAGGAGTTCTTTGCCGGTGCCGGTTTCGCCTATAAACAAAACGCCCGCACTGCTTGCAGCAACACGCATCGTAATGTTCAACAGCTCGCTCATCTTCTCCGCCGCAACGATCATTCCAAAGGCACCCGTTGGAACATCTGTCGGATGTAGCGAAACTATGGCGGGCGCTTCCGTTACCCTGCCTTGCGGTTTTATCAGCGAACTCCAAAGACGTTGCACTGCCAAGATTGCAAGTTGAGCCGACACCTCTGGCTCTGGAACGATCACGAGGTGGCAATTATTCGCGTCGAGATCAATTCGGATTATTTCGCGGGACTGACATCCCTCTGTTTCGAAGTCGCCGATACTTTCAACAACGGTCTCGCCAGAATCGGTCGTTTCAATCAATGCCGCCGCTCTCGAAGCACCGCAATACGTCACAATTCGCAAAAGTTCCGCACCCGCCAGCTTCGGGAACGCACGAAGATCAGCGGCAGCCGTGCACGAATGAACAATTGATGCAGTATCGACCGTCTCAGCACCGACGCCACGAGATAGCCAAGAGTTTGGAGGGGCGTCGAAAGGAGGCACCGGCAAACCGGTAAAGCGCAAGATTCGCGATGCTCGTGCGAATGCTTCTATTTTTGTGTGTTCAGATTCGGATTTACAGAGCATTCCGCAAATTCGCTCAGCGTCAGCGAGATGTTCCAAACTCAATGGCCCGAGCGTTAGCGTGCGCCGAAGGCGCTCAACAGCCGTCACCCGGTCTTTCGCACAAATCAACGCCTCGGCCTCAAGTAGTCCCATTCTCACTGTTAAATTTCGGTCTGCAAGCCGCGACGCAAATGGACGAGCGTTCTGCGCCACCGTTGCCGCCTCGTTGTATCGGCCACTTTTTAAGAGCCATCGCGCCCTCGTGAATAGATACCAGAGACCGTAATACGAGTGGCCGTGCCCGACTTGTTCGGACTTGCTGTAAAAAGCATCCGCTAACTTGCCCGCTTTGACGAGGTCGCCTTCGGCGAGTGCCAATTCAACTTCTGTGGAGAAGATACCTAGCGCGATTGGGCTGTCTACGGCGAATATTTCGGTAGCTCTCCGAAGATACTCCTTTGCTGCGGACAGATCGCCAATAGCGACGCTAATGTGTGCCAAGTTTCCTAGCGAAACGGCACGTCCGGACCACCACCCCGATTCCTCTGATACTTGTAAACACTGCTCTGCGAGTACTAACGCCGCGCGAAATTCAGACGCCATCGCCGCCGAGTTCGAACGGAGACTTAACAACTTCGCGCGTTGTGACAAATTCGGAAACCTGTCGAGAAGGCCCTCAGCAGTTGCAAGATGAACCCGTGAGCGAAGGTCATCGCGCTTGATCTCGATTTCTGCGCACAGAAGATGAAAGCCAATTGCAGCGGAGGGGACAGCCGCTTTGGTCACAGCCTTTCTGATATCCGGTAAGCGCGCCAGTGCTGGTTCCACGCCTACCCAATTAAGCAACGCTGTGCCGAGCCGGACCTGGAGACGCGCTGCGAGCGCTGGGTTCCCTTCCGCGCAGCGCACCGCGGACTCAAGCAGCCTTAGGCCCTTAGGAGCAGCGCCTAGGTTTGCGGCAGCCAAGGCGAGGACTTCGAGGCAAACGGCGCGGTCTTGACCGCCCGCAACAGACTTCAGTAGCTCTTCAGCTTTATTCTGAGCCGCAGGCGGTCCTTTGCATTCCGCCTCAAGCCAAACGCGAAGGACTTGCTGCGATTGGTTCAGTGTTCGCAGCTGATCGAGTGCGTCCAACGCTTCGCGGGAGCGGCCCTCCGCAACGAGCTTGTCGATGGTCACCTGGATTACCACGATTAAATCGCGCTGCCAAGCGGTGTTAGTGAACAGTTTGCCCTTGCGTCCGAGGTCGATCTGTACGCTTCGATAGCGATTCAGCCAACTGCACCAGTGAAGGAATGTTTAGAGACGTTGTCGCCGCTTCGACGAGCAATAGATCCTGCTCGCTGAAGCCCCGCGGATCGTCCAAATACGCAGTCACCACCCCGATTACGTGGATCCCTTCGGTGACGGGCAACGAGAGACATCGGCTCGGGCGAGGAAATCCGGACTCTTCGAGTAATTCCAAAGCGGCGTCTGCGTTTACGATGGCCCGTCGGTTCGCACTTACCCATCCCGACACACGCGACCCAACCGGCATCACTGTCTTTGGCGCTACGGTATCGCCCCGACCAACCGCTGCGAGCGCAACCAGGTCATCTCGGTCTGGATTCCGAAGAAAGAATAACGCCAAGCAGGCGCCCGTTGAATCTACTACGGATTTAAGGACAGCGTTTAATTCGCGCATCAAAACCGGGCTTCGGTTACACACCTCGTTTAGGCGCGTGTAAAGATCCGCCGCGGCTTCTGCGTACCGAGACCGAGTTTCGAGAGCAGTTTCAACCTTCGAGCTCGTGTCAATCGATATGACTTCTAGGCGATCTTTCACACCCGCAAATGTGTCCACGACTAGCGGATCGTACATCGTCCCCCGACGCTGAATCAATATCGCGATGGCCTCTTCATCCGACAGCTTGCCTCGGTACGGACGGTCGGACGTTAATGCGTCGAAACAGTCCACGACTTGCAGTATGCGTGCTCCTATGGGAATATCCGTACCTTTAAGTCCGTCGGGATACCCGGTGCCGTCCCAACTTTCGTGATGATGCCGAACAATAGGCACGACCGGGTAAGGAAATTGAATCGCAGACAAAATCTCAGCACCTGCGCTCGCGTGTAGCTTCATCTTTTCGAACTCACCGCGGGTGAGTCGCCCTGGCTTGTTTAGGATATGCTCTGGAACAACGAGTTTGCCAGTGTCATGCAGCAAGGCCGCTGCTTCAATCGCTTTCATCTGGCGTTCATCTCGGATACCGAGTTCGGTAGCCAACGCGAGACATAGTTTCTGTACTCGTCGGATGTGGCCGTGCGTAACTTGATCCTTTGCGTCAATTGCGGTCGCTAGTGTCTCGATCGTGGAAAGGTAAAGTCTGTTCACCTCCTCTACGTGTCGTGTGGCATCTTCGATTCGACCAAGCGACGTTTTGAACGTGAGATAAGTGATTACAAGGATCGGCACGATGATCCCTAGCGCTGTTAAGTTAACGCTGCGCGTATACGACACGAGGAGAGCGGCCACGGAAGCCGCGCCGAAGTAGCTTACGGATAGCCAGAGAAAGCTATTCCACCAGATCTGGATTGCGCTTTGTGCCTTCTCGAACGAGAGTGCGACGGCAACCAGAACGCTGTTGACTGCGAAATATAGCGCAGCGAGCATCACGAGCGGGCCCAGAAGCTTCGGCAGATCGAAGGGCCTGTCCGCAAAGGGTGGGAGGCCAGCGAACTCGTAGAACCATTCGCTCGCGATCCAGATTGAGATAACTCCCGCAGATAGATTGAACGCCGCTCTTAGCGGGCGTCGGGGACGTTCGCGATCGCTGAGCGACGCAACTAACGCATCAACTGCGACGGTAATGGCGCCTGCGGAAGAGCCGAAAAGTAGTACGGATGTAAAGACGAACGTTTCGGAGACTGATATCCGCGCGGCAAGCGCGGGTACCCGAATCGTGAATGAGCCGGTAAATAGCGTTAGGCCAGCGAGAATCAGCCAGTCAGAATCGACGGGATTCGTCAGCAGCTCGCGTACACAGTACGCGACGACCGTCAGGCCAGTTACGCATACGCCCACCACGTAAAGCTGGCCCCGATGCGAAAGGTTCATAAGGCTCGGGCTGCGCCCGTCAGCAGGTTACTCGCCCCAAATGATCAAGCGGTTCATGATTCTAGCTCCCCTTGGCTGTGAAATGTGTTAACCCGTTACTCCAAAACGACGGCGCTGTCCCCCCAGTAAATGCCCTCATTTCCCCAATAGATCCCGTCATTTGCCCAATAAGTGCCGTTTCCCCAATAAATTCCGTCATTTCCCCAATAAATCCCGTTGCCCCAGTAGATCCCGCTTCCCCAATAAATCCCGTTTCCCCAATAGATCCCGTCCGCCCAATAAATGCCGTCCGCCCAATAAATCCCGTTCCCCCAATAGATTCCGTCTGCCCAATAGATCCCGCCCGTGGTCGCGGTCCAAGCCAAACTGCCGCTTTGGGACGCCATCGATGCCGGTAGCACATCGTCAAGGTTGGGTTGCCAGAGACTGAAGTTCGGCTCATCGAACGTCCTAAGATCGACACTGCCGGCACCACCACCGACGATTCCTTCGCTAGGCAGGAACTCTGAAGTGGCCTGCAGGAGCGACTTCACCTGCAATGGATTCAGATCTGGCTGCGCCTGAACGATCAAAGCTGCAGCACCGCTAACGACCCCAGCCGCCATGCTGGTTCCGCTTAGCTCGAAGTAACCGTTTCGGCCGTTTTCTAGAACTCGACGCTCCGGGTAGTTGCGTGAGAGAGTCGACCCTGGCGCGAGCAGCGAAACGACGCGGCTGCCGGGGGCGACAAGGTCTGGCTTGAGAACGTGGTCGATGTAAGTGGGCCCCTTCGAACTCCAAGGGGCGACATAGTCGTCGGAACGATCTAGTGTGCTATTGGTGCGGAGCGCACCTATAGTGATGGCGAAGGGAGAAATGCCTGGTGTCGTTACGGTGCCAAAGACATTTTCGCCAGTGACCGCCTCGCCGTTGTTCCCCGCCGACGCCACCACCACAATCCCCGCCCGCACCGCACGCTCGACCGCCTGACACACCGGGTCGAACCGCCACGACTGCGTCGGTGCGGCGCCGAGCGACAGATTGATGATGCGAATGCCGTAGCTCTTCTTGTTCGCAATCACCCAATCAATGCCGTCGATCACCGCGCTCGCTTTGCCCGACCCGTCCGCCTGGAGAACCCGGACGGAGACGATGTTCGCATCCGGCGCCATGCCCACCGGCGCTTCGCCCGTGTCGTGCGCCGGCGCGCCCGCTGCGACGATGCCCGCGACGTGGGTGCCATGGCCATTCGCATCGCTGGACGCGCTCGACACCACGCCGCCCGACCGCTTCGTCAGATCGACACTCGCAAGAATGCGACCGGCGAGCGCTGTGTGCGCGTCGACGCCGCTGTCGATGATCGCCACCGTCACGCCGCGGCCCGTGACCGCTCCCAGCTTTCGAATCTGCCCGTGCCACGCCGCCGCGGCCCCGGTCACTTGCGTGACCAGCCCCATCGCCGAGCGCATCGTCATGTCGGCGGTGAGCGCCCCAAGCTCTCCGTCGTCGGCCATCGCCACGAGTTGCTCGCGCGAGACCGTGACCACGGCACCCGAGGCCATCGACCGTTTGACCCGCGCCTTATGCCGGCCGGCGATGCGCGCGACGAAGTCCGGTGTGCCCGAGACAATGACGTCGACCCCGTCGGCAGGCGCGGCTACTTGACCGTGCACGACCGCATCGAGATCGTTTGACAGGTGCGCTCTGTGCGAATCTGCGTTGGCTGGCGTTGCCGCCAGCAGTAAACCCATCCCCAGGAAACCAACTACCAACCACAGCGACCGAAACCCGCCGGGGGGTGGCGGTCTCAGGCCGGTGCGCTGTGCAATACCCATGAGTCCTCCAGATGCCGAGTGGGGACTTGCCAAATCTGGCAAATCACGCCGCGCGGGGGAGTAACGCCGCGCGCTTTCCGATTTACATGTGTCTGAGCTCTTGCAGCGATTCCACGAGCACCCGCTGCGAACCGCCGATCGTGCGAACCGTGCGAAGCCGTCCTTCGCGTATCCGGTAATAGACCGTTCGCCGCGAAACGCCGAGCAGCTGCGCTGCCTGGTCGATCGTTACGCTTCGCCCGAGCTGTGGGTGGAATGGCGATTGCGCATGCGTGAAAGTCAGTGATTCCATTGGGACCTCTGGGACCTCAGCGATGCCGAGGTTACGAAGTGGAGACGGCTAAAGCGCTGTCCGACACGCCCGACATAAGGCAGGGGTAGTGCCAGCGGGGGCATTCGAGTACGCAATTTCTGCTAACTAATTGCGGGAATTACCTTTGGTGGTCTACGATCCGTCCGATGGGACAGGCGCGAATCGCTCACGTGGGTGGCCAACTTTCTGACCACCTAACGTTGAGCTGCGAATTCTTTGCAAATCCTGCACACTTTTCGCAGAAACTGCCGACCTGGGCCGCGGTTACTGCAGAGACGGAGACCGGCCAATAAATTGGCCGGAGGGTCAGAAAGTGAACCGACAATCGCGCGCTCTGCTGACGATTCTCATCGTCCTGACCTTGTTGGTTCCGGTCTGCCTGCTTCGCCGCGCCGAGCGCGAGGCTGGCACCAGCGGAGCCCCTGGATCTCCCGCGGCATCGGCGCCGGTGCGTGGTGGAACGCTTATGGCATCGGCTCGCAGCGAGCCCCGCAGCTTTAACCGCCACGCCAACAATCAATTCCCCACTGAGATCTTCTCGCTCCTGACGCAAGCGAAGCTGGTACGCGTCAACCGAGCGACCGGCGAGCTCGAGCCGTGGCTCGCCGAGAAATGGACGACCCCCGACAACGTGAATTACACATTTACGCTGCGCGACGGCATCAAGTGGTCAGATGGCGCTCCCTTCACTTCCGCTGACGTGACGTTCTCGTTTGAGAGCGCCTATCAGAAAGACAGCCTCATCGGCAGCGCGTTGACCGTCGGCGGCAAGCCGCTGAACGTTGCCGCGCCCGATGCACGAACTGTAGTCGTCACGTTCCCCGAGCCGCTCGTCCCCGCCGTTCGACTTCTCGACAATTTGACGATCCTTCCACGGCACAAGCTCGAGGCGGCGCTGCGCGCCGGCAAACTTGCCGCGGCGTGGTCACCCGCGACGCCCCCATCGGACATTGCGGGTCTCGGACCGTTCATGCTCACGCGCTACGACCCGGGCCAGCGACTGATCTACGACCGCAATCCGAACTACTGGCGGAAAGACGAACGAGGCGTTCAGCTGCCGTATCTGGATCGCATCGTGATCGAAATCGTCCCGCAGCAGGATGCGGAGATCGTGCGGCTGCAGGCGGGCTCTGTCGATCTGACGCAGGAGCAGCTCAGAGCCACCGACATCAGCACGTTCCGCACGCTGGCCACCGAAGGTAAAGTGCAGTTGCGCGATCTCGGCGTCTCGGCCGACGCCAATCACTTTCTCTTCAATCTGCGTCCGGCGCGATGGGCGAAGGATCCGCGCCGCGCCTGGCTGCCGCGCAAGGAATTCCGTCAGGCGATCTCGCACGCGGTCGATCGCGAAGCGTTTGCAAACACGGTCTATCTCGGTGAGGCCGTGCCCGTTCACGGGCCGATTACGCCCGGCAATCGCGACTGGTTCTGGCCCGACATTCCGCGCTACCAGTACTCGATCGACAAATCACGCGCGCTGCTGGAGGGACTGGGATTGCGGAACCGCGATGCCGACGAGTGGCTCGAAGACGAAAAAGGCACGGAAGCGCGATTTACACTCCAGGTTTTTGGCGGCGCCTCGATCGTCGAACGCACCGCGCAAGTCATTCGTGAAGATTTGAAGAAGGTGGGGATTGCGGTGGACGTCATTCCGCTCGAGCCCAACACCGTTATTCAGCACGTCAACACAGGCGACTTCGACGCCGTACTGGTCGCGTTTCAAATGACCGACTTGGATCCGGCGATGAACCAGGATTTCTGGCGCTCGTCCGGCTCGACGCATCTCTGGAATCCCGAGCAGCAAACGCCGGCCAGCGACTGGGAAGGTCAGATCGACACCTTGATGCATCAGCAGGCGGTCACGGCCGATCCGGCGGAGCGCAAGCGTCTCTTCAATGAGGTGCAGCGAATTTTCTCGGACAATCTGCCGATTCTCTACTTCGCGGCGCCCCGTATCTATATAGCCGTCTCTCCGCGAGTCACCAGCATGACGCCGACGGCGTCGCGCCCGCAGGTCCTCTGGAATCCCGAAGCGATTGGTGTCGTCCCGGGTTCCGACCGCCCCGCGTCCTGATCCCGCATGAGAGCTGGGCGCTTTCTCCTGCGGCGTGCGCTCTTTGCGCTGCTGCTGGTGTTTGTCGCCTCATCGAGCGCGTTCATCCTCACACGTTTGACCGCCGGCGATGCGATAGACGATGTGACTGCGGACCCTGCTGCGCGAGCACGGGTTCGGTCGCAGCTCGGGCTCGATCGCCCGCTCGCTGTTCAATACGTGGAGTGGCTCGCCGACGTCGCGCAGCTCGATTTTGGCGCCTCGGTGACGTTCTCGCGTCCCGTCAACGATCTGCTTGCCGAGAGGGCGCTGAACACAGCAGTGCTCGCGATTGTAGCATTGATCCTGGCGACCGCTGTCGGCCTGCCGGTCGGTCTTTACACCGGCAGTCATCGACGCGGTGTGTTGCCTGCGCTGCTGCGCGCAGTGTCGCTCATCGTGCTCTCGGTCCCTCCGCTTCTCGCCTCGCTTCTGCTCGTGCTGATTGCCGCGCGAACCGGTTGGTTTCCGCTCGGCGGGATGACATCTGCCGCGGGTGGCGAAGCGTCGTGGAGCATGTGGGTTGCCGATCTCATTCGTCATATACCGTTGCCGGCGCTCGCGCTTGCAATGCCGCTCACCGCCACACTCGAGCGTCTCCAGTCGCAATCAATCGGCGAAGCGATGGACGAACCCTTTGTCCGCGCGGCGCTTGCGCGAGGGACCACATGGCAGCGCGCGGTGCATCGCCACGCGTGGCCGGTGTCGCTCGGGCCGGTGCTCGGGCTGTATGGCGCCGTGATCGGCAGCCTCTTCAGCGGGTCCTTCGTCGTAGAGGTTGTCACGGCATGGCCAGGCCTGGGCCGCCTGATGTACGACGGCTTGCGCGCGCGCGACCTTTATCTCGTGGCCGGATGCGCCGCCACCGGCGCGGTCTTCGTTGCGCTCGGAACGTTTCTCACCGACGTCTTGCTGGTGGCGATCGATCCTCGTCGCGCTGCGGCCGACCGGACATGACGCGACGAGCACTGATTCTGCTCGCGGTGCTCGCACTCTTGGCGCTGGCGGGGCCATGGGTTGCGCCCTACGACCCTGGCATGACGCATCGCGATTTTCTGTTCGCGCCGCCAATGCCGCCGCGTGTGGTGGACGACTCAGGGCTTCACGCGCCGTTTGTGTATCCGATCGTGCTCGCCGATCGTTTGTCCCAGGCGTATACCGAGGATCGCGCGCGGACACGCGCCTTGCCGTGGTTCGATCGCAGCGATCCGCGTCCTGCGTTCCTGCTCGGCGCCGACAGCTTCGGTCGCGATGTGTTTTCCCGCGTGTTGCACGGGGCGCGCCGATCGATCGGGCTCGCCATCACCGCGACCATGGGCGCACTGTTGCTCGGCGCGGCGATCGGCGGACTTGCCGGGTATCGCGGCGGTCTGGTCGACGAAGCCGTCATGCGTCTCGCGGATTTCGTCCTCGTATTGCCGGTTATCTATGTCGTCCTCATCCTGCGCACGTTGATGCCGCTCGTGCTTCCAGATTCGACGATTTTCCTTCTGATGACGGGCATCTTCGCGCTCGTGGGATGGCCGTTCGTCGCGCGCGGCGTGCGCGGCATCATTTCTGCCGAGCGCGGACGCGAGTACGTGGTGGCCGCGCGATCACTCGGCGCCAGCGGCATGCGCGTGTTCGTTCGTCACCTGCTTCCGGCGTGCATCGGCTATTTGCTGGCGCAGGCCATGCTGTTGCTGCCGGCCTTCATCCTCGCTGAAGCCACGCTGTCGTATGTCGGCCTCGGCTTTCCGGAACAGGTTCCCACCTGGGGAACGATGCTGGCCGCCGCGGCCGATGTGAACGTGATTACGCGGTTTCCGTGGATGCTGACCCCCGCGTTGGCGATTTTCGTCGTAGTGCTCTCGACAAACGTGATCTTGCAGCGCGCACCGCGTCAGTACGTACAATGAGCAGCGATATGAAACGTGATCTTTCCGGCATCTATACTCCCGTTGTGACGCCGTTCGATGCGAGCGGCGAAATCGATGCGCCTGGTCTGGCGCGAAACATCGATCGCTACATCGCCAGTCCACTGACTGGCATCGTCGTCCTCGGGTCCAACGGCGAAGCGCCACAGCTCGAAGACGAAGAAGCCGATCGCGCGATCGCGATCGTTCGCGATCGTGTCCCCGCTGGACGTCCACTTCTTGCTGGTACGGGCCGCGAGTCAACGCGGGCGACGATTGCCGCCTGCAAGCGCGCCGCTCGGCTGAACGTGGATGCGGTGATGGTGCGCACGCCGAGCTTTTACAAGAATTTCATGACGACAGACGTGTTCGTTCGCCACTACACGGAAGTGGCCGACGCGTCGCCGGTGCCGGTGATCCTGTACAACGTAACGATGTACACGGGCGTCAGTCTGTTGCCCGATGCAGTGGAGATACTCAGCGAGCATCACAACATCGTCGGCATCAAGGATTCGGGCAACGACATGGTTCATCTCGGCGATTACATTGCACGTGCGAAGCCGGGATTCGTCGTGCTCGTAGGCGCTGCGCCCTCTCTGCTCACCGCGACGGCCATTGGCGCGCACGGCGCGGTGCTGGCGCTCGCCGGCCTGGTCCCGGAGTTATGTGTCGAGCTCGTCGACCACGTGAAGTCGGGACGCATCGCGCAGGCGCGCGAGCTGCAGCGGAAGCTGATGCCGATCGCTCGATCCATCGGACCCGTTTGGGCGGTCCCTGGTCTTAAAGCGGCGCTCGATTTGTTGGGGATGGCTGGCGGCATTCCGCGTCCGCCGCTTCGGCCCGTGCCTTCAACCGCCGTCGATACGATGCGAAAGCAGCTCACGGAGCTGGGCGCGATAGCGGTCGCGAAGGTTCGCGGCTACACCAACGCAGTGGCGGATGCTGCCCGTTAACAAACGCTGCTCTTCGGGTCCGGTGCAAGCAAGATTTTGCCGCGTCTCACGCGCGCGTAATTGAGCGCGCCAATGTGGAGGCATCTGAATCTTCGTCACCTCGCTGTTGTCGGCAATGGAGGACGCTTTTACAGGCGCACCGCGTAAAACTATTGGCGTCGTAAGCGGTGCCGCGAGGCATGCGAGTTGCAACGAGGTACCCACGCCCATGCAACCCACGCCCATGCAACATCATGCCGACGCCGCGGGCGCTTCCACAGGCGGGGGCGCGCCCAAAGGCGCGCCGCTGACTGCCGCCGTAGCCCTGCTGGTCGCTCTGGCCGCCTGCGCAACAAATCCAGTTACGGGGAAGCGCGAGATCTCGCTCGTCAGCGAGGCCCAGGAAATTGCGATGGGCCGGCAGGCCGACGCGGAAGTGCGTCGCGAGATGGGCCTATACGACGATCCGCAACTGCAACGCTACGTGGAAGACATCGGCGACCGCCTTGCCAAGCTCTCGCACCGGCCGAATCTGCCCTGGCAATTCACGATCGTCGATCATCCCGCCGTCAATGCGTTTGCGCTCCCCGGCGGGTTCGTCTACATCACGCGCGGCATTCTGCCGTATCTGCAGGACGAAGCGGAACTGGCCGGCGTGCTCGGTCACGAGATCGGTCACGTTACCGCGCGTCACTCTGCCCAGCAGGCCACGCGCGCGATGGAGGGCCAAATCGGGCTCATCGCGCTCGGTGTGTTCGTGCCGGGGGCACGGCCGTTCGGCGACATTGCCGGCGCTGGCCTGGGCATGCTCTTCATGAAGTTTGGACGCGACGACGAGCGCGAAGCGGATCGCGTGGGCATCGAATACGCTGCGAAAGGCGGATGGGATCCCGCCGCGATGGAAGGCGTGCTGCACACGCTGTCGCGCATGGACGAACTCAGTGAGAAAGGCGTCCCCAACTGGCTTTCGACGCATCCTGAGCCCGCCGCGCGTGTCGCCGAGGCGCAGCCCATCGTCGCCAAGTTCACATCGGCGGATGCTACAACCCGTAACCGCGACGATTTCCTGCGTCGCATCGATGGCCTGGTGATCGGTGACAACCCCAAAGACGGCATCGTCCGCGGCAACGTGTTCCTGCATCCCGACATGCGGTTCCGTATCGACTTCCCTGAAGGCTGGGAAGTGATGAACTCGCCCTCGCAGGTCGGCGCCCGCGAGCCGGGACAACAGCACTACATGCTGCTGCAGCTTGTCGAGCGTCCGCAGGGACGCACGGCAGCAGAAATCGCGCAACGATCAATGGCGGCTGCGGGGTTCAAGCAAGTCGAGGGGCAAGCCACGAACTTCGGTGGGCTCGACGCCTACATTGGCCTATATCAAGGGCAGCTCGGGGGTATCGGCCGCGTGGTCATGCGTGCGGCGCACGTGATTCACGGCCGCCAGGTCTACGTCGTAGGCGGTTTCGCGCCCGAAACCGAATTCGGCAAAATCGACAGGATCGTGGCGTCATCTCTTCGCACGTTCCGCGAGTTGAGCGCGCGCGAGGCCGCAGATATTCATCCCAACACCCTGAAGTTCTACACGGTGCGTAGCGACGACACGTGGCAATCGATCGCCGCGCGCGGCGGTCACCTCGTCCGCGCCACCGAGCTCGCGATCATGAACAATCACGAAGTAAGCGATCAGCCGGATCCAGGCGAACGCATCAAGATCGTGGTCGCTGGTTAATTGTCAAGCCTTGCCCCTCAGTTAAGATCGCACAATGCGACGTGTGTTGCGTTGGGCGGGAATTGCTGTCGCGCTCGGCTTCGCGTACGTCTGCTATATCTATCTCACGCTGCCCGACGTCCGTCCGCTGGCCACCATCAATCCGAAAGCCACCGCCTTTATGGAGCTGCGCGTGCGCGAAGCTGAAGAGCAGGGACGCAGGCTGCAGATTCGCCAGCAGTGGGTGCCGTACTCGCGCATCCCAAATACGCTGCGGCGCGCTGTGCTCGTCGCCGAAGATAGCGCCTTTTTCGATCATGAAGGCGTGGACTACAAACAGCTTCGCGCCTCGCTCGAGGCGAACTGGGAAGACGGAAAGTTCACGCGCGGCGCCAGCACCATCACGCAGCAGCTGGCGAAGAATCTCTACCTGTCGCCGTCAAAGAATCCGATCCGCAAGCTCAAGGAATTGCTGATCACGCGGCGCCTCGAGGCAGCGCTCACCAAGCGGCGCATCCTCGAGATCTACCTGAACGTGATCGAGTGGGGCGATGGGATCTTCGGGTGCGAAGCGGCGTCGAGAGCGTACTTTGCGAAATCGGTGTCGGGTCTCACCGCGGAAGAGGCGGCGCTCCTCGCGGGCGCAATCATCAATCCGCGCGAGCACAGTCCGGCGCATCCAACAGCGCGGCTGTTACGACGACAGCGCATCATCTTCGCGCGCATGGGCGTGAAGCCGCCGGCGCCGCCGGTGCCGATGTCGACTTCTGATCCAGCGGTTCGTGTGGTCGAGCCGTCACCGGCAATGGTCGATCCGGTTAGCGGAATCCCACTAAATAACAGTCCTCCTCAACCCCCGAATTCGGTACATTCCGTGCAACCTCTAACGGGCAACGGCGGGACATCGCCGGTAAGTCCAACAAAACCGAAGGCTTCCAGTAGCAAGAACGCCGCAAGTGAGGCGCCCTTGCTGCCCAGGTTGCCAGGCAAAGGAGACGGGACAGGTGCGAGCGATTCAGGACGCGAATAGCTGGCTTCAGCAGCCGGCGTGGCGAGGAGGCATTAACTACACAGGGCAGATCACTTGCCTCATGCATGACCTCATCGCGCGCGTGCCCGCACTCTCGTTCATCGACCTCGACCGTATTCTCGTGTTTGCACGTCCGGGCCGCAGCAGCGCCGACGGCGCATACGCGAGCTGCCATAGTCTCGGCCTCCCGACCAGCGATCCTGGCTATTTCTACTGGCGCGACAAACAGTCAGGCGATGTCACGCGCCGCACCGAGTGGTTCGTCACCAAGTCTCCCGATGTCTTTGTCGACGACTTGAAGATGAACTATCTGATTTCGTTCTCGCTGCCGCGTTTCACGGATCAAACGCTCTCACGTTCGCGCAAGCGCGATCTCTACCCAGCCGGCACGGCTGATTGGATTGCGAAGCTCGATACCGTCGTGCACGAGCTCTATCACATCGATCCCGAGCAGGACTGCCTGCGCCGTTTCAAGCGGGCGGACGGCGAATATTCCGACGCGCTGCACTCGCCCACGTTCTTCGAAGATGTCGCGGTGATGGTGCAGGAGTACCTTGCAAGCCGGCCCGACGCGCGACTGCTCGAGTTCCTCAAGTACGATTTCGAAGCGCTGCGTCAGCGTTTTGGTGGCGTGGCGGGCACCACGTTTCGTTACTTCCCGTCGTATCCGCGCCGCTATCGGGAGGTCACCACTCCGCAGGCGATGCCGGCCGACATCGCGGCAGCGCCGGTCGAAGAATTCATCGATGCGGTCCCCGCGAAGATGTGGTCGGAGAGCGATCTGCAACTGCGCGAGTTCCTCGGCAATGGATCGCGTTTGATAGAGACCTACACGTCCGAGCGCGCGGCCTGAGGATGACGGACCTGCCTTCGACCTGGTGAAAGCGGACTCGCTCAGGCCAGGAAAGGGTCTGCCACTACATCACGCGACGCGCGCCCACAAATCTGCTGGACCAATACTGCGAGCTCAAGTTCTCCACGCGCACCACGCCGCTCGTGCTGGGTGCGTGGACGAACTGATCCCCGCCCACCGCGATCCCGACGTGCGATGCACCTGGTGCGACGGTCGTGAAGAACACCAGATCGCCCGGCTCGAGCGATCGCGGGTTCACGTCGAGTCCGACGCCGAACTGCTGGTGCACGTCGCGCGGCACCTGCACCCCGTGCTGGCTGTAAACGTACTGCACGAAGCCGCTGCAATCGAATCCCTGTGGATCGCTGCCGCCGTTGCGATAGGGCGCGCCGCGCAACGACAGCGCGGTTGACGAGATGGAGTAGCCGTCGATTGCACCAGGTGCGGAAGGTGCGGGTGCGGAAGGTGCGGTGCGGGCAGTCGGGGCGCTTGGTGCGTTGTCGGGCAACGGGAACGGTTTCGGGACCGCGCCGCTTGACGCGCACGCCGCCACCAAAGATGTGAGCGCCAAAACAAAACCGAAATGGCCCATCGTGTGGTGTATCGGCGCTACGTGCGGATGTGTGCAGCGTTGCCCTAACTGACTATTTACCATCGCTTTACGTCGTCGGCGCGCCTTGACAGCCTCGGCAGTGCCGGGCAAAATTATCGTAACCATGGAGCAGACGCTCCTTCTGAACGCGACGTACGAACCGCTCAAGGTCGTGCACTGGCAGAAAGCGGTGACGCTCTGGTGCCAGGGCAAGGTCGAGATCGTCGCGGTCCACGACCGCGAAATTCGCGCGGTATCGTTCAGTTTCAAGCTGCCGTCGGTCATCCGGCTGCTGCGTTACGTTCGCATCAAAAAGAGATTCGACTACGTGCCGTTCTCCCGCGCCAACATTTACGCGCGGGACGGATACTCCTGCCAATATTGCGGGCAGTCGTTTCCCACATCCGAACTCACGTTTGATCACGTCGCGCCGGTCTCTCAAGGTGGCCGCAAAGACTGGGAGAACATCGTCACGTGCTGTGTATCGTGCAATCGGCGGAAGGGTGGCCGCACGCCGGCCGAAGCCGGGATGCGTCTGGTGCGTCCGCCGCGGCGGCCCCATTCCGCGCCGGCAATCCGTATCACGATTGGCCTTCACAGCGCGCCGGACAGTTGGCGTGATTACCTCTACTGGAATCTCGAGCTCGACGATACGTAAAAAGCACGCGAATTTGGAGATTGGGAGATATCTCCAAATCTCCAAATCTCCAAATCTCCAAATCTCCAAATCTCCAAATCTCCAAATCGCCAAATCGCCAAATCGACTCCAAATCTCCAAATCGCCAACTCTCCAGATTCACGTACGATTGACCAGTGTCTGTCGTTGAAGAAGCGACGCTGACGAGCGTCGATCCCGTTCGCGTTGCCCCTGGCGGGCGTGTATGGCTGCGCGGCAGCGGCTTTCCCGTGCCGGTGTCGTCGACCGGCGAGTGTTCCATTGGCGGTCTCCCGGCGCAGATCGCGTTTGCCGCGCGCGACCGTTTGGCGCTGGTCGTTCCGGTCGGGCTCGACGGCGGCGCCACCGAGATCAAGGCGCCGTGGCTTCCCGGGACCACGCCGTTCGTCGACATCGGCGCGGCCGTCGCGACCGGTCTTCATCAAGTCGACAATCCGGCGATTGACGCCGAGGGCCGCATGTACTTCACCTATAGCGGCCGGCGTGGCCAGGAAGCGGCCGTGTCGGTGTTTCGCGTCGTTCCCGGCGGCCCGCGAGAGCCGTTTGTCACGGGCATCGTGAACGTCACCTCTCTGGCGATCGGTCCCGATGGACGGCTGTACGTATCGAGCCGCTTCGACGGCAGCGTCTATCGGATCGCAGAGGATGGCACACACGAACTGGTGGTGTCGGATCTCGGGCTGGCCTGCGGTCTCGCGTTTGCGCCCGACGGCACACTCTTCGTCGGTGATCGCTTGGGGACGATTTTCGAGATCGACAGGAAAGGAAAGTCCAAGACACTCGTCACGCTGCCTGCGAGCGTGGCGGCGTTTCATCTCGCCCTGGGACCGGACAACGCTCTTTACGTCACGGGACCCACGCTCGCGAGCTACGACCGCGTGTATCGTGTCGATTTCAGCGGCAAGGTGGATACGCTCGATCAAACGTTCGGCCGCCCGCAGGGTCTCGCCTTTGACGCGCAGGGCGTGTTGCATGTGGTCGAAGCGCTCGCTGGCGTGAGTGGCGTGTATCGCCTGCCCGAGAGTGGCCTCAAGACTCTCGTGGTATCCGGCGCGCGCCTTGTCGGATTAGCGTTTGGCGCCGACGACCGGCTCCTGGTCGCGTCGAACGAGACCGCGTGGTTATTCTCCCGAACCTAACCCAAAGCTCGCTTGAATTCGGAACGCCAACGGCGCGAAACGCTCGAACAATGCCGGTTTCGGCCCGAGCTCGATGCCACGATTGCGAACACAAGTGAATTGAGGGGGGCTAAAGCGACCCCACCGCCACAATACGTGCGTTGGGCGGACCGGCAGCTCCGCGGCTACAATCCCAGCTCATGAGTCAACTTCTCGCCCGTAAGCCGATTGCGGAGCTGATGCCGCATGCGGACGAAGCGCACTCGCTCAAGCGCGTCATGGGCGTCGGCGATCTCGTGATGTTGGCGATTGGCGCCGTGATCGGCGCGGGCATTTTTTCATCCATCGGCACCGCTGCCGCCGGCGAGGTGCAGGCGTCTGGCGAGGTGGTCCGCTACGGCGCCGGTCCCGCGCTGGTTCTCTCTTTTGTGCTGCTCGGCGTCGTTTGCGGGCTGGCGGCGCTCTGTTACGCCGAGCTCTCATCGATGATTCCACAGGCGGGAAGCGCCTATGCCTACTCGTATGCCACGCTCGGCGAGCTGGTTGCGTGGATCATCGGATGGGACCTGATTCTCGAGTACGCAATTGGCAACATCGCGGTTGCGATCGCCTGGAGCGGATATTTCACGTCGCTGCTTTCGGGCTTCGGGATTCACCTGCCCGACTACTTGACGCATGGATATCGCACGGCGCTTCTCAGCTCCACGCCGGAGGTCCACGCGCTGCTCGACACGGCGCCGCGCATTGGCGGCGTGCCCATTCTGTTGAACCTTCCCGCGTTTGCCATCGTGATGTTAATCACCTGGCTGCTCTACATCGGGGTGAAGGAAAGCGTCAGGGCCAACAACATCATGGTCGTGGTCAAGCTGCTCGTGCTCGGGCTATTCGTCGCCATCGGCGCGCTGCACATCGATCCGGCCAACTACGTGCCGTTTGCGCCCAACGGATGGACCGGCATTCATCAAGGGGCGGCGATCGTGTTCTTTGCCTACATCGGCTTCGACGCGATCTCGACGGCAGCTGAAGAGACGAAGGATCCGCAGCGCAACATGCCGCTCGGCATCCTCGGCGGTCTCGCCGTGTGCACGCTCATCTACGTGATCGTGGGCATTGTCGCGACAGGGCTGGTGCCGTATCAGGAACTCAAAGCTTCCGATCCCTTGGCTAGGGCACTCGAAGTGGCGGGCCTTCGGACCGCAAGCTGGATCGTGGCCTTCGGCGCGGTCGTATCTCTCACTGCCGTCCTGTTGGTGTTTCAGTACGGTCAACCCCGCATTTTCTTCGCTATGGCACGCGACGGTCTGCTTCCCGAATGGGCGTCGAGGATTCATCCGAAATACCGCACGCCGCATATCACTACCGTGGTGACCGGCATCGTCGTCGCCGTCGGCAGTCTGGTGATGGATGAAAACGAGATTTACGATCTGACGAACATCGGCACACTCTCGGCGTTCGTGATCGTGTGCATTGGCGTGTTGGTGTTGCGGATCAAAGAACCCGATCGGCCGCGTCCGTTCCGCGTACCGGCGATCTGGGTCGTCGCACTTGCGGGTGCGGCGGGCTGCCTGTACGTGATGCGTGGTCTGCCGACGACTGCATGGGAACGATTCGGCATCTGGCTGGCGCTGGGTGCGGTGCTGTATTTCTCTTACGGGTACGGAAACTCAAAATTGAGGAGTGCAGGTTCTCAGAGACGCAGGTAGGCTGAAGCGACGCGGACCTAACGCCCAAGCTCACTTCAATTCGGAACGCCAACGCCACGAAACGCTCGAACAATGCCGGTTTCGGCCCGAGCGTTGGAATCGGCTCGATGCCACGATTGCGAACACAAGTGAATTGAGGGGCTAAACCCGGCCGCCAGCCGGTCCGACCCGTCCTGTCGGGTCCCACCCGAGGGGTCCGACGTATTACAATTGCTGATTGGGGTTCCCCTCGAATTCCCCACTGTAAGCCATGCCTCACGACTGGATCGCGGTTCGCGGCGCCCGCGTGCACAATCTGAAGGAAATCGACGTCGATATCCCTCGCGATCGGCTGGTCGTGATCACCGGTCTGTCCGGGTCGGGCAAGTCTTCGCTGGCGTTCGACACGCTGTACGCGGAAGGGCAGCGGCGGTATGTCGAGTCGCTCTCGGCCTACGCGCGCCAGTTCCTGGAGCAGATGGAAAAGCCGGACGTCGATCTCATCGACGGTCTCTCACCTGCCATCTCGATCGAGCAGAAGACCACAGGCTCCAACCCGCGATCGACGGTCGGCACCGTCACTGAGATCTACGATTACCTGCGGCTGCTGTTTGCCAACGTGGGCACGCCGCATTGTCCCAACTGCGGCCGCGAAATCGCCTCACAGTCGCTCGAGCGGATTGTCGATCTGGTGATGACGTATCCGCAGGACACGCGCATCAATGTGCTCGCGCCGATCGTGCGGGGCCGAAAAGGCGAGTTCAAGAAAGAGTTGCAGGCGCTGCGCGCGCGCGGCTTTACCAAAGCGCGCATCGACGGTCAACTGCGCTCGCTGGAGGACGAGATCAGCCTCGATCGACGGCGTAATCACACGATCGAAATCCTCATCGATCGCCTGATCGTGCGCAGCGGCATCGAGCGACGGCTGGCGGATTCGGTCGAAATCGCACTCGGCCTCGCAGGCGACATCGTCGTGATCAATTCGGTCGATGGCGGCGATCGATTGTTCTCGCGCAAGCTTGCGTGCGTTCTCTGTGGCATCAGCGTGCCGGAGATGTCACCGCGCGCCTTCTCGTTCAACTCGCCGCACGGCGCATGTCCCGAGTGCCAGGGACTGGGGGCAACCTGGGATTTCGATCCACAGCGTGTCGTGCCCGATGACACGAAGTCGCTGCTCGATGGTGCAATCGCGCCGTGGGGCAAAGGCGACAAGCGGATGGTGCGCGAAGCAGTACAGGCGATCTCCGCGTATTACGGAATCGACCCAACGGTTCCGTTTGGAAAGCTGCCGAAAAAGGCGCGCGATCTGGTGCTTCTCGGCCCGTCGCTTTCCGGCCTTGCCAAGGCTCCAGCGGACAAGGCCGCGCGTGCCGGCGTGGGCGGAGAGACATCTGCCGGTGTGCCTGCGCCCAGGCCAGCGAAGAAGAAGAAGGTCGAACCGGATCCGTTCGGACGCGATTTCGAAGGGGTGATCCCGAATCTTCGCCGTCGATTTGAAGAAGGCTCGTGGGTGGTGCAGGAGGAACTCGAGCCGTTCCGCGCGCTGCGCGAGTGTCCTGCGTGCGGCGGCAATCGTTTGCGGCCGGAGAGCCTTTCGGTAAAGGTGAAGGGCAAGACCATCGCGGATTACGTCAATCTTCCCGTCGTGAAGGCGCTCAGCGTGTTCGACTTGCTGGAGCTGTCAGAGCGCGAAAAGCTGATTGCGACGCGCATCCTCAAAGAGATTCAAGACCGCCTGCGATTTCTCACCGAGGTGGGCGTCGGCTATCTCACGCTCGCGCGCTCGGCCGCCACGCTGTCCGGCGGCGAAGGGCAGCGTATTCGGTTGGCCACGCAGATCGGGTCGAATCTCACGGGTGTCCTCTACGTCCTGGACGAGCCGTCGATCGGGTTGCACCAACGCGACAATCGCAAGCTTCTCGGAACGCTCGCACGCCTGCGCGATCTCGGCAACACGGTCGTGGTGGTCGAGCACGATGAGGAGACGATCCGCATGGCGGATTACGTGATCGACCTCGGACCGGGTGCCGGCGAGCTCGGGGGCGAGGTGATTTTTCAAGGGAAGCCGGCCGATCTCCTCAACAACGGCCACGGATCGCTGACCGGCGCGTACCTCACCGGCGAGCGTGTGATCGAAGCGCCAAAGACGCGCCGCTCTCCGCAAAAAGGCGAGATCGTGATTCGCGGCGCGCGCGCCAACAACCTGCACAATCTCGACGTCACGCTTCCGCTCGGCATGTTCGTCGCCGTGACGGGCGTCAGCGGATCGGGCAAGAGCACGCTGGTCAACGACATCCTGTACAAATCGCTCGCGCGTGTGCTGTACCGCGCGGCCGATGAACCCGGTCCGCACGATCGGATCGAAGGCATCAACCTTATCGACAAGGTCATCGAGATCGATCAGTCGCCAATCGGGCGCACGCCGCGTTCGAATCCGGCAACCTACACTGGGCTCTTCACGTTCATTCGCGAACTGTTTGCGATGGTGCCCGAAGCCAGGACGCGTGGGTACAAGCCCGGGCGATTTTCATTCAACGTCAAGGGCGGACGCTGCGAAGCGTGCCAGGGCGACGGCGTGATCGCGATCGAGATGCATTTCCTGCCGAACGTCTACGTGACGTGCGAGCAGTGCAAGGGTCGCCGCTACAACCGCGAGACGCTCGAGATCAAGTACCGCGGAAAATCGATCGCAGACGTGCTCGATCTCACCGTCGATCAAGCATTGCCGCTGCTGGAGAACTTCCCGCCAATCGCCAACAAGCTGCGCACGCTGCAGAGCGTCGGTCTCGGATACATCGAGCTGGGTCAGTCAGCGACGACGCTCAGCGGCGGCGAAGCGCAGCGCGTCAAGCTCTCACGTGAGCTCTCGAAGCGCGGAACCGGTCGCACGCTCTACATTCTCGACGAGCCCACGACAGGTCTGCATTTCGAAGACGTCAAGAAGCTCCTCGACGTGCTCAACCGGCTCGCCGATCAGGGCAACACGGTCGTCGTGATTGAGCACAATCTCGACGTCGTCAAGTGCGCCGATTGGATCATCGATCTCGGACCGGAAGGCGGCGACGCCGGCGGGCGCGTGGTGGCGCAGGGCCCGCCGGAACAGGTTGCGAAGGCCCGCGGGTCGCACACCGGCCAGTTCCTGGCGGATCTGTTCAGCGCCCGTTCGTAGGCCTGTCTGCCGTTAGTTCTTTCGTCTTCCTTGTTCGTCCATGCGGCCGAGGCGGCGTGGTAGTTTTGACACAACCAGGCCTAACTGCCGTGTGGCTTCCAAACCACAATGTTGTAATCGCCGTAGCCGACGCCACTCTGTAAATATCGTATTTAAAACCACTTATGACGCATAATGGGATGTTTGTCCGGCGGGCACCCGCTTTGCTCGGGATGAGGCGGCCACCGGGGTCCCTCCCCTCCCCCGTGCACCGGAACGGGCAGCAATAGCGAATGGACGCGCAACGGACACTCCGTAGACAGATTTCGTGTGCCGGAATCGGCCTTCATTCCGGAAACAAAGTCACGCTGACGCTCAAACCCGCGCCTGCCGATTCGGGCATTCGTTTTCGCCGCACCGATCTGGGAGTTGAAATTCCCGCGCATGTGAGCCACGTGTCGAGCTTGCAGTACGCCACCGTGCTCGGCCGCAATGGTGCGACCGTCGAAACGGTCGAACATCTGCTCGCTGCCCTCGTGAGCAGTGGCATCGACAACGTCGTCGTCGAACTCAATCACAACGAAGTGCCGATCATGGACGGCAGCGCGGCGCCGTTTCTCTTTCTAGTGCAGGAAGCGGGCGTCAAGCGCCTCTCTGTGCCGCGTAAGCACCTGAAGATCGTTCGGGCGGTACAGGTTGCCGATGGCGACAAGCGCATCGCAGTCTACCCATCGGATCACTTCAAAGTCAGCTACACCATCAGCTTCGACCATCCGCTGCTGCGACACCAGTCGCGCACGGAACGGATCACCGAACAGAGCTTCGCCGAAAGCATTGCCGCGGCGCGGACCTTTGGCTTTCTCAAGGAAGTCGAGTGGATGCGCCAGAACGGCCTGGCATTGGGCGGCTCGTTGGAAAACGCGATCGTGATCGGTGACGCCGGAGTGCTCAACCCGCTGCGCTTCGAAGACGAGTTCGTGCGTCACAAGATTCTGGACGCGATCGGCGATCTGGCGCTGCTTGGCTATCCGCTCATCGGCCACGTGGTCGCGCATCGTGCCGGACATGCCTTGCACACCGCACTCGCCGCCAGGCTGCTCGAAGAGCGCGATGCCTGGATGCTTGTCGATTCACCGGTCACCCAGCCGGTTGCCGCGGGTGCCGTGCCGGCCACAGCGCGCGTCGCCAACTAACATCCTCTGTCCTCCTCGAAGAGCCGATGAAGGCCGCTTTCGGGCGGCCTTCTTTTTTTGCCATACAATCGCCGGCTAGTGACGCGCTTCGCGCTGCCGGTTCTCGCTTCCGCCAGC
>JBKPAJ010000019.1:0-32236 GCA_046726375.1 Acidobacteriota bacterium
GGAGACAGGTGCGACGAGTGCGGGACGTGCGTGCGGTGGATGCGGTATTGAAACCGCGGTGGGTGCAGTGCTGACAAACGCGCACCGCATTGTACGCATGCACACACCGCTGTGCCGCACCGACCGGACCCCGACTCGTGCATCGCACCTACTGCACCTGACGCACCACACCGACCCACTGCACCTTCCGCAGCCGAGCACCTGGTCCTTTGCTATACTTTTCGTTTGCCTGTTCAATAGGGGCATACCTCTAGGCGCGTAGCTCAGTTGGTTAGAGCGCCTCCCTGACACGGAGGAGGTCAGTGGTTCGAGTCCACCCGCGCCTACCACTCGACTCGCCGCGCTTTGCTTTACGGTTGCGGCTCGCTCGTGGCAAGCCACTCGACTCGCTGCTGTCGACTTCACAAGCAGGCACTGCGAGCCACGCCTTGAGCGAGCTCGCGATTCGAGGCGAGTCGAAGGGTCGAAGGACATTCGACTTCAATGTCACAGATCACGATTACTCTTCCGGATGGATCGACGCGGCAGGTGCCTCCGGGCACGCCGCTGCGCGAGATCGCGCAGGACATCGCACCGCGTCTGGCCGACGCCGCGCTTGCGGCAAAGGTGGACGACCGTTTGGTTGATCTCACCTATCCGCTCGACACCGACGCGAAGGTGCAGATCGTCACGTCGAAAAGTCCCGAGGCGCTCGATCTGTATCGTCACTCGACGGCCCACTTGATGGCGGCGGCGGTGACGGCGCTCTTTCCGCACGCGCAGTGCGGCATCGGTCCGGCCATCGACGAGGGGTTCTACTACGATTTCATCGTCGACCGCCCGTTCGTGCCGGAGGATCTCGATCGCATCGAAGCGAAGATGCGCGAGCTGGCCAACCAGGATCTGCCTTACGAGCGGCAGATGTGGCCGCGCCAGGAAGCCATCGACTTCTTCACGAAACGCGGTGAGCCGCTCAAGGTGCAATTAATCGAGGAGAAAACGGCCGGCCAGTCGCAGGTGTCGTGCTACACGATCAAGGATCGCGACACGTTCGTCGATTTCTGCGTCGGTCCGCACGTTCCATCAACGAACAAGCTCAGGGCGTTCAAGCTGCTGTCGACCTCGAACGCGTACTGGAAGGGCGACGTCAGGAACGCGCCGATGCAGCGCATC
The DNA here is from genome assembly GCA_046726375.1 of Acidobacteriota bacterium. GTDB lineage: Bacteria > Acidobacteriota > Vicinamibacteria > Vicinamibacterales > UBA2999 > DASPWV01. Next base: position 1,153 of record JBKPAJ010000019.1, read on the forward strand.
TACGGCACCGCGTTCTTCACGCAGAAAGAGCTCGACGATCATCTCAAGCGTATCGAAGAGGCGAAGAAGCGCGATCACCGCAAGCTTGGCAAAGAGCTGCAGCTGTTCATGTTTCACCCGTGGGCGCCTGGTGCCACCTTTTGGCTTGCCAAGGGCACGACGCTTTACAACACGCTGGGCAATTACATGCGCGGCATGCTCCTCCCTGCCGGTTACGTCGAAGTGAAGGCGCCAATTGTCTTCAACAAGGCGTTGTGGGAAACCTCCGGCCACTGGGATTACTACCAGGAAAATATGTTCATCGTCGAGTCACGCGACAAAGAGGTGATGAGCCTCAAGCCGATGAACTGTCCCGGGCACTTCCTGCTGTTTGCGAACGAGATGCGCAGTTACAAGGACCTGCCGATCCGGTTCCACGAACAGACACCGCTCCACCGCAACGAAGCGTCGGGGGTGCTGTCGGGCCTGACCCGTGTGCGGCAGTTCTCGCAGGACGATGGGCATTGCTTTGTGACAGAGGAGCAGATCGGATCGGAAGTGGAAGCGCTCCTTCGGCTCATCCAGCGTGTCTACAACGACTTTGGCCTCGAGTACACGGCGAAGCTTTCAACGCGTCCCGAGAAGTTTCTCGGCGAGATCGCGACCTGGGATCACGCTGAAAAATCGCTCAAGGAAGCGCTCGACCGGTCGGGACAGCCTTACACGATCAACGAGGGCGACGGCGCATTCTACGGTCCAAAGATCGACTTCGACATCACCGACGCGCTCGGCCGTAAATGGCAGTGCGCCACGATCCAGTTGGACTACATGATGCCGCAACGCTTCGATCTGAAGTACGTCGGTGCCGACAACGCTGAGCATCGCCCCGTGGTGATCCATCGCGCAATCTTCGGCAGCATCGAGCGGTTTCTCGCCATTCTGATCGAGCATTTTGCCGGTGCCTTCCCGCTGTGGTTGGCGCCCGTGCAGGTGGTCGTGCTGCCGATTGCTGATCGGCATGTCGAGTACGCGCGGTCGGTCGAGTCGCGACTCAAGACGGAGGGCCTTCGCGCGGCCATCGACGAGCGGCAGGAGAAGATCAATTACAAAATCCGCGAGGCGCAGTTGCAGAAGGTGCCGTACATGCTCGTGATCGGCGATCGGGAGGCGGCGGAAAGCACCGTCGCGGTGCGCAGTCGCGCGAAAGGCGATCTCGGCGCCCGCCCATTCGATCAGTTTCTGACCGACGCGCTTGCCGAGGTGGCCCAAAAGACGTTATCCTAGGGGTTTCCGAGAAGGAAGTTTTCCAGTTCTCAGTTGTCCGTTCACGGTCCAAGTGATTGTCAACCGGCAACTCGAACCTTGAACTGGGAACTGGCAACTGGAACGTAACTGAGTTCGGGAGAACCATTATCGCCTTCGATCGTTCTCGTCCCGGTCGGCGCGACGACCGGCTTCGCATCAACGAACGCATCCGCGTCCGTGAAATCCGCGTGATTGACGACACCGGGCAGCAGTTGGGAATCATGGCCCCGCCGCAAGCCCTCGCAATTGCCCGGCAGAAAGGGCTCGACCTCGTGGAGATTTCGCCCACGGCGGTGCCGCCGGTCTGCCGCATCATGGATTACGGGAAATACCAGTACCAGGAGCAGAAGCGCGCTCGCGAAGCGAAAAAGCACCAGCACGTCGTCGAGGTCAAGGAGATCAAGTTCCGGCCGAAGGTTGACGAGCACGATTACCAGTTCAAGAAGAACCACATTCAGCGGTTCATCGAGGAAGGTGACAAGGTCAAGGCGACGATCTTCTTCCGCGGGCGCGAGATGGCGCACCCGGAGATCGGACACAAGATTCTGATGCGCCTGATAGCGGATCTTGCGGACGTGGCAACGCCGGAAACGAATCCCCGGCTCGAAGGCAATCAAATGCACACGATCCTCGGCGCGAAACGCGGAGCGAAGCCGTCGAAGCCGGCGCCGGCAAGGCCGGTCCCGGCCGCCGCGGGAGAGCCGGAGAGAAGCTGATCATGGCGAACATGAAACTCAAGACCCATCGCGGAGCCGCCAAGCGGTTCAAGAAGACGGCGAGCGGCAAGTTCAAGCGCAGCTCGGCGTTCAAGCGGCACATTCTCACGAGCAAGACGACCAAGCGGAAGCGCGGACTGCGGAAGTCGGTGACCGTGTCCGAGTCGGAGCAGCACAAGCTCGAACGGATGCTGCCTTATAAGTGAAACGTGCCGTCAACAGTCGATAGTCGAGCGAAAAACTGAAAGTCCTATCGACGGTAGACCGGCGACAATCGACAGTCGACGGAAAAAGCTAGGAGACCCTGTCGACCGTACAACACATCACCATCAACCGTAGACGCAGTCGACTGTAGACAGTCGACGGTCGTGAGTAACAGACCGCTACGACAGCAGGTGTTCAGGGCTTTTCCACTGTCGAATACGCGCGGTCGATGCAACACCAAGTCCCGCCCGGGCCCCTGATCACCGAAAGAGAGCATCATGCCTCGCGTCAAGCGTGGGACCGTCCGTCGCGCCAAACGTCAAAAGCTCACCCGCCTCACCAAAGGCTATTTCCAGGGTAAGAGCAAGCTTTACAAGTTCATGAAGGAGTCGGCCGAAAAGGCCGGCGTCTACGCGTATGCGGGTCGCAAGCAAAAGAAGCGCGACTACCGCAGCCTGTGGATCGTGCGCATCAATGCCGCCGCGCGCGAGCACGGTATCTCCTACAGCGCGCTGATGCGCGGTCTCAAGGCCGCCGGCATCGCGCTCGATCGCAAGGCGCTCGCGGAGCTCGCCGCACGCGAGCCGCAGGCGTTTGCCGCCGTTGTCGCGCAGGCAAAGGCCGCGACACCCGCGGCCTAGTAGTAGCGGTAGCGAGTAGCGAGTAACGAGGGCTCTTCGCTACCCGTTACAGCGGTAACGAGGGACACTCTCTTTACTCGCGGCTCGTGACTCGCTACTGCCCATGACACCGATAGACCCGTCCATCAGTCCTGATCGCGCACTAACCGTCTTTCACGACGAGTTGGCGGCCGTGCGTACCGACGCGGAACTGCAAACCCTGCGCACGCGATGGATCGGACGCAAAGGGAGCTGGACGGCCGCCTACATGGACGCGATCGGCAAGGCGACGCCCGACGAAAAACGGACCCTTGGCCGTCTTGCTAACGAGCTCAAAAGAGCGGTTGAGTCCGCGATCGCGGAACGCGAATCCTCGCTCGCCGCTGCGCGCCGGCCGGCGGGAGCCGTGGATGTCACGCTGCCCGGACGCGCTCCGGTGCTTGGCCATCGTCACCCGCTCTCGCTCATCCGTGAACAGGTCGACGAGATCTTCACGCGACTCGGTTATCAAGTGCTCGAAGGTCCCGAGATCGAGGACGATTATCACAATTTCGAAGCGCTCAACATGCCTCCGGAGCATCCAGCTCGCGACATGCAGGACACGCTGTACTTGTCGGAGCCGTTGACGCCCCCGTCTTGCGACCCGCCGACGCGAGGCAAGGCGCCACGCGCTCCGCAGCCACTCACGCTCCTGCGCACGCATACCTCGGCGATGCAGATCCGGCATATGGAGCGCTGCGATCCGCCCGTGCGGCTCATTGTGATCGGTCCCGTTTATCGCCGGGACAATCTCGATCTCACGCACACGCCGATGTTCCACCAGGTCGAGGGCCTCGTCGTCGGTCCGAACATCACGCTCGCCGATCTCAAAGGGACAGTGACCTCGATGGCCGCGGCTCTGTTCGGTCCCGGAACGGGCGTGCGCTTTCGACCGAGTTTCTTCCCTTACACCGAGCCGAGCGCGGAAGTGGACATCCGTTGCATCCGCTGCGAGGGAGCCGGCTGCTCGATCTGCAAGCGCACCGGATGGCTCGAGATTCTGGGCAGCGGCATGGTGCATCCCGCGCTCTTCGAATACGTCGGTTACGACCCGGATCGCGTCACCGGCTTCGCGTTCGGAATGGGGATCGAACGTGTTGCGCTCCTCAAGTGGGACGTCGACGATATTCGTCTGTTCTACGAAAACGATCTCCGCTTCCTCGAGCAGTTCCAGATTGGAAGCTAGGCGTGCACACTCACAGGGACAGCAGGCAGAGCAGCGCGTTGTGAAGGTCCTTCTCTCCTGGATTCGCGACTTCGTAGACGTTCCCGGCACGGCCGAAGAGATCGGCACGCGCATGTCGATGCGCGGGCTTCCGCTCGAAGGGCTCGAGCCGCTCGCGGGCGGAGTGTTGCCGCCCCGGAGCACGCACCAGGGTCCCGATGCGGTGCTCGATTTCGACGTCACCGCGAATCGACCTGATTGCTTGTCGATTCGAGGTATTGCTCGAGAGATTGCAACGGCTTACAACGTCCCCGCCCTCGACAGTCGACCGTCGACCGTCGACAGGCCGGGTGCCGCACGGCAAGAGCGACGACCTGAGATCGCAGTCACGATCGAGGATCCGGAGTTGTGTGCCCGCTATGTCGCCGCAGTGGCCGACGTCACGACCGGCCCATCGCCCGAATGGATGCAAGCGCGTCTTACCGCGTGCGGCCTGCGGCCTATCAGCAACATCGTGGACATCACCAACTACGTGCTCCTCGAGCTCGGGCACCCGATGCACGCGTTCGATCTGGCGCGCCTGCGCGGGCCGGCAATCGCGGTGCGGCGCGCGCGCGCGGGCGAGCGCCTGACGACGCTCGACGGCAAAGATCGCCCGCTGACGCAGGACATGCTGGTCATTGCGGACGCGGAACGTGCGTGCGCCATCGCGGGCGTGATGGGCAGCGCTGAGTCGGAAGTGTCGGATGCGACGACGCAGATCGTGCTGGAGAGCGCCTGGTTCAAGCCGCAGTCGGTACGATCGACGGCGAAGCGCCTAAGTCTGCGAACCGAAGCGTCGTATCGGTTCGAGCGCGGCGCGGACCTCACCGAACCCGTCAACGCGATGGAGCGCGCGCTCGAATTGATCGAGATTACTGGCGCCGGCAAACAGCGCGGCGCGATCGTCGATGCTTATCCGCGACCCTACGAGCCGCGCGAGATCATCCTCGACGCGCCGCTGATCACAAAACTGCTCGGCATGGACGTTCCCAATACCGAAGCGGTGCGCATCCTGCGTTCGCTTGGATTCGAGGTGCAGACCCTCGGCAGCTGGCAGGCCGCGCAGCCCGACGCAGCGCTTCCCGTCGGCGAGATTGGCCACAGTTGGCGGGTGACGGTCCCGGCGTGGCGTGTCGACGTCCAGCGCCCGGTGGATCTGGTCGAAGAAGTGGGACGACATCACGGCTTCGAGCATCTGCCGACGACATTCCCGCCCGTCGAGCAGCCGTCACTGCCGTCCGACACTCGTATTCCTCGCGACCACGCGGTGCGTCGAGCGTTGGTGGCGATGGGCTTCAGCGAAGCCATCACGTTCGGCTTCATCGAAGCAGCCGCCGCCGCACCGTATGCGGACAACGGCGGCCCGATGGCGCTTGCGAATCCGCTGTCAGAGAAGTTCGCGGTGTTGAGGCCAAGCCTCCTGCCTGGACTGGTTGATGCAGTCAGCCATAACCGCAGGCACGGCCGAAAGGACGTTCGGCTGTTCGAGATCGGAACGCGGTTCTCGCGTCGCGGCGAGACACGTGGGGCCGCTGCGGTGTGGAGCGGAGTCGCCGTGCCGGAACATTGGAGCGGTGGCCAACGCCTCGTGGACTTCTTCGACGTGAAGGGGGTGGCAGAGCAATTGTGCCGCGTGCTCAACGGCCCGCCGACGTTCACCGTCGCCGCACGCCCGTATCTGGTGGAGGGTCGAACGGCGGACGTTTGCATCAACGGCGATGTGGTTGGCGTCGTCGGCCAGTTGGATCCGGCGATAGCCGAGCAGCGCGGGTTACCGCACGGCGATGCCGTCTACATTACTGAGCTCGACTTGGACGCAGTGTCGGCGCGGGTTCCGCGCACGGCGACGTTCGCGCAGCCGCTGCCGCGTCATCCGTTCGTCGTCCGCGACCTCGCGATTTTGCTCGACGGCAGCTTGTCTGCCGAGACCGTTCGTGGCACGATCCGACGCGTTGCCCCGCCGACGCTCGTGGACGTCCGCGAGTTCGATCGGTATCAAGGCAAAGGCATACCCGACGGCAAAGTCAGCCTCGCGCTGCACCTCACGTTCCAGGCTGCGGACCGCACGCTGACCGACGCTGAGGTACAAACCGCGATGGATGCAATTGTCGCGGCATTGAAGAAGGATTTGAGCGCAATACAGCGATAGTGTTGGCGCTGTCGCACCAGCACCCTAGACACCTTGGCACCTTACGCACCTTTGGCACTTTAGGCACTTTAGACACTCCAGGCACCCGCGATTATGGCGACTACTACAACGAAAGCTGCCCCGACTGCACCAACCTCCCTCGAACCAATTGACCGGCTCGAAGAGAAAATAAAGCTCCTCGTCAACGCAATCACTCGCTTGCGTGGCGAGCAGACGCGCGTCATTGAAGAGAACGGGCGCCTGCAGCGCGAGGTCGAGGCCTTGCGCGCGCAGCTGGCCGAAGCCGAAGGGGCGGCGGGCGAAGTCGGCACGCTTCGAGACGAGCGCGATCAGATTCGCACGCGCGTCTCCGACATGTTGAAACAGCTCGACACCCTGAACCTGTAGGATGACGGACGCGCGCGTCATCCACGTCGAGGTGGCCGGACAACGCTACCCGATTCGCACCAGCCTGCCGGCAGATTACGTTCGCGACCTCGCCGCCTACGTGGACCGGAAGATGCGCGCCGCGACCGAAGCTTCGCCTTCCAGCGACACGGTGGGACTCGCGGTGTTGACCGCGCTCAACATTGCCGACGAGTTCTTCAGGGCCCGCGACGAACTCTCGGGCGAGGCGGAAAGTCTCACGACGAGGGCGCAGGCGCTCGAGCGGATCGTGGACCAGGCGCTTCAATTGGCCGGCCACGACGAGTAATTCGCCGGATTTTCGCTTTATGGCAGTGCTCGGCTTGACCCATCCACTGCCAGAGCCTAAGATTCATGGGTTCCTGCTTTGCCCGTGATGGCTTTTCAGGAGGCTTGTCTGAGCCAACGTTAAACCCCAAGAGAGTTGCGACAGCCGCGTGGTGTGCATGCCTCCGTGGAGAGGAAGCCTGAAGCGCGGTTCTTACAGCGGCTCCACCTGCTTATGCAGGTTCAGCAGACCTCCCCACACGGCAAAGCGGGAACGTTTCAAAGACCAGGTGCGATACTGCAAAAGGAGCGGTGCGGAAGGTGCAGTGCCGGTGCGAAATGCACCTGAGCATCGCATCTAGGCACTCCCGCAACCAGGCAACGCACCGCACCTGACGCCCCTACGAACCCGACGCACCTTCCGCCCTTGGATGAAGGTTTCAGACCTCGGTGAGCGTCGGTTACTTGCGCGAATCCGCGCGCGGCTGCCGATGCCACCCGGTTATGTGCTGGTGGGCATTGGCGACGATGCGGCCGTCCTTGAGGCCGCCAGAAATACTCGGATTGTGGTGACGACGGACGCGCTGGTCGAGGGTGTGCACTTCGATCGTGCGTTTTCGACGCCTGCCGACATCGGACACAAGGCGCTCGCGGTCAACCTCAGCGATTTAGCCGCAATGGGCGCCACCCCGGTGTGGGCGCTCCTGTCAATGGCGCTCCCAGACGGCACGACCGTTGAAGACGTTGAGGCGCTCGTGGATGGGCTTGTGGCGGCCGCCAACGCGAATTCCGTCGCCTTGGTGGGCGGAAACCTGACCAGCAGCCAAAACCAGCTCGTCGTTGATGTGACTGCGGGTGGAACAGTTCATCCGCGACGTGTATTGCTGAGAGACGGTGGCCGGGCTGGTGATCTCCTCTTCACCAGCGGAACAATAGGCGCTGCCGCCGCTGGGCTGGAGATGCTGAAGGCCGGACTCCATCCCGGACCCGCGAACGAGCAGTGCTTCAGCAAGTATCGCCGACCCGACGCGCGTGTACGACTGGGGCGTGCGCTCTCGGCCGCACGGGCGGCGCGTGCCGCGATGGACTCGAGCGATGGCCTGGCTGACGCCGTCCGCCAGCTCGCCGAAGCAAGCGGGTGCGGAGCAGAGATTGACGCGGCGCAGCTGCCGATTGACGACGGCGCGCGACGCTGGTGGGAATCGCAGGGCGTTGATCCCGTCGCCAGAGCCCTCGCCGGCGGGGACGATTACGAACTGCTGATTGCCGTGCCGCCCAAGTGGCGTGGGCGGTTGCGGCACGTAACGCGTCGAGTGTCAGATCCCCCGCTTCGATGCGTCGGCGTGTTGACGAGAACTCCAAACGAGTACGTCGTCGTGCGAGATGGCCGGAGAGAACGACTGACCGGCGGGTTCGAGCACTGGTAAACAGCCATGTTGATCTCAAAGTCGTTCGTGCGAAAAGTCGTCGCGACGCTCGGCGCGGCGGTCGGGTTCGTGTTCGTGTACGAAACCACGATCCGTGATTCGCGCTATGCGGCCCGGCAGGCGTGGGTTGCCGAAGCCGCTCCTCGCCCGAGCGTGGGTTCAGCGCTTTCGTTCACTGCAACCGCCTATTGCAAAGGGGAAACAACCACATCCGGCGTCGTGGTGCGCACCGGCGTTGCCGCCGCCGATCCGGCGCTGCTGCCGGTCGGCAGCGTCGTCCGAATCGATACGCCGGACTCGCGCTACGACGGCATCTGGACAATCATGGACACCGGTCCCGCCGTGCAAGGACGCACGCTCGATCTCTACATGTGGAGCTGTAATGACGCGCTCAAGTTCGGCCGCCGATCGGTGCACGTCAACGTGCTGCGGCTCGGATGGAATCCACAAAACAGCGAGCCCAGCGGCGTGGATGCGCTGTTCCGGCAGCGCGAAAAGGAAAAGGCTGACGCGCCTCTGCCGGCGCGCGCGGTCGATCCCGACGGCGCGCTCGCAGCGTCGGCGTCGTCGCCGCAATCTTAACGGCGCGCTGCGCGCGCTGCCACGACGTCCGTATCATCTCGCGTACTGCAGCTCGTACAGCTTTCTGTAGATTCCTTGCTCCGCGAGCAGCTCTTGATGCGTTCCGGATTCGCGCAGCTGTCCTTTGTGAAACACCAGGATGCGATCCATGTCCTGAATCGTCGAGAGACGATGAGCGATCGCGAGCGTTGTCCGTCCGTTCATCAACACGCGCAGCGCGTCGCGCACGAGCAGCTCCGTTTCGGTATCGACGCTCGACGTCGCTTCGTCGAGGATCAGCACCGCCGGATTGAAGGCGAGCGCGCGCGCAAATGACAACAGTTGCTTCTGCCCCACCGACAGCGTTGCGCCCCGCTCCACCACTTCGGCGTCGGTGCCGCCTAACCGCTCGACAAACGTACTGGCGTGCACGGCCTCGAGTACGCGGCGCACATCGTCGTCCGTCACGTCGCTCCGGCCCAGGCGAACGTTGCTTGCGATCGAGCCAGAGAACAAGTGGACGTCCTGCAGGACCAGCCCGAAGAGGGAACGCAGACGGTGCAGCGGCAGCTCCCGGATGTCGACATCGTCCACGGTGATCCGTCCGCGGCTGACGTCGTAAAACCGTAGCAGCAGATTGATGATCGTCGTCTTGCCCGCGCCGGTCGCGCCGACGATCCCAATACGCTCGCCTGGGCGGACCGTGAAAGAAACGTCACGAAGGACATAATCCTCGTCGTTGTACGCGAACCAGACGTGGTCGAAGGCCAGCTCGGGCTGGTGGGCCGCGTGGAGCGAGTTGGGCAGGTGGGGCGTGTTGGGCTGGTAGAGCTGGTTGGGCAGGTCGGACAGGTGGGGCGGTTCGGCCGGGTAGGGAAATGCCGCAGATTCCCCTTTCCCCCCGATACCTGGCTCACCTGCCTTACCCACCCCACCTGCCCCAATTTCCACCGGTGTATCTAGCAAACCGAAGATCCGTTCAGACGACGCCATTGCCGCCTGCAGGATGTTGAACTTCTCCGATAAATCCTGAATCGGCCGGAAAAAGCGCTGGGCGTACTGAATAAACGCGACCAGCGTTCCCAGCGTCAAGCTGTTCTCGAGCACGCGGATGCCGCCAAACCACAACAACAACGCGACCGCGAGCGCGCTGACCAGCTCGATTGCGGGATAGAACACCGCGTAATAAAAGATCGACCGGATGTTGGCCTGCCGGTGCTGATCGTTGATCTCGAAGAACCGATCGAGATTCCGGCGCTCACGGCGGAACAGTTGAACGGTGGACGTGCCGGTGATGTTCTCCTGCAGGAACGCGTTGATGCGCGCGATCCAGATGCGAACGTCGCGATACGTCTCCCGTACATGCACGCGGAACCACTGCGTGATCACGACGATCAGCGGCAGCACCGAAAACGCGATCAACGCCAGCCGCCAATCGAGCAGAAGCATCGTGACCATGATGCCGACCAGCGTGAAGACGTCGCCGAACACTGAGACGACACCGGAGGTGAAGAGCTCGTTCAGCGCGTCGACGTCGGTTGTGACGCGCGTCATCAGGCGACCAACCGGATTTCTGTCATAGAAGCGGACATCCAGCCGCTGCAGGTGCGTGTAGATCTCGGTCCGCAAATCGAACATGATCCGCTGCCCCGTCAGCTGCAACGTCCAGGTCTGGATAAACTCCAACGCGAATTCGGCCACGATCACGCCGACGTAGAGCATCGCGATCCAGCGGAGCCCGTCGAAGTCGCGCGCCGGAATCGAGACGTCGATCACCTGGCGAGTCAGCCAGGGCGGGGCAAGCTGCAGTATCGAGCCGACGATGATCGCCGCGAGCGCCACCAGAACGGATCTCCAGTACGGCCGCAGATAGGTCAACAGCCGGCGCATCAAACGCGCGTCATACGCCTTGCCGAGAATGTCTTCTTCGTGCATGGGTTGGTCAACGATCCAGGGTCGACGGTCGACAGTCGATAGTCGACAGTCGACGGTTACGACGCGGCCAATTCCTCTTCCAGCAGCTGCTTCCGATGCAGGTCGGCGTAGAGCCCACCATGCGCGACCAGCTCGTCGTGCGTACCGCGTTCGGCGATCCGACCGTCATCGAGCACAAGGATCACATCCGCGTCGCGAACGGTGGAGATGCGGTGCGACACGATGAGCGCGGTGCGTTCACGCATCACTTCCCGCAGTCTGCCCAAGATCTCCTCCTCCGTGTGCGTATCCACTGCTGACAGCGCATCGTCCAGAATCAGGATTCGTGGATCGACATACAGCGCCCGCGCTATCGCCGTGCGCTGCTTCTGCCCACCCGACAACGTGATACCGCGCTCGCCGACACGCGTTTCGTAGCCTTGCGGGAAATCCGCGACATCCTTATCGAGCCGCGCGATCGCCGACACTTCCGCAATCCGCTCCCGATCGGTGTACTTGCGTACCGCACCGTCGGCAGCTTCCCCACCTGCCGCACTCGACCCGCCCGCCCCAAACGCGACGTTTTCGGCAACCGTATCGGAGAACAAGAACGGCTCCTGCGGCACGAACCCGATCGCGCCGCGCGCCGTCGCCAGCGGCAAAGTCCGAACGTCCACACCATCGATGAAGACGGTGCCGGGCGGCGGGTCGTGTAACCGTGCGAGCAGCGAGAGCAGCGTGCTTTTGCCCGATCCAGTACGGCCGACAATCGCGACCGTCTGTCCCGCTGCGATCCGGACGCTGACGTTGTCGAGGACGCGTCGCTCGCCATATGCGAACGAAAGGTTGCGGAACTCCACGGCGCCTCGGACGTCGGCGAGCGACACGTCGGTTCGTGTTTCGCTCGTATCGGCAATCGCGGGCGGCGTGTCCATGATTTCGAGCATGCGATTCCACGATGCGCGCCCGCGCTGCAGGAGATTCGTCACCCAACCGAACGCGATCATCGGCCACGACAGCATCATCAGGTAGGCGTTGAAGGCGACGAGCTCGCCTACCGACATGCGGCCGGCAATCACATCGCGTGCGCCAATCCACAGCACGAGGAGCTCGGAGATGCCCATAAAAAAGCCCATGCTCGGAAAAAACAACCCTTGCATCCGAATCAGCATGCGATTGCGCTCGATGTATTCCTCGTTGGCACGCCGAAACCGCGCGAGCTCGTGGTTCTCCTGCCCGTAAGCGCGAATCACGCGCACACCGGCGAGGGCCTCTTGTGTTACCGCGCTCAGATCCGCAAGCTGCTGCTGAATCCGTTCGAAGCGCTCGTGAATCGCGCGGCCCGAGTAGCGCGCCACAAGCGTCACGACCGGCAGCGGCAGGAGCGCAATCAGCGTCAGACGCGCGTTGAGCGCCGCCATCATCGACAGCGCGACCGCGAAGGTGAACGCGGTGCTCGCCGTGTACATCACCGCCGGACCGATCATCATCCGCACCGCATTCAGGTCATTGGTCGCCCGCGACATCAGATCGCCGGTGCGATGACGATGAAAGTACGAGAGTGGAAGACGCTGCAGGTGCGCGAAGAAGGCATTGCGCAGGTCGTACTCGATGTCGCGCGACGCGCCGATGATGACGCGTCGCATCACGTACCGACTGACGCCGCCGATGATCGTGACGGCCAGGATCAGCGCCGCATAGAACAACAGCTTGGCGCGGGTGACGCCGTGCTGCAGATCGTCGATCGCATGGCGCAACACCCATGGCCCCAGCAACGTGACCGCCGCTGTGGACACGACGCACGCGAATCCGAGGACATAACGTCCGCGATAGCGGACAACAAACCTCAACAGGCGATGGGAAGGCGAGTTCAACGCAGGTCTTTCATCTATTTTCCATGACAATCGCTTGCATTCCCCCAAAGCCCTGCTGGTATCATCGACCCGCCCAACTATGCACGCCTTGTATTTGCTCGTACCGTCGCTGGCGATCCTGGCCATCGCGTATCGCTACTACAGCGCATTCATCGCCACGCGCATCTGGATGCTCGACGACTCGCGCCAAACGCCGGCGCACACGAAATACGACGGGTCCAACTACTACCCGACGAGCCGCTGGGTGTTGTTCGGGCATCATTTTGCGGCCATTACCGGCGCCGGCCCGCTGGTCGGGCCGATGCTGGCCGCGCAGTTCGGGTTCGCGCCAGGTTTGATTTGGCTGGTGGCGGGCGTGTGCCTCGCCGGCGCGGTGCACGACTCGATGATCCTGTGGGCATCGACGCGTCGGGGTGGCCGTTCGCTCTCGGAGATTGTCAAGGAGGAAATCAGCCCGGTCGCCGGGATCGTGGCGTCGATTGCCATTCTCTTCATCGTCGTCGTCGCTCTCGCCGGTCTCGGCATCATCGTCGTCAACGCGCTCGCCGAGAGCGCCTGGGGCACGTTCACGATCGCCATGACCATTCCGCTTGGCGTGTTCATGGGGTTCTGGATGTACGTGTGGCGCAAGGGCCACATCACCGAGGCGACGATCATCGGCGTCATCGGGCTGCTTCTCGCCGTCGTCGCCGGTGAACCGCTCAACGCCCCCGATTCGGTAATCGGCAGCTACTTCAAGTTTTCCCATCATCAACTCACCGTGCTGCTCGGCTCGTACGGGTTCATCGCATCGGTGCTTCCCGTGTGGCTGCTCTTGTCACCGCGCGGCTATTTGAGCTCGTTCACAAAGATCGGGACGATTCTGCTGCTCGCAATCGGTGTGATCATCGTCAATCCCGAGATCAAGATGCCGGCGCTCACGGAGTTCGCCGGTGGTGGCGGGCCGATCATTCCCGGGCCGCTCTTCCCCTTCTGCTTCATCACGATCGCCTGCGGCGCGATTTCGGGCTTCCACGCGCTCATCAGCTCGGGCACCACGCCCAAGATGGTCGACAAGGAATCGGACATCCGGCCGATCGGTTACGGCGCGATGTTGATTGAAGGGCTGGTCGGCATCATGGCGCTCATGGCGGCGGTGGCAATGGAGCCGGGCGACTACTTCGCGATCAACGTGCCTCCTGCCGCCTACGCCAACCTGACATTCGAAGGCGCGCCGCTCGCACCCGTGCACATCGCCTCGATCGAAGCGGCCGTCAGCGAAACCGTCACAGGTCGGACTGGCGGTGCCGTTTCACTCGCCGTCGGCATGGCGCAGATCTTCAGCGCGCTGCCCGGCATGCAGGGCCTGCTCTCTTACTGGTATCACTTCGCGATCATGTTCGAGGCGTTGTTCATCCTGACGACGATCGACTCGGGCACGCGCGTGGGCCGCTTCATCCTGCAGGAGGCCCTTGGGCGCGTCTACAAGCCGTTTGCGCGACCCGACTGGCTGCCCGGCGCCTCGATTTCGACAGCGCTGCTGGTGCTCGCCTGGGGGTACTTCATCTACACCGGCAACATCAGCACGATTTGGCCGATGTTTGGCGTCGCCAATCAACTGCTCGGCTGCGTCGCGCTCGCGGTGGCGACCACCATTCTCATCAATACCGGCAAGGTGCGCTATACGTGGGTCACCCTATTGCCGCTCGCGTTTCTGGCGATAAATACGCTATACGGGGGTTTTTTGAACATTCGCGACAATTTCTGGCCGCTGGCCACTGATCCTACCCCCCAGACGCAGGTCCAGGGCTACGTGCTCACGATTTGTACGGCGATCATGTTGGTGTTGGCGCTCGTGATTCTCTTTTCGGCGTTCGCCAAATGGATGAGCGTGCTATCTGGCGCGCGTCATCCGGTAACAACTGAAAGCTGAATGATCGCAATGAAATCCATGGTTGAGCTGATTCACCGATTAAGGCGTGTTGCATGTGCACTGTGCGTCGCTCTCACGTCGGTTTCTATAGCTGAGGCGCAATATCGACCGCCACCAGAACCGTCGATCGGCGAGGATTACCACGTGGAAGCATCCGGCGTCCTGTGGAGCGCGGCGCCGGGTCTCGATATTTCGAGCGATGGGCTGGGACAAGCCGGCACGGTCATCGATCTCGTCGAAGATCTCAACATAAGCAAAAAGATGCTTCCCGAGATTCGGGTCGTTCTTCGCCCCGCGCCCAAGCATAAGTTTCACTTCAACTACATGCCCATCAAGTACGAGGCTGAAGCGAGCGTGCCGCGCGAGTTCGTGTTCAATGGTCAGCGCTATCGCATTGGTGTGCCGGTCAATACCACAGCCCAATTGACGACCTACCGACTTGGTTACGAGTACGACTTCTTCTATCGCGACAGGGGCTACGCAGGCGTGATATTCGATCTCAAGTACACCAACGTCGATGTCACGCTCGCGACTCCGGCGACGTCCGAGTTCATGAAGGCACCGGCGCCGATTCCGGCCATCGGGTTCACCGGACGCGGTTACATTGCACCCAACACGTCGGTGACCGGGGAGATTTCATTCTTCAAGGTGCCTGAGAACCTCGGCGGCGAGGACTTCGGCGGCCGCTACATCGATTTCGACATCTATACGACGTTTAATTTCAACAACAACGTCGGTGCGCAGTTTGGGTACCGTTCTGTGGATGTGGACTACTTCACAGAAGCCGATACAGGCGCGCTCAACTTCAGGGGTCCGTATTTCACCGGCGTGGTCCGGTTTTGAGCCCGGAGTTCGCTGGGCTGGCTTGAATTCCGCACGGCTTCCCTCGCTCAGTGATCAGCTCGCAGCACGAGAAAAGAGCAGGAAGCTCATAGCCGAGGGCTGATAGCGTTCACTGACAAGTGAACCGCGCTTCAGGTCCGCCCCGCCGGTTTTATCGCGTGCAACAACAACGAACTGCCTATCGGCATGTTGGTCACGCGCAGCGCCGCGGCCTCTAATCCCACCAGCGCGCTGAAGAATCCGTTAATCGGCGCCGGCGGCACGGTGATGTCGAACTCCCCGGCCTCCAGCTTGCCCCCGCTCCGCCAGCGTTGCCACAGCCGTACCGGCAGCATGACCGGGAAGAGCGTCGCATGCGCGAACGTCAAACGCTCGATGACGAAACCGGCGCCCTCGAAGAGCGCGCGCACCGTCGCCGGGGTATAGCGGCGCACTTCTTCCGACAGTACCGAGTGGCCGCCGCTCAGCATGTTGAGCGCCGCGACGGTGAGGATCGCGTGGCCTCCGGGTGTGAGCACGCGCCACATTTCGCGCACCGCGTCGCGCTCCACGGCGTCGGGCAGGGTCTGAAACACGTCAAACGACGTGACCACATCGAAGTGGCCGCTCGCGAACGGGATGGCGGAGATGCTGGCGCGTGCGATGTCGCGCCGCCCCATCTCGCGCGCAAAAGCGAGCCCGTTCCATGTGAGATCGAACCCGCAGGCGTCGCCAAACGTATCGAGCATCGCGAGATTGGAACCGGTACCGCAGCCGCAATCGAGCAGACGCGGACGCGCGCGGCCTTTGATCGCGCGCGCGATTTCAGGCCGCACATACCAACGAAACCCGCGAAACCAAAAGTGTGATTGCTCGGCGCGATACGTGAGTTCGAGCAGGCGGTCCATGCAGTCTGACGAGGCGAGGCCTCATGCTACCATGGCGCCCCGTGATCGCCCGCGCGCGTGGCCTCGGCGAGGCAGTTCTCGTCGTCCTGGCCGGCCTGACACTGACGGTGGCAATGACCTACCCGTTAGCGTTCAAGATCGATTCAATCGGCCGCCTCAATACCGACGATGGACGTTGGAGTATTTGGGTGGTGTCGTGGGTGGCGCACGCGCTGACGACAAATCCGCTGAGGGTATTCGACGCCAACATCTTTTATCCGCACAAGTTTACGCTCGCGTACTCAGAAGCCAACATCGTGGCCGGCGCGATCGGCGCACCGGTCTGGGCGGTGTCGCGCAATCCATATCTCACTCACAACTTTGTTGTGATCGTGTCGTTCGTGACCGCGTTCGCCGGAGCGTATTACTTGATTCGGTATCTGGCGATCAGCCGGGCGGCCGCGATGGTGGCAGCGGTCTTATATGCGTTTTGCCCGTTCATCTTTGCGCGGACCGCGCACATTCAGTTGTTGCTCACTGGTGGCCTGCCGTTCTGCATGCTCGCTTTTCACCGTCTGGTGATTCAGCCGACAGGCGCGCGCGCGCTCGCACTCGGCGTGCTGATCTCGGTGCAATCGCTCGCGTGCGCGTACTACGGGGTATTTGCCATCCTGATGGTTGGGCTCGGCACAGTACTCTTCGCCGTAACCCGCGGCCTGTGGCGTTCGCGTGACTACTGGTTGGGGATCGGGCTTGCCGCGGCGGTCAGTGTGGCGTGCACCTTTCCGTTCTTCCTGCCGTACGTGCGCGTGCAACGAGAGCTGGGATTTGCGCGCACCCTCGAGGATACGCGCGAGTTTTCGGTGAGTGTCGGGGCGTGGTTTGCGTCATCGGCCTGGGCGCACCGGTGGTGGCTTCCCGCCCTTGGTGAATTCAACGAGGTGCTGTTTCCCGGGATTCTCACCCTCGTCCTCGGCATCAGCGGCGCGATTTGGATGTGGAGGAACACCGAACACGACTATCGCGACGTGTTCCTGCTGTATTTCCTGATCGCGGTGATTGCGTTCTGGTCGTCATTCGGTCCGGACGCGGGCCTTTACTGGGTCTTGTATAAATCGATCCCGATTTTCTCTTTCATGCGCGCACCCGGCCGGATGGGAATCATGGTGGTGCTTGCGCTGATCGTTCTTGCCGGACCGTTGCTCGCGTCGATGCTCGCCCGGATGCGGTTTCCTTTGTTGGCGGGCGCAACAGTCGCGCTCATCGCGGCCGCGGAGCTGGCCGCGGCGCCGCTGCGGCAGCTGCGCGACGCGGAGCCGCTCTCGCCGGTGTATCGGATGCTCGCCACCGTCCACCATGGGCCGGTGATCGAGCTGCCTTACTGGTACCGGCGCAGCGACTTCCCGCGGCACGCCTATTACATGCTCAATTCCACGGCGCATTGGCTCCCGCTGATCAACGGCTACAGCGATCACATTCCGCAGGATTTCCGCGACACCGTGATTCCGCTCAGCTCGTTTCCGTCGCGGGCGTCATTCCGCATTCTCGCCCGGGCAAACACCCGCTACGTGGTGTTCCACTTGGACATCTACAACGAGCGCCTGCGTCAGCGCCTGATGGAGCGCCTGGACGCGTACTCCAAGTACCTGCGGCCTCTGATGCGCGATGGTGACGTGTGGCTGTTCGAAATCATCGACTGGCCGAAGTAGCGCTGTTCGTGGGCCTGACGCTGCTCCATACCTGGCCGCTCGCGTCGGACCCTGCACACCTCTCACGACTCGATAACAGCGACACGGCGTTCAATACCTGGGTAGTGGCCTGGGATCAACATCAGCTGACGCGCGATCCGCCGCACCTTTTCGAGGCACCGATATTTCATCCCGAGCACGACACGCTCGCGTATTCGGAGCACATGATTGTTCCGGCTATCATCGGGCTTCCGTTTGCGTGGGCGGGCGGGTCGCCGGTGCTGGTCTACAACCTGCTGGTGATGCTGGCCTTCGTCCTGTCGGGCCTGTTCATGTGCCGGCTGGTGACCATCTGGACCGGCAGCATCGCCGCGGGCGTGATCGCCGGGGCGTTGTTTGCGTTCAATGCTCACGTACTGACGCGCTTTGCGCATCTGCAGGCTCTCCACGTCGAATTCATTCCACTCGTGTTGTACGCGCTCGATCGGTTGCTCGCCGATCCACGACCGCGCTATGCCGCCCTGCTCGCGGTCGGGTTCGTGTTGCAGTCACTGTGCTCCAACCACACGATGGTGATGGTGGGCGGCGCGCTCGCCGTTGCCGTGCTGGTGCGCCCTGAAACGTGGCACATGCCCCGACGTGTCTGGTCGCACCTGGCGCTTGCGGGCGCCGCGAGCGCGCTCGCGCTGATGCCGTTTCTGCTGCCCTACTACCGGGTTCATGCGACCCAAGGACTGAATCGCTCCATCGAGGAGGTGCGACTCTACTCGGCCACATGGGCCGACTACTTCGTCACCGCGGGCCGGCTTCATTACTCGCTGTGGGCACATCGATTGGCGGCGGACCGCACGGCGCTGTTTCCCGGTTTCACGGCGGTGCTGCTGTCGGTTGTGGCGATTACAACCGGCGAGGCGTGGCGTAATCGCCGCGCACGGCTGATGCTGCCGTTCGCGATCGCGGGCGTGCTGCTCTCGCTCGGCGCCAACCTGCCGGGCTACGCCTGGTTGCACGATCACATCGCCGTGCTGCAGGGAATTCGCGCGGCCGCACGGTGGGGATACCTGGTGCTGGTCGCCGTTGCGGTGCTCGCTGGATTCGGAGTTGCGGTCCTGCAGCGACACTTCGGGTCGCGCTCATGGTGGCCGGCGCTCGTCGTGGCGCTGGTTGGTATCGTCACGATCGAAGCCTTGCGGGCTCCTCTGGCGCTTGTCCGGTTCGACGGCATCCCAACGGTATTCGGCCGGATGCGCGCCGACGAAGTGCGCGCGATCGTGATATATCCGTTCTATCAGGGTGAAGCGTTCTATTTGAACGCCCGCTACCTGCTCGATCAGACCCGCCATTGGAAGCCGCTCGTGAACGGCTACAGCGGCTTCGCGCCGGAGAGTTACGTGCAGCGCGCGGCGCGGCTCAATCGTTTCCCTGCACCCGAAGCGATCGCCGAACTGCGCAAGCTTGGCGTCAGCCACGCGATGGTGCACTACCGCGCGCCCGAGTTGCGCAGTCACCCGGACCTGGAGTTCGTGCTCGAGCAGGAAGGATGGTCGGTTTTTCGGATCCGCTAAGAGGTTGAACCGCAGATTTCACAGATTGCACAGATCTGAATCGGTGCAATCTGTGTCATCCGTGGTTTCTTTTCTTCGGTGTAATTGCGGCGCCGCTATCTGGCCGTGGTTTTCTTCTTCGGCGCAGCGGCCTTCTTCGCCGGCGTCACTTTGGTCGCCGTCGATTTCCGCGCCACGGGCTTGCCGGCCGCGGGCTTCTTGGTGGACGCTTTCTTGGTTATCGGCTTCTTTGTGGTCTTCTTGGCCGTCGCTTTCTTCGTGCTCGGCTTCGAGATGACCTTCGGCACGTACTTGGCCGCCGCGGGCCGGAACACCGGCAAAGGCTGCAATCCGTTGCCGTACAGCCGGCGATAATCTTCCGCGGTGCCGAGAATACGCTTCACGTAGTTCTGCGTCTCCGGGAACGGGATGTCGTCGATGAATTCGTCCTGCTCGAGATCGGGCTTGTCCTTGCGCCACCGCGCCACTCGGTTCTCGCCCGCGTTGTAGCTGGCAATGGCATAGTGCGAGGCGCCGAACATGCGAATGAGCTCGGACAAATAATGCGTGCCGATGCGCGCATTGAGTTCGGCTTCGGTCAGGCGCGCCGGTGAAAACGGCCGAATTCCGAGCTGCTTGGCGAAGCTACGACCGGTCGTCGGCATCACCTGCATCAGTCCGATCGCGTTCGCCGATGAAACGATCCCGGCGTCGAAGGTCGATTCCTGTCCGATCAGCGCCGCCACCAGATACGGATCGAGATCGTTCTGCTGCGCGTAGCTCTGAATCATCGGCCAGTAATCGAGCGGAAAAATCACCTGCAGGATTTCCCTCGGCAGGCTCTCACCGCCCGCCGCCATGTACTGCGGATAGGCCCGTTTCATCGCGTTGATCCCGAGGCGCAGATTGCCGATTTTGTGCTGCACCAGGGCGATGGTCGCCTGCAGCGGCGCCGAATCGCCGTAGATGCGTTGCGCATGCTGCAGCTCCGCGAGCGCCGGCTGATAGAGCTCCAACGCGATCAGCCGCGAAATGCGATCGAGCGTCGGCGGCGGAGGCGGCGGCGTCGCGATTGCGCGCCGCACACCCGGCGTGACGGTCGCTTCGTTCCGTTCGGCGAGCCGCTTCCAGGCCAGCCGGCCGTAATACGTGTTCAGATAATCGGTCGCGGCGAGGCGATACCGTTCGGTGGCGGCGGTGCGATTGCCGAGGCCGTCGTAGGCGCGCGCGCTCCAGTAGAGCCACGCCGGACGATAGTCCGAACGCGGAAATGCCGCAGCCCCGCGCTCGAAGATGCGGATGGTTTCGCCGTAGTCGTGGTTGCGATACGCCCACCAGCCGGCCTTCCAGTCGGCGCGCTCGGCGTTCTTGCCGGTCGGAAACTTGTCGACCATCTCGCGAAAGATTTCCGCGGCGCGCGCGTCCTCGTCCGCGCGCACGTAGTGCGTGGCCAAATCGTTCAGCGCTTCTTCGGCGCGTGCCCCTTGCGGATAAGCCGTGACAAAGGCGCGCACCATCGATCGATACGATTCGGTTTCGCCCAGGTCGCGCGTCACGCCAAGCAGCGCGAACTGCGCTTCTTCGGCGTACTGGGCGTGACCCACATACAGTCGCAGCACGTCGCGCGCCGCGCGGCTGCGGCCTTCCTGCGCGTCAAGCGCGGCCAGACGGATGGCGACCAGGTCGCGGTCCTCCCCGGCGACATGACTGCGCACCCGCTCATAGGCGCTGCGTGCGGGCGACGAACGCCGCGCTTTGAACAGCGCCTCGGCGCGATCGAGCTCCTTCTTGGCCGCCGCTGGGTCCTCGAGATCGAATCCGTCGATCCGGTCCAGTCCGAGCTCCGCTTCATTGGCTTCCTGCGTGAGCGGGAACGTCGCGAGCACGTAGCGGAACGCCTCGCGTGCGCGATCGCGATGACCGTTCATCTCCGCCATCATCCCAAGCTTCAGCCATGCGGCCTGCGGCGCTCCAAGGGTCCGTCTGACCAGACTCTCGTAAATCGCTTCGGCGCCCGCGTAGTCGCTGCGCGCTTCCCGTACGTCTGCCTGCCGCAGCGCCGCCGTTTCCGGAAGATAGCCAAGCAGGTCCTGCGCGGCGACCGAGGCAAACGCGTTTTCGGCCTCCTCGAGCCGATTCAGCCGCTGCAGGGCGATCCCGGTGTAATAACGCGCGTAAGGCGCAACCTCGGTTGAGGCAAGCGCGGGCGCGTTCACGAGCGGCAGCGCAGTGGCGGCATCGCCTGTCTGCTCGAGCATCCGCACGCCTTGCGCGAGTTGCACCAACACCCCGGGGGCCGCCGCAGAACTCTGCGCGGGGGCGTACCACATGGCCTCGAGCGTTTCCGGCACGGCCGGGTGAAGCGTCGGGGACAGTGGCGCACCGATCGTTCCCGGCATTCCGGCGGTCACCAGCTCCTGCTGGGCGTCGGGCAACGCCGTCCCGGCCTGAGCCGAGAGCAGCAGCGCCGATGCGAGCAAGGCGAAGAGCACGCGCGTGTTGGTGCGGTCGTTCATGTTTGGAAGCCGAGACGCGCCGGGTCGCCACCACACAGCGTGGCCAGGAGCTCCTGGTGAAACAGCTCCGCGCGAGTTCGCAACGAGGCCGGCACGCATTCCTCGTAGATCCGACGAGCCCGCTCGATCTCGGGTCGCAGGCGCGAGAGCAGATTTCGCGAGCGCCCGCCTTCGTCCACGGCCGGCTCGTGGTTCAACTTGATGTCCAGCAGCAAGAGCCGTGCACAACACCGCGCCGATTCTTCGGGACCTTCTGAGGCCTCGGCGTCTGCTCGCGTCTGCACGAACGCCTCAGTTCGGTTACGTTCCTGCGCTTTCGCCTCAGGGGTGGGGTGGGGCGAAGCGGATGCGGCGGGTGCTTCGGACGTTTGTTGCGGTGCGCCTTTCGTCGGAGGCACCCAGAAACGCGGCGATGGCGTCGTGCTCGCCGCCTTCTGCACCGACAACGCTTCGAGGCAGCGCGACGCATGCCGCGCCAGGATTTCGATTACTTCAGGCCAACTGCTCGGCACGACTTGTTCGCGACCATCTTCGGCGACGCCGTCCGCGTACACCGCCGCGACGACACGCCCGCCCACGATCAGCGGAACCGCCAGCCCCATCCGGTCCGCGGGCAGCTGCGCGAACCCGGGACCTGCTCCCGCGGATTGGCTGTCGCGCGATGTCGCCACCCTCGCAGAGCCGACGGCGAGACCGATGACGCCTGCTTCAGTAAGACCAACATCGATCAGCTTTGGTTGCGCGTCGCGCGCGCCGAAGCCCGAAAGCTTCCACCCGAGCAGGCGATCGTTTCGCAGCACGAGGACCGCCGCGCGTGCCGCTTCGCGGCCGACGGCCTGGCCCAACGCATCGAGCACCTCGCTCAGCGACGAAGCGCCATCCAGTCCGCGGATGCTTTCGAGCAGGCGGCTGAGACCCGCCATCTCCGCCTCGCGTTCCTGGACGTGTGCCGTCGCGATGTTCTCCTTGACGGTCGCATTGGCGCGATTCTCCGCGTTGGTGAGCGCCAGTTTCAGCTCTTCCCGCGATGACGCGAGTGCCGCCTGCAGCTTCTCCTCGGCTTTGGCTTCGAGCGCTTTGACGTCGCTCTCGGCCAGATCGCGCTCTTTCGACCGTGCGGTCTCGACGAGCTCGATCGCGCTCTTCGCGCGGGCTTCGGCCTCGGCCAGCTTCTGGTCGATGGTCGCCTGGGCGCGCGCTTCGACGTCGGCCACTTTCTGCTTGATATCGCGCTCGGCCTCCGCCTTGGCGGCGGTCATCACCGCCGCGAGCGCCTGGTCGCGCTCGGTGGCGGCCGACGTCACGAGCTGCTGGACGAGCGCCTTGAGATCTTCGTCGACACGTGCGCGAAACGCAGCGAGTGCCGTGGCGACGGACTGTTGAATCCGTTCATCGGGCGACATGTTTGTGATGGACCGGACGTAAGTCGCGGCCGGGGGCAGGCCGGCCCAGCTGGGAAACGCCGCGTGTCGTGAGCTGGGGACCGTGCGTGCTTGCATTATCGGGAGTGTGATCCTGCAAGTCAAGGTGGGCAAACCCCTAAATTGCTGACCTCCAAGGCATTGCACGTTCCGATTGGCGATGCCAGGATTGCTGATGTCAG
The DNA here is from genome assembly GCA_046726375.1 of Acidobacteriota bacterium. Lineage (GTDB taxonomy): Bacteria > Acidobacteriota > Vicinamibacteria > Vicinamibacterales > UBA2999 > DASPWV01. The sequence goes on from JBKPAJ010000019.1 coordinate 24,792, forward strand.
ATCGGGATTGGCGATTCTCCAATCCTTCAATCCAAATCTGCAATCTCCAATCGAACCTCTGCAATCTCACGCCTCCACCCTCGTATGCTTGAATTGGAGGCGATGCAGCGACCCCTCCGCCTGGCGTTTCTCGGCTGCGGCTTCATCACCGATGTGCACAGCCGGCAACTGCGGAGATTCACAACCGACATCATCGCGAGCTACGCGAGCCGCGACCGCGCACGCGCAGCTGCCTATCGGCAGCGTTACGCGGGCCATCGAAGTTACGAGGGCTATGCCGCCGCCATCGATGACCCGGAGATAGACGCGGTCGTGATCGCCGTTCCGCCGCACCTCCATCTCGATCTCGCGAAGCAGGCGCTGGCGGCTCGCAAGCACGTGCTCGTGGAAAAGCCGGCGTTTCTCCGCCTCGAGGACTACCGCGCCGCGCAAGCGGCGCGCGATCGTGCGGATCGCGTCGTTCTGGTGGGCGAAAACGATCATTACAAACCGCTTGCGGTGTCTCTGCGGAAGCTGCTCGCGAACGGCTCGATCGGGGAGATGGTATTTGCGCACTTCACCACCATCGCGCTTCGTCGGAAGGCTGCTGACGATTGGCGCAACGATGAATCAATGGCCGGCGGCGATGCGTTTTTCGAGGAAGGCATTCACTGGCTGCACATCGCGAACAGCCTCGGACCAAGGATCACGGCGGTGCAGGGATATCGCCCGGCGGTGTGCCGCGACGGCCCCGACCGGCGGTGCAAAAGCATGATGGTCGCGTTCCGCTACGACAACGACGCGGTCGGGTCGCTGTACTATTCCCGCGAGATTCCGTCGTTGCTGAAGGGCCTGCGTTTGTCGAAACTGTTTGGCCGAAGAGGCATCATCACGTTTGAATCAAATGGCGCGTTCGTGCTGGTGCGCGGAACCGGGTTTCCACGGCTGTTTTTTCCCGGCTTCAGGGACATCCGGGGGTATCGTGCGATGTATCGCGATTTCCTCGGCGCCATCGCGGAGCATCGCGCGCCGCAGATGAGCCTTGAACGGGCGATGGACGATCAACGCTTGATGGAACAGATCTACGCGAGTGTCGAGCAGACGGTATCGTGACCGACCACTACGACATCGTCATCATCGGTAGCGGCGCCGGCGGCGGGACCATGGCGCACGCGCTCTCGGACACGCCAGCTCGCATTTTGATCCTCGAGCGCGGCGACTTCGTGCCGCAGGAGGAGGAAAACTGGAGTCCCGCCGCGGTCTGGAAGCAGTTGCGCTATCAGACCAGGGAACGCTGGTTGGACGAGCGCGGCCAGGAATTCTCTCCTTACAGTCACTACTGCGTCGGCGGCAACACGAAATTCTGGGGGAGTGTTCTCTATCGCCTGCGGCGCGAGGATTTTCAGGAGGTGCAACATCTCGAGGGTGTTTCGCCCGCCTGGCCTATCGATTACGACACGCTGGCGCCGTACTACGATCGCGCCGAGCGCCTCTACCACGTCCACGGTGAAGACGGCGCGGATCCGACGGAGCCGCCGCGTAACCCATTTCCGCGTCCGGCCGTCCCGCATGCGCCGCTGATGTCGGCGATCGCCGAACAGCTGCGCAGCCGCGGGCTGCATCCTTCGCCGCTCCCGCTCGGCCTCCGCGACGGCTGCGTTCTGTGCCGCACGTGCAACTCGTTTCCGTGCAGAGTGCACGCGAAGAGCGAAGCCGAGGTGTGCTGCATCCGTCCGGCAATGGCGCGACCCAACGTGACCCTGTGGACCAACGCGTGCGCGACGCGTCTCGTCACCGATCCGTCCGGAAAGAAAGTTGTTGCGGTCGAAGTGGAACGCAACGGCGAACCGCTGACGGTCAAAACCGCGCTCGTCGTCGCGTCCTGCGGGGCGGTCAACTCCGCCGCGCTTCTCCTCCGCTCGGCGAACGACACGCACCCACACGGACTCGGCAACTCCTCCGGACTCGTCGGTAAACGCTACATGGCACATCTTGCCACCATGATGCAGGCGTTCCATCCGTTTCAACGCAACGAGACGGTCTTTCAAAAGACGCTCGCGATCAACGACTTCTATCTGCCAGGCGCTCACACCGATTACCCGCTCGGACAGATCCAATCGCAAGGGCGGACACACGGCGTCATGGCGCAAACCGTGGTGCCGTGGATTCCGTTATGGGCGTACGAATCGTGGGTGGAGCGCGGCGTCGACTGGCTCGCCATGTCGGAGGATTTGCCCGATCCAAACAATTGTGTGACCGTGGAACGCAATCGACGCATTCGCCTGCGCTATCGTCCGAACAACCTGCTCGCGCACGAGACGCTCGTGAGAAAGACCAAACACGTGCTGCGGCAGCTTGGCTTCTGGCTGGTCGTCACCCATACACATGGCAGCAAGAACACCACGCATCAGTGCGGGACGTTGTGTTTCGGCACCAACCCGCGCGAGTCGGTGCTCGATCCGTTTTGCCGCTCACACGATGTCGAGAATCTGTTTGTCGTCGATGCGTCGTTCTTTCCGTCGTCTGCCGCCGTGAATCCCGGACTAACGATTGCCGCCCAGGCGCTCAGGGTTGCGGATCACATCAAGGCAACAGATCTGAACACCTGTAGCGCCCGGTTTTTAGACCGCCCTGTGGGCATTTCATGAAAGTCCGAACGTTCAGTCACGCGGGCATTACCGTTTCCGATTTCAACAGAGCCGTCCGGTTTTACTGGGAAGTATTTGGCTGTCCCCTTGTCGGCGTCGCCGACACCCCGCCCGATCGCGTGCGTACGTTCTTCGCTGTGCAGGGCGAGATGCCGCGCTGCAAGATTGGGTGGATTCGCGTGCCGGGCGGCGGCGTGCTCGAGATCTTCGAGTTTCATCCGCAGTTGCCTGCGGGCGCGGTGCCGTGGCATCGCGTGGGGCTCACCCATATTTCGTTCAACGTGCGCAATCTGCAACGGTGGTACGAGTACTTGACACGCAAGGGTGTCGAATGCGTCAGCAAACCTGAGCGTTCACCGCGCGGGCACTCGTTTTTCTTTGTGAAGGATTTCGACGGCAACCTGATCGAGCTGATGGACCTTGGCTATATGTACTACGTGCTTGGATGGCTCGGTCCGTTAGGCGGCTGGCTCTTTCGCCGCGGCATGTACAAGAAGTACTACACCGACAACTGACAAAATTGTCAGTCGCTGCCAGATTTGGCGCGAAAGGGCGCGCAGCCGCGCGACGGCCTTCGTCGAACTGCCCGAAGATTCCTTCGACTGATCGCCGCTTCGGCTGGCGACGTTCCTGCAAAGCCCAGGATTGTGTGTTGAGAATTTCCGCCCTGGCATTTTTCGTGTTCACGGCGGGCCTGGTGTACGTCACGTATGGTGAAGTGCGCGCCTTGACACGCGAGCTGCCGACGCCATCCGAGGTCACGCAGGACGTCGTCGTCCCTCGTGGGCGAGTTTTCCCCGGCCGTCAAGATCGCCTGGGGGGTGTGGCTCGCGTGCGCGCTCGCGCACGCCGCCTCGATGCTGTGGCCGCGACGCGAAGCGCCGCTCTATCGCACCACCACGCACTCGGGCTACTCGACTCACGCATCGGCGGTGTGTCCCGGTTCGCGCTCGTCTGTCCGTCCGGCATCGCGCGTTGGCATCATGCCGGCGCCTGCTGCCCCAAGGCCGATTGAAACTGATAGCGCTCATACCGAACGACGCCCATTGCCATGAGGGTCGCCGCACTCGAACCAGCCCCAGCGGCCGCCGACCCGGCGCCCCCTTACGCGAGCGGCAAGCACTCCATTGTGAAGTCGCTCGTGGGCGGCACGCCGGAGTTTCTTGCCGCACTTGGGTTTCGAAGAACCAAAGCCGACGCCGCAAAAGCCTGCGCCTGCCGATCCAAGTCAGTCGGTGTATCGCTGATCGGGCGGCACTCTCGACATCGTTCACGGCAAAGTCAGGAACCGGCCGAGAAATCGCCGCGCGCCCCACTGTGTCGAGCCGATAGTTGTAATTGTTCGCACGACAGTTCGGATCGCCGCCGGTCGTGGTCGACACGATCATGTTCGTGCCGGGGACAAACTGCGGGGAACCTGAATCACCAAAACACAGTCCGCCAATATCCGTGGCTTCGGCGCTTTGATTGAACAACGACCACGCCAGTGTCAGTCCTTTCACTTCCGAGGTGGTCGTGCGACGACGGCCATCGAACAGGAATCGCGTGCCGTGTAGCTGCTGCCATATCGGCACGACGCCGTAGCCGACAAGTTCCGTTGCATGTGTCGTAAATCCGCGGATGCTCTGATTGCGTCCAAATACCCTGCAGGCGGTAAGGCGACGGCGGTAATGCCCTGCACGGATGCCGCTGGCGGCAGCAAGACGGCGGAGTCATACAGGCTACCGCGATCCTGACCGAATCGTGGATCCCACGCGAACGCTGCGGCCGCGATTAGATTCTCGGGGCGTCCCAACCCGTCGCGCGGATCGCCGTCGAATGAGACCCAGAAAGTGGTGACGCCCGCCATCGCGAGCGGCCCCACGCAGTGCCCCGCTGTGAGAAAACATCGCTGGTGCCGTCCTTGGCCGCGCCGGCGTAGGATCCTGAGCAGATCATCTCGAACCACTCGATCGCGCCGTTGCCGTTGAAATCCGCGTACATCGCCCCGACCATCAGATGTTGAATGCCCTCGAGTTGTCCACCCCACGCGGCAAACGTCGCCGCACCGCTAGCAAGCACTACCGCCTCAATGGACCGGCCATTCGTCTCATCGCAGCACCTCTTTTCGGGGCAGCGCGAATATTCGGTCTGCTACCGCGACATATCAAGCCAACGCCGGGATCATGCGAATTGTCCGTGCTGGCATGCTAGGATGCGCTTCCTCCCCGTTTCGCGGAGGTCACTATGGGCACCTCGGCACGACGGTTCGGTTTCGCGGTCTGCACACTCTGTTGCCGAGTACCATTCAGTGCGACGCCGAGGGCGACCACGTATTCCGAGCGCCCTGGCGCGGGTACAACATGGATCTCAACCGGTTTGAAGCTTGCCGACGTTGACGACTGAACACGGGTCGGCTCGGATCGCATTTCTGCGCAGCCTCTGAGGAGAAACATGGACAACGATGAGATGACAAGACGCGACTTTGTGTCGATGACTGTGGCGGCCGGCATTGCCGCAGCTGCCGGGAGCGACCTTTCGGCGCAGCAGGCAACCGAAACGAATGTCGAGATCAAAACGTCTGATGGCACGTGCGATGCGGCGTTCATCCACCCGGGGAGCGGCGCGCACCCCGCGGTCATCATCTGGCCCGACGCCTTCGGCCTGCGTCCCTCGATGCGCGACATAGCAAAGCGGCTTGCCTCGAGCGGGTACTCCGTGCTCGTGCCGAATCCGTTCTATCGCGTGGCCAAGTCGCCGCTCTTCGAGAGCGCCTCGAACTTCAACTTCGGCGATCCGGCGCAACGCTCGAAGCTGACGCCGCTGATGGGATCGATCAATGCCGATGGCGCGGTCGAGCACGATGCTACTGCGTTCGTCGCCTGGCTCGATACGCAGAAGCAGGTCGATCGCACCAAGAAGGTGGGCACGCAGGGCTACTGCATGGGCGGCGCTCTCGTTGTTCGAACCGCTGCGGCCGTACCCGATCGTGTCGGCGCGGGCGCGTCGTTTCACGGCGGCGGGTTGGTGACGAACAACCCGAACAGCCCACATCTGCTCGCACCGAAGATCAAAGCTCGCATGTACTTTGGCGTCGCGGTCAACGATGACAAGCAGCAACCGGACGCGAAGACGAAACTGAAAGAAGCGTTCGAGGCCGCCAAGGTCCCAGTGGAAGTCGAAGTCTACGAGCAAGCCGTGCACGGCTGGTGCGTGCCCGATATGCCGATGCAGGCGAACGGGCAACCGACCTACAGCAAACCCGACGCCGAGCGCGCGTGGGGTAAGTTGTTGGCGCTCTACAAAGCGGGGTTGGGGTAACGCATCTGGCGATATCGCGAATTGGCGATGTGGCGGTGTAATGTATCGATGTGGTGATGTAGCGACGTGTCTGTCGATGTGGAAAACATAATGGGGCGATGTAATGCGGCGATGTAGCGCCACATCACCACATCACATCACCACATCGTCAGACATCTCCACATCGCGACATCAACCGATCACATCGCCACATCGCCAATTCGCGACATCGCAACATGTTGGGGTAACCTGCTAAACTGGAAGGGACGGACACGGGTCCGCTTACCTCAAGGGGGCGACTTGGCTTCGACGGGGGTGCGGGATCGTGGAACGCGTGCCGAGGGCCAGCTCCTCGTTAATCCGTTGGAAACAACCATAACTGCGGATACGCAGCTCGCTCTCGCTGCTTAGGCAGTGAGCGGTCACCTGGTGAGTGCCTGCGGCATCAGGCTGACCGTCATTTAGCAGGCTCGTTGTCGTGGGCCTCCCGGACCACGGCAATCAAACTTTCCGGGAGGGGCGGCTGGGGCTCTTGGCCTCGTTCCTATCCGGTCGCGACAACTCGAATGAGGACACGCACGTAGTGGTCTACGACGACGTATTCTCGGACGCGGGTTCAACTCCCGCCGCCTCCACCACTCGTTCAGCTAAGTCATTGCGCTGCAAGTACTTGCAGCGCTGGACGATCTTCGGTCCGCCGCTTCCACCGCCTAAGTGGTTGAACGGCTACAACTTACATGGTTAGCCGTTTGCCGTCTCCACAATCTCTCCATTCGGTGTGCCAGGTCTACCCTCTTGGTTCAGACGCTCCGCGATTGCTTGTGGGACATTCCGGCCGCGAACTCTCGGAATACGCGCTCCACGACGTCCGCTTCGATCGGATCGATTTCGCGTTCACCTGTCGTGAGCGTCGTTCGACATAAAGCGCGAACGACGCGATAACCGTAGCAGATGCCGCCGCCCGACTTGCCGGCCGCGACACGGCCCCAATCCGCGGTGCGTCTTGTCCGCAAGATCCTTAAAGAACAATGCACTGATCGTGCCCTTGAAGCCGACGTGGAGATGGGTGTTCTCACCTTCAGCAAGCGTCACGAGACGCACACCGAGAAATGTCAATCGTTTGAAGAGTCCGGCCGTGTCTTCCTGATCACGGCTGAATCGATCGAGCGATTCCGCCAAAACGATATCGAACTCACGATTGAGCGCACGGCGCATCAACGCCTGAAATCCTGGTCGCAGCAGGGTCGCTCCGTTGGTCGCCGCAGCGCTGCATGTGTTGGCCGCCGCGGTTTCATCAGGGACGTTATCGAGATCCGCGAGATCGGCAAGCGGTAATCGCGGCCATCGGCGGCATTGCCGCCGCCGGGGGCTTTCCCTGGCGCTGGCGTGCGATTTTAGAATCGTGCACTCGGTCGCGACGCTGCGTCAGACGTACACGACGGTCGGGTTGAGCGTGGACGGCGGATCGTCGTTCACGCTTCCAAGGCTGGTGGGCGTTCGACGCGCCAATTCCTGCGGAGCGCGCGCTGGTAATGGGCT
>JBKPAJ010000020.1:0-55442 GCA_046726375.1 Acidobacteriota bacterium
CGGTGCATTCTTCTGCACCGCCGCCGCATTTTCCCAAACGCCGTCTGCGCCCACGAGCACCGACGTCATCGTCGCCACCGTGCGCGTGCTCAGTCCAACCGATCCCGCCGATCGATTCGAGATCATTGACGCCGCCATCCGCCAAGGGTTCCCGCCGCGCCATCAACCCGCAACTGTCTATAACGGGACCTACACCGAAGAGATGGCGCTGCACGAGTTCGGCCACAGCTTTGGTGACTTATGCGACTAGTACACTTACAGCACGGAGCCGATCTATTACCGCGCGTGCCCCAATTGCCGGCCCTCGTGCACGGATCTCGGCCCGTTCGGATCGGTGTGCACACCAAGCTGCGACGCGGTGCCGATGTACTTCCGCCCCGAAGGCAGCGTGATGTTCGATATGCTGATTCCCGGCTTCAACAACGCGAGCATCAACTCGCCCGCGCCATTCGAAGGCCTTGCGCCGCGCCTGCGGTACTTCACGACAGCCCCGGGCGGCACCACCGGTGCGCCCACAGGACTCTCGCTGGTTGGGCGCGCCGTCACGCTGACGTGGTCCGGTTCTGCCGGCACGGCGCCGATTACTTATGTCGCCGATGTCGGTTCGGCAAACGGATTGAGCAACATTCTCACCGGCGCGCCGCTCGGATCGGGAACGAGCATCACGGTTGCCGCACCCCCAGGCGCGTACTACGTGCGCCTGCGCGCGCAGAACGCGTGCGGGACGAGCGCTCCTTCGGCCGAGCAGTTGATCGTGGTGCCGTAATACTCGTCGCGTCAGACGTTTTACCCTCTGCGACTGCACCGGCGCGCCGAACGGCATGACCATCGGTGCCGGACGCAGCCGTCCCATCTTCTAACGAGGTGACAGTCGTCGTACCATACCCTGTTGCTGTTCGCGCTTCTTAGCTGCCTCGCCGGAAACGCCGGCCTCTACGTTCGGCTTCGATCCGAGTTCCCGCGAGGCATTGTCCTTCTCACGCTCGCGCTGATTACCGGCGCGACGTCCCTCGCGTGGTACACCTTTTTCGAGCCTGCTTTCATCGAAGTGGCGGCGTTTGCGTTCATGGCGTGGCTCGGCGCCATCGTGGCACGGCCCTGGGCGTCCCGCGCACGCTTGAAACGATCGGTTCTCTGGATTGCATTGATCGTGGTCCCGCTTCTCACGCTGCGCATTGCCGGAGAGGGGACGGGAACCCAGTCTTTTTCTCTCCTCCGCTCTCGATGGTCCGACGTGCTGTTCTCGTCGCGGCACGGCTTTCTGTCGTGGACGCCGGTGGCGTATATCGCGCTCGCCGGCACGATCGTGTATTTCCGTCGCAACCGCGCATGGGCGATCGGCGCGCTCGTGGGTGTCTTCGTCACCGCGTGGGCGATTGGCGCGAGCGAGCGCTGGATGCAGATGCCTGCGTTTGGCGCGCGCGGGATGCTCAGCGTTTTGGGGCTCCTCGCACCTGGGCTTGCCTATGTGCTCGACGCGATGAGGAAGCGACCAGCTCTCGCGGTGGCGCCGCTCGTGATTGCGCCGATCACGTGGAATTACCTGTTGATGGTGCAGTACACGGTTGGCCTGCTGCCAAAAGACGAACCGGTGAGTTTCAGCCGCATGGTGAGAGGACAAGCCGATGTGCACGTGCGCAGCTGGCGCTTCTATCCTTTTGCGTTTCCCGCCAATGCCTGGTTCGCGTGGCGTGAAGGGCTGCCCATCGATCGCTACGATCTTCTGTCGCGCGAGCCGGCACGTTCCGCAATCGATCTACCGATGAATCGCGAGGCCGAACGGTTTCTGCTCGAAGGCTGGGATGCACCGGGAGTAGACGCCGGCACGCCGGTGTGGTGGATTCGCGATCGTCGCGCCACAGTGGCCGTGCCGCTCTCGCTTCCGGCAGATCGCCCCATCGAGATAGTCGTGAAAGCGCGCAGCCGGTTCGAAGAGCCCGTGCTGCACGCTGACCTTGCATTGCAGATCAACGATCGCGAACTCGGCCGGTTCGCGCCCGAAGCGGCACAGGCGAGCGAATACCGTGTCGTGGTGCCCGCCAATCAGGTGCAGATGCTGTTCCGCAACGGATTCAACCGGATTTCGTTCGTGAGCCGCGGCGCGCATCGCCTCGATCCAGCAGACACGCGACCGCCCGGTCCTTTAGCGCGGCGATCAGGCCATCCCGCCTGGCCAGTGGCGGTCTATCACATCGAGATCAGGCCGCTGTAAATTTGCAGGGCAAGGATTCGCGAACTTACAGCGTCAGTACGGCAACTGCAACGGCACTTCTGATTCTGCCAACCGCGGCAGCACCGTTAGCAACTCCGGCAACTGACGTCCCCACATCACCGTCAGCACCACGACGGCGAGGAACAGCACTGCCTTTCGCGGCCACGTCAGGCCGGCAGTGCCGGGCACGACGGCAAACGCGCGGGTGGCGAACACGGCGAGCAGCGGAATCCACGGCAGATGGAACCGCGTGTCGCCAAAGCTTGCAACATGCACAACCACAGCACACGCGAGCGTCGCGACGATGAGCACTGCGGCGTCCGTTTTCAGCACTCCTGGACGAGAGAACCCGATCATCGCGGCAAGAAACAGCAAGGGGAAGCTCGCCATGATGGCAATGCCCCACATTCGCACCGTTGTTGGGTTGTGCTTCCCCTGCACGTGATACGAATACCCCCAGGCGTGCTCACGGCCTTCAACACCGATCAGGTACGCCATCTTCAGTAGCGCGAGACGCGCCGCGCGTCCGGGATGCTCCAGCACAAACGCACGTCCCGCTCGCATGCCGATGTCACTTCGCTCCAGATCGTTTCGAGCTGCGCTCCAGTAGACGCGCATCACGCCTTCGACGGCGGCGATACCGGGATGCCTGCCGGTTGCCCCAGGGTAGTTACCGATCAGGACGTTGAAACCGGACGAGGTGTCGGTCGGGAGAAAGCGGTGATAGATGCCGTAGTTTCGCGCCACCCAGGGCATCATTGCCAGCGCGACGCCGGCGAAGAGCGCGGCCAAATGCGTCAGCGCGGCACGATCGATTGCGTCGCGCCGCATCACGGCGCGCCACACCTCCGCGATGACAATGCCGCCGATGAGCGCCAGCCCCACGCTGCGCGTCAGCATTGCGGCGCCGAGCACCACACCGGCAGCAACGGCTGCCCATGCGCGCCTCTTAAGCCAGAGAACGAGCGTCAGCACCGCCAAAAACGAGAACAGTGTCTCGGCCATGAGATACGCCGAGTACAGAAGCAGCGCCGGATACACAGCGACAATGAACGCGGCGGCAAGCGCTGCGCGCGATGGGACGACTCGGCGCGCGAGAAAGTAAGTCAACGCCACGCTAGATGTGCCGAGCAACGCCTGCGCCAGCCGCACCGCAAGAAGGTTTGGTCCAAAAACCTTGAACACGCCCGCGATGAACATCGGATAGAGCGGCACGCGAAAGGCATCAGGAAAGAGCGTGCCGGTCTTGAGAAGATGCATCGCCCGATCGTGATACTCCTGCATGTCGGCAAAGAGCTTCGCGTCGAGCATGTTGGCGATCACAAGCGCGCGCAGCGCGAGCGACAGTGCGCAAATCGCCGCGAGCCATCGCAAGTCGCGCGAGTGGCTATCCGAGCCAGGCATGAAATGTATATTCGGCGCGCGCATACTGCGCGCCCACGGCCTCAAGTACGCGCACCATCGCGAAATTCGAGTTTTGCGTCGCTGCTTCGGTCAACACGCCGGCGGCGTGATTCTCGACGGCGGCGGTGCGGATCAGCCCTGCGTACGCACCCGGGCGATCTGAACGGCAGGCGCCGAGGCTGCCCGACGAGATCGGCGCTCCTCCGATCGTCGACACAGGCTCCGCGCGTTTCACGCTCGCCCACCCAATCAAGTCGCCTCCGGTATCCTCCGCCACATAGATGCGGTCCGCCATCGTCCCCGCGCAACACTTGCGCGCCCACTCGAGGTAAAACTCGTCGCTTCGCTCCTTGGGAAGGTGCGGGTCGAGTTGAAATCGGCCAGGGAACCCGCGATACGAATCGCGTGTGATTTCGAGCACTCGTTCCGTATCCGCAGGAACGAACGGACGGATGACGCCGACATCCTTGACGCGCCGCGGCGGCGGCCGTCTCGGATGCGCGATGTAGGTGACGAGCGCGTCCATCAACCGAAAGCCGGCGTCCTCGAACACGGTAAGCGCATCGGCGTCAGCGACGTCCACCTTGGCGGTGATGTGTTTGACGCCGGACGCGCGAAACGCCTCCACTGCTCCGCGCACGGCCTGTGCGAGAGTCCCACGACCCGCGCTGGGGCCGCGCAGTAGATAGTCGAGCCGCCCCATCGGCACGTGGAAAAACTCGCTATCCCACGCAAGTGGCCGCCCGACCGAGATTACCGCTCGATCGCCCTCGCCCTCCGTGACTGAGATCGCTCCGCTCGACTGCAGCGCGCGATCGATCTCCGCTCGCATCACGGCCGCCTGCCGCTGCCGCGAGAGCAGTCGGTAGTTGCGGTAGGGCTTGAAAGGATAGCGTCCGACGAGCTCGTCGCGCAGCGCGGCGTCAGCCGCAGACACGCCGCGACCGGTCACGCATGTTCCTCGACGCCCGGCGTCGCGTACACATGACGCACAAGATAGAACGGCCGTCCGCTGCTCTGCCGGTAAATGCGCTGCACGTAATCACCGACAAGGCCAAGCAGCGCGACCAACCCGGCGGCGATCGCGCCGCCGACGGCGGCCAGGCCGGCGGCCATGCCAACTTGGACGAACGCAATCATTGCGATCACGGCGAGGAGACCGGCAGCAGCCGCTGCGAGAAGAAAGACCCACGCGAAGACATCGCCGATGCTGTTGACGAGGAAGTCCATGAAGAGTCGCACCAGTCCGGTGGCCGAGTACGACGAGCTGGGACGATGATAGTGTCGCGGCTGATGTGAGACTTCGACTTCGGCCACGCGTTTGGCAACACGCACGGCAAGCGGCTTCAGAAATCGCCGCAGCTCGCCAAACGTCGAGACAGCGTGAACGACGTCCGCGGTGCACGCGTTGAACGGACACCCCACGTCGCGCAACTTCACGCGCGTAATCGAGGTCACGATGCGCGTGAGGAGTCGTGACCACAGCTGGCGCGATCGCGGATCGCGCCGGCCGCGGCGCACACCACTGACGAAGTCGAATCCCTGCTCGAGCGGCGCGAGCAGCAACGGAATCTCCTCGGGATCGCACTGCAGATCGGCGTCCATCGTGATGATGTAGCGACCATGTGTGCGATCGAATCCCGCCGAAAACGCGGCATGCTGACCGAAGTTGGCGGCGAGCTCGATGACCACGACGCGCGCGTCGCGCTGCTGCACCGCGCGCAGCGCCTCCAGCGTGTCATCGCTGCTGCCATCATCCACATAAATGAGCTCGACGCCGCCGGCGAGCTTCGCGGTGGCAGTGCCAAGACTGCGATGAAGCGTGTCAACCATCTCGCGCCCCGCGTTGTAGAAGGGCACGACGACGGACGCGCGCACGTTCCGGGACGGCATGGACCTGGCTCATCATACGGTATAATCAACGTTTGTCTGCATGGGGGCGGCTAGCTCAGTTGGGAGAGCGCCGCGTTCGCAACGCGGAGGTCGGGAGTTCGAGCCTCCTGCCGTCCACCAGCCTTCGCTCCGGTTCCAGGTGAAGGCCGGTGTCTCACCGAAGCGCGCAGCGCGAAGGCGGACCGACACATCGCCAAATCGGCGCGGCCGCGACGCCAGACGTCCCATAACCTTTGTCGCGGGTTCATCGTCCAAACCAATATGAGCTCTTTCTTCCTCACGCTCTTCGTGTCTCTCGGCCTCGTCGCGCAGACGGCCCCGTCGGCGACGCCGGACGACTTGGCGGCGCGTGTCCAGCAGCGCTACGACACGATCAAGGACTTCGAGGCCGACTTCGTCCAGACCTACGAAGGCGGCGTACTACGGACGAAGACGACGGAGAGCGGCACGGTGGCGATCAAGCGACCGGGGCGCATGCGGTGGGTTTATAGCAAGCCGGAACGCAAGGAATTCGTTTCCGACGGCGTGCGCATCTTTTCGTATCTCCCGGCGGATAAGCAAGTCATCGTCAGCCCGGTTCCGCAGGGACAGTCCAATACGCCTGCACTATTTCTCACGGGTAAGGGCAACCTCGTCCGTGATTTCACGGTGAGTTCCACGCAGCTGGCGGGCGCCCCCGCCGGTTTGACGATGCTCAAGCTCGTGCCGAAACGGAGCGATCCCGACGTGGAATCACTGGTCCTGGGCATCGACCCCGCCTCGCTCCAAATCCGCCATCTGCTAGCCACCGACCGCCAGGGCGGCAAATCGATGTTTACGTTCACTAACCTGAAGGAAAATCGGGGCTTATCCGATAAGATCTTCGAGTTTCGCATCCCGCGTGGTGTGGACGTCGTCACCAGCGGGACGCCCTCGAAATGAGCGCTTACCGACTCTCCCTTCTCGTCTGCATCGTGGCCGGTCTCGCCGGCTGCGCCACCAACGCGGCGATACGCGCCGGTATGACCGCGGAAACCCAGCAGGATTTCGATCGCGCTGTCGTCGAATACACAAAGGTCGTGCGCGATCGTCCGGATGATCGCAGCGCGCGCGCCATGCTCGATCAGGCAAAGATGCGCGCCGCGCAGGATCACTTTTCCCGCGGCCGCCGGCTTGCGTCAGTTGGCAAGCTCGATGAAGCACTCATCGAGTACCGGATCGCGGGCGAGCTGAATCCCGCGAACGCGTCGATTGAGGAAGAGATCAACCGGATTCGGACGCAACTGCGAACCAAGGTTGCCGTCGCCACGGAAGGCAAGACGCACCTCGAGACGTTGATTGCAGAAAGCCTGGACGCTCCTCTACCCGGAACGGAGCTGCCGGCTGACATCACGATGCCGGACTCGTTGATCTTCCGCGATGCGAGCAGCCGAGACGTATTTGCCGCGATCGGAAAGTTCGCCAACATCAGCGTGGCGTTCGACCCCGCATTTCGCGATCAGCCGATCACCGTCGATTTGCGCAACGCGAAGCTTCCCGAAGCGCTCGACGCCGTGGCGCTCGCGACGCGCAATTTCTGGCGCGTCACCACGCAACGAACCGTCACCATCGTTCCGGATACTCCGGCGAAGCGCCGGGAATACGACGAAGAAGTCGTCCGCACGTTCTATTTGAGCAACGCCGACCTCAAAGAAACCATCGACATCATTCGCATCGTCGTCGACGCGCGCCGCATCGCGATGCTCACGGCGACCAACGCGATCACGATCAAGGACACGCCGGATCGCATCATGGCGGCGGCCAAGATCATCAGCGCCATCGACAAAGCGCGTCCGGAAGTGATCATCGACGTCGAGCTTCTCGAGGTCGATCGGACGAAGTTCAAAGAGTACGGTTTGCAGATTGCGTCTCCGGGATCGCCGGGGATCAGCGGCGCTGTGGATGTCAATCGCGAGGGTTTCACGCTGCACGATCTGAGCAACCTGACGCAATCGGACGTGTTCCTCACCGGACTTCCGGGCCTGTACTATCGGTTGCTGAAGACGGATACCGCGACGCGCGTGCTGGCCAATCCGCAACTGCGCACGTCGGAAGGCGTGGCCGCGCAGGCGCGATTTGGCGAGCGAGTGCCGGTGCCGGTCACGACGTTTGCGCCAATTGCGGCGGGCGGCGTGCAGACGCAGCCGATCACGTCGTTCAACTACGAAAACATCGGTGTCAACATCGACATCACGCCGCGCACGCATCATGACGACGACGTGTCGCTCGCGTTGCGGATCGAGGTGAGCAGCATCTCAGGAGAGGGCTTTCAAGGCCTCCCCACCTTCGGCAATCGGTCAATCAACACGGTGATTCGCCTCAAGGACGGCGAAACCAACATGCTCGCCGGGCTGATTCGCGACGAGGAGCGCGACATCATGTCGGGCATTCCGGGCTTGAGCGACATCCCGGTGGTGGGTCGCATCTTCGCCCACAACACGAAGCGCGCGCAGGAAACCGACATCATCCTCACGCTCACTCCGCGCATTGTGCGCGTTCTCGATCTCCGGCCCGAAGATCTGCAGGCCTTTCGTGTCGGCCGTGACTCAGGCGCACCGATCATCGATGTTCCGTTGCCGCAGCCGGCGCCGAAACCGCCAGGCGATATCCCGGAAGGGATCACGCCACCGCCTGTGCAAACGGCGCCGCCGCGCTCGCCGCTGCTTCCTCCGCCACAGCCAACGCCAGCGCAGCCATTGAAGCCGCCCCCGCCGAAGAATGTGTCACCTGATGCGCCGATGCTTCGCTGACATCTCGCGATGTCGCGCGGTGTCGATGTGGCGATGTTATGTCGTGATGGTGCGATGTGGCGACATCGCGGGATCGTTAGCCCACTCTTGCGACCTGCGCGCCCAGCCCCTGCAACCGCTCCACTAACCTGCTGTATCCGCGTTCCACTGTCTCAAGCGGCTCGACCCGACTCTGGCCATGCGCTACCAGTGCCGCCGCGATGAGCGCCATTCCCGAGCGAATATCTCGGCTGTCGAGCGTTTTTCCGCGCAGCAGCCGCGGACCGGTAACGATGATGCGGTGCGGGTCGCAGAGGAACAGGTCTGCACCCATGCCGCTCATCTGCTCGAGCGCGAATAGCCGCAGCTCATAGAGCCAGTCGTGCACGAGCGTGGCGCCCGCGGCCTGGGTGGCGAGTGCCGTGACGAGGCTGACGAGATCGCTTGGGAACCCCGGCCACAACCCGGTGGTGATCCGGCCGGCACCGACCAGCGTGCGCGGCTCGACGCGGAACATCGTCCCGTCATGCTCGGAGTGCACGTTCATCTTGTTCAGTACGGAGCAAACGACCTCCATGTCTTCCCACCGGGTACCGCCGATCTCCATTCCGCCCGCGGTGAGTCCGGCGACCACCGCCCAACTCCCCGCTTCGATGTAATCACCCCACAACGTTCTGGTCGCGCCACCGAGCTTTGCCGGCGCCTCTACGGTGATGGTTGGACCTCCGCCGCCCTGCACGTCCGCACCCATGCCGCGGAGGAACTCGCAGAGCTCGATGACGTGCGGTTCCTGAGCCGCGTGGCGAATCTCGGTGCGGCCCGGAGCCGCGGCTGCCGCGAGCAATGCCGTTTCGGTGCCGGTCACCGACGCTTCATCGAGATAAAACGACGCCGCCTTGAGACCGTCAGGCGCCTCGAGGTGATGACCGGGACCGTCGAGCGTTCTCGCACTCATGTGGTGCAGCGCTTCGAGGTGCGTCTTAATCGTGCGGCGCGTCGGAAAATCACCGCCGGGCGGCGCGATGATCGCCTTGCCGCAGCGCGCGAGCAGCGGTCCTATGAGCAGGACCGACCCGCGCAGGCGCCCCACGAGGCCGCGATCGGGTTCGTGTTTCGTGATCGTGCGCGCGCAGATCTTCAATGTCGTCGTGCCGATGCCGTCGACTTCTGCGCCGACGTCCAGCAGCAGGCGGCACATCACTTCCACGTCGGCGATGCGCGGCACGTTGTACAGCACGCATTCTTCTTCGGTGAGGAGACACGCCGCGATCAACGGCAGCGCAGCATTCTTGTTGCCCTCGACATCGAGCCGTCCGTAAAGGCGGTGCCCGCCTTCGATCACGAGTGTGGACATGGGTTCACGCTGGATGCATGGGGTGTGCCGTTCAGTCGCGCGCTGGCGAAGGATCCAGCAGCCAGCCAACGGCGGGATTCGATCCAAATCCGACGAAAACAGGTTCGGGAACGAGCGCGACGGCAAACGTATCCCACACCGCCCTCTTGATCGCTAGAGCAAGGCGCACTATTTCGTCCGCCGATGCGTCTCCGCGATTGATGAGGCCCTGCGCCTGAAACGGCGAGATCCCAACTCGTCCGTCGACGTAGCCGCGCTGAAAGCCTGCCTGCTCGATGAGCCACGCGGCCGGCACTTTGACCTGTTCGTCTCCCGCTGGATAGTGCGGAACCGGCTCCGGCACGCTCGTCCGGACGATCCGCCCGAAGTGATTGCGCGGCACGACGGGATTGACGAAAAACGAGCCGCAGCTTCGATTCGCGGGATTGCCGTCACGGATCACCATGCCTTTGTGCGAGCGAATGTCGATGATAGCCTGCCGCACGTCGCCGAGCGTTGGGGGAACGGCAGCGCCGTCGAAATATCTCACGACGTCTGCGTAGGCGATGGTTGGCGCGCCGCCACGCGTCAACGCGTACTCGACTCGGGTGACGATGAATCTGCCCGCGTCGGCGTGTTTGAAGCGACTTGTGCGATAGCCGAATGCGCACTCCGCCGCCGTCATCGTACGCTTCTCGCGGGCCCGACAGTCGACCACGCGTACCGACGTGATCACTTCCGACACCTCCTGTCCATACGCGCCGACGTTCTGCACCGGCGTGCCACCAACGAGGCCGGGAATTCCCGAGAGGCATTCGAGACCGGCGCAGTTGTCGCCCACAGTTCGCGCGACGAACGGATCCCACGCTTCCCCAGCTCCCACGCCAAACGTCACCGTTGATCCGCTCTCGCGCACTTCCACACCGGCGATCGCGATCTGCACAACCAGACCGCCGAATCCTTCGTCCGCGATGACGACGTTGCTACCACCGCCCAGGACTAACACCGGCACACGCCGCGCGTCGGCCCAGGCCAACGCGGCGAGCACTTCGTCCTCCGTACGCGCCTGCAGAAACCACTGCGCCGGTCCGCCGACATTAAGGGTGCACCACTCAGCCAGACGAACGCCTGAGCGCACGTCCATCACACACTCTCGTTGTCGGCGAACCGCAGCAACGGGCGTTCCCGCGCGATCAGCGCCGCCGCGGCCTGTTGGCGCGTGCAGAGATCGAACTCGATGAAGTCGCCCGGCGCCAGCTGGCCGGCGATTGGCAGGTCGGCGGCGATGACGCACGCGATCTTTGCGTAACCGCCCGCCGTTTGTCTGTCGGCCATCAGCAAAATCGGCTCGCCTGCCGCCGGCACTTGAATCGCGCCGAACGTGAGCGGTTCCGAGATCGGCTCGCCGCTTGTCTGCCGCGGAAGCTGAGGACCTTCAAGCCGATACCCCATCCGGTTCGAGCGCGGTGAAATGCGGAAGCTCACACTCGTTAACGTGCGCACGGCGTCGGGCGCAAACCAGTCGAATTGTGGTCCCGGCACGACACGCAGCCGCGCGCGCCCCGCTGCCGGCAACGCCAGGCCCGGCGCGCGGCGAACCGCCGGTGGCGCGCTGCCGGCATAAATCGGCAGCACGTCGCTCGCGACGAGCGCGCGTCCGTTGCACCCGCCCATCGCGCTGACGAGGTGAGTTGCCCGGCTTCCAAGCAGCGGTGGCGTCTGGATGCCGCCTTGAACGGCAAGGTAAGCGCGGGCTCCGGCGCGCCGCCTGCCAAAGTGCACGCGCGCGCCATCGTCCAGCCACGTCGACACGCCGAGCGGCAGTGCGCGGCCGCTCGCCGAAATCTCGAAGTCCGCGCCTGCAACGGCAACAGCGCACGCGCGTTCGAACTGCAGCTCAGGACCGATGAGCGTGATTTCGAGCGTCGCCGCCGAGGATGGATTCCCCAGCAGGCCATTCGCAAGGCGATGCGAAAACAGATCCATCGGACCCGCTACCGGTACGCCGCGCGCCTGGTGACCCCACCGGCCGAGATCCTGCACGGTGGTCAGGAGCCCGGGGCGGATGACGTGAATTGCATTATTTGGTGTCGTCATGCGCGCGACAGAGCCGCCACGAACCGTACGAGATCGCCCGGGCTGAGCAGAGTCGGCGGTGTTCGCGTCGCGTCGAACATCGCCACATCGGTGCGGCCAATCAATTGCCAACCGCCGGGCGTCGAGATTGGATACACACCGGTCTGCTCACCGGCGATGCCGACCGATCCCGCAGGGACACGCTCGCGCGGCACACGGTGCCGTGGCGCCGCGATCGAACTGTCCACGCGGCCCATGAACGAAAACCCCGGAACAAACCCGAGCATGTACACACGGTAGGTTCTCGCCGCGTGACGCTCAATCACTTCCTGCGCCGTGCAGCCGGCCCAGGAAGCCACGGCGCCGAGATCCGGGCCACCCTCGCCGCCGTACCGTACAGGAATTTCGGTCACACGCCGCGCATCCCGTGGTTCCACATGCTCGAGCGCCTCGGCCTCTTCGCCGATGACCCGCTCCAGAGCGTTGAGATCCGTCAGCAGAGGATCGAAATGAATCCCGATCGAGCAATACGCAGGGGCAACGTCGCGAACCGCGCCCTTGAGCCTATCGGTCAAGCGGTCGCAGAGTTGGATGACGCGATCGTTGATGAGCGGGTCGATGCGCTGCTCGAACTCGACGAGCAGCATCGTGTCGCCGGACGGCCGGATGCGGATCACAACGCCTCGAGGAGCTTCCCGTGGATGCCGCCGAAGCCACCGTTGGACATGACCACGATTAAATCACCGGGCCGTGCCTCGCCCGAAATCGCACGCACGATCGTGTCGACATCCGGCAAATGGCGTGCGGACACCCCGCTGTTGCGAAGATCGTTCACCAGCTGCGATTCGGACAGCCGCTCCGATTCCGGCAGCGACGAGCGATAAACCGAGGCCACCACCACTTCGTCCGCGCCGCGAAACGCGTGCGCGAAGTCGTCCTGGAACACACGCCGGCAGGACGAGGCGGAACGCGGCTCGAAGACGGCCCAGATACGGCGTCCGGGCTCGGCGGCGCGCATCGCCGCGAGCGTTTCGGCCACGGCGGTCGGGTGGTGGGCGAAGTCGTCGTACACCGCAATATCGCGCTTGCGGCCAACGAGCTCCAGCCTGCGCTTGACGCCGAGAAACGCCGCGAGACCGTCGCGCAAGCTATTCAGATCCACGCCGCACTCTACGCCAACCGCAATTGCCGCTAACGCGTTTCTGACATTGTGCGTGCCGACCAGCGGAACGGTGAAGAGACCGCGATCGACGCCTTGCTGCACAACGCGGAACCCGGTTGCGCCAGACCGGCTGACCACGTCGGCGGCGCGCCAATCGAGCCCTTCAGTCGTCCCGAACGTGAGCACGCGGCTTTTGACGAGCGGCACCAGCGCCGCGGCGTGCGGGCTATCGGCGCCGATGAGTGTCAGGCCACGCCGAGGAACCAGGTTGACGAGCCGGCGAAAAGCCGTCAGGACCGCTTCGAGATCGGCGTAGATGTCCGCGTGGTCGAACTCGATGTTGTTGATCACCGCGACGTCGGGCAAATACTTCAGAAATTTCGCGGTCTTGTCGAAGAACGCGCTGTCGTACTCGTCGCCTTCGATGACAAACGGCGTGCCGGGCGGGCCGACCCGGTAACTGGAGCCATTCGCGCCGAAATTACCGGCGATGCCGCCGATCAACACGGTTGGGTCGACGCCTCCGTGCGTCAGTAACCAACCGGTGAGCGACGTCGTCGTGGTTTTGCCATGGGTACCGGCAATGACGATCGAGCGCCGCTCCCACAAAAAATGCTCGCGCAACGCCTCGGGCAGCGAGACGTGACGGATCTTCCGATCGAGCACCGCTTCGAGCTCGGGATTGCCGCGCGAGATGGCGTTGCCGATCACGACGATACCGACCGATTCGTCGACGTTCTCGGCGCGATAGCCTTCGAACGTCTTGATGTTCTCAGCGGCAAGAAACTCGCTCATCGGCGGATACACGTGTTCGTCGGAGCCCTGTACCGTGAAGCCTTTATGCCGCAGCAGCGCCGCAAGCGTCGCCATCGCCGTGCCGCATATGCCGATGAGATGAACAACCACGGATTTAGGGATGCACGTCAGCGATGCGATAAGGATTAGGTTGAGGAACCACAGATTTCACAGATTACACAGATTGTTCTTGTTACTGACGTTGCGGCTCACTCCACGGCGGCTTCTTCAATGACGAGCGCTGGTCGCGGCCCCGTCACGACGCGCGCGTCGACACCAAGCGGCAGCGTCCACGTCGGACTGTCGGTATGACCCGAGGG
The DNA here is from genome assembly GCA_046726375.1 of Acidobacteriota bacterium. Taxonomy (GTDB): domain Bacteria; phylum Acidobacteriota; class Vicinamibacteria; order Vicinamibacterales; family UBA2999; genus DASPWV01. Next base: position 13,943 of record JBKPAJ010000020.1, read on the forward strand.
AAATCCAAACAGCACGGGACCGTCGAAGTCGCGCGCAAACGACGCCACCACGTCACGAGCGCCAATCGACCCGTCGGGTTCGCCGCACTGCGGAAACTCGCCAAACACCAGCGCGGAGGCGCGCGCCAGCACGCCAGCGTGCTTCAACTGCGTCAGCATCCGATCGAGCCGATATGGACGCTCAGCAACGTCCTCGATGAAGAGGATCGAGCGTTTCGGAGGCATGTAGGCCCACGGCGTGCCCAGCAGCGAGACCAATTGCGTCAACGTTCCGCCGACCAATGTTCCGGTCGCTTCGCCGTTCTTGATCACCTCGAGCGAGGGTGGCGCCAACTCGCCGGGCGGCTCTGTGCTGGCAACCGACGCCAGAAACGAGCGTTGGTCATAGCCCTGGCTGCCGCGGGCGATGCGCCGCTCCACCATGGCGCCATGAAAACAGGTCAGACCGTGCTGCAGGTGAAGGCACAGCAGCGCGGTGATGTCGCTGTACCCGACGAAGATCTTGCGGGCCTCGCGCATCAACGCCGTGTCGAGCAGCGGGAGCAACTGCGCACTACCATACCCGCCGCGGATGGCGATGATCGCCCGTACCGAGTCGTCCCGCCATGCACGTTCGATCAACTCAGCGCGAGTCGCGGGACTTCCGGCAACGAAATGCGTACGCTCCAGCACACGATCGTCGTACACCGGCTCGAAGCCCAGTCGCCGCAGCTCGGCGATACCACCGTCGAGATCTTCGCGCTTGAACGCGCTCGCGGGCGCGACGAGCGCGATCCGATCGCCTGAGCGCAGCCGTCGCGGCTTGATCGAAGGTCGGGATGCGGCCCGGCTCACAGGAACGAGGCCATCTCCGCGGCAATCGCCTGATGCTCGTCGTGGCCGAGGACCGCTTGCAGCGCTCGGATGCGGGCCTGCGTCCGCGGCCGTTCCGTGGTGAGAAAGCGCTCCTTTGCCGCGCGGAGGCGCTTGAACGCGTCATCCAGCCGAGTGCTCGAGATCTCGCCGGTCTCCACCACTTTGACCAGCGCCTCGAGCGCCGCCGCCTGCAGATCGATGTCGCCGCTGCAAATCAAGACACCATCGCATCCGGCTTTGATTGCCTGCACGGCGGCGACGGGCACCGCGAGTTTGGCGCTGACGGCCTTCATTTCCAGGTCGTCGCTCAGAATGACACCCTGGAATCCGAGTTCCTCGCGCAGGATCGCCTGCACGACGGTCGGCGAGAGCGTGGCGATGCGCTCTTCATCGAGTGCGGGCACGTGCACGTGCGCTGTCATGATGAACGCGACTCTCTCACGGATGGCCGCGCGGAACGGCTCGAACTCGACCGCCCGCAGCCGATCGGGAGGATGTTCGACGAGCGGCAGCCCGACGTGTGAATCCTGATTCGTGTCGCCATGACCGGGAAAGTGTTTTCCACAGGCGGCCACGCCCTCGCTCTGGAGCGTGCGGACGATCACCGTCCCCAACCGCGCGACCTCGTCTGCACGGTCCGCCAGCGCGCGATCGCCAATCACTGGGTTTTTGGGATTGGTGTGGATATCGAGCACGGGCGCGTAGTCGAGCGTAATGCCGACTGCCCTCAGTTCCCGCCCGAGCGCCCGGGCAAAGCGCTCGGCGAGCGTATCCGATCCTGAACGCCCCAGGCTGGCCATCGGTGGCCAGCGCGTAAACGGCTCCTTCAGCCGCGCCACGCGCCCGCCTTCCTGATCGATGCTGACCCACGCGGGCATGCTGCGGCCGAGACGCTCCACGTCGGCGGCTAATTCCGCCACCTGCTCCGGTGCTTCCACGTTCCGGCCGAAGAGAATGGCGCCGCCGAGATCGAACTCGCGCGCGAGTGCGCGCCATTCGGCGGGCACCGTCGTGCCCTTGAAACTCCCGATGAGCAATTGTCCAATGTCGCGGCGGCTCGCGAGCGGCATGGCTCAATATTATGATGACGCGGTGCGAATTACAGCGTCTGCGCCGACACGGATCGATCTCGCCGGGGGGACCATCGACATCTGGCCGCTATATCTCTTCCATCACGGCGCGCAAACGTTGAACGCCGCCATCAGCCTCCGGGCGCACGTCGAAGTCACAGCACGCACGGATCAGACGGTCGAGATCATCTCTGAGGATACCGACCGGCGGATGGCCGTCGCGTCGGCCGCCGATCTTCGAAACAGCGAGAACCTGCCGCTTCTCGGCAAACTGGCAGCTGCCTTCGGCGCGCACAGTGTGACGATCCGCACGCGCGGCGAATCGCCGGCAGGCGCGGGTATTGCCGGATCCTCGGCCCTCAACGTCGCGGTCTGCGGTGCGCTCGCCAAATGGGCGGGTTGCCGCGCCGATTCGGAACAGCTGTTGACCACCGCCATGAACGTGGAGGCGCAGGCCATCCAGGTGCCGACCGGTCTGCAGGATTATCGCCCCGCGATGTACGGCGGAATCGCCGCGCTGGAGCTCGGCGAGCATGGCCTGCGGCGCGTCGCGCTCGACGTCGATCCGAACGAACTCGCACGCCGAATCGTGCTGTGTTACACGGGCGCCCCCCGCAATTCGGGCACCAACAACTGGGACATCATGAAGCGGCACATCGACGGCGAGCGTCATGTGTTCGATTGTTTTGAGCGCATTCGCGATATCGCCGCGGCCATGCGCGACGCGCTCGCACGCGCTGACTGGGACGCGACGGCTCGGCATCTCGCGGAGGAATGGGATAATCGCAAACGTCTGGCGCCCGGTGTTACGACAGCGCAAATCGACGATCTGATCGCCCGTGCTCGCGCCGCGGGCGCGCAAGCGGCAAAGGTCTGCGGCGCCGGAGGCGGTGGATGTGTGTTCTGCCTCGCTCCGCCCGAGCGCGTGGCGGCCGTCCGCGAGGCGCTTGCCCGCGGCGGCGCCTGGCTGCTCGACTTCCGCATCGAAACCGAAGGGCTGCGCGTGAATGGCGCTTGACAACGCCGCGATCGCGCGCATCCTCACCGAGATCGGCGACCTGCTCGAATTGCGCGGCGACAATCCGTTCAAGATTCGCGCCTATCGCAGCGCCGCTGACGTGGTCAGCAACACCCCTGAGCCCGTTGCCGGCCTGACCGACGCGCAACTGCGCGCGTGGCCCGGCATCGGCAAAGATCTCTCCCTCCGCATCGTCGAGATCTGCACCACCGGCACGTGCCAGATCTACGCGGAGCTGTTGGCGCAATTCCCTTCGACGCTGCTCGATCTGCTGCGTCTTCAAGGAGTGGGGCCAAAAACCGTGGCGCTCCTCTACACGCAGCTCAAGATCGCCTCGCTCGACGAGCTCGAACAGGCGGCCAAGGCGGGACGGCTCCGCGAGCTCAAAGGGATGGGCACGCGCAAGGAGCAACTGCTCTTGAAAGCGCTGGAAGAGAGCCGCCAGCATGCGGGACGCCACTTGCTGGCAGATACGTCTGTGGTGGCTGGCAGCGTGATCGAGTACCTGCACACGCAGATTGCCGACATCGAATTCATTCCGGTCGGCAGCCTGCGGCGCGCAACCGACACGTGCGGCGACATCGACATCCTGGCGATTGGCGCGCAGCCAGAAGTGATGGACACATTCGTGTCGTATCCGCTCGTCGAGCGCATGCTGGGCCGCGGCGACACGAAATCCAGCGTGTTGATTCGGGGCGGATATCAGGCGGATTTACGACTCGTCCCGTCCGAGAGCCGCGGCGCGGCCATGCAGTACTTCACTGGATCGAAGCCGCACAACATCGCGTTGCGCGACCGCGCCATCGCACTGGGGATGAAGCTTAATGAGTACGGCGTGTTTCGCGTGGCCGACGAAGCGAAGCTGGCCGGGGAAACAGAGGAAGGCGTCTATGAAGCGCTCGGGCTCGCCTGGATTCCACCGGAACTGCGCGAGCATCGCGGCGAAATCGAGGCGGCCACGGAGCGGCGGCTGCCGGCGCTCATCACCGACGCCGACATCCGCGGCGATCTCCACATGCACACGACCGTCACCGACGGGAAAGACGATCTCGAGACCATGGTGCGGGCAGCGCGCGACTCTGGCCTTGAATACATCGCGATCACCGATCACAGCCAGGCACTGGCGATGGCCAATGGCCTCGACGAGCGCCGCGCGCTCGAGCACGCGCAACGGATTCGCGATCTCGATGCCCGCATGGACGGCATTCACGTGCTCGCCGGCATCGAATGCGACATCCTTCCGGATGGTTCGCTCGATCTCGCAGACGACTGTCTCGCGCAACTCGACATCGTGGTGGCCTCGGTGCATTCGGCGATCCGCCAGGAAGAAGCCGAGATCACCGCGCGCATGCTCCGCGCCATCGAGCATCCGCTGGTGGACATCATCGCGCATCCGACCAATCGCATTCTGCTGCGGCGCGAGCCGGCACGGCTGAACCTGGAACGGGTTGCGGATGCGGCGGCGCGGCACGGCGTGGCGCTCGAGATCAACTGCCACATCGATCGCCTCGATCTGTCCGACAACAACGCGCGCCTCGCCCGCGAGCGCGGCGTCACGCTGGTGATCTCGAGCGACGCGCATTCAGCGACCGCCCTTGCCCACAAACGTTGGGGCGTGCTCGTCGCGCGACGGGCATGGGCGACGGCGTCGGACGTGCTCAACACGCGCCCGTTTGCGCAGTTCAAGGAGGCGCTGCGCCGGAACCGCACGGCGACTGCCTCATGAACAAGATTGAAGAGATCAAGAACATCTACTTTTCCACCACCCGGGCCACGATTGCCGACGATTTCGATCGCGCCATTGATCTGTTGAAATCGATTGAGTCAGTCGAGGACCGCGAGCGTGCGACGGTGTTCATGCAGGGCCTCGCCGAGATGAAGAGCGAGTGGACTGGGAAGACAAAGAAGTGAGTTGGCAGATCTGGAGATCTGGAGAGGTGGAGATTTGGAGCAAATTTGGAGATTTGGCAATCTGAAGATTTCAAAATCTCCAGATTTTCTCCAAATCTCCACGTCTCCAAATCTCGAGATTCGAGCCTTCTACGACCCTTGTTCGCGCACCTTTTTCCGCGCTGACAGTCTTATCACTTCCAGCACGTTGTGATTGGTCATCAACCCCTTGAGATCACGCTCGGCGAGGCGGCTGAGCAACGGCAGCGTCATCGCCACCGGCGTCTTCGGGTGCTTCATGAGGGCTGAGACAACGGCGTAGTTTTTGGTCCACGCGCGATTGTTTGCGATGACTCGCAACACGTCCTCGCCGACGTTCCCCATACGGCAGAAGCTTTCGATCTCCGCCTCGTTCACTTTCGGGCTACTCAGCACAGCAAGCGAAACCAGCTTGTTGGGATCGCGAACCAGCACCGCGCGCACTTCGCGCGTGCCTCTCATGGCGGCCTTGACCCGCTGCGGCACCGACATCGAGCCGAGGCGCTCCAGCATCGACTGCTTCTCCTGTTCGCTCGCCGGCTCCTTCGAGCGGTCCTCCGCGGCCTCGTCAAACGGATTCGCCGCATCGTCATCCAGCGGCGTGTCGGACACCGGTATTCCACGCGACGTGTAGAACGCACGCAGCTCCTTCGGCACGACGGGCGATCACTTTCGACACGAACTCCACTGGCATGTTCGCGATGGTGTCTTCGGCGGCGACGCGCACGTCGGATTCCTGATCGTCCGAAAGGAGCGCCAGCAGCCCCGATCTGCTCGACGGGCGTTGGCGCGACGCCGCCTTGTGCGGCAAGTAAGTGCACGTCGCGGGCTACCTCGCCGCGACCAAAAAATGTCGATGAGGGGCGTGCGGAGACCGATCTCCATAGTTCAAAGTTCAAAGTTCAAAGTTCAAAGTTAGTTGGTAAGTGGAGAGTTGATAAGTGGAGAGTTGATAAAGTGGAGAGTTGATGAGTTGATGCGTAAACAGTCGCGAATGGTCCATTAGTTCCACGAGAACTTTCAACTTCATAACTCACTTTGAACTTTGAACTTTGAACTTTGAACTCACGCTTGTACCAGCCATGCGTCGTAGTCGTCGCGCGCGATGCGTACGTGCAATGGCGATCCTATGCGCCCGAGCTGACGCCCGGCGCGACCGTTGATGCTGAACTGGACAGCGCCGGCATCGTCGCCCGACAGGACGACCTCGTGCTTCACCGCGAGGCGCACGGTTTCGCGGGCCCGAAGCTTCCGCGCCACGACTTCGTGTCCGTCTGCGACTACTTGCAGGTCGCACAGCGCGGAAACCGTGATCAAGACCGACACGGTGCTTGCGTCGCGAAGGTCGTCAGCCGGCACGATCGGTGGCAACGCATCGACGGCCCGCGGCGGCGTGGCATCCTCGCTGCGACGCGCGACATGGGCACCGCGCAGACCGATGGTGAAATAGCTCACGAATGCGCTGATCGGAACGAGTGCGCCAAACACGCTCAACACGGCGGTGAGCGTGCGGTTTCGCACTCGCTTCACTTCGGGCGCGGGCGGCAGGTCGTAGCTCGTCGGTTTGGGCGCCGGCAGCGGCGGGAGTTCGTCGGGGTACTGCGCCAGAAACTCGCGCAGGATCACCTCCGGATTGAGACCGACCTCCTGTGCGTACGCGCGCACGATCGCGCGCCGATAGATGCCGCTGGGCAACCGCGAAATCTTTTCAGATTCAAGCGCTTCGAGCGAAGGCACCGACAGCTTCGTCGTATCGGCAATGTGCCGCAGCGTTTTCCCTGACTGTTCGCGCGCGGTGCGAAGGCGCGCACCGATGCTCTGTGAACCGCGCTCTGTCATAACCCAACCCGTTTGTGCCGTGTCGTTGGTTATTTGCCAGAAGTGCCGCAATCAAGGGGCTAGCACAGCAATTTTAGGGAACGTCAGACGGAGTGTCAAAGGCAAATCGCAGTCGTTGGACGGTTTTTTCGACCGCGCCGGCGAGATCCTGTGGCCCATCGGAAGGGATGAACGCACCGATCGCCGCCATACCAGTTCCGCCTGCCTGAACAAGCTTCGCCGCATGTTCGTGCGTGACGCCGCCAATGGCCAGAACTGGTGTCGCTCCCGCGGATGACGCGATCGCGGCGAACCGCTGCGCGCCTAACGTCTCGCCGGCGTGTGGCTTTGAGCGCGTGGGGAATACCGTCCCTGCAATCAGGTAATCCACCGGACCGGCAGTCGCCACGTCGTCGACGGAATGCACGGATCTTCCAATCGTGAGTGCCGGCGCTAACCGACGAGCGGCAGTCGTCGGAACGCCGGCGTGCCGTAGATGAACGCCGTGGGCACCCGCAATCAGGGCGACGTCAACGCGATCGTTCACGAGCACCCGCGCCGACGATCCGTCGGCGATGGCGACCGACGCTCGCACCAGGTGGGCAAGATCGCGCGCGTCGAGATCCGGTTCACGAATCTGCACCAGGTCGATGCCACCGGCAACGGCCCCCTCGATCTGTGCGAGGAGCAACCGGCGCCACTCGCCTTCCCGGCGACCGAGTGTGCGAGCGAGCCGAATGCGGTCAGTGACGAGGCAAAGAAGCCGTCTCGTCGTCACGGGCGTGCGGACGGGTAAACAGCTCCGCGAGCTCCGACAGCGCGGCAATGAGGTTGAGCGCGCCCAACCCCGAAACCGCGCCGCGCACGAAGTTGTTCGTGAGCAGCGCACGGAGGCCGGGAACGGCCTCGGCGAAGTAATTGCGATCCCAAAACGCGGACCAGGGAATGACGATTAAAAGGAGCCCTGCTTCGAGCAGCAAGGCCACAAGCAACAGACGTCGGAACAGAAGACGTTACCTCTTCGCTTTGGCCTTCGAGAGCCGCTCGATGCGATAGGCAACGTCGCGATATCGAACGGTGGCATCAGCAGCTTTCGGTTTCGAGTTCAATCGTATCAAACAGCGTGGGCGGCCTGAACGAACGGCGATGTGCGCCCGAGTAGCCATGGCGCGCAACGGCGGCAAGGTGCTCCGCTGTCGCGTAGCCTTTATGTCGATCGAATCCGTATCGCGGATCCTCCACATGGAGGCGGTCCATAAGACGGTCACGCGTCACCTTCGCGACAATCGACGCCGCCGCGATCGCGGCGCATTGACGGTCGCCCTTGATCACCCGCCGCTGCGCCATCAGCAGCGACGGGATACGGAACGCGTCCACGACCACCACGTCTGGGAGGGGCGTCAGGGAATGCACGGCACGCTGCATCGCCCTGAACGTGGCCTGATGGATGTTGATCTCGTCGATCTCCGCGGGCTCCGCCGCACACACGGCCCACGACAGTGCTCGCTTGACGATGATGTCGTACAACCGATTGCGCCCCAGTTCGGTCAACGCCTTCGAGTCGGCGAGACCTGGAATGTGGCGCTCGGGATCGAGCACCACTGCGCCTGCCATCACCGGGCCCGCGAGACATCCTCGACCGACTTCGTCGACGCCAGCCACGCAGACGAACCCGTACCGTCGCAGCGAGTTTTCGATCGTTCTCCGCGCGCCAACCTTTTTCACGGAGCGTGCTGCGTGTAGTCGCGAGTCACGAGTAGCGAGTCACGAGAGGTTGTGTTCGCCCTCGCTCTCCGCTCCTCGCTACTGGTGACTACTGGTTCTTTTTAACCTCTTTCATACGCGCCGCCTTCCCCTTCAAATCTCGGAGGAAGTACAACTTCGCGCGCCGCACTTTCGCCGACCGCACCACATCGACTTTCTGAATGATCGGCGAATGCATCGGGAAGATACGCTCGACGCCCTGACCGAACGACACCTTGCGAACGGTGAACGTCGATCGGGCGCCGCCGCGCCGCAGGTTGATGACCACGCCCTCGAAGATCTGGATGCGCTCTTTATCGCCTTCCTTGACGCGGACGTGCACGCGGACCGTATCGCCAGCCTTCATCCGCGGCCGTTCGACCAGTTGACCTTGTTCCACTACTTCGATGGCGCCCATGTCACTCGCTCCCCTTCCTGTCTACGCGCGCGCGTTCAATCTCGCGCAGCATCTCTCGTTCCTCGTCGTCCAGCGCGGCGCCGTCGATCAGGTCGGGCCGCCGCTCCAGCGTGCGCCGCAACGCTTCGCGCCGGCGCCATCGCCGTATCTCGCCGTGATGCCCGGACATCAGCACGTCGGGCACGCGCACACCGCGAAACTCCGCAGGCCGCGTGAAGTGCGGATAATCCAGCAGGCCGCGAGTAAACGAATCGTCCTCGACCGACTGCTCGTCTCCCACGACGCCCGGCACCAACCGGCTGACCGCATCGACGATGACCAGCGCCGGCAGCTCGCCACCTGAGAGCACGTAATCGCCAATCGACACTTCGTCGGTCGCCAGATGCTGCCGTACGCGGTCATCCACACCTTCGTAGCGACCGCATATCACGACGAAGCGTCCCTTCGCGGCCAATTGCCGCGCGTCGCGCTGCGTGAACACTCGCCCCGCGGGCGATGTCAGCAGCACCGTGTCAGCCGCGCCGCGTGTCTCGCGAATCCCTGCGACCGCCGCGAACACCGGCTCCGGCTTCATCACCATGCCCGGCCCGCCGCCAAATGGCACGTCGTCCACGACCTTGTGTCGATCGGTCGTGTAATCGCGAAGATCGTGGACCTCGATGTCGAGCAAGCCACGATCCCGGGCGCGGGCAATGATGCCTTCGCTCAGGCCCGCTTCGATCATGCGCGGGAAGATCGAGATGATGTCGATCTTCATCAGTTCAAAGTTCAAAGTTCAAAGTTCAAAGTTCAAATCCCAAAACTTTCCACCTCAACTTTGAACTTTGAACTTTGAACTTGTAACTTGGCTATGCCCTCCAGTCCCCGTTCAACTCCAACAATCCCTCAGGCGGCGTGACTACGATCCTCTTCTGCGCCACATCCACCTTGCAAATCTCGTCGGCGAGCGGGATCAAAACCTCTCTCCGCGGTCCCCGCACCACCAGTCTGCTTGCCCCGCCCGTTCCTTCGACCTTTTCGACTGTCCCGATCGCTTCGCCTGCCGCGGTGACCACGTCGCAACCAATTAATTGGTGATGGTAAAACGTCCCTGCCGGTAACGCCGTTTGTTCGCTCTCAGGAACCTTCAATTCGGCGCCGGCGAGCCGCTCGGCGTCGTCAATGGAGCCGATTCCATCAATTCCGAGTATCGGCCTCCCCTGCTGAAACCTTACCGACGTCACCCGCAGCGTCTCGATCGGGCCGTTCGCGCGCCTTGCAAAGAGCGTTGCGCCGGCCTTGAAGCGATCCTCAGGAAAATCGGTTTCAAGATTGACGATCACCTGCCCGCGATTTCCATGCGTCCTGGCCACGATGCCGACCAGCACCATGTCGTCCCAATCTGCCGCGGACGCCACTTACCGGCCGGAACTGTCGCGGATGTCCAGCGTCGCCCGGCGCCCTTGCCCTTCGGCGGCACTGGCGATCAACGTGCGCATAGCGGCGGCGGTTCTGCCCTGCCGGCCGATTACACGACCGAGATCGCCCGGCGCAACTTGTAATTCGATCACTGTCATGCCACGGCGCTCGCTCTCGCTCACGCGCACAGCATCAGGGTGATCGGCCAACGCGCGTGCGACGGTCTCGACAAGCGCTTTCAGGTCGGCCACGGTGCCTCCTACGCCGGCGGTGCCTGCGCCGCAGTCGCTTCGGCCGTCACCGGCGCGGCCGCGGCCTCGCCCTCTGCGCCCTGTCGAAGGGCACGGTCCTTGGTCAGATGACGCGCCAGCAGCGTACGCACCGAGTCGGACGGCCGCGCGCCGTTCTTGATCCAGTGCTGAATCCGCTCCTTATCGAGCTCCACCTTCGCGGGCTTCGTGCGCGGGTTGTACGTGCCGAGCACCTCGAGGAAGCTCCCTTCTCGCGGCTCGCGGCCTTCGGTGACGACGACGCGATAATAGGGACGCTTCTTGGAGCCAGTGCGGCGCATTCGAATCGATAACATCGGTTCCTCTCTGTCAGTTCAAAGTTCAAAGTTCAAAGTGACGAACCTTCCAACCCAACTTTGAACTTTGAACTTGTAACTACCGGATCAAACTAAACGGACCCTTCTTCTTTTTCTTTTTCGGCGGAGCCGCAATCGGCTCTCCAGTCATCTGTCCAACGACCTTCAGCATGCGCTGCATTTCGTTGAACTGCTTCAGCAGCCGATTGACGTCTTCGACCGACGTCCCGCTGCCGCGCGCAATGCGTTTCCGCCGGCTGCCGTCGATCACTTCCGCGTGCTTGCGCTCTTCGGGCGTCATCGAGTTGATGACCGCTTCGATCCGCCGCAGCTGACGTTCGTCGGGTTTCTGATCGGCAAGCTGCTTCAAATTCCCCATGCCCGGCAGCATGCCGATGATGTGCTCGAGCGGGCCCATCTTGCGCAGCGTACGGAGCTGGTCGCGGAAGTCTTCGAGCGAGAAGCCGCCCTTCTTGATCTTCTCCTCGAGCTTCTCCGCGTCTGCCTGGTCGATGGCTTCTTCGGCGCGTTCGATGAGCGACAGCACGTCGCCCATGCCCAGCAGCCGTGAGACAAAGCGGTCCGCGTGGAAGGCTTCAAGGTCCTCAATGCGCTCGCCCGCCCCGACAAACGCGATCGGCACGCCGACGACTGACACCACCGACAGCGCCGCGCCGCCCCGCGCATCGCCGTCGATCTTGGCGAGCACAACACCGGTAACGCCGATCTGCCTGTTGAACTCACCGGCGCTTTTGATCGCGTCCTGCCCGGTCATCGCGTCCGCCACGTAGAGCAGGTCCACCGGATTGGCGGCTTTCTTGATCGCAACAAGCTCGTTCATGAGCTCGTCGTCGATATGCAGCCGCCCCGCCGTGTCCACGATGACAACGTCGTTTCCGGTGTTGCGCGCGGTGGTAAGCGCGCTGGTGGTGCGGGCAACGGGATCCATTTCGCCGGCCGGATCGTGGACGCGGACGCCGGCCTTGTCGGCCATGACCGACAGCTGCTGAATCGCGGCAGGACGGCGGACGTCGGTCGAAACGAGCAGCGGATGCCGGCCTTGTTTGGCCAGCAACCTTCCGAGCTTGGCGGATGTGGTGGTCTTGCCCGAACCCTGCAGACCGAGCATCAGGATGACGCGCGGACGGGCGTTGCTCTCCTGCAAGCCACCCTTTGCGTCGCCGAACAGCGCAATTAGTTCATCACGAACGATCTTGACGACTTGCTGGCTGGGCGTGAGGCTGCGGAGGATGTCCTGGTCGAGCGCGCGGTCGCGCACGCGATCGATGAAGGCTTTGACGACCTTGAAGTTGACGTCGGCCTCGAGCAACGCCATCCGGATTTCGCGGAGGGCGGCCTCGACGGTCTCGGGCGTGAGCCGCGTTTCGCCTTTGAGCGAACGGAAGACGTCTTGGAGGCGATTACTGAGTGCGTCGAACATGACCGGAATGCCCGGGCTTCAGGCAAACCCTTATCTTACAGGTGGTTGGGAGGGGGAGGCAACCGACTCGAGCAGGTGGGGCTCATCAGGCCGGTGGGACCGGTAGGATCACGCAGATTAAATTCACGCAATTCCCTCCTTGCCCGACTCGCGCTGCCCGCCCCACCTCACACTTTCTTCAGCCGATGCCCCAGCTTGTCTTTCTTTGTTTTCAGATACTTACGCGTGTGTTCCGACACCGGCACTTCCAGCGGCAACCACTCCAACACCGACAGACCGTAGCCTTCCACGGCCACCATCTTCCGCGGGTTGTTGCTCAACAGCCTCATCGACCGCACCCCAAGCGCTCGGAGAATCTGCGAGCCGATGCCGTAGTCGCGCTGATCGGGCTTGAAGCCCAGTCGCTCATTCGCTTCGACCGTGTCCAGTCCCTGATCCTGCAGCTCATACGCGCGCAGCTTGTTGGCCAAACCGATGCCGCGCCCTTCCTGGTTCAAGTACAGGAGCACGCCACGTCCTTCCTGCACGATTCGGTGCATTGCCGTGTCGAGCTGCGCGCCGCAATCACAGCGCGCCGAGTGAAACACGTCGCCAGTCAGACACTTGGAGTGCACGCGCACGAGCACGCTTTCGCCGTCGCCGATGTCCCCGTGCACAAGTGCGACGTGCGTCTCCTTGTCGATCATGCTCTCGAACGCGTGGATGCGGAACTGCCCGTGGTGTGTCGGCAAGTCAGCCGTGGCGACTTTACGCACGAGCGTCTCGTTGCGCATGCGGTAGCGCACGAGATCGGCAATCGTGATCATCAGCAGCTTGTGCTTGCGAGCAAACTTCGCGAGTGCGGGCACGCGGGCCATCGTGCCGTCTTTGCCCATGACCTCGCAGATCACGCCGGCAGGATACAGTCCTGCCATGCGCGCCAGATCCACTGCCGCTTCGGTTTGACCGGTGCGGACGAGCACACCGCCGTCGCGCGCGCGCAGCGGAAACATGTGACCTGGCCGCGCGAGATCAGTGGCGGCCGTTCTGGGATCGATCGCCGCACGGATCGTCGCCGCGCGATCGGCGGCGGAGATGCCCGTGCTGACGCCCGCCTTCGCGTCGATCGGGACGGTGAAGGCGGTTTCGAATTGCGTGGTGTTCTTGCCGACCATGAGCGGAATCTCGAGCTGGTCGAGCCGCTCGCCCGTCATCGGCATGCAGATCAGCCCGCGTCCCTCGGTGGCCATGAAGTTGATGACTTCGGGTGTGACTTTTTCGGCTGCGATCGTGAGGTCACCCTCATTCTCGCGGTCCTCGTCGTCCACCACGATGATCATCTCGCCGCGGCGAATGGCGTCGATCGCCGCGTCGATGGTTGCGAATGGCGGGTTGGAGCGCGCGCCCTTGGCGATCGTCAACTTAGTTCCCATTGTGTTTTCGCGCCGGTGTCTGGCCGGCAACCTCCATTGCCCGCGCCACGTATTTGCCGATCATGTCGCACTCGAGGTTGACCTTGTCACCTGCTTTGATGTCGGCGAACGCGGTGTTGTTCCGAGTGTAGGGGATAAGCTGCACGTCGAACTGCTTCTCCCCGAGGCCAGCCACCGTGAGGCTGACGCCATCGACCGCTACCGAACCCTTGCGAACGAAAAAGGCCGCGAGCGCGGACGGAAAACTGACCGTGAGCCAGCTGCCACCGCCGTCCGTGCGCACTTCGTCCACAGTGCCGATGCCGTCTACGTGGCCTTGTACGAGATGGCCGCCGACCCGCGCGTCGAGCCGCATCGGGCGCTCCAGGTTGACGCCCTGTTCGCGCTGCAGCAGCGCAAATGTCGTGACGCGGGCCGTTTCCGGTCCGATATCAGCATGCACTTCGGCGGCATCCGTCAAGATCACGGTGAGGCACACACCGTTCACCGCAAGGCTGTCGCCAGGCTTCAATTCGGCCGCGAGCGGCGTCTGAATACGCAGGCGATAGCCACCGGCCATCGGCTTGAGCTCAACGAGCTTGCCTACGGTTTCAACGATTCCTGTGAACATCAGCCTCAATCCAGATATCGGCGCCTCGTGGCTCGACAGCCACCAGGGAAAGTGCCGACCAAGGCACCGGGTATCCTCCAAACAGTTCGAGGCCACCGGGACCGACCGTCAGCGGCGTCACGATCAGGTGCAGGTGGTCCGTCAGGCCGGCTTGCCAGAATGCGGCGTGCACCGCTGCCCCGCCCTCGATAAGGAGCGTCGACACATCCCATTCGAGCAACGCGCGGATACCGCTGAGAAGGTCATCTGCCGGGCGAACCGTCGCGCCTGCCCGCTCCAGCTCCGCCACGCGGTCACGCGCCTCCGAGAAGATCCGGTCGCTCGTCAGTATTATTACCGGGCCTTCTTCAAGCGTCGAGAACACCCTCGAGCCCGCCGGGGTCTGAAGACGTCGGTCGAAAATAACCCTGACGAGCGGCCGGATCCTCCGTGTGTCGCGGGATGTGAGCAGCGGATCGTCGACGAGCAACGTGCCGGACCCGATCGCGATGGCGTCCACGGCGGCGCGAAGCTGTTGAGCCTTCCGCGCCGATTCGAGCGAAGAGAGTTGCGTCCGTTTGCCGCGCTCCGAAATCTTCGCGTCGATACTCGCGGCCGCCTTGAGCATCACAAGCGGACGACGCTCGGTTTTGACCAGCGCAAAGGCGCGGTTCAACCGTTGCGCTTCTGATTCGCAGATTCCGGTGACCACGTCCACACCAGCCGCGTGCAGCTCTTTAAAGCCGCAACCGCTCACGCGTGCGTCGGGATCGGTCATGGCCGCGACCACGCGTCGGACGCCGGCGGCGACGATCCGCCTCGTGCACGGACCCCTTCGCCCAGTGTGACAACACGGTTCGAGCGTGACGAAGAGCGTCCCGCCGCGCGCGCTCTCACCTGCTTCGTCGAGCGCGTTCACTTCGGCGTGCGGTTCCCCCGCACGCTCATGCCATCCATGTCCGACCACGATGCCGTCGGCGGAAAGAACGACGGCGCCAACCATCGGGTTCGGCGTTGTTCGTCCCTGACCGCGTGCGGCGTGAAAGAGCGCACGCCGCATGAAATAGTCATCGCTCGGCCCTGAACCGACGGCGTTGTTACGCCCGTGTGTACTCACGGAACTTGCCCTGAACGAGCGTCGTTCGCACGCGCGAGTCGCGGAACTACCACTTTTCCTGAAACAACGCCTCCACGTAGTCGTCCGGCGAAAACGGCAGGAGATCGTCGATGGTTTCGCCGACACCGACGAAACGAATCGGAAGTTTCAGATCGTGCGCGATCGCGACGGCGACGCCCCCTTTGGCCGTGCCATCGAGCTTGGTGAGCACGATGCCGTTTACGCCGGCCACGCTGGTGAACTCACGCGCCTGTGCGAGCCCGTTTTGCCCGACGGTGGCATCGAGCACGAGCAGCACTTCGTGCGGCGAGCCTGGCACTTCACGTTCGGCGACGCGCCGGATTTTCCCGAGCTCGTGCATCAGATTGGTGCGCGTGTGCAGCCGGCCGGCGGTGTCGACAAGGACGGTGTCGCGTCCCCGCGACTTGCTCGCGGCAAGCGCGTCGAAAACCACCGCTGCCGGATCCGATCCTTCGCGCGCGCGCACGATGTCGACGCCGGCGCGATCCGCCCACACCTGCAACTGATCGACCGCGGCCGCGCGAAACGTATCGGCGGCGCAAATCAGTGGTTTTTTGCCGGTCGATCTGAATTGATTCGCGAGCTTGCCCACCGTCGTCGTCTTGCCGGTTCCGTTGACGCCGACCACCAGAATGACGTGCGGCTTGGTGCCGTTGCCGACGGGACGCTCGGCGCTCTGGAAGATTTGCCTGATCTCCTGCTTCACGAGGTCGCGCAGGCTCTCGCCTCGGCGCGCGCGGCTGCGAACCGCCTCGACGATCTCGTCGGTCGCCTGCACGCCAACGTCGGCCATGATCAGCAGCTCCTCGAGCGCGTCGAGCGTGTCCACATCAACAGGCCGAGTGCGCTGTTCTGGCGTATCCGCTTGTTTGACCAGCGCGTCGAACTGGGCGGTGAACTGTTGGGCGGTGCGCGAGAGGCCGGCTTTCAGTCGGTCGAAAAGACCCATCTAAACAATTCTCTCACGCGGGTTCCTTACGAGATTCCCCACGCACCCGCAAGGAACCTCGTGATGGAACCCCGGGAGTATTTACACCTCCTGCTTTTGACGCCTGCCCATCAACTCGAACACTGCCGCCTTTGGATCCCGACGACCGGCGAGCACTTCTGCCATTTGCGCCGCAATCGGCAATTCAATGCCGGCGCGCGCGCCGAGGGCCAGCGCCGCGTGCGTGGTGCGGACGCCTTCGGCCACCATCTTGGTGCTCGCGAGTATTTCGGCGAGCGGCCGTCCGTGCGCGAGTTCGACGCCAACGTGACGGTTGCGACTGAGCTGACCGGTACAGGTGAGAACCAGATCGCCAAGCCCGGCGAGTCCGGACAACGTCTCGCGTTGTGCGCCGAGTGCCACGGCCAGCCGCGTGATCTCCGCGAGGCCGCGCGTGATCAAGGCAGCGAGCGCGTTATGGCCGAGGCCGAGCCCTTCGACCACTCCAGCTGCGATCGCGATGATGTTCTTGAGAGCGCCGCCGATCTCGACGCCGATGAGATCGTTGCTTCCGTAAAGCCGCAGCGTGCTGGAACGGAACTCTTTCTGGACGTGTTCAACGGCTGCAGGTGTGAGCGAAGCCGCCACGACCGCTGTCGGCAACTCGTGCGCGAGCTCGATCGCGAAACTGGGACCGGAAAGCGCCACGACGTCGCACACGCCGGAAAGTTCTTGCGCGATGACCTCAGACATCCGCAGCATCGTCTCCTCTTCGAGCCCTTTCGCCGCGCTCACCACGATCGCCCCCGGTGCCACGTGTGGGGCGGCCTGACGCAATACGCCGCGGAGTCCATGCGAAGGCACTGAAAGCACCACGACGCGCGCCCCATCCAGCGCTTTACCACTGTCGCTCGCCGGGCATAGCGCGGCGGGAAAATTCACATCAGGCAGATACACCGCGTTCGCGCGCCGGGTGCTCATGTCGGCAACGAGCGCCGCGTCGCGCGCCCACAGGCGCACATCGTGTCCGAGGCGCGCCAGGTGCACGGCCAGCGCGGTTCCCCAGCTGCCGGCTCCCAGCACACATACGGGGTTGACTTTCACGGCCGCTGCCCCAGGCGCCGCTCGGTGCCGCCGGCCAGGCGCGCGAGATTGCCGGCGTGCCGGGGAATAATCAGCAGCGCGGCGATGGTGGCGCCGGCCACGACGGCAACCGGGGAATCGAATGCCCAGGCCAGCGGCGGCAGCGCCGCGGTTGCGAGAACAGAGCCCAGCGAGACATATCGCGTGATCCACACCGTTGCGACGAAGCAGCCAGCGGCGAGCGTTGTCGCGATCGGCGCAAGCGTCATGAACACGCCGCACGCGGCGGCCACCCCTTTGCCGCCGCGAAAGCGAAGCCATACCGGACACACGTGGCCGACAATCGCGGCAACACCGGCCGTCACCTGCGCGTCGACGCCTGAGGCCACGCGCGCCGCGAGCAGCACGGACGCCGCGCCTTTTGCAACGTCGATCGTAACCACGAGCAACGCCATCGCGAGTCCAGCCGTGCGATACACGTTGGTCGCGCCGACGTTGCCGCTGCCGGCGCGCCGCAGATCGATCCCCTTGAGCCGACTGGTCACGAAAAACCCGAGCGGCAGCGATCCGATGCCGTACCCGACCAGCGCAGGAATCAACCCGTCCATCGCACGTAGTGTAGCTGCACGCCGAAATTATTCGTGTAGCGGCGGACCGGCGGGGGTCGCCGCCGCGTCATCGGCGCCGTGGAGTAACTTCAGGTCCGCCCAGTGGCGCGACGCCCAAGGGCGTATACGTTGGCCCTTTCGGAGATGTCTTGCTCTCATAGAGCGTCACGTGATCGATCGTGCTGCGCGTCGTACCCGCGTTGATATTGCTTAGCGCGTCGCGCCAATCGAATCGTTCAGGCTCTTTCACCCGCGCTACCGTGAGATGCGCGCGGAAGGGACGGCTTTCGCCGGGACCGACGATCGCGTCGAGGCGCTGGTTTACGCGCGCAGCCAGCGACGCGGTCTTGTCGCCGCCCTTCGCGACCCCAATCCACACGACACGCGGACGCGACGGGCCAGGGAACACGCCCACGCCGCTGAATTCGATGTCGTACGACGGGAGCGCGATCGGTGAGGCCAACGACACGCGCACGTTCTCAGCAAGCGACGTGTCCACGTGGCCAATAAAGCGGAGGGTAACGTGCGCGGCGGCGTCAGCCACCCAGGTGACGCGCGGCGGCCGTCTGACCCGGGCAAATTGCGCCTCGAGCTGCTCGCGCACGCTCCGCACCTGCGCGCGCGTTCTGGGGCTCACGTCAATCGCGACGAAGAGCCGCACGGCGCACCATGTCGATCGCGGTCAGTGCCGAGAACGACTTCACAACTTCCCGGTTGCCTGGGAACCGGAAAGTCCTAGTGGCCGGACCGACGTCCGGCCCCACGACCGATATGCAGACGGTTCCGACAGGTTTGTTGTCTGACCCGCCGCCTGGACCCGCGATGCCGGTGATGCCGACGCCCACATCCACGCGCGCGCGGTCGCGAATACCGAGCGCCATGGCTTCCGCGACCGGCTCACTCACCGCGCCGTGTGCCGCGATCAACGACGGGTCGACGCCGAGGAGCTCGATCTTCGCGTCGTTGCTGTACGCCACGATGCTTCGCTCGACGTAATCGGATGATCCCGCCACGTCGGTGAGGCGCGACGTCGCAAGGCCGCCCGTACATGATTCTGCGAGGGCAATCTTCCAGCCGCGCGCCCGGAGCAGGTCCCCGACCACCGCTTCGAGCGTCTTTTCGTCGCGACTGAAGACGTCGTTGCCAAGCACCTGGTCGATCTGCGCGCATGCGCGGTCGAGCGCGGCGCTCATCGCGGACACATCCGCGCCGCGTGTCGACAGATGCAGCTCCACTTGACCGGGCATGGCGAGGATCGTGGTCTCGATCGGCGGCGAGCCGTCTCGCCACTTGGAATAAATGGGCTGCGTGAGCTCTTCGACGCGCGATTCCCCCTTGCCGACAATCTTCAGGACGCGCCGCATCACGCGTTGGCCGCCAGCACGCGGGGCGAGACGTTCCGCCACGAGCTGCTCGAGCATCGGCCGCATTTCCCGCGGCGGACCAGGCAGAAGCACGATGCCTTTGCCGTGGTGCTCGAGCCACAAGCCGGGTGCCGTCCCGTTCGGGTTGTCCAAAACGATCGCGCCCTCGGGCACCATCGCCTGACGGCGGTTGACCGCGGGCATCTTCCATCCCCGTGCCGCAAACCGCCGTTCGATCGCGTCGATGATTCGCCCATCCTCGTGCAGAGCGCGACCGAGATGCGCCGCCACCGTTTCGCGCGTGAGATCGTCTTCCGTCGGGCCAAGCCCACCGGTGAAGACAACGAGATCGGTGCGCGCGAGCGCCTGCGCAAAGTGCGCCTCGAGCTCCGCGCCATCGTCGCCCACAACCGCTTTGGCGAGCACGTCGATCCCGATGCCGTTGAGCACTTCCGTGATGTAGAGCGAATTGGTATCGACGCGCGTCGACGTGAGCAGCTCGCTGCCGACAGCGATGATCGCTGCGCGCCGGAACGCGTCGTCGGTGGGCAACGGCATCAGTCGAACCACCCGGGAAGAAACGTCACCAGCAGACGCAGAACGGCGTGCGAATAAACGGCCGCCATGGCGTCATCCATCATCACACCGAAGCCACCCGGCAACGATTCGAGCCGGCCCGCGGGAAATGGCTTGAGCACATCGGTCACGCGGAACAGGATGAAGCCGGCGATGCCCCCGGCGACATTGACGTCAAGGAACGCGAGCGTAATGAGAATGCCGAGCACTTCGTCGATGACAACCGGCCCCGGATCCTTGCCGCCGAGGAGCCGCTCCGCGACGTTCGCCGACCATATTCCAAGGGCGAACGTGATCACCAGCATTGCGGCTTCGAGCTCCGGACCGTCGATCACACGAATCATCGCGTAGACGAACAGTCCGGCCACAGAGCCCGCGGTTCCAGGCGCGACAGGAACGCGGCCGACGAAGCCGACGGTCGCAATGAAATAGCCCAGGCGATCGATCACGCGCCCTTGATGACGCGGGTGCCGGCGAGGCGATCGTGCAGCGCCCTCCGATGCTGCGAAAGGAACACGGGCATGTAAGGAATGCCGAGAAGCGCGATGGTGAACAGGACGCCGATCGCGCGCAGCACCGCCGCCCCAATATCGACGCGGCCGCCACCTTCTCGTGTGACGCGGATGTGCGTGAGCATCTTCCCGAGAGTCTGGCCCCCGGCTGCAGTAAAAGCGATGAGGTAGCCGCCGTTGAGCAGCAGGAGAAACGCCGCCATCGGAACGGGCGGCACGAGTCGCAGCTCGGCAAACGAGATGCCTGCGATCGCGAGCGTCAGATACAGGATCACAGCGTTGATCGCGCCAAGGAGCGCGGCGTCGACGAGCGCGCTGAACAGCCGCAGCCCGATGTGCGCGGCCAACGGCTCGCCTTCCGCACGGGCAACTCCAGTGTCCGGCCGGGCGGTCGCAGACGGTTCGAGCCGCAGCGACATGTCGTCGTCGTCGCGGCGGATCGTGCGCGGGGTTCGCCGCCGCGCAACCTCGGGCGTTGCGCGCCGCACAGCCAGAGGAGGCCGCGGCGGACGCGGCGTGGTGATGAGCGGCGTATCGTCGTTCTCAGCCGACGGCGCTGATCGGAACAACGGAAGCGAGGGGGGTGTGGCCACGCCCACAGCCGTGACCGGCTGCTCCCGCTCTTCGTCATCCTCGGCGACCGAGTTCAGTGGAAACCCGCCGGGCGTGGGCGCAGGCGATGGATCGGGTTCCCCGATCATGCGATCGAGATCGAGATCCGCTAATGGCGCTTCGGGTTCATCCTGAGAACGCAATGGCAGCTCAGACGCCGTGACCGCAGGAGTGGAAAGCGAAAAATCGTAGCCGCAATGGCGGCACCGGTCGGTGGTCTCAAACCCCAGATAGCCGCACTTAGGGCACTTCATGCGTCGGCCTCGGATCCGCTGCCGCCACGGCGAGCAATTCCCTTTGAATCTCGGCGCGGAGGCGATCCGCGTCGGGGCGCAGGGAGTCGCCTATCGGCACGCGATCGAGCTCACGAAGCGCATCGCGCAGTCGTCCTGTCTTGAAGAGCGTGCGGCTGCGCGCGATGTACAACTCGGTTGCCGATGCAAGCGGCAGTTGTTCAGTGGCCGGCGCGAGAATAGGCGGCGCGGGCCGCGCCACGCGCGCAAATCGCCACGTCGTCATATCGGGAAGAAGGCTCAACAGTCCGACAGCCGCGGCGCCGAGTGCGGCAACGATCAGCAGCATCGTCGCACCGCTCAACCTGCGTCGCGGAGGCGCGGGCGACGACGGCGTCGGCTCGGCTTTGGCCCGCCCCGCCAGCCATCCCCGCGATGTCGTCGTGGTAGCCGGCGACGTTGACGGAGCGGCGTCGAGGCGGTCGAGCCGGTCGAGCACGCCGAGGGCAAGATCGCGCGACGCGCCCTGATCGAGCGCCGCGCGCAGGAGCTCCCGCGCGCGCGTGACGTCGCCGATGCGAAACGCATCGAGCCCCTGATGGAGCAAGGCTTCCGATTCGCGCTGCCGCTCGGCCTGCGCGCTGCGCGCGCGCTCGATGTACGCACGTGCACGGTCGTGGTGGCGGTCGAGAAAGAGCACGCGCGACCAGAGATTGATGGCCTGGTCGTAATCGTTGGCGAAGTAGTGATCGAGACCGGCGAGAAGCAGTTGCTCGATCCGCGCGTCACGATCGGCGCCGGTGAGCGCCTCGGACTCGGGTAGTTCGGATCGAGCGGGATCCATCGTAAGTGGTGAGGATTATAGCACTTAGGTTAGCAGGTTCGCAGGTGAGCAGGTGAGCGGAGCTGCCGGTGAGCCGGTGCGCGTTGCACCGCCCGCAAAGAAAAAGGCGCAGGGTCCTTGCGGAGCCCTGAGCCTTCGTTATCGACCGCTGTAGGCTGTGAGCGGACAGCTGATAGCTGACTAGAAGCGGTAGATAAACGAGAAGCGCAACGCGCGCGTGTATGTCATCGGAGTGGTGACGCCTCCACGGTACGACGCGCGCGATGTTGCTTTGCCAAAGTTCTGAATCGCCGCCCCGCAGGTCGCGAAGGCATCAGAGCCGCACCACGTAATGTTGTTCGAGCGCATCTGCTCTTGCCGATTGGTGATGTTGAAGATCTCGGTTTTAATCCCAGCCTGGTTCGTCCCCGCGATACGCCAGGTCGCCTCGATCGAGGTGTCGAGATACCACTCCATGCCCTCGACTGGGTCGGAACCTCGCTCGTCGTAAAAGTAGGTGACCGTAGTTCCCTGATTCGTCAGAGTTCCGGGCAATAGAACGTTCATGGTGCGCTGTTTCTCGTAGCGGAACTTCGACAGCGCCTCGGTGAGCCCGGCGAGCGTCAGGCTGACCGGGCCGAACGGGCGGGTATATGCCGCGTTCATTTTGAAGTTATGCGGACGGTCGAACGTTGGCGAACCGTACTGGTTCGCGCCGTTATTCACCTCGGCACACGGGATGACCCCGTTGTTGCCGATTGTCAAGTCAACGGTCGTGCGGCACTGCGCGTCGAGGAAGTCGCCGAGAGTGGTGAAGTTGTTGGCGAAATGGTTGCCGCGCGTGCGCGAGTACGTATAGCTCATCCCGGCGTTCCAGTTGTCAGAAAACCGCTTCTCCGCCGTGAATTGAATGCCGCGATATGTATGCTTGGCCTCGTCGTAGTTGACGACCTGCCGGTTGACCGAATTGTCGGGATTGAACGTCTGGATGTCGTCGATGATATCGCCCCAGTTGCGGGCGATGAACCGGACTCCGGCGCCAATGTAGCGGCCAATTTGCCGCTGGAAGCCCACCGTTGCTTCATCAACGTGGTACGGCGTCAAGTCGAGATTCGGCGTGAAGCTCGATCCGCTCAGTTGAACCCTGTTCGAGAACACGAACTGGGTTCCGTTCCACACGTAATTGTCGTAGTTTGTCTGTTGGGCAATCGTCGCAAATGCATCCGAGAAGCCCTGGATGATACTCGCGTGATAGCGACCCCAGCTTCCGGTGACCAGCGTCTTTCCGTCGCCGCTCAGATCGAAAGTTCCCGACAACCGCGGCGCGATCACGCTCGTATCGACGGTTGAACTGCCCACGTCACTCGTGCCGGTCTGCTTCTCGAACCGCACACCCGCTTCAATTGAAATGCGGTCGGCAAGCTCGAACTTGTCGCGTGCAAACACCGAGTGAATCAAACCGGTCGAAATTGACGCTCCGGAGTCGTAGTCACGACGTACGGAGCTCGGCCCGAACACCGCTGTGTTGGTCGCCTGAATGTAATTGTCCGCAAAGTACCGCTGCTTGTTCGGGAAGTCGAACTGCGCGCCTGACTCCAGGTCCTGCAGGTCGTATCCTACCTTGACGCTGTGACCGCGCCCTCCGGGGCTCAGGAACCAGGTACTCGACACATTGAACTGTTTGCGTGGGCGGTTGGTCGAACCATCGAATGTTGCACCGTTGTACGTCTTGTTATCGGCAAAGCTGGTAACCGGCGCGTTGCTCAACCGATTGCTCAACTCGAAGGGCGAGACGGTAAGGATCGACGCATACTTGGCAAACGCGGCTTCCATCGCCCAGTTTGATTTCAGCGCGCCGCTCCACTGTGCGGCCCAGTTGTCTGCCGTTTGATTCTGCGACGTCAACGATTCGCGCTCGGCGGCCGAGTTCGTGGCACTTGCCCAGTAGTCGATGACGAACCCATCAGTCGGCGATTCGAAATACTTGACCCACGCCGTATGTCCTTCCGCTATCTGGACGGTGCCACGAACATTCAGAAATTTGTTTTTCGTCGATTGCTGGAAGTCTTCGGGAATTGTGCCGGTCGTCTGTCGTTGTGGCGTCGTGCTCTTTGAATACTCATAGGTGCCAAACGCGAAAGCCCGGTTCTTGATGATGGGGCCCCCGCCAGTGAACGAGTACACCGGGTTTACTTTGTCGAATTTGACCCGCGCCAGCGATGCGCCAGTGACCTGGTTGACCGTGCTGTTTTGCGCGGCCCAGTCGTCATTAATGATGATGTATTTAAACGATCCTTCGTAGCGGTTGGTCCCTGACTTCGTGATCACGTTGACGATGGCTCCGGGTGCTCGTCCATATTCGGCACCCGCCGCGGACGTTAGGATAGAGATCTCCTGGATTGCTTCGAAGTTGAGGTTCGTACCGAACGTGCCGGTGGTCGGGTCGGTCGTATCCACGGCGTCGATGATGAACATGTTGTTGCTCGTCAGCGCGCCACCGCTGTTGACGTTTCCTGTGCCGACGACACCCGGCGCGGCACCGATGAGCGATTGGTAATTGCGGCCGACGGGCAACTTCTCGAACTCGTCTCGCGTGAGACGCGTCACCTGCGTGACGGTCGTTGGATCGACAATGGGCGTATCGCCGATCACTTGGACCGTATCGGTGAGCGCTCCAATGCTCATCGTGAACGCGACCGACGTGGTCTTATCGGTTTCCACCAGGTTGCCGGTGGCCTGCTCCGTGCGGAAACCTTGAAGCGCCGCTTCCAGCACATAGCTTCCGATCGGAACCGCAAGGAACACGTACTTCCCATTCTCGTCAGTCACTGTCGAGCGCACGAACCCGCGGTCCTCGCTGGTGAGCGTCATCGTCACACCGGGAACGATCGCGCCGCTCGAGTCCTTTACTTCGCCTGCAATCGTCCCAGTCTGCGCCGGCTGGGCGTACGCGGAGACCGCCGTCGCCGCGAACGCGACTGCCAGCAGGCACCGAGTCAGAAGTTTCAACATGCCACTCTCCTCTTGGAATGCCGGCCTGTGGGGGCCGCCTCCGTTAGTCAACACCAAGCCCTGGCCTGCACCTGGGCAACATGCATTGGTACCAGGTAGGGACGAAATTCGCAAGCTAGAACAAGCGGTCAGAAGCACCCGGCATGCACCCCTGTGCAACTAAAATCACCCCCATGGCCATCATCGAATGCGTGCCGAATATCAGCGAGGGTCGGCGTGCAGACATTGTTTCTGACCTCGCCGACGCGATTGGGGCGGTGAACGGGGTGCGGGTACTCGACGTCCAGTCCGACCGCGCGCACAATCGGTCGGTCCTGACCCTCGCCGGCGACGCCGCACCGCTCAAGGAGGCGGTCCTGACCTTATTTGAGCGCGCCGTCAAGGCGATCGACCTTCGCCAACACACTGGTGAGCACCCCCGGCTGGGCGCCGTGGACGTCGTCCCGTTCGTTCCCATCGAAGGGGTGACGATGGACGCGTGTGTCGGCCTGGCGAAGGAGGTCGGGAGTCAGGTGGCCAACCGGTTTGGAGTACCCGTTTTTCTCTATGAGGAGGCGGCCTCGACGCCGGCGCGACGGAATTTGGAGGACATCCGCCGCGGCGAGTTCGAGGGGCTCGCGGGCAAGATGCAGCAGCCGGAGTGGAAACCGGATTTCGGTCCCAGCCAGCCGCACGCGTCGGCGGGCGCGACGGTGATCGGCGCGCGTATGCCGCTGATCGCGTACAACATCAACCTCGCAACCAGTCGCCTCGATGTGGCGAAGAAGATCGCCGCCGGCGTCCGCATGAGCAGCGGCGGGTACCGCAATGTGAAGGCGATGGGCATTGCCCTCGACGATCGCGGCATCGTGCAGGTGTCGATGAACCTGACCAACTACGAGAAGACGCCGATCTTTCGCGTGTTCGAAACCGTCAAACGCGAAGCCGCGCGCTACGGCGTCAGCGTCCTCGAAAGCGAAATCGTGGGATTGGTGCCCGCAGCCGCGCTGACGCAGGCGGCGGAGTTTTATCTGCAGTTGGAAGGATTTTCGGGGAAGCAGGTGCTGGAGAACAAGCTGCGGGAGTCGTGAGGGTTCGCAGGTTCGCGAAGTTGCGAATCTGCAGCTACTCGCGCGAGGGTGCAATCCCGAACGCCCGCATCTTCTTGTATAAATTCGATCGCTCCACACCGAGCATATCGGCCGTGCGCGAAATGTTTCCCTGCTGCGCCGCCAACGCCTGAAGAATGTAATCCCGCTCGAAGCGTTCGCGCGCCTCGGCGAGGGAAAGCGTCGTGTCGGCAGGCGCATCGGTCGTCGTCGGCACGCCGTCGTGACCGAGAAATCCCAGGTCCTGGGCGGTGATGGTGTCGCCCGGCACCATGATCATCAGCCGCTCGATCACATTGCGGAGCTCGCGCACGTTGCCGGGCCAACCGTAATGCTGCAGGCGCGCGGCGGCCTCGGGCGCCAGCCGTTTCGGCCGGCGGCCGTATTCCGCCGCCATGAGCGCCATGAAGTGATCCGCGAGCAGCGGAATATCATCCTGCCGCTCGCGCAGGGGCGGCACGAAGATCGGGATCACGTTGAGGCGGAAATAGAGATCCTCACGAAAGCGGCCGCCCTTGATCTCGGACGGCAGATCCTTGTTGGTGGCGGCGAGCACCCGCACATCGACGCGAATCCGTTGCGTGCCGCCTACTCGTTCCATGACCTGCTCCTGCAGTACGCGCAGGACCTTGGCTTGGGTCTTCAGGCTCATGTCGCCGATTTCGTCGAGAAAAATCGTGCCGCCGTTCGCCTGCTCGAACCGTCCGGGCTTGTCGGCCACCGCGCCGGTGAATGCGCCTTTGACGTGACCGAAGAGCTCCGATTCGATCAATTCCTCGGGAATCGCCGCGCAATTGACTTCGAGGAACGGACCGTTGCGCCTTCTGCTGTCCTGATGAATCGTGCGCGCGACCAGCTCTTTGCCGGTGCCGTTCTCTCCGTAGATCAGCACGCGGCCGTTCGTCGGCGCGGCCATCGCTACCTGCTCGCGCAGGTGCCGCATGGCAAAGCTCTCCCCCACCATCACGTGCTGGCGATCGACCCGCGCGCGCAGCGCGCGGTTCTCGAGCTCGAGATCGCGCTGCCGCAGCGCATTGCGGACGACGAGCACGGTTTTCTCCAACGACAGCGGCTTTTCGACGAAATCGAAGGCGTCCATCTTGATCGCTTTGACGGCCGATTCGATGTTGCCGTGCCCCGAGATCATGACCACCTGCGCGTCGGCCTTGCGCTCGCGCAAGCGCTGCAGCGTCATCAGACCGTCCACCCCGGGCAGCCAGACGTCGAGCACAATCACATCGAACGCGCCGCGCGCCGCTTTTTCGAGACACTCCTCGCCGGACGCGGCGACTTCGACCTCGAACCCTTCGTCGCGCAGCACGCCACTGAGAGCGCTGCGCACACCAGGTTCATCGTCGACGATCAGAATGGAAGCCATGCTCAGACGGGCAATTCAATGGTGAACCGTGTGCCCCTCGGCACATTGTCCGCCACTTCGATGCTTCCGCCGTGCTCGGCAACGATGCGGCGGACGATCGCGAGACCGAGGCCGCTGCCGCGGCCCTTGGTGGAGTAGTACGGCAGAAACAGCTTGTCGCGCTCGCCTTCGGGTATGCCGGGGCCGTTGTCGGCCACGATCAGGCGTACGATGTTGTTCGACGGCTCGTGACAGGTTTCGATGGCGATGGTGCCGCTGCGGTTCATCGCCTCGATGGCATTGTCCACGAGGTTGATCACGACGCGCCGCAGCTGCTCGGGATCGACGCGCACCTGCGGAAGGCGATCGCTGAAGCGCCGCTCGAACTTGACGTCGGTGAACAGACCGTTGTAGAGCACGAGCGCATCGTTCAGGAGTTGGTTCAAGTCGATGGACACCGCGCGCGGCGGCGGCATGCGCGCGAACTGCGAAAACTCGTCGACGAGGCTCTTGAGCGCTTCCACTTCCCCGATGATGGTCGTCGTGCACTCCTGCACCAGCTCGTTTTGCGATGCTTTCAGGTCCGACAGCTTGCGGCGCATGCGCTCGGCCGACAATTGAATCGGCGTGAGCGGATTCTTGATCTCATGCGCCAACCGGCGCGCAACCTCGCGCCATGCCGCCACCTTCTGTGCGCGGATGAGCGGCGTCACATCGTCGAGAACGAGAACGATGCCTTCGTAGTCGCCCGACGCCGAGGTCAATCGCGTGGCGGCGGCAGAGAGCGTCAACTCACGTCCTTCGCGCACGATCGCCACTTCCTGCGCGACGGAATCCTTCTTTGCGCGGGCCGCCTGATCGAGCACGTCGTTGATGGCCGCGAGATCAGCACGCGCGAACACGTCCACCGCGGAACGGCCGATGACGCCGCGCTCTACGCCGAGCAGCCGCAATGCCGCAGAGTTCATCGTGCCGATGCGGCCCACCGGATCGATCGACACCACCCCGGTCGCCACACGCTCGAGGATGGTCTCGATGTACCGCCGCCGCCCCTCTACTTCTGTGTGATTGCGCTCGAGATCGACGGTGGCACGCTCGAGGCGGCGACGGTTGGACGCCAACTCCGCCGCCATCGCGTTGAACGCTTCGATCATCGACCCGAATTCGTCGGTGGCCTCGTGCTCGATGCGCTGATCGTAATGGCCTTGCCCGATTTCACGTGCAGCGACGGAGAGCATCTGCACCGGCCGCGTGATGCGCTTTGCGAGGTAAAACCCCATCCACGTCGAGCTCACGAGAATCAGCAGCGTGACCATCACGAAAAACGACAGATACACGCCGGCGAGCGGCTGCTTCAGGACACGCAGCTGGTTGTAATCCTCGTACGCCTGCGTCATACGACGCGAGCGTTCGGCGAGATCCCCCGACAGGAACTCACTGGCCACGACGACCCCGGCGACGCGTCCGTCGCGCGATCGAATCACGCTGCCGGCGCGGAGCAGATCGCCGCCGTCTCCGCCGGTCATCTGTTCGAGTATCCAGGGCTGCGGCTCCTCGCCCGCGGCGACGCGCGCGGCAAGACGATCGGCCGACGCGCGCGCCGATCCTCGCGGCATCGCCGGCGACGCCACATCCACCACCGGCACCACATCAAGACCGCCCGCGGCGGTAGGCACAGCGCGATACACCTGTACCATACCGATTCGTTGTTCGGTGACATCCGCCGAGACCAGATCGCGGATTCGGCCGACGTCGTTCGAGGTAAGGCTTGCAGCCGCAAGCAGGCCAGCCAGGCGCGATGCCTCGTTCGAAACGTTCCGCTGCCGCTCGCGATAGTAATCCGACGCGATCTGATTCGCGGAGGAGAGGATCTCCTCCATCGGCGTGTTGAACCAGTTCTCGACCGCGCGCAACACGACCTGACTGCCGACGACGAGCACGAGGACGGACGGGATCAAGGTCATTCCCAGGAGGGCAAACACCAGCTTGGCGCGGAAGCGGACGAACGGGATTGCGCGGCGGCGTTCGACGAGCAGCTTGACAACGTTGCGCGCGAGCACGAAGCCGAGCGCGAGCAGCATCATCAGATTCGTGGCGGAGAGCGCGTAGAGGACGACCTCGGTGAGAAAGTCCGGCGACAACCTCGCGGTGCGGTCGGCGACCACGAGGATGCCGACGAGCGCGGCCACCAGCACGGCGATCCCCCCGAGAATCAGCCGCGGATTATCGCGGAACGGCCGCCGCCCGGCAGGGGCGACCGCAACGCGCGCTGACGATTCGCTGACGTTTGCCGTTCGCGCGTTCTCCATCGGTCAATCCAGGACTCAGCATCGAAACTCGACGCCAACGCTATTCCTTCGCGTTGAGCAGATCCTTCAGTTCGCTCATGAACTCGCCAATATCGCGAAAGTGACGGTACACGGAAGCGAAGCGCACATAGGCAACTTTATCCAGCTGCTTCAATTCCTGCATCACGAATGCGCCGATTTCAGCGGTGGCGATCTCCTTCTCAGGCCGCTCCTGCAGCCTCACCTCCACGCGGTCGGCAACGTCTTCGATGGCGGCCACGCTGACGGGGCGTTTCTCGCACGCTTTCAGCAGGCCCGCGATCAACTTCTGGCGTTCGAAGCGCTCGCGTGTTCCGTCCTTCTTCACCACCATGTACGGAATCTCGTCGATACGCTCGTAGCTGGTGAAGCGCTTGTGGCACTCGGCGTTGAGGCACTGACGCCGGCGGCGAATCACGTCGCCTTCCTTGCTTTCGCGTGAGTCGACCACTTTGTCGCCGACGTGGCCGCAATACGGACACTTCACGGATTCACCTCGGCCTCGATCGTCTTCAGGTTGCCCATGGTCAAGCCATCGCGCATCGCAAACCAGACCCCGCCAAGCGTCACGACCAACGTCGTGATCGCGTGCATCACGATCGCCGCACCCACGGCGGCGTCGTTGTCGGCCCCAAAGAACGAGGTGACGCCAAGCCGGAACGCCTCGTGCACGCCGCCGACACCGCCAGGCGTCGGAACCGCCACGCCAACGACCAGCATGGCGGACAGCAGGAACGAACCGGCGAACGGGAACACGATGCCAAAACCGAGCGCCACCAGCCACGCGTACGCGGCGATCATGATCCAGAGCACCAATGACCACCCGAGCGCGAGAACGAGCCGGCGCGGACGCCGGACCACGGCTAGTCCGTCGGCGAACGTACGCGCAAAGCCGGCGACGAGGCGCGCGAAGCGGGCCGGCACCACACGCTCGATCCGTAAGACGAGCGCGTGGAGACGCTCGGGATGGCCCGCCATGACGAACATCATGGCGATGATCACAAGCGCGGCCGCGCCCATCACCGTTCCACCAATCGCGATTGCGCGGTAAAGCGCCGGCGCCGCGCGCGCGGCAACGTTTCCGAACGCGACGAGATAAAACGCGAGCAGGATCAGAACCGCCGCCAGATCGAGAATCCGTTCCACGACGATCGTGGCAAACGCCGCCGTGGCCGGCAGTCCTTCACGTTTGGCGAGCAGGTACGGCCGCAGCACTTCGCCCGCCCGTGCCGGCAGCACCATGGTTGCGGCAAACCCGATCACCGTGGTCTTGAACGCCACCCAGAATCGTGTGTGCCCAAGCGGCTCGAGCAAGTACTGCCAGCGTTCGGCGCGCACGAAGTACATGCTGATGGTGACCAGCGCCGCGAGCGCCAACACCTCGGGCCGTGCCGCTCGCATCTCGTGCCAGACGCGCGTCAGATCCGCGTTGCGAACGAAAAACGCGAGAAGGCCGAGCGCCAGGGCGGCAACCAGGACGGTGCGAACGGCAGCGCGCAAGTCCGTTTCATACTACATGAGGTTGAATGACCGAGAACGACTACTTGCGCTGGTGGTCGAGGACGTTTACGATGTCGCCTTCCGAGCGCGTCCCTCACACCCTCATAACAAGCGCACGTGGAATCAACGTTGCTCGAAACCTCCCTCGATGGCCTGCGTCTCTTGCGTCGCGGCAAGGTGAGAGATCTGTACGAGGTAGGCGACTACCTCGTGATGATCGCCACGGACCGCATTTCGGCGTTTGACTACGTGCTCGGATCGGGCATTCCTGACAAGGGGCGCGTGCTCACGCAGCTCTCGGCCTTCTGGTTTGAGCGCACCACGGACATCGTCGACAACCACCTCGTCACCGTGAATGCGTTGAACTTTCCTCCTGCGGCCCGCGCGCATGCTGCGGTCCTGCAAGGTCGCGCGATGCTCGTGAGACCAACCAGGCCGCTGCCGATCGAATGCGTCGCGCGCGGCTATCTGTCGGGTTCGGGATGGAAAGACTACAACGCCACCGGCGAGGTGTGCGGAGTTCGTCTGCCAACTGGACTCGTCGAATCCGATCGTTTGCCGGAGCCGATCTTCACGCCTGCCACGAAAGCCGAGTCGGGACACGACCTCAACATCTCCGAACGGGACGCGGCACAAATCGTCGGTGCCGATCTGCTCGCGCGGCTCAAGCGCCTGACGCTCGAGCTCTACGCGTTCGGTGTGGCGCACGCGGAGAAGCGCGGCATCATCCTTGCCGATACCAAATTCGAGTTTGGTCTCACCGACGCGAACGAGCTTCTGTTGATCGACGAAGTAATGACGCCCGATTCGTCGCGATACTGGCCCAGAGACACCTACGCGCCGGGCGGGCCGCAACCGAGCTTCGATAAGCAATTCGTGCGCGACTATCTCGAATCGATCAAGTGGAACAAGCAGCCGCCGGTTCCTTCGCTGCCGGATGACGTGGTCGCAAAGACGCGCGAGAAGTACCTCGACGCGTATCGCCGCCTGACCGGAAGCGAGCTGGAGACGTCACATGCGTGACTTGTTGGAGCGGCTGGTCGGCGAGATGGTTGATAAAGGGATCCATTACGATGATGCGCAGCGGGAGTTCGAGAAGCGCTTCATCGCGCGGGTGCTGCAGGCGCATGACGGGAACTTGGGGAAGGCTGCTCAGACGCTCGGCATTCACCGCAACACGCTTGCCCGGAAGATCCACGATCTGAAGCTGAACACCCGCGCCTTGAGCGGATAGGACTCGCCTCGTGTGTGGAATGCCCCTTCGAGTGGGACGGCGCTTCGCTCCAGCGGGTCGCGGGGCTAAAGCCCCGCGCTCCGTGAGTTCACAAATCCGCGTCAACCAGAAGCAACCGGTAGCGCGGACCTCTAGGTCCGCGATCCAAGCGCCAGCGGCCCTACCTCGACCGTAGCGAGAGGCCTAACCGCGGGTCGGCGCGCGCCCCGCGCGGCGCCCCTTGACGACCGGCGCCGCGCCTCACTATGATTAGCAGTCGTCCCACACGAGTGCTAGCTCACTGTGCGGACGAGTGCTAGGTAACAGACCCACACCTTACATCTATCGGAGTTCTGACGCATGGCAGCTACAGCAACAAAGGTTGCCCTCCGGCCGCTACACGACCGCATCCTGGTCGAGCGGATCGAAGAGGGGGAGCAGAAAATCGGCGGGATCATCATCCCGGACACGGCGAAAGAAAAGCCGCAGCAGGGCAAGGTCATCGCCGTCGGCGCGGGCAAAGCGGACAAGGACGGCAAGCGCATTCCGCTCGACGTCAAGGCAGGCGACACCATTCTCTTCGGCAAGTACTCCGGCCAGGAGATCAAGATCGAGGGCGAAGAGTACCTGATCATGCGCGAGGACGAAGTCCTCGGCGTCGTCGAAGGCAGTCAATAAATCTCGCACGTCGCGCGGGCCGGCAGGCCCGTGATTCACGAGTTCGGCACGTAGCGCGGACCTTCAGGTCCGCGACTTTTGGAGAGGAATAAATGGCAAAGCAGATCATTTACGGCGAGCAGTCGCGGCAGGCGATTCTTCGCGGCGTCAACGCGCTGGCCGACGCTGTGAAGGTGACTCTCGGCCCGAAAGGCCGCAACGTCGTCCTGGACAAGAAGTTTGGATCCCCGACCATCACCAAGGACGGCGTCACCGTCGCGAAGGAGATCGATCTCAAGGACCCGCTCGAGAACATGGGCGCCCAGATGGTGCGCGAAGTGGCGAGCAAGACCTCGGATACGGCCGGTGACGGCACGACCACCGCGACCGTGCTCGCGCAGGCGATCTATCGCGAAGGCGCCAAGAACGTGGTGGCCGGCGCGAATCCGATGGAGCTGAAGCGCGGCATCGAGAAGGCCGTGGACGCCGTCGTCGAGGACATCAAAAAGCAGTCACGCCAGGTCAAAGGCAACATGATCGCGCAGGTCGGCACCATCTCGGCCAACAGCGACGAAACCATCGGCAAGATCATCGCGGAAGCGATGGAGAAGGTCGGCAAGGACGGCGTGATCACGGTCGAGGAAGCCAAGACGCTCGAAACCACGCTCGACGTCGTCGAGGGTATGCAGTTCGATCGCGGCTATCTCTCACCGTATTTCGTGACAGATCCGGAGCGCATGGAGGTGGTGGTCGAGAATCCCATCATCCTGATCCACGAAAAGAAAATCAGCTCCATGAAGGACCTCCTGCCGGTGCTCGAGCAGGTGGCGCGCATGGGCCGTCCGCTGCTCATCATCGCGGAAGACGTCGAGGGTGAAGCGCTGGCGACGCTCGTCGTCAACAAGCTGCGCGGCACGCTGCAGGCCGCGGCCGTCAAGGCGCCCGGCTTCGGCGATCGCCGCAAGGCTATGCTCGAAGACATCGCCATCCTCACCGGCGGCCGTGCCATCACCGAGGACCTCGGCATCAAGCTCGAGAACATCCGCATGGAAGATCTCGGCAAGGCCAAGAAGGTCACGATCGACAAGGACAACACGACGATCGTCGAGGGCGCCGGCAACCCGAAGGACATCGAAGGGCGCGTCAAGCAGATCCGAGTCCAGATCGACGAAACGACCTCCGACTACGATCGCGAGAAGCTGCAGGAACGGCTCGCGAAGCTGGTGGGCGGCGTTGCGGTGATCAAGGTCGGTGCAGCCACCGAGACCGAGATGAAGGAAAAGAAGGCGCGCGTGGAAGACGCCATGCACGCAACCAAGGCCGCGGTCGAGGAAGGCATCGTGCCGGGCGGCGGCGTGGCGCTGCTGCGTGCGGGCAAGGCACTCGACAATCTGAAGCTCGACGGCGATCAGCAGGTCGGCGTCCAGATTATCCGGCGCGCGCTCGAAGAGCCGATGCGGTGGATCGCCACCAATGCCGGCAACGAAGGTTCGATCGTCGTGGCGCGCGTGCGCGATGCCAAGGTTGCCGATGAGGGCTTCAACGCCGCGAACGACACGTACGAGGATCTGGTCAAAGCCGGCGTCATCGACCCGGCAAAGGTCGTGCGCAGTGCGCTGCAGAACGCGTCTTCGATCGCTTCGCTGCTTCTGACGACGGAAGCGCTCGTTTCGGAGATTCCGGAAGAGAAGAAGGAAGCGCCGGGAGCGGGCCACGGCGGCGGGATGCCGGGTATGTACTAACGCTGAATTTCGAGATTTGGAGATTTGGAGATTTGGCCCGGGCAGCTTCACTGCCCGGGCTTTTTTTGTGCCCGAGAGCGGTGATCTGCTAACGCTGAATCTGGCGATTGGCGGTTGCATGCCCAACCGGCTTCGCTGCCGCGTTTTTTGCGGGCCTAAAGGCTCGCGCTAGCTACGAATCCCATCCGAAACACACGCACAAGTCCTTCTCGTCGTAGTAGCGGCGGACCTTCTCGAAGTACTTCCCGACGCGGTCCTTGATGACCTCGGCGCTGCGGCCCACGCCTACCACGGGGGTGGTCTTAGGTCCGCCTTAACGCACAAATCTCACGCGGAACAGTTTCGGCCAGAGCTTGCCCGTGATCAGAAACGTCTTGTCGGACGGGTCGTAAGCGATGCCGTTCAGCACAGCGTCGGGCTGCCGTTCCATGGGTGAGAGCAGATTCGGCGCGTCGATACTCGCGCTGACGTGTCCCGTGGTGGGATCGATGCGGACGATGAGATCCTGCGTCCATACGTTTGCGTAGACGGCGCCGTCGACGCACTCGAGCTCGTTCAAACGCGGAAGCAGCGCCCCGTTCATCGTGACGCGCACCGTGCGCACAACGCTGAAGTCGCCCGGCTTGCGAAACGTCAGCTCGGCGCTGCCATTGCTCATCACCAGCTCTTTGCCGTTGTAGCACAGGCCCCACCCCTCACCCTGATACGTGAACTCGCTCTCGCGTGCAAAAGTGCGGCGGTTGTAGATGAACGCCTTGTTGTTCCGCCATGACAACTGATAGAGGCGCTCGCCGACGAGCGCCAGCCCCTCAGCAAATACCGGCGGCGGTACATCGATCTGTTTGATCACGCGCCCCGTGGTCAGCTCGACCTGGCGCAGGCTCGATCGACCAAGCAAGCCCGTGCTTTCGTAGAGCACCCCGTTGTCAAACAGCAGGCCTTGCGTGAACGCGGCGCGATCGTGCGGATAGCTGCGCACGACCTCGACGCGAAGCCGCTCGACAGGTTTCGCCTGCTCAGCCGCCGATGAGGCAGATAGGAGCCAGGTCACAGATAGTGCAGATAAAAAGCAAGCCGCAGATAAACGCAGATTAACGCAGATACGATTTGGATCTTGAAGAAGTGCGAGCCGATTCCTGACGCCCAGCCACATATCAACGGACCGTTGCTTACCACGATTCAAAACGTTATTTCCATCCATCTGCGTTATATCTGCGCTCCTATATGCGTTTTATCTGATCACATGAAAGGGCCGTCGCCCGATCGTACCGTGGAGATAATGCGGGTGTCGTTGGCCAAATCGCACGCTCCAGGCCACGAGGGAGGACACCCCTATGGAGCGACAGTATATCGGCGTGGATTTACACCAAGGCGACCTTTCAAGCCTGTGCCGTGACGCCCCGGGGCGAGCGGCTGTGGGAGGCGCGGTTTGGACGGACGGCGGAGGGGATCGCGGAGTTCGTGGCGCGTCGGGTGGGTGAGGCACAGATGGCCATCGAGGCCACGGGAGCGACGTGGTCGTTCGTCGATCGTCTGCAGGAGGCGGGCGCGACGGTGTGCGTCGTGGACACGGGCACAACGAAGCTCAAGGCGGGCTTCGCCGCAAAGACCGATCGCCTCGACGCGCGGCGGCTGGCCGACGCGGTGCGGCTTGCGAGTGTAGTCAGCCTCTACATTCCGCCGCCGGCGCTTCGCAAAGGTCTGAAGAAAGCGCGCGTCGCCCTCGCGCGACGTCTCTGCGATGACCTGGTGCGGGTATGGCGGCGCTGGAGCACGACGGCTTGCTGACGTCCTCCGCCTTGGGTGTCCTCGAATGGAACGCTGAATCGTGGCCGACGCGATTCGTTATCTGAATGAGGCCACCCCGGACTCCCAACTGAGATTGAGCGTGCGGCGACCGCATGCTCGCGGAGATGCGTGAATGAGGCGTCAGGTCGGTCTGGAGCGCGCGGGGTTGACCACGACACGGACGACACCGCGCGTGCACCGCGGTCAGCGGTGGAGGACCGCGCGCAGCCGATGTGTGCCTTGACACCAGCGGCCCTTTCATAGATGCGTTTCATCTGCGCTTATCTGCGTTTCATCTGCGTTTATCTGCCTTCCATCTGCCTTCCATCTGCGTTCATCTGCGTTTCATCCGCGGGCTCATCTGCGGACCTCAGCCAGGAACGCCGCGAGCTGATCGCCCCACACGGCCGGCAGCGTATGCGTGCCGTGGCCACGTGTGGCATCGCTGATCGGGATCAACACGAACTTGCCGTGCTTGACCTTTTTCATCAGCGTTTCCATCATCGGCAGCTCCGGCGGATTCACGAAGTCGTCCGCGGAGTTGATCGCGAGAAGCGGGGCCTTGATCTTGTCGAGATGCGGCGAGGGATCGTAATCCTCTGACGCGCGGAAGTAGTAAAGCATGTCGTTGGCATCGCTGTTCTTCGTGCGCGATGCGATCTGGTCCGCAAGCCACGCGTCGGCGGCCTTCGCCGTCGAAAACTGTTTCTGCCACTGCAGCGGCACGCTCGTCGCCATCATCAGAAAACCGAGCGCGCTCGCGAGGCCGCGCGGTTGTTCGGTGTAATCGCCGTTCTTCCACGTCGGATCCGTCACGATCGCGTCGATCAGCAGCTTCCGCCACACGCGATTGCGTCCCGCGATCTCCACGGGGTTGCTCGCGAGCGGCACCAACGCGTCCATGAACTCGGGATAAAGGTAGCCCCACACCCACGTGTGCATGCCGCCCATCGAGGTGCCGGTCACTACATGCAGATGCGTGAGCCCAAGACCTTCGGTGACGAGTCGATGCTGAAGCCGCACGATGTCGGTGTAGCGATACTGCGGAAACTTCATGCGCAGTCCGTCGCTCGGCTTGCTCGATTGTCCGTGACCGATGTTGTCGGGCAGG
Source organism: Acidobacteriota bacterium (assembly GCA_046726375.1). Lineage (GTDB taxonomy): Bacteria > Acidobacteriota > Vicinamibacteria > Vicinamibacterales > UBA2999 > DASPWV01. The sequence goes on from JBKPAJ010000020.1 coordinate 51,892, forward strand.
ATGATGAAGTACTTGTCCGCGTCGTACAACTGACCCTTGCCGTACAAGTGTCCTGCCCAGCCCGCGCCGACAAACTGGGCGCCGGTGCCCCCGGTGCCGTGCAGAATCAAAATCCCGTTGCGGACTACGCCGTCGGCGTCTTTGCGGGGCTGCCCGATCGTGCGGTAGTGCAGTTTCAGCTCGGGAAGCGTCTCGCCGCTTTGGAACGTGAAATCGCGAACAACGAAATCGCGCTCGACAGGTGCGGGATACGTGGCCTGCGCTGCCGCCAGCGACGGCAGCACGAGAAACGCCGCCAGCAGAATCCGTTTCATCTGCGTAATGTTACCGAAGACCGTCGACCGGAGACCGTCGACTTCAGCGAAGAGTGAACGTCAGTTCGATCGTGATGAGCACCGGCACCGGCTCGTTGTTCCGCATCCCTGGGATGAACTTCCACTGCCGTGCCGCTTTGACGGCTTCCTGATCGAGGCCAAAGACCGAGTCGAGCGAGCGTACGATCTTCACGTCGCCCACGGATCCATCCGGCATGACGACGCATTCGAGCCAGGCCGTGCCTTGCACCTTGGCGCGCATCGCATCGGCCGTGTACGCAGGCTTCTTCTCGAAGAGGACCTTCGGCACCGTGACGCCGTTCCCCGGGCGGTACGCGCCGCCGCCGGTGCCGCCACCGAACCCTGGTCCGAGACCTGAGCCTTGACCCGAGCCAATGCCGGTTCCCGTGCCGGTCCCTCCACCGCCGCCGGTTCCCGATCCCTGCGACGTCGTTTCGGCAACTTTCGGCGCCTCTAGCGCGCCGGGCAGTGGTGTTTCCGCCGCAGCCATTGTTTTGGCGGGGATGTTGAGATCTTCCACCGGAGGCGGCTCCACCTTGGGCGGTTCAACCGGAGCCGGCTCGGGCTTCTTTACGGGAACGGTGATTTTTTCCTTGCCTGGCAGCTCAACTTTCCTCGGTGGGTCGGGCGCTTTGTTGCCGCCGCCGCCACCGCCGCCGCCGGGACCGGGATCCGACAGCCACACGATGTCCTTGGCCTGCACCTCCGGCACGATCTCGAGGCCGGGAGATTCGGGCGCGTAGCGGACGACGAGGAAACAAATGAAGAGGAACAGCGCGTGCGATGCAACCGAGCCGAGCGCCCCCATGCGCGAGTGCCCGCTTTCAAACGAGAAATGAACCTCGACGGGCCGATCGGCCAGGAGGTGCAGCCGTCGTGAGCCCGGCTGCTCGTTCGGGACGGGTGGGACAGGCGCTTCGTTCATGCGCGGCTAGGAACGTCAGCTTTCATTCTGACCGACGGTTGTGAGCCTGACAAGACCCATTCGTGAATTTGGACATTTCGAGACGTGGAGATTTGGAGCCGTTCTCGAGATTTCTCAATTGCCAAATTTGCCACTTTCAAAATCTCCAGATTTTGCTCCAAATCTCGACATCTCCAAATCTCGACATCTCCACATTTCCACAGCTTCACGTCTCAACATTCGCGGATCACTTTGTCGAGTAACCGCTCCGAGCCCGCACCCGCACGTCGGGACGGTTCACCTTGACGGTGATACTTCGCCACTCCGAGTCCTCGGCCCGCCATGGCTCCGATGGAGCGTAGCCAATCAGGTATTGAGACCGCAAGTCTTCGGCGATGGCCGTAAGCGTCGGCACCAGCTCGCGCGGATCCTTGAGATGGAACGATCGTCCGCCGCTCACCGACGCGAGTTCCGCGAAGAGCGGGGCGCGTTTGGGGCCAATTGCGATGGGATAGATCAACACGTCGGAGCGGCGGGCGCGATCGAGCACCATCGCCGCGGTTGTCCGGCTGTAGCGATCCTCTCCGTCGGAGAGTACGACGATAGCGCGGCGGCCGGTTTCCGGTTCGAGCAGATCGAGCGACGCGATGAGCGCGTCGTGCAGCGATGTCGTGCTCCACGGATCGAGCGCGTCGAGCGCTTTGAGCAGCGGCGCTTTGTCCGTATTCAAAGGCGCGAGCACCTGCACCTCGCCGCTGATGCCGACCAGCATGGCGCGGTCCTCCGGCTTCAACCCGGCAATGAATGCCCGGCCGGCGGTTTTGGCCATGGTCAGCGGCTTCCCGGCCATGCTGACGCTGCGATCGATCGCCAGCGCGACCGCGGCCGGGAACTCGCCCGACACAAACGCCGTGATGCGCTGTGGCTTGTCGTTTTCGAGAACCGTGAACGCCTCGCGCGGGAGGTCTTTCACGGCCCGTCCGGAGGCGTCGGTGACGGTGGCATACACTTCGACTTCGTCGACGCGGGTGGTAAATTGCGCGTGCGCGAGCTCGACGGGGGCCGCTGAGGTTAGTGCTAGAATCAACATGAAGGAGCCACACATGGGTCTCATCGCGCTTTTCGGACCGATCGGCCTGCCGGAGATGTTGATCATCCTCGTGATCATCATGCTCATCTTTGGTGCAAGCCGCCTGCCGGAGATCGGCAAGGGCATTGGTCAAGGGATCAAGAACTTCAAGGGCTCGTTCAAAGACGAGTAGTCCTGGTTAGAGTACGACTCGCGTTTCGCCAACCCGTCTCGTGACGCGTTCGCGATCCAACCACTCCAACAGCGGAATCGCGAATTTTCTGGTTATCCCGTATCGGTCTTTAAACGTCGCGACATCCACCGCCGCGCGGCCGCCCGGTGCGGCCGCTTTGAGTGCCTGCATATCCGCCTTGAGCTGTTGCAGCGCGTCGGCGTGAAACACCAGCGTGTCCACGCGCGCCAGAACTTTCTGCCGCAACAGCAACAACGTCATCTTTTCCACAAGCTGCGCCGGCAGCCGTTTCTCCGCCGCGAGTGTGGCCGCATCCGGCGGCTTCAGGCCGCTGTCTTTGTACACCGCTTCGATCGCCGCGTGGGCGCGCGCTTCCTCCGGTGAAAGTTCGAGCCGGTGCCCCGGCAGCGCGAGGCGATCGCGCACGCTCAAGCGACCGGCCCGCGACAGATCCTGAAGCACGAGCTCGTAGATGTTCGGGTGCGCATGCGCGAAGAGACGCTCGCGTGCTTCCTCGCGCGGCAGGCCCTCGGCGAGCGGCTGGGTTTTGTGAAACTCCCCTACCAGCGCAAGTAATCGTTCGCTGCGCTCCGTGATGAGATCGGTCGCGGCAAGGCGATCCGCGGCCACGCGTGCGCGACCGCTTTGTTCGAGCCGGCCAACCAGCGCGCTGACGTCGTTTGGAACCACTCCGAGACGCGGCACCAGTCGCTCGATCGGCAATCCCGCAGCGCCGCTATCGCCGATCATGCGGATGGCCGCGGTGTCGTCCTTGTCGTCGCCCGACAACGCCAGCGCGGTAAAGCGCGCGGCCGCCCCGGCCGAGCGAACACCTCGGCGCGGGGGATCAGGATCCAGCACCACGCCGCCTCCGATCGTGATCGGCGGCGAATAGGCGCGGAGCACGAAACGGTCGCCGCGTGTCACGGCCACCGGCGCTTCGACGCGCACGCGGATCGCGGCGCGAGAGCCAGGCTGAAGTTCGGATGTCGCCGTTCCTGCAATCGACACGCGACCGAGCACTTCGGCGGTGCCCTGATGAAAACGAAC
>JBKPAJ010000021.1:0-131856 GCA_046726375.1 Acidobacteriota bacterium
GGCAGCGGGCGCATGAACAGGCTGTAGATCAGCGAGAAGATGGCCGCGTTCGCGCCGATGCTGAGCGCCAGCGCGAGCACGGCCACCGACGTGAAGCCGGGATTCTTGAGCAGCATCCGGCCGGCGTAGCGCGCGTCCTGAGTGAGGGTGTCCATCATGCCGATTGCCTCCGCCTGGGGCTCCATCTGACGACGACGCCGCGGTCCGGTGAGCACTGCCCACAGCGCAACCCGGTAGCATTCCGCGAGGATCACGACGGCGCGGCAGAGAAATCCCGCGCGGGATGGCCGCGCGGCGCGCAGATCTTCGAGTGACGGCTCCCACACGCGCCCGAAGCCGGCGTCGGGGAGCGCTCGCGCGAGGCGCGTCAGGAGCCGCGGAACGCGGTCAGACATGGGCCACGCGATCGAAGCGCGCGGCGACCGCCGCGTAGAAATCGCGCGTGCTGTTCCAGGCGCGCACGCCCGCGGGCTTCACGCGGTAACGGCGCTCCTTGATGATCTGCGCGTCGACGACCTCCTGCGTGTAGAAGCCGTCGATCCAGCCCGCGTCCTCGAGGCGCGCCATCATCTGGTAGAACGCCGGCGCGGTCCGGCGCACGCCGTGGCGCTCCAATTCGCGCCGAACATCCTTGCCCGATTGCTCGTCGGCGAGCAGCGCGCCGATGACGATGAACTGGAGATGGGTGAACGCCGGAAGTGCCTTGAGTGACATAACGTCACATTACATCAACTCGCGAGCGCGCGCCAAGCGGATTCGCCGCGCCCTGATGGATCGACGCGACATCAGCCTGGCTCCCAAAACACGCTCTCTCGGATATTGAGAAGTTTGCAGAGAAGCGCGCGAATCGCCTACCAGAGGTGCGCGCAACCGTATGTCAGCAGGCCCCGGGTGCGTTCGTATGATGTTCGCCGCTGTACAAAGGATGTCGACGATCGACAGCCTAGCTGTTGACGTTCGACATCCTTTGGCGGTAGATTGCGCGGATGCCTAGGCGGCCCAGGTACCAGAACCGCATCGATCTCTTGCAGGGCACGCTCGATTTCATGATCCTGCAAACGCTGCGCTGGGGCGCGCAACACGGCTACGGCATCAGCCACGCCATTAACGCGAACTCTTTCGACGCGTTCAAAGTGGGTACCGGATCTATGTATCCGGCGCTGCATCGACTTGAAAAGCGTGGCTGGATTCGCGCTGAGTGGCGGACCTCGGAAAACAATCAGCGCGCGAAATACTACCTCCTCACCGCCGCCGGCCGCAAGCAACTCGCCACGGAGCAATCCCGCTGGCGCCAATTGGTTGACGCGATGGCGTCACTGATGAAGCGGCAACAACACGAGGGTTAGGATGATGCGTTTGCGCGGATGGTTCCAGCGTCGTCGTGTCGATGACATCGCTGAGGAGATCGACACCCACGTCGCGATGGCGACGCGCGACTACATCGCACGCGGGATGACACCGGACGATGCGCGAGCGGCCGCCACGCGCGAGTTTGGCAACGTGATGTTGGTGCGACAGACGACGCGAGAGGTGTGGTCGTGGACGCGCGTCGAACATTGCCTGCAGGATGTGAGATTCGGTGCGCGGATTCTCTGGCATGCCCCGGGTCTTAGTGCCGCCGCCATCCTCCTCATCGCGCTGGTGATCGGTGGCAACGCAACCGTATATTCACTGGTCAATAGTATTCTGGTCAGTCCGGCGTCAGGTGTGAACGGCGACGACCTCGTCGTTATCCGCCACGTGGATCCCGGCGTCACCGTCACCGACCCATTTGTCAGCTTTCCGAACTTTGAGGACTATGCGCGCCATTCGACGACCGTACGTGACTTCGCCGCATGGAACGGACAGCGACTGACTCTCGGCACGCCGACAGGCAACTTCGCGCTGTTCGGCGGCCTCGTCACCACGAACTATTTCGACACATTTGGTGTGGATATCGCGCACGGACGCGAGTTCGTTGCGCGCGACGATGAAGCACAGGACGGCGTCGTCGTCGTCATCAGTCACCGGGTGTGGCAGGAGCGGTTTAATCTGGCCGAGGATGTCATCGGGAGGCCGATCACCATCAACCGCATGCCCGCGACGATCGTGGGAGTGGCGCCCGCCGGCTTTGCTGGAGCAGTCCTCACACCGGGCGAAGACGTGTGGATACCGATTCGGGCGTACTACCGATCAACCAACAGCGAAGAGGGGTTGACCAATCGCGCGCAGCCGTTCGTCGTGATGGCCGGTCGCCTTAGCCCATCAGCGTCGCTGGCCGAGGCCCGCTCCGAATTCGCGACTTTGTCCGCACAGCTACAAAACACCTACCCCGACGCGTTCACGACGTATTCGCCGCAGGGCGTGGTGCCGCTGCAGAATCCGCGCGCGGTCGTGTCACGTTATTCAGCGACCGCGCTGTTGCCAGTTGCTGATATGGCGCCGGTGTTCCTGGCGGTATTCAGCGTCGTCACCCTTCTCACATTGATCGTCGTCTGCGCAAACGTCGCCAACCTGTTGCTTGGGCGCACGGTCGAGCGGCAACGCGATACGGCTGTTCGTCACTCGCTGGGTGCTTCGCGCACGCGAATTGTGCGAATGCTTCTCGCCGAGGGAGCGACGCTCGCGATAGCGGCATGGATCGCTGCGTACGTCATTGCTTGGTGGACATCGCGAGCGCTCCTCCGTGTCATCGAACCACGGCCGGGGTTGCTCGCCGACGCACGGCCTGACTGGACTCTGGCGGCGTACGGTATGACGCTGGCGCTGCTGGCGACCCTGGCGTGTTCGCTCGCGCCCGCGGTGCGCTCATGGCGGGTCCAGGTACTGCCGTTGCTTAAAGCCGGTGAACACAGCATCGCCCGCGGTCGTTCGCGATTGGCGACCGCGCTGGTCGTCGTCCAATTCGCCTTTTCGGTACTGCTGGTGACCAGCGCAGGTCTGGCGTATCGATCGATGACTACGCTCAGCTCAGGGGACCTCGGCTTCAACCCAGAAAACCTTTTGCTCGTGACCGTTCGGCTCGGTGGCGAGAGCGCGGCTGGCAGCAACGAACCGGTCGCGGACGGTGCGGCAGGGTTCGCGCTACTCGAGCGGGTCCGCGAGCGGCTAGCGACTAGCGCCGGAGTCGAGGCTGTGTCATACGCGCGGCGGATCCCCGGGGCCTCACTTCTGGCAACTACGCGCATCCGACGCGACACGCAAAGTGTCGCCACGGCCTTTGTGAGACAGGTCGGCCCTGGCTACCTACGTGCACTTGGATTGGAGGCCATCAACGGGCGCGAGCTGACTACGAGCGACCGACGGGGTGCCGCACGCGTCGCGATGATCAATCAACGTCTGGCGATGGAATTATTCGGTAACGATCCTCCCATCGGGCATCCGGTATTCATCGGTGACCGCAACGAGCGGGTCGAGATCGTCGGAATTGGCCCTGATGCGCTGTTCGATGGCCCTAATCATGATCCGCATCCCAGATATCTGCTCGTCGCTGAGCAGCAGATGCCGGGCAATCCGCCGATCGATCCCAGCTTCATCATTCGCCATCGCGGCACTGTCGAAGCGGTCACGCCCATTGTTAGTCGCGCGATCGGAGAGGTTGATGCAGGACTGCCGATCGTGTCGATGTCGACCATGAATGCGCGATTAGCAATCGTCACCGAGCTCGAGACCTTGATCGTGGAGCTGTTGGTTTGTTTCGCCGTGCTCTCGCTCGTCATTGCGGCTTTGGGGCATTACGCAGTTGCGATGTTCAACATGCGGCGGCGGACGCGCGAATTCGGCGTCCGGATGGCCCTCGGTGCTTCGTCGCAGCGCATTCAAGTGGCGGTAGTCCGCGAAGCCCTTGTCCACACAGTTCCCGGGCTGATGACTGGCTTTGCATTGAGCGCGGCAGTCGCGGTCAGCTTCAAAAGCCTTCTCTTTGGCGTCACGCCCGTCGACCCCATCACCTACGTTGGCGTCTTTGTATTGCTCGCTCTCACTTCGATTGTCGCGTCGTACCTGCCCGCGCGGCGCGCCTCCCGCATCAACGTCGTTGACGCGCTTCGCCAGGAATAGGGTTGTTCATGTGCTCGAGAAATAATCGATCAATCTTAGTCAGATTCGCCGAGATTTTCCCTCGGATCCGTTTTTGGCGGACTGCAGCCTACAGGCGGGCGCGTTCCCGTCATACTACGCGAGCGCTAGACGTTGCACATCTCCAGGACGTACGACAGTTCAATAGACGAGGAGGAGCTGATGTCACCGGATGCGCCCCAGCCTTACGGTCCCCCTATCGCTCTCGAGGCCGCGAAGAAGATCGCCGCGCCAGCCCTGGCCGAGGCCGACAGGAACAATTGGGCGATGGCCGTCGCTATTGTGGATACCGCCGGTGACCTGGTCTATTTCGAAAGAATGGACGCAACGCAGGCGGGCAGCATCATGGTGGCCGTCGACAAGGCGCGCTCGGCAGCACGGTTCAAACGTCCGACGAAAGCGTTTCAGGACATGCTGGCATCCGGCGGCGACGGGTTGCGCGTGTTCGGTCTCAACGGCGCGGTACCGGTAGACGGCGGCGTCCCGATCGTCATCGACGGCAAGATCGTTGGCGCGATCGGCGTCTCAGGCGGCACGAGCGCGCAAGATGGCCAGTGCGCTCGAGCCGGCGCTGGCGCTGTTGTGTAGTGGATCCGTCTGCCACTTCCCGCTGCTGTCTCGCGCCGGTGTCGTCGGAGTACGCAGAGATGGCTGTATAGACTCCGGCAGGTTGCCTCCGCTTTAACGCGGCCCGTACGCCGGAGAGGTTGCGTGATTGCTGGCGCCATCTCTTTCAATTCGGGCATCCTCCTCTTCGCCGATACCGAGCCTGTTGTTCCTCGCAGAAACAGTTCGCGTACGCGTGCCGGGTTCGGACGGCTGTCCACCATCCGCGATCCAGGTTTTTGATCATGACTTGCGGTACCTGACTCTTCATGCGGGCACCGGGCGTGAACTCGGCGGCGACAAGGAGCAGGCGAGTACTCAATGAGCTGAGCGATTTTTGGCAAGACGCTCGTCCACCAGTGTGACGATCTCGTCCAGCGTGTTGGATTGGAGTCCCTGTTCGCGGGCAATCCGTCGAACCAGACAGTCGACGCGTTCGATGTACTCGGCTCCGCCAAAAAGAGCACGTGCAGCGGAGGAGGCTTTGCCAAGACCCTCGGCGGCCTTGGCATACTTCTCGAAGGGAACCATGTCGTCATCGTCGGCGCCCAGAGACGTACAGAGTTTCCAAACCCAGTCGTAAACCTCGCGAGACTCATCGATGTTCGCGTGGACCGCATCTTTGATCGGGATCATGTCGTCGCGCCGTATGCAGCGGTAGTTGCCGGCCATCAACATCGGCCATTTTGCCAACGGCACAAAAATGGAGTCGTGAACCTTGAGCTTCACCGGGATTTCGATGGCGCCGTCGCCCGGGTCGAATCGCGCAGCTTCGATGTCGGCCTCGAGAGTTCGAAGGAGCGTCGTCGCCTCCGCGCCTTCGAAGCGTGCCGCTTTGAAGTTGGTCGGCAACCCCACTTGGAGAACGTTCTTGGGCTGATCCGGCGGGCGGAATGCCTGAGGATCGGGGCTCGCAAGCGTCGTCAGCGACGGATCAAAGTTCTTCCAGACGCCTGGATCCGCGTAGCATGCCTCGAGCGCTCCCGTCGAGAGTCCGGGAATGCGTTCGAGGTATGGCAAGGGCGGCATGTTCATGATTGCCAGGCAGGGCTTCCGCGATCGCGCGACGCGGCCCATCAACTCCCGAACTCCGCTCGAGCCGTACTGGGCTTCCTGCATGCCGAGCACGATCAGATCGAACGCGTTCGGATCAACATCATCAGGTACGGCCGCCGATAGTGTCCCCGAAAGTTTTTTCGATGCTATATCGAGCGGCGCGCTACGCCCTTTGATCGGCATCCGTACGATCGTCCCCTCACGGTTAATCAAGTCTGCAGTGGGCTTGGTGCAAACCAGCGAAACGCGATGCCCGGCCATCAACAACTTGGTTCCGAACAGCGAGCCGTAAGAGGCGCCGAGAATGAGTACGTCGTATGTCACGATTCGAGCAGCCTTTATCTTCCGAGCGCTAGATCGCACCTTGCTGGCGTGCCGCCTGGATTTCTTCGTCATTCAGGCCGACGATGGTCCGAAGCACTTCTTCTGTGTGCTCTCCGAAGAGCGGCGAGCGCCGAACGTCCGCGGGTGAATCCGACAGTTTGATCGGATTGCCGACGGTCAGATACTTACCGCGCTGTGGATGCTCGACTTCGACCACGGTCCCGGTCTTGCGAAGCGCGGGCTCCTCGGCCAGTTCCTTCATCGACAGAATCGGGCCGCACGGAATGTTCAGGGGGTTGAGCGTCGCCATCACCTCCATCTTGGTCATGGTCATGGTCCACTTCTCGATTTCCGCAAACACGTGAGTCAGCCTGGGAAGACGCGCGTCGGGGGTGTTGAAATTCGGATCGTCGAGCCAATCGGCATGGCCGATGACCTTCGCCAGTGTCGGAAACGCCTGTACCTGTGCGATCACATACACGTAGGCGTCCGGATCGGTCTCCCAGCCTTTGCATTTGACGATCCAGCCGGGGTGGCCTCCGCCGGAGGCGTTGCCGGCGCGTGGGACGGCGTCGCCGAATGTGCCGTTCGGATATTGCGGATACTCTTTGAGCGGACCGTGGGCCAGCCGCTGCTGATCACGTAACTTCACGCGGCAGAGGTTCAACACGGCATCCTGCATCGCGCATGTGACTCGCTGGCCCCGCCCACTCCGCTCGCGTTGGAAGAGGGCGGCCAGGATTCCGGCAACCAGGTGGATACCGGTGCCGGAATCGCCGATTTGCGCGCCGGTCACCAGAGGGACGCGATCGATCTCCCCCGTCGTGGAGGCTGCGCCACCCGTGCACTGCGCCACGTTTTCATAGACCTTGCAGTCCTCGAACGGACCGGGCCCGAATCCTTTCACCGAAGCGTAGACCATCCGCGGATTGATCTCCTGGATTTTCTCCCATGGAAAACCCATGCGATCGATCGCGCCGGGCGCGTAGTTCTCCACCATCACGTCACATTGTTCGATCAGCTTCGTAAAGATTTTCTTACCGGCTTCGGTCTTCGGATTCAACGTGATTGCGCGCTTATTGCCGTTCAGCATCGTGAAGTACAGGCTGTCGACTCCCGGTATGTCACGCAGTTGGCTGCGCGTGGGATCGCCCTCACCAGGTCGCTCAACCTTGATGACGTCGGCGCCGAACCACGCCAGAATTTGGGTGCAGGTCGGTCCCGACTGCACATGCGTCATGTCCAGGATCCGAACTCCCTCCAGGGCTTGCCCCATGATTCCTCTTTTTCGAGATGTTGAAGTTTATTCGTAGGCGACCGGAATTCTATCCTCAGTAGCAACGTTTCAGTATATTGGGCGCGACGCGGACGCTGATTCAGCACCCGCGGCTGGTGACTTCTTTCGCCCGATTTCGATCTGCATGGCCTCGACATCGGCTCAAACAGGCAGGCCGGCGTTCAGGCTGATGACACCGACCGTACACGCCGGATGGCGCGTGGATCTCCACAGCGTCGCGCATTCTACGGGACAGCACTCGCGTGCTCAATACGTGTCTCTACCCCGGCTTTCGAGCGGGTCCAGCGGATCGTGGGGATGCGGAGATCCCCTAAGTTCTTTGTTTTCAACATCCGGGGATGGTGCGAGGTCAACCTGAAGCCTCAGCGTTTTGTTGGTGTGCCATCGATGGAGAGAGCGATCCAGGCAACTGGACGCACCGTCACGGCTTAAGCCATCCAGTGCGCAGTGTTCAGAAGTGGATAGACGATACCGTGAAGGCGAATCGAGAGGAGTGATCCCCGGTCGATTTGCACGCTCCTTGAGGATGAAGAGACACTCGGCGAGGCGCTTACGCTCGCATGGCACAATACGATTGCCAAAACAAGTGCACGTCCGACGCCGCGTAAGTCGCGCGCCGCAAGGCGCCCCGGTTCGTGATCGTTCAGACGATGACGCCCACGGGGCGATTATTCATCGCGCATTCGTATCGCGAAGACGCCGTGCGGTCCGCACGCGTAGAGAGTTCCGGGCCGGTGTGGGTCTGCGGCCAACCCGAAGACTGACGTATCGAGCAGTCCCTGATTGATCGCGAACCAGCAGTTCCCCCCGTCCGTGCTCTTGAACTCGCCGCCACCACCCTCGCTGCCGACGTAGAGGATCTGCGAATCGTCCGGATCGAGGATGACCGGAGCGGCGCGGCCCATCTGAAGATTGGTGATTCCGTTGTTGATCGGCGACCATGTGGTTCCGCCATCAATGCTTCTGAAGATTCCGGCGGTCTTCGTGGTGGCAAATTGACCCCGCCGTCCGAGCTCGAGCTCGGGATTACTGTCCACGTCGTGCCCGCATCGATGCTCTTCAGCAAGCCGCCAAGCGTCGAGGCGTAGACGATGTTCGAGTCGAATGGATCGACGACGATCGAGGTGATTACGCTCGTTCCGTTAAAAACCCTCGTCCAGTTATCTCCTCCATCTTCGGTCTTGAACGACCCCAAACTGGATTCGATCGTGCGGACCGAAGCCGCCCGACTCCGTGCACGGCTGCTCGAGTATTACGCGCGCGATGGCAGCGGCGATCCAATATTCATCGAAGTACCCAAGGGCGGCTATAAACCCATATTTCGCAATTCCGAGTCACCGCGTCGCCGTCGGCCGCGCGTGCTCGCGCCCTTCTTGATCCTCCTCGCGGCCGTGGTTATAGCGATTGGTTGGTGGAGCGCTCAGGGGGCATTCGGGCCCGTACGTATTGCCGTCCTGCCGCTCCAAAATCTCAGTACCGAACCGGACAGCGAATACTTTGCCGACGGCCTCACGGACGAGATCATCAGCAACCTATCGCTTATCGAGGACTCGAGGTGAGGTCAGGGACCTCATCATTTGCGTTTAAAGCGACGCCGCGAAATCTACGCGATTTCTGTCAACGCGCCGGAGCCAGCTGATCAGTGGGTTCGAATTCGCACGAATCTGGTCCACCATTTCCGAATCGTTGATTCTAAACACCTGAAAATCACCAGCCCCTGGCCATCGATCGAACCGGTGTCGTCGCGCCAGATTGTTGCGCCTGCCGCGGCGGCCTCAGCTCACTGATCGCACGGAGTCTTCGGGCGTGTGGAACGCGCAGCAGACGGTCGAGCGCAAGAAAGTTGCTAAACTGATTCGCTTCGTTGGTGCTGCGAAGTCTGGGCGGTGCTGACCGCCGTGCGCACCACGGCTCGGCTTCTGCTCCGCTTGCGCTCCACAGTGTTCGTCGACTTTGTCAGGAGAACGCTCACCATGACGAATGACGATCGATCGCATATCGAGGAGCTCGCGCATCTCTATGTGGACGGCGCCTTTGACCGCCGTGAATTGCTCAGGCGTGTCGCGCGTGTCACCGGTAGCATCGCTGCCGCGACAGTGGCGTTGGAATCATTGGGATTGGCGGCCCAACGGAAAGACGAGGAGCTGTGCGCCTGCCCGGAGGACGTGAGAGTCCCCGAGGATGCCCGCGATCTTGAAGTGATGGACGTGGAATTCCCCGGGGAAGCAGGCACGATCTTCGCGCATCGAGCTCGCCCGCGTCACGCCAAGCCGCGGCCGCCCCACGCCCAGGCGCCGATGCACGCGAAACCGCTGTCGACGCGCGCCGAGCCGCTGCCTGGCATCCTCGTGATCCACGAGAACAGAGGCTTGAATGAGCACATCCGCGATGTCACGCGGCGGGCCGCCCGGGCCGGGTTCGTCGCGCTTGGCATCGACCTGCTCTCGCGTTTCGGTGGCACGCCGGAGGACCCTGAAGAAGCCCTCGGCCTGTATCAGCAGACAACGACGGACGGCCGACTGGCAGACATGCTGAGCGCGCTGACCTATCTTCAAGGCCTGGACATCGTCCTGAGCGACAAGTTGGGAGTGGTCGGCTTTTGTGCCGGTGGTGGCAACTGCTGGAATCTGGCGCTGAACACCGAGGCGCTCTCTGCCGCGGTCGTGTACTACGGGGCTCCCGTGCCTCCGGTAGATGCGCTCGTCAGCCTGTCATCGCCTGTTCTGGCGATATATGCGGAGCTCGATCGAAATCTCACCCGCAGCATTCTCCCAGTGATCCTCCGTCTCGAAGAACTGCAGAAGCCGTTCGGTTTTCACATCTATGAAGGGACCCGCCACGCGTTTCACAACGATACCGGCGCGAACTACGATCGACTCGCCGCGTGCGACGCCTGGTGCAAGACGACGTCGTTTTTCGAGAAGCACTTGACGTGACGGAGACGGTTCGGACGCCGTGACCCGGGTAATGCCACGAGCGGGCGGATTCATGCAGTTATCCGAAGTCTGTCCAAAGCCCGCAGCGGGCCGATGAGTTGGTTCGATCTCGTGTAAGTTAGGGCCACCCAGCCTTCGCTCTGGTTCCGGGCGAAGGCTGTCCGCCATTGCATGCTGCAACGCCTGATGCGAGGGCGGACCTCAGTCCGCTTCGAGACGCATCCGCGCGACTTATGCGTTCCGAGCGTTGGCGGCAGATCGAAGACATCTACAACGCGGCACAACAAGTTGAGCCGGAGCGGCGAGCCGCGTTTCTCGACAACGCTTGTGTGTCGGATCCGGATCTGAAGCGAGAAGTACAGTCGCTGCTCAGTCAGAGTCGATTTCTCTACGACGCGTCGTACTACGCCCAGACATCGCACTTGACCGCGCAGCCAGTGCTATTACCGATCCCGCGCACGGATTCGCGCAGCGGCTACACGCGCAATGCGTACCGCGACTTCACCACGAATCTCGGTGGTCCAGCGCGGCACGATCGGCTCTGGTTTTTCGCCGGTTATCAGTACTTGCGCGACTACGACAGTCAACCCGGCACCGACCCGAACTACCCGCGGACGTACGAGCAAGACAAGATCTTCGCCAAGCTGACGTGGCAGCTCAAGCCGGGCCTGCAATTGATGCAAAGTTTCAACGACGAGTTCTGGGTGAGCCCGCAAACCCCAACGCGGGTCACGCCATTCGCGGCGACGGCGCGTGTGCACGCGACGGTGCCAACAGTGACCTTCGGCCATCTGACGCACACGTTATCGTCCAACACGTTCTGGGACGTACGACTTGGACGCTTCGTGTATTTGCGAGACGACGACCCGAGCACTGGTGATCCGACGGTACCGAGCCGCTTTGATCGTGTCACCGGCGTCACCGGCGGCAATCCGCCACTGATCGGCCACTTGACACTCATCCGCACCACGGCAAAAGCGACGCTCAGTCACTACCAGCGCGGCCTGTTCGCCGCCGATCACGAATGGAAGATCGGCACGCAGGTGGAAAAGGGCGAACACCAGCAACCGCAAGTCATCCCCGGCGGAGTGCGGTACGTCGACAACGACGGCCAGCCGTTTCAGGCGATCTCCGCCCCTGCTTCGAACAGCGGCGGGCAATTCATTACCATCGCACACATGTTTCGCGTGATGGGAACTTTCGATCTGGCCGGCTTCGGTGTCGGAGCGAATCTGCAGTACTTCAGCGGCAAGCCATGGGCGGCGACGGCGCAGGTCGCGCTACCGCAAGGGGACCAGCGTATTCTGCTCGAACCGCGCGGCTCACGTCGACTGTCGTCGCAGTTGTTGCTCGACCTACGCATGTCGAAAAAGATTTCCGCAAGGCGTACGGGACAGATCGAGCTGCTCGCGGATGTGCTCAATGTCCTCAATGACACGGCCGAGGAAAGCTTGGCGACGGTCAATCTGTTTAGTCCAAATTTTGTGCAACCGACGACCTTTATTGATCCGCGGCGAGCGATGTTGGGCATGAGGCTAAACCTTGGGCGTTAATCCACAGCCGTCTCAGCCAGCTGCCAATTTGGTTCCACCGACTCCCCCCTGCTCCACCAACCTCCGCTCCATGATTCACGCGGAGGTTGGTCTCCCGTAGCGGCGTTCTCCATCGTGGCGCGCCGCGGACGGGGACCGCCTCCCCGGCTGATTCGGAGCTACGGTCGGCAAGCCACCCTGCGAAGGTGGCGCTCCCTCATTTCGGAGACATAGGTAATACTTCGTCGATCTCTCCGTCTTTAGGTCGGAAGAAGTACGCGACCCAGTCGGCGACCTGTTCGCCCATCCTTGCGCCGACTTCGACGGAATTCCGGTAATGCATGCCGCCGTACACACGGGCATTGATGATTTCAGCCCGCAGATAATCCGTGTTCTCGAACACGTGCGTCGTCCCGGTCACCGTGCTGTCGAGGACGAAGTGAACGGCCTTCGTGGCGTTGAAGTCTTCGAGAATCGTGGCGGTCGCACTCGTCCAGCAACCGTGAGCCGCCGGATACTCGGGGTGTGCTGGAGTGGTGGCAAGCCCGATCCAGTCAGCATCCGGTGCCGTGTCAGGATTCCCATCGGTGTCCCCGGCGCGGATCGCCGTCACCGGTCGCCAGAAGTTGTAGTAGAACTTCGCGTCCCAGCACGCGATCTGCGAGTCGAGTATCGCGGTGTTCGCCATCGCAAAGAAACGAGCGGTCTGCTGAAGGTCGAGATTGTTCTCGATCGCATACCGCCGGAACGCACGGCTGTACTGAGCGACCGCGTGCTCGGTGTAGAACAACGCGATCTCGGTCTGCTCGGGCGTCCGAAGAACTCGTGTCGCCAGGGTGTCCGTGTTCGCGCCGAACGCTTTCACCTCGTTGTAGTCCCTTGCCCACAGGCTGCTCGACAAGGCGGGCGGCGGACCAGGCCGAAACTGCGATGCACTGGCGAGCGCGAAGGGCGTGACCTGTGCAAACCCGGGAAGCAGCGCAGGCGCGAGGGCCGGCGGAGTCGGTTGCCAGACGCCGGGCCCCGTGCCGGGCGTATAGGTGACCGTCGGGATGACGCCGTCATGGATCTCGAGAAGCCGCGACGCGACTTCCTCCCCGATCGCGATTCCATTGATCTTCCTGGCGCCGTTCCGGTTCCGGATAGCAGCGAGTGAAAGCTCGCGCGCGGCATCGAGCGTCGCCTGCTGACTCGGCAGAAGGCTGACGAGCACGCCGTGGGCTGCGGCAATCGCGGCAGCCTCGCGAGACGCTGGTCGCAGGTGGGCCGGTGCTACCTTGAACTGTTCGTACTCGCCCGTAATGGACATGACGGCGTCGTACATCGCCACGTGCACGAGCGTCATCCAGAGTTGTGATCGCTGAATCGGCTGCGCGGCGACCGTGACGATCGCGTTCTGCGCGATGGCGTTCCAGTCGGTGATGACATTTCCGTCGTGTGCGTTCAATTCAGCTTGTCCCGTCAGCGGCGCCGCGGGCAGCAGCGCGGCCATCAAGACACAGCACGCTAGGATGGGCATCCGAGTCGACGCGAGTTGGATGTCGGTCATACAACCTCCCGTTTCCAGAGGCGGGAAGCGCGATCGAAAACTGGCATGAGCCGCGCAATTCGATAGAATGTCGCCATTCCGGCGTCTCCAGGCAGCGTGACCGAGCTCCTTCTGGCGTGGCGAGCGGGCGATGAGACAGCCCTTGCCCGGCTGACGCCTCTTGTCCATCAGGAGCTTCAACGCATCGCCCGACGCTGTATGCGCGGTGAGCGGGCGCATCACACCCTCGAAGCCACTGCGCTCGTGAACGAGGCTTATCTCCGGTTGGTGGATGTCCGGCACATGAACTGGCAGAATCGGGCACACTTTCTCGCGATGGCGGCCCGGCTGATGCGCCGAATCCTGGTGGACCTCGCGAGAGCCCGCCGGTATCAGAAAAGAGGCGGCGGGGCAGTCCAACTCTCGCTGACCGACGCGCTCCTCACGTCCGAGAAAGGCCAGGACCTCGTGGCCCTCGACGATGCGCTGGACGCGCTTGCGAAGGTGGACGAGCGGAAGAGCAAGGTGGTCGAGCTCCGATTTTTCGGCGGGCTCACGGTGACAGAAACCGCAGCGGTGTTGATGGTCTCGCCTGAGACGGTCATGCGCGACTGGAAGCTGTCCCGAGCGTGGCTCCGGCGGGAGCTGAAAGATGCCGAGGCGGATCACGCCTGAGCGATGGCAGAAGATTTCGCGCATTTACCATGATGCGCTTGCGCGCGATCCTCAAAGTCGAGAGGCGTTTGTACGCGAGGCCTGCGGGAACGACGAGGCGGTGCGACAAGAGGTAGCGTCGCTGCTCGCGCAGCCGGTGTCGGACGAGAACTTTCTGGGAGAGCCCGCCGTGGCCATGGCCGCTCCGCTGCTGGGCGACCCGAGTGAGTCGATTCTGACAGGACGCCGGCTCGGTGCGTACGAGCTCCTGGAAGTCCTCGGTATCGGCGGCATGGGTGCCGTTTACCGTGCTCGAGACACCAGACTCCGGCGCGATGTGGCCATCAAAGTTCTCCCGCGCGTCTTTTCGACCGCCCCTGAACGGCGGGCGCGCTTCGAACGCGAGGCGCGGCTGCTCGCCGCGCTGAATCATCCGCACATCGGGGCGATTTACGGGATCGAGGATTTCGAGGGCGTGCAGGCGCTCGTTCTCGAATTGATCGAGGGCCCGACGCTCGCCGATCGGCTGCAGCGCGGGCCTCTACCCGTCGCGGAGGCTCTGATCATTGCCCATCAGATTGCCGACGCGCTCGAGGCCGCACACGAAAGAGGAATCGTTCATCGAGATCTCAAACCAGGCAACATCAAGACAAAGCCTGACGGGACGGTGAAGGTGCTCGACTTCGGGTTGGCGAAAGCCACGCCCGCCGATGCTGACGACCATGATTTTCGGAAGACGTCGACCACGGGTGAAACGCACGACGGGATCGTCCTCGGCACGGCAAGATACATGAGCCCGGAGCAGGCGCGCGGCCATGCGGTCGATAAGCGGACCGATATCTGGGCGTTCGGCTGCGTGCTGTACGAGATGCTGACGGGGCACGCTGCGTTCGTGGGCGAAACGATTTCCGACACGATCGCGGCAACTCTCGAACGGGAACCGGACTTCTCGAAACTGCCGGCAACGACGCCGCCGGCCGTCCGCCGATTATTGCAACGGTGCCTCGTCAAGGATCCGAAACGGCGCCTGCGCGACATCGGCGACGCACATGCCGACCTCGACGACGTCGGTTGGACTCCCACGACAGCGAGCCGGGACCGCACCGTTTGGAGCGCGCAATCGTGGGTCGCCGTGCTTATCGTCGGCATCGGCATCGGCAGCGTAGCCGTCTGGCTGATTCGCGCGGCGCCCGGTCAGGAGATTCAACCATCGTTCTCGCGGGTGCTGCGCCTCACGACAACGCCCGCTCACGAATTCGGTCCCGCGATTTCGCCGGACGGTAAGTGGGTTGCCTATCTTTCCGACGCGCGTGGAGCCACAGACGTCTGGGTCAAGTTCATCGCAGGTGGCGAGGCCGCGAATCTCACCGCAGCAACGGACCTGGAAATTCAGGTGCGCTCGGCAATCGGAGGCTTGGAGATTTCGCCCGATGGAACCAGCATCGCAGTCCACGCCAAAGAGAGAGGTACCACCGCACCGACGTTTGACACATGGCTCATACCCGCACCACTCGGTGGAACGCCGCGCAAGTTCGTCGAAACTGCTGGCGCGCTGCGATGGTCGCCTGACGGAACGCGGATTGTCTATGTCCGTCCTGGCGAAACCCGCGGTGATGCCATCGTCGTTGCAGATGCCAACGGCGGCAGTTCTCGAGAGCTCGTGTCCGCGCGAGGTGGGTGGCACACGCATTGGCCCGCATGGTCGTCCGACGGCAAGTTCGTGTACTTCTTCCAAACCATCGCAACCTGGAACGGGGAGCCGTCGGAAATCTTTCGTGTGCCTGCGAGCGGCGGTGAACCGCAGATCGTCGTCCGCACGACCCGCCGGGCTCTTTTCCCGCTTCCCACCGCGGACGGAGGTTTGTTCTACGCGGCGAATCCCAATGGCGTGGATCTGGATCTCTGGTGGCGTCCATCCAATAACAACGAGCCGCGCCGCATCACGACAGGGGTTGGCGAGTACGCGGAACCGCGCATGTCTGCCGATGGTCGAAGACTCGTGAGCACGCTCATCGAGTACCGTCGCGCGCTCGTATCGGTCCCGCTCACGTTCGACGGAAACACGCAGTTGCGCCACATCACCGACGGATTTGGCGGCGACCTGGAGCCCTGTGTATCGCCTGGAAGTGGCCGGATGGTGTTCAGTTCGTCGCGCTTTGGCAATCGGAATCTTTGGACGGCCGACGCCGACGGTTCGAACCTTCGCCCGCTTACTTCGGACACCGCCATTGAGGAGCGTCCGTCGTTTTCGCCTAACGTACGCGAGGTGGCCTTCGTCTCTGATCGCGGCGGCGAACATGGCATCTGGATTGTGAAGAGCGATGGTGGAACTCCACGACGGCTTGCAAGCACGCCGGTTCTTGACACGCTGACGTGGTCTCCGGATGGCCAGCAGATCGCGTACGCCGTTCCCGCCGCCGATGCGCCGGAACTTTCGATTGTCACCGTGAATGATGGAGCGGTCCACAAACTGCCGACACCGAATGGCGCGCACTCACCATCTTGGTCACCTCGCGGCGACGTAATCGCGTATCTCGAGCCGCGCGGACCCGGTCGGACGTATTTGAAGTTCGTAAATAGCCGTCGGCAACCGGTGTACTCGACTCTTCCTGACGGACCCGCGCTGCCGAACGGGTTCCTGGCGTGGGCGCCAGACGGCAAGCGCCTGGCGGCGGTTGGCGTTCCGGGGAGTGCTAACGCTTCGATTTGGATCGTTGAACCTGACAGCTCGCAACCCTTTCGGAAGCTGATCGAGCTTCCGGGGGAGGTGCGGCCACGAGGCATCACCTGGAGCAGTGATGGCTCGTCGCTCATTTTCGGCAGACAGGAGGCCTTAAGCGATCTCGTCCTGTTCGAACGTCCGGAATGATGTCGACTCGTCGCGCTATCGAATCAGCGCGTCGCCGGCCATCGAGTAGGCCCAGCCATGAACGGAGCGGGTTCCAACTCGCGACCATCCGGTCCAGTACCCTTCGCTTCGTGATTGCGGGCAAAAGTTGATCCCCTCCCTCGAGCTCAAGCCCATCAGACGAAGGTCCGGCGCGCGTCAGGTGCCGCGGCGAAAACAGTCCGGATTGACGAAACCTCCGATTCGCCGCATCGCGAACGCGTCCGCCGTTCATTGCGAGACGCGAACAGAAGGTGTGCCGGCCTTATCACGTCTTTCCCCTAGGGCGCGCTGATCGACTACGATCGTGATCGCGGACGAGAGGGTTTCATGAACAGGCGCGGCAGGCGGCTCGCCGGGACACTCGCAGCCATCATCGGCGTACTTGCCGCTGCCGTCACCGCGGTTCACGCCCAGCGAATCTGGGCAGGTTTCTACGGCTCTACGCCCCCGAAATTTCCCACTGCTACGACCTTCGATGGCAACTTCCACTTCTGCCGCGTAATGTTCACGAGCGACCGCCGCGAAAAGCAGGGCTGGAGCACCGACTACCCCGGCGCCGACATCAACTTCAGCGTCCGGCTCGCGGAACTGACCAAGGTGCGCGTGACGCTGACGCACGATGGCGAAGGAGAAGTCCCCGACGGCGTCGTCGTCAGGTTGACCGACGATGCGCTGTTTCAATGCCCGTTCACACTTATGGAAGATGCGGGGACGGCGCGTTTCAGTGACAGCGAGGTACAGAGGCTGCGTGAATATCTTCTCAAGGGCGGCTTTCTGTTCGTTTCGGACTACCACGGCACGGCTTCCAAAGAGCAGTTCGACGAGGAGATCGGTCGGGTGTTGCCGCGCGACCGGTATCCCATCGTCGACCTCACGCCGCCCGACCATCCGCTGTGGCACACAATGTTCAATGTGTCGCGCTTACCGCAGATCGCGTCGATTCAGACATGGCGTCGAACCGGCGGCAGTACGGTGGAGCGCTGGAACGACGACGGGGCTCCGCCCGACGCGCGCGGGATCGCAGACGCGCATGGTCGCCTCATGGTGGTCATGATTCACAACTCTGATATCCCCGACCCGTGGGAGCGCGAAGGTGAAGACAAGGAATACTTTTTTAAGTTCTCGCCGGACGCCTACGCAGTCGGGATCGACATTCTGCTGTACGCGATGACCCACTGACGAATCCAGTTGATCCACTGAAGCACTAACGTAGCCGGAATGTGACATGGCTGCGACCGGACGTTAGTCGCTGTCGTCGTGCTACTTCTTTCGAGTCACCGGACGCCTGCGCCCGAAGTCGCCGCTCGTCCCAGGAAGAGCGAGGCCTCATAGCAGACGCAATCGCGCACGCGATGCTCCTCTCGCACCGTCCGCACGAGAGGAAATGCAGTGCCCGAACGCAGCAGGCGAAGTTACTCGGAACGCAGAGCCTCGATGACGTCGAGCCGCGACGCACGCACGGCTGGCAACCATGACGCGACCACCGCCGCGGCAAACAACACGGCGGCGGATGCAGCCACGGCCAGCGGACCCGGCAGCTGCACGGACGCGAACAGTTTCGTCGCCACGCGCGACAGGACGAACCCACCGGCTGCACCGGCGCCGATTCCGATGACCGCGATTCTCGTTCCTTGCGACAACACGTGTGTGAGTAGGGCCCGAGGCGAACAGCCCACCGCCAGCCGCATGCCGAACTCGCGTGTGCGCGCGCTAACGGAGAACGCCAGCACGCCGGAGATGCCGACAACGGCGATTAGCAAGGCGATGCCGGCGAATCCAGAGAACACGAGCGCGTTGACTCGGTCCGGCGAGAGAAGTTCGGAGCGCACCTCCTCGAGTATGGCCGGACGCTCGACGGGTTGGTCCGCGGCGATCTCGCGGATCGTGCGCGTGATCGCTGGCACCAACGTGTGTGGATCGCCGGCCGCGCGCACGAAGAGGCGCCCGGCGAAGCCCATCTGCTGAACCGGCAGATAGGCCGTCAACGCTGTCTGACCGGATATCTTCTCATCGTCCACGTCGGCCACGACGCCCACGATGCGCCGACCGACTGGTCGGGACGCCAAATCCGGTAACAGGTGCCGGTTCAACGCGTCGCCGTTGGAGAAAAACCGCTGCGCGACGCTTTCGCTGACAATCGCCACCAACTCGCTTTCGCGGCGATCCGCGTCGGTGAACTCGCGGCCGGCGACGAGCCGCAGGCCGAGCACCGAGAAAAAGCCAGGTGACACGACCCGGAGCCGCGCAAGCGGCGGCTCCTCGCCATCCGCGGGCGTGTACCCTTCAGCGGTGAAGCGGACATTGATGCGCGGGCCGGTCTCGCCGGCATCCCGCCAAGGGACGAAGCTGCCGGCAGCGACGGCATCGACGCCGGGAACCTGGCCGATTCGCCGTATGGACTCATCGTAGAACGTCAGCACCTTCGGATCGGCGACACCAGTCGCCGCCGCAGGGGTGTCAAAGGCGAGCACACTTCGCACGTCGAAGCCGGTGCGTTTCGCCTGCAGCGTCACGAGCGTGCTCACCAACATTGCGGCGCCGGCGAGCAGCACGAACGAAAACGCGATCTGCGTCGTCGCGAAGACGCGGAGGCGGCGGTTCGTACCGGGCGTGAGCCGGAGGCTGCTGCTGCCGAGGCCGAGACCCGCCGACGCGTGCGACGACGGCAGGCGCGGCACGAACGTGAGGAGCACGGCCGCCGCAATGGCGAGGGCGGCGCCGACCCAGGCCACGCTCGAGTCGACCGTGACGTCCAGCGCGCGAACCGAGAATCGCGCGGCATAGCGAGCGATTAGTGTGGCGAGGGGGTCCGCGAGGTACAGGCCGGCCGCCGCGCCGGCGGCGCACAGCACCAGGCTCTCGGCCAGGAGTGTGCGCCTCAACGCGCCGTCGCTGGCGCCGAGCGCGGCACGCAGTGCCAGTTCGCCTTCGCGCCGCACGGACCGCGCCAGAATCAGATTCGCGACGTTCGAGCAGGCGATGACGAAGACGATCGCCGCCACGCTCAGAAGCACGAGCAGAATCGTTCGGGCCGGCGCCGCGATCTGATCGCGAAGCTTCGCCACGCGGACTTGTACGTTCGCCCGCTTCGAAGACGCTTCAGGATGCTCGTTGACCATCGCGGTGTGCAGCGCACTCAACTCCGCGCGCGCGGCGTCGAACGACACGCCAGGCTTCAGACGGCCGAACAAGTCCGTCATGCGATGGGTGCGTCTGGTGACCATCGTCGCCCCAAGATGATGTGGGCTGGTCACCATGTTCGCCATGATCTCCGTCTCGGTTGGATACGGTATCGACGGTTCGAGCACACCGACGATCGTGGCGGTCCCTACGCCGAGACGCACGTCTCTTCCGACGACGGTCGGGTCGCTGTTGAAGGCCGTCTTCCAGAACCGGTGCGTGAGCACCGCTGCGCCCGCGGCATTGGGGCCGTCGTCCTGCAGCGTCAAAAGCCGGCCGATCACGGGACGCAGACCCATCACATCGAAGAACGACCCGTTGACGACGCCGGCCTTGACCATGCGCGGCTCACCACCGAACGCGATCAGCGCGAGGTCGACCGTCGAGAAGTCACCGAAGGCGGCGATCGTAGTCGCGCGCTGCTTGAAGTCTCCGATTTCGGGCATCGAGAACGTGTAGTTCTCGATGCCGACGCCGGGCGCGGTCTGGCGGATGTAGATCAGCCGGTCTTCGTCGCGATTGACCAGCGGACGCAGCAGGACGCCGCGGACGACGCTGAAAATCGCCGCGTTCGCGCCGATGCCGAGACCGAGCGTGACGATGACGGTCGCCGCCAGGCCCTTGGCGCGCAACAGTGAACGGACCGCGAAACGTATGTCGCGGGCGAATTCCGTCGTGGCGCTCCAAATCGTTCGAATGAACATGCGGCCCCGGAGGTCAAATCTTATGCCACTCGTGGGATGTCGTGATCGCGCAATTGTCCAACATATTTGACCGAAGTAAGCTGTCCTCCGCTCAACGTGTTCGGTCGTGGGACGCTAGCGGTCGACACTGGGCAAGACGCAAACGCTCGCGACCATCTGCGTACGGTTCCTTTCGTTGCATGGAACGTTGTCGCACGACAGACCCGATCCAAGTGATACCCGCCGATCGATTTGCCTTTGGGATAACTTCGTAGAGCGGCCAACTCATCTCGGCGTAGAGCGACCGTCAGCGAAAAGCACGTCGAACGTGTGCGCGATCACACACGAGAGAAAGTAGTCCGCAAGTTCCCGAGTCGCACGGCTGGAAACGCGATGAAAGTATCTCGCGTTCTCGGTCTACTCCCTCAATTCACTGGAGTTGATGATCGTCGCATTGAGCCGACCTCAAGATTCGGGCCGAAAGTGGCATTGTTCGAATTTGCACCGTGCTCATGTGGTGATTCACGCTGATAGAAAGGAGTCGGGTTTAATGACACACAACGCGACGCAAGTGTTTTCGGCCTAGTCGTGTTGCCGCAGGCCGGCCTTGACTCCAGTCTGTGCTCGGCCATAATGAGCGCCGTGCGGCGCTAATCGGCGCTGTCGCAGAGAAGGCGAGCGGGTGTCTGTCCTGCAGCAGACGGGGGCGAGCGGGTGTCCGAGAAGGACGTTATGTTGCTACCAGCCGGCGTCCACGGACAGGCCGCTAATCCCGGCTATCGTCCTATCGTCGGGCGTTAGCCCCGAGATCGTCTACCGCTGCTTCACGCCGTAAGACGAACCCTGCGCGATTGCATGATCGCCGCAGAAGGCTGGCGAGATTCAGGAGGCCATCATGAAGATGACAGCGAAGGTCACAGCTGTGGGGATCCTGGTAATCATCGGCTTGCACGCCACTCCGGGGCGCATCTACGCGCAAACGCCGAACGTCGTCATCCAATGGAATCAGCTCGCGCAGGTGCAATACGGGCCGGGGGCGTCAGCCATTCCACGCACGCTGGCGATTCTGCATATCGCCATGTTCGATGCCATCAACTCGATCGAGCGCGTGTACACGCCTTACCGCCTAGATGTTCACGCGTCGACGGGCGCATCGGCTGAGGCCGCCGCCGCGCAGGCCGGCCACGATGTACTGAGTACGCTCTTTCCTGCGCAGCAGACGACGTATGATGCGGCGCTCGCCGCGCAACTGAATGGCATACCGCCCGGGCTCGCCAAGCAGGGCGTCAGGATCGGGCAACTGGCTGCCGCCGCGATTCTCGAATGGCGCGAAAACGATGGATGGCCAGCCGTGATCACTCAAGATCCAACGTACGTCCTGCCTCCGTTTCCTGGTCTTTGGCAGCCTACGCCGCCCGCGAACAGCTTGGCGACATTTACGTTCTATCCGCGTGTGGTGCCATTCGCGCTTGTGACCAGCACCCAGTTTCTTCCCGCTCCGCCGCCAACGCTGATCAGCCCACAGTACGCCACAGACTTCAACGAGACCAAGCGGGTGGGGTCCGTGTTGTCCGAGGCGACCGGGGATCGCACGCCTGAACAGACGCTGAAGACAGAAGTATTCGGCGGTGTGAATACTGTGATCGGCTTCCAGCATGTATGGAACATCGTGGCGGGCACTCTCGCGCAAAGCCAGGGCCTCTCGCTGATCGAGACCGCGCGGTTGTTCGCGCTCCTCAACGTTGGCCTTCACGACGGTCTGCAGACGTCGTTCACGAGCAAGTTCACCTACGGACTGTGGCGGCCCGTCACCGCGATTCGGCGAGCGGCGGAAGATCTCAATCCCGACACCGACCCCGATGCAACGTGGACACCGCTGCTGGTCACGCCGCCGTATCCGTCGTACGCCGGCAACGCGTCGTGCATCGGGGCTGTGGGTGCGCGAGCGCTCCAGCTTGGATTTGGCCGGGACGACCTTCCCTTCTCGGTGACTTTCCCCCGCACCGGAGGCTTTGCTGACGTGACCTGGAGTTTCACCGGCTTTGACGACCTAGCCGTGCAGCAGGCCCGCAGCCGCGTCTATGGCGGCATCCACTTTCAATTCGATTCAAACGCCAGTCGGTCGGCGTGCCCGAAGGTCGCGGAATGGGCCTTTGCGAATTACATGGTCCCGCTCAAGTGAATTGAGGGGTTAGATCGTTTTCGTCGAGCAATACGCCGCAGGCTCGCGCACGCCGCGATCGCTCAGGGCGCGAGCACGCCGCCGTGAAAAATCTCGTCGTCGGGATGAGCCAATACGCCCGCCAGCCCAGGCGCGTGCGTGTTTTCGAGGATGTCGGTAAACTACTCGGCCGATCTGCGAACGCGGATTGAGGCATCCTTCTTCGGCGGAGCGCCGGATTGTCGTGAGTGCGGCTGCGCGGTGACCGCCGGGCTGCAATCGATCGGCGAGAAGCGGTTGATCGGTCCGCTCCGCGTGTCGCACATCATCGAAGGATCGATCGCGACGGGCTCGCTCGTCGGCCGGGCGCGGCGCGGCGGCGGGCGTCTGCTGGCGGAGGTCTGAGGCATGATGGGACCGAACCAAGGCGCAGGGCGCATGCATACGACCGACAACGCCGCGACGAGCGCCGGCGGCAAACTGATCGTGATTACGGCGCCGCTCAGCGAGGCCATCGACCACGCGGGGTACTTCATCCAGATGGCGCTGGCGTCGCTGCCGATCTGGATGGAGTGGGTGCTGGACCGCAAGTACCCGCGCTGGCGCGAAGTCGAGCATGATCCTGACGGCTCGGCCAAGACCATGCCGGCCGGCGTTCGGGCGCTCGAGGAGTCGCTTCGCCGCGCCTTCCCGCCCGACGACATCGTCGCGTGCTATCCCGATGACCTCGATCGTTTTGTGGGACCGAGGACGCGAGTGGTCGCCATCTCGACGCACAACCCGCTCGGCGTGACGTTCGCCGCCGGCGTGTACACGTCGATGTTCGGCTCCTCGCGTCAACCGATCAACTCGCACTACGCGCGCGCGATGTTCGATCGCGTAAAGCGCAGCCCGTACCGCGATCGATTCACGGTCATCGTCGGGGGTTCCGGTGGATGGCAGATCACGCAGACGCGCAGCCACGACGCGCTCGGCATCGACTGCGTCGTCGACGGCCGAAGCGAGTCCGAGGACGCCGTCGAGCTGTTTCGTCGCGCCGTCCGCGGCGAGCCGCTGCCGAAGGATGCGCGCGTGTCGCACCCCGTGGATCGCGGGTCGATCCTGTTCTCCGAGCGCCGGACGACGTTTGGCGTGATCGAGATGACCACCGGTTGCGGTCGCCGCTGTCACTTCTGCGCGCCGGATCTGAACCCGCAGATCGATCTGCCGAAGGAGCGCATTCTCGCGGCGGTACGAGCGAACGTTCGGAACGGCAACCGCCAGGTCTCGCTCGCCACCGAGGACATGTTCATCTGGGGTCAGGTCCACACTCAGACGCCGTTCTTCTTTCCGAACCGCGAGGCGCTCGTCGATCTCTATCGCGAGGTCGCATGCACGCCCGGCGTGGAGCAGGTGGTGCTCAGCCACTGCACGATCGCACCCGCCGTCGTCGATCCGATTCTGATCCGTGAGCTCTCCCGTACCTTGCTCGACAAGAGCCCGATCCATCTGCCGACGCTCAGCACGCACCCGCAGAAGAAGGCGCTTGTCCCGCTGATTGGCCTCGAAACCGGATCGGTGCGGATGGCGCGGCAGGTGATGGGCGGAAAGGGCGTGCCGTTCTCGATTGAGGACTGGCCGAGCGTCGTCCTCGAAGGACTGCGCGTGCTGAACGAGTCCAACTGGTTCCCCATGATGACGCTGATGGTCGGCAATCCAGGCGAGACCGACGAGGACGTCAAAGCCACGCTCGACCTCGTCTACGAGATGGAGCGTCGCGGGCTGTTCGCATTTCTGGTGCCTTCAATCTTCACTCCGCTCCACCACACGCGCATGGCGCATCAGCGCGGCGTGACCGAGACGCGGCGGCTCTCGCGTCTCCAGTGGCAGCTCATCATGAAGTGCTGGAAGCACAACCTGCGGCCCGGGCAGCACAGCTGGTGGGCTCCGTGGGCTTGGCGAATCGGCGCAATCGCGCTCTGGGCGCTGCGGCTGCGGCGGACCAATGGCCCGCAATTCACCTGGCCCCTGTTGATGTTTACGAGCGCGCTGCCCGAGCGCGCGATCGTGCGCCTTGGCAAGCTGCATCCCGGCCACGTCGTCCGGTCGAAGTCACGCAAGGAGTTACTCGCGTCTGTTCGCCGTAACTTCTGGCAGCACTTCCGCGCCGATTGCGGCGACCTGCCGAGCGGCTGGCGCGACGCTTCGAGCGAGAAAGCGGCGCGACCGATGATCCTGCCGGCTCGCGGCGTCCACACATGATGGGGCGTCCGCTGCGTCGCGGTGCAACGGCCGGCGCCGGGCGGTCTCGACCTGTGCCCCCGAAGAATCCCCTGCTCGTTGTCAGCGTTGAGGTTCATTGTTCGATGGCCCCTTAGAGGCACCGTCTCGGGCTTCGGTGGCGTGTGTGTGAGCACAAAACACCGGCACACCGTTCACGGGATGTGCTCCTCCCCAACCGTTGGCGATGGCCCGCAGCGCGGTTGCCGGCGCGGTGATGGCGGTTGAAGAAGTAATAGGGGGAGAGCCCGTGGACACACTCATTCTCGGAATCGCGATCTGGCTTTCCGCCGCCGGGGTAGCTCCGGCGCCAAGTCCGTCGTCCACGCAAACCGTCCCCACCGCCACGACACTCGCGAGGCAGTCACTCGCGCGAGCGTCCGCAATTCGGCGCCACTCGTCTTGCATCAGCGGCAACCTGCGCGCGTCTCTCGTTTTTCGAGGAGCGATCGGATCAATGCCGTTGTTGCGGGCGTGTGCGGTGGCTGGATGGCGGGCTGCGCCATCGGCTGGATCGCAACGTCCAAGCCGCAAGATGACGTCAGTGGGTTGCGTGGCGTGATGATCGGCGCACCCGTCGGCGCGGTCGTTGGGGCAGTGGTCGCGTACCGGTTGACGAAGTGAGCCGCTGTCGTTGAGCGCCGCTCCTGAGTGGTTCGTATTGCGGCAGCGGCAGCCATCCCATGCGGCGCGGCACGTCGACGTGGACCTGCCATTCGGCGCAGCGTTGCGGACGGGCCCGGCCCGCGAGCTGCGCGAGCGTGCAGGCGGCGATTCGGTGTATCCTTCGCGCTTCACAAGGAGCATCTCGATGCTGGCGTCACCTGTAGAAGACCGTTGCACGACGAACCGAATGGTCGGCCTGGTCGTCGCTGTCGCCATGTTTCTTGCCGTTCACACCGTTTCGGCCACTACCTACATGTCAGTGGAGCCGATTCCGAATCGGGACGTGGTCGGTGAGGAGAACCTCGCAAGCCTCCGCAGCATCGGCTATGGCAACCTCGAACGATGGAGCCAGCGGCTACTCTCTGAGTGTCTCGCCGTCGACAGCGTTATCGACGCGCTGTCCGCGCATGGAGCCATCACGTCGGTCACGCCGGCCAACACGCGTTTTGTTGTCGCGGCGGGAGGATTCGAGGGTGCGACCAACCCCTCCTTTGTGTTCACCGTTCAGGATACGGGCGCAGGCTCGGCGAGCGCGGCCGATGTCAACGTGCTCGGCAACGCCCTTGGTTACGTGCTGAATCAGGGCGGCACCGCGCATTTCAGCCCCGATAACGCGAAGGCCTATGCGTTTGTCCTCGACTATGCGGTCGTGACATTCCTGGGGACGCTGACCGGCGATGAAGCCCGCGAGTTCTTCGACCATCTGGGGACGATCGACGCGGCCCTGTGGAGCGGCCTATTCGCCGGCTTCACGCAGATCGATTTCGGCAGCTCGTCGACGAACAACTCCATGCTGTTTCTTCAGCCGGCCGTCAGCAAGAAGCGCTTTATCTCCGGTCTCTCGACCGCGGCGGATGACAATCCCCGGGCAACGTACTTCCCACTCAAGAACAACGGGGCTCCCACCACGGCAAGAGCCGGCATCGCCTTTCCCGGCAATGACTGGCTGGCGTTTCCAGACGGAGATCAGTATCTCGCGAATATCGGAGGGACTTCTGAACTGGTGAACGAGCTGGCGGCGCTTCGGCAAAAGCACCTGGCCGCCGTCGCGAGTCTGCTGGATGCGATCGCTGACGATCGCGTTGAGAGGTACCTCGACCACCAGTTCAGCTGTCCGAACTAGCACTGCGTCGTAGCCTGATTTCTCTCGCGCGCTGCGTCTAGACCCGGAGCTCTCGGAAGAGTCCACCAAACCGGATCAAGCCCACGAAGGCCGTCACGAGTGATGGAGACCTTTCCAATCCGTCGCAGGCGTCGTGGTTCATCATCCGGCAGCACCGATCAGGTACGATCGGACGTGGCATGCGCGAGCCCTCGGCATCCACAGCCACCGCCGCACCCGTCTTTTCCATCCGCGGCGTCACGAAGACCTATCACATGGGCGAAGTCGACGTTCAGGCTCTGCGCGGCGTCGATCTCGATCTCAATGAATCAGAGCTCGTCGTTCTGCTGGGGCCGTCCGGCAGCGGCAAGTCGACATTACTGAATATCATCGGCGGCCTCGACACGCCGACCGCCGGACAGGTGGTGTACCGCGGCCGCGATCTGACGGCTGCCGAGGAGCATCAGCTCACGGAGTATCGCCGCCATCATGTCGGATTCGTGTTCCAGTTCTACAACCTGATTCCCAGTCTAACCGCCCGCGAGAACGTTGCCCTGGTCACCGAGATCGTCGAGCATCCGCTTCGTCCGGAAGAGGCGCTCGGTCTTGTCGGACTCGCCGAACGTCTGGATCATTTCCCCGCACAGCTCTCCGGCGGTGAACAGCAACGCGTGGCCATTGCACGTGCGATCGCAAAGCGGCCAGAGGTGCTGCTCTGCGACGAACCGACCGGCGCGCTGGATATTTCCACCGGCATAGTCGTGCTCGAAGCGATCGCGCGCGTGAACCGCGAGCTGGGCACCTGCACCGCGCTGATTACTCACAACGCCGCCATCGCGGCGATGTCCGATCGCGTCGTTCGCCTTGCCGATGGTCATATCGTGTCCATCGACACCAACACTCACAAGGTGCGGCCGGACGAGCTCCAATGGTGACGCGGGCATGACAGTTACGGCGCTCAATCGCAAACTCCTGCGCGATTTGTGGGAGATGAAAGGCCAGGCGGTGGCGATCGCGCTGGTCATCGGGTCGGGCGTTGCGATGTTCGTCATGTACCTATCGAATTTCGATTCGCTCCGGCGCACGCAGGTGACTTACTACGAGCGGCAGCGCTTCGCCGACGTGTTCGCCTCCGTGAAGCGTGCGCCGCGACGGCTGGAGGACCGCATCGCCGCGCTCCCTGGCGTCGAGGCGGTCGAGACACGCGTCGTCGCCGACGTCGTGCTCGACATTCCTGACATGACCGAACCGGCGTCGGGCCGTCTCGTCTCGCTGCCACGCGGCGGCATGCGGCCACGCTTGAATGATGTGTTCCTGCGCCACGGCCGGTGGATCGATCCGGCACGGCCGGACGAAGTGCTCGCGAGCGAAGCGTTCGTGCTGGCGCACGGTTTCGTGCCCGGCGATCGGATCGCGGCCGTGATTAACGGACGCCGGCGCTACCTGCAGATTGTCGGCGTGGGGCTTTCGCCGGAATACGTCTACAGCATCCGGCCTGGCGAACTCATTCCGGATGATCGCCGTTTCGGGATCTTCTGGATGGACGAGCGCGCTCTCGGTGCTGCCTTCGACATGGAAGGCGGTTTCGATGACGTCGCTCTCGCGCTGGCGCCCGGCGCCTCCCCGACCGAGGCCATTGCCGGCCTCGACCGGCTGCTTGCGCCGTACGGCGGTCTCGGTGCGATTCCTCGTGCGCTGCAGATTTCGCACTGGACGCTCGACAACGAGCTGCGCCAACTTCAAAATTTCGGCTTCATCATCCCGGTGATCTTTCTTGGCGTGGCGGCGTTTCTCCTAAACGTCGCGCTCACCCGCGCGCTCGCGATTCAGCGCCCGCAGATCGCGGCGCTGAAGGCGCTTGGCTACAGCAACGGGGAGTTGGCGTGGCACTACGTCAAGTGGGCACTCCTCATCGCGTCGCTCGGCGCGCTGCTCGGTATCGCGGTGGGCAGTTGGCTCGGCTCGGCGATGATTTCGTTATACAACCAGTATTTTCGCTTCCCGATCCTCTACTACCGCCTCTCGCCGGGTGTTGCGATGGGTGCGGCTCTCGTCAGCCTCGTCGCTGGTGCGTTGGGCGCGTTCGGCGCGGTGCGCCGAGCCGTGCGTGTGCCGCCGGCCGAAGCGATGCGGCCGGAACCACCGGCGCGATACCGCACCAGCCTGGTTGAACGCGCCTGGCTGCGCCGGCGGATCGCGAATGCGAGCCGGATGGTCCTGCGCAACCTCGAGCGGCAACCTTTCCGCACACTTGCATCGGTCGTCGGCATCGCCTTCGCCGTCGCGATTCTCGTCGTCGGGTTGTTCTTCATCGATGCGATGAACCTTTTGATGGAGATGCAGTTCGCGGTCGCGCAGCGGCAGGACGTCAACGTCACGTTTACGGAACCGGTGTCGGCGAGAGCGCTGCATGAAATCGAGTCGCTGCCTGGCGTGATCCGGGCCGAGCCGTCCCGATCGGTGCCGGCCCGCATTCAGGTGGGTTACCGTTCGCGGCAAGTCGCGGTGGTCGGTTTGCCGGCGGCACCCGATCTCAATCGCGTCGTCGATCGATCAGGCCGCATAGTTACGCTGCCGCTCGACGGCTTGGTGCTCTCGAAGACGCTCGCCAACATCCTGGGCGTCAAGACCGGTGATGTCATCCGCCTCGAGGTGCTCGAGGGCGAGCGTCCCATCCGCGACGTCGTGATTGCCGATTTAGTGGACGAGTACATGGGTCTGTCGGTTTACATGCACATCGACGCGCTCCACAGGCTGATGCGTGAAGGTGACACGTTGTCCGGCGCGTATCTGGAAATCGACAGCGCACTCGAGGACGCGCTGTTCAAGCGGCTCAAGACGACACCTGCCGTAGCCGGCGTGGCCACTACACGTGCGGCGCTCGAGAGCTTTCGCAAGACGATGGCGCAGAACATGAGCATCATGACGACGATGAACATTGTGTTCGCCGCGATCATCGCCTTCGGTGTCGTCTACAACGCTGCTCGCATCTCGCTCTCGGAGCGAAGCCGCGAGCTCGCAAGCCTCCGCGTACTTGGCTTCACGATTGCTGAGATTTCATCCATCCTGCTCGGCGAGCTCGCCATCGTGACGCTGGCTGCGTTGCCGCTGGGTGCGGTCATTGGATACGGGCTGGCGAGATGGATTGTGAACGCGTTCGACAATGAGGTGTATCGCTTCCCATTCATCGTGACGCCGCAATCAGTAGCCTTGGCGTCGCTGACGGTGATCGTCGCCGCTGTGGTTTCAGGCTTGGTCGTCCGCCGCAGGCTCGATCGCCTCGACCTGGTGGGAGTGTTGAAGACCCGTGAATAGCAAACGGCTGATTCGCGTGATCCGGAATCGCACGCTGTGGGCCGCCGTTGCAGTGGTTGGTGTTCTGCTGGCCGTGGCGCTCTGGCCGACATCCGTTGCCGTTGATGTGGCGCCGATCGAGCGCGGGTTGTTAGAGGTCACGGTGGACGAGGAGGGAGAGACGCGCGTGCGCGATCGTTTTGTGGTGTCGGCACCAGTCTCCGGACGCGTCCTCCGCATCGAGATCGAGCCAGGCGACACCGTGGCCAAGGGCGCGACGATCGCGACGATCGCGCCGGCCGCGTCTACGCTGCTCGATCCCCGCACGCGCGCCGAAGCCTCGGCCCGCGTGCAAGCGGCGCAAGCAGCCGTCGGTCGCGCACGGGCGGAGATGCAGCGCGCGCGGGCAGCGCTCGATCTGGCAGTTGCCGAAGCGCGGCGCGCGCGCGATCTCGGCGAGCTCATTTCCAAGCAAGAACGCGATCTTCGTGAGAACCAGGCGCGCGTCGCAGAAGAGGAATTCAAGGCGGGAGCATTCGCGGTGCGCGCGGCGGAGGAAGAGCTGCGCGCCGCCCGCGCCCAGTTGATGGCCGACGGCGTTGGTGGCGCCTCCGGCGATCAGATCACCGTGCGCGCGCCGGTGGACGGTGTCGTTCTCAAGCGCCTGCGAGAGAGCGAATCGGTGGTGGCGGCAGGCGAACCGCTGCTCGAAATCGCCAATCGCAAGCAGCTCGAGATTGTTTCCGATCTGCTTTCAACGGATGCGGTCAGAGTCAAGCCTGGCGATCCCGTTCGCATCGAGCAATGGGGCGGCGAGCGCGCGCTCGCCGGTCGAGTGCGGCGCATCGAGCCCGCGGGCTTCACCAAGATCTCGGCGCTTGGCGTGGAGGAGCAGCGCGTGAATGTGATCGTCGACTTCGACGATCCCGCTGCGGCGTCGAGCAGGCTCGGCGACGGTTATCGCGTCGAAGTGCGCGTTGTGATCTGGCAAAAGGATGGCGTACTGAAGGCGCCTACGAGCAGCCTGTTCCGCCACGGCGACGGCTTTGCGGTCTTCGTCGTTGACGACGGCAAAGCGCGATTGCAGCCGGTCCAGGTCGGACAGCGCAACGGGCTCGAGGCCGAAATTCTCAGCGGGCGCAACGAGGGTGATGTCGTCGTCGTGCACCCGCCGGACACGCTGTCAGACGGCACGCGGGTCACGGTGCGGGAAAATTAAGGTCGGTTCGGCCTCGGCGTCTGAAAACGTTCCTTCGGCGAGGGCGGCTGAATAGTATTGGCGCGCCAGCGCTAGGTCGCCCATTTTCGCGGCCGCTCTGGCCATCCCGAGCAGAGCGGGGGTGCGTTTGTGCCGTGAGCCAGCGTCACTTCCACCGCTAGTCTATAGGCTAGCGTCGGACTCCCGCGCGAGTTCAGTACCTCGCGCCCTTCGCTGCGCGCGATTCGCAGCTCCATGGTTCCCCTATTTCGCGATGCGCTCCGCCGTTTCCGCGAGGCGGGTTGCGTAACCCATCTCGTTGTCATACCAAGCAGCCATGGATAGCAATTCACCCTGGATCGCGGTGAGCGGGAGATCGACGATCGACGAATGCGGATCGCCGACGATGCGAGATGACGCCCATTCGTTTTCCAGGACAGACATCACGCCTTTAAGGGGTAAAACACCGGCCGCCTTGCGGAACGCATCGTTCACTTCTTCGACGGTCACCGGGCGCTCGGTGAGCAGGTTCAGCTCGGCGATGCTGGCGGTGCGCGTGGGAACGCGATAGGCTTTGCCCGAAATCTTGAGACCCTTCCAGATGAAGGCCAGAGCGCGCGCTGCGCCGGACGAAGACGGGATGATGTTCTCGGCCGCCGCCCACGAATCGCGGCGATCCTTCATCGGCTGGTCGGTCAGCGACTGCGTATTAGTGTAGGCATGGACCGTCGAGAACAGGCCATACTTGATGCCGAAGTTCTCGATCACCACCTTGACCACGGGCGCGAGCGCGTTGGTCGTGCAGCTCGCCATGCTGACGATCTTGTGTCTCCCCGGGTCGAACGTCTCGAGGTTGATGCCGGGCAACAGCACCGCGTCACAGTCGTCCTGCGTCTTGCTCGGCGCGCTCACGAGCACGCGTTTGGCGCCAGCATCAAGATGGGCCTGGGCGCCGGGACGCGTGCTCGCCCGACCGGTGCAATCGATCACCAGGTCGACGCCGAGCGCCCTCCAGTCCGGCAGGGCCTTCATCGAGTCGACGTAAGGGATTTCGCGACCACCGATGGCGAAGCAATCCCCTTTCGTGGCGACTGGCTCAGGCCAACGCCCATAGTTGGAATCGACCTCGAAGAGCGCGGCCAGCGTCTGGATGTCCTTGATATCGGAGATCGATACGGGGACGAACAAACCGTCCTTGAGTGCCACCTTCATCAACGAACGGCCGATACGGCCAAAACCATGAATTGCGATCCTCGTCATGATGTTTCTCCTCAACTCGATTCGAATGTGACATAGCGGGTGGTGAGCTGAATCGCATCGCCGAGCGCAAATTGCGCAGCGGGCGAAAGAATGCGTTCACGATTCCATCGCATTCGCGTGCGGCATGAACATGTTGAAGGAAACGCGCTGACATCTTCAGGCGACGCTCTTGCCCAGTTCCGTCGCCGCTGCACCGGTCTCTGAACCGGCGAGTTGGCCACGCATTTCGGCGGCGTACTGGTCCGCGTTGAGGCCCACGAGGAGGTGAAGCGTCTGAGCGCTCACTCTCACCAGGGCGGCGACGCCCTCCGCGCGTAGCGCTGCTTCGCGCACCTGCCCCTCGTCGCGCACGATCACTCGCAGGCGAGTCTCGGCGCAGCCATCGACACGGACGATGTTCGGCTTGCCGCCGAGCGCGGCGATGTAGGCGCTGACGCGCCGCGGCGCATCGGGATCGCGCAGGCGCGGCTGCAGCCCCGCGGCTACCGGCGTCTTCACCGGCGAGGGTTCCTCGATCTCGTCGGCTTCGGGCCCTGCACTCTTCAGATACTCCTCCATCTCGGTCTTCAGGTTCTCGCTGCGCGTGCCGAAGATCGCCTGCATCCCGTCGCCGACCACGACCACGCCGACAGCACCGAGCGCCTTGAGCTTCTCGGGACTGGCCTGAGTCACATCCACGAGCGTAACGCGCAGCCGCGTGATGCATGCATCGAGACTGACGATATTCGATCGTCCGCCGAAGCCGCGAACGAGCTGGAGCGCGAACTGGTCGGCGGACACCGCCCGCGCGGTCTTGCCCGCCTCTAGCACTTCGCGGCCCGGCGTCGGCAGGTTGAACCGACGGATCGCGAAGGAGAAGATGCCGTAGTACATCGCCGCCCAAATCGGCCCGATCGCCAGGAGCCACAACGCGCCATGCGACTTCGGGAAGAGCACGATGTAGTCGATCAGCCCGTGCGAGAAGGTGAAACCGTGCTTGATGTCCAACGCCACGCACAGGAAGTACGCCATTCCGGCGAGCACGGCATGGACGACGTAGAGCATCGGGGCGACGAAGAGGAAGGCAAACTCGATGGGCTCGGTGATGCCTGTGAGGAATGCGGTAAGCGCCGCTGAAATCATGAGGCCGCCCGCTGCCCGGCGCTGTTCCGGCCTCGCGGCGCGCCACATCGCGATCGCCGCCGCCGGAAGACCCCACATCTTGAACAGGTAGCCGCCGGTCATGTGGCCCGCCGTCGGATCACCGGCGATGAAACGCGCGATTTCTCCGTGCACCACCGCGCCGGTGGTTGGATCTGCGTAATCGCCAGCTTGGAAGAAGAACGGGACGTTCCACACGTGGTGAAGGCCGAACGGGATCAGCGCGCGCTCGACCACTCCGTAAATGGTGAAGGCCAGCGCAGGTCGCTCGTGTACGGCCCAGTGAGAGAACCGATCGATCCCGCCGCCAATCGGTGGCCAGATCACGATCAGCACGGCGCCGAGAGCGATGGCGGCAAATGCCGTGATGATGGGCACCGACCGTTTGCCGGCAAAGAAGCCGAGATAACTCGGGAGCTGGAGCCGATAGAAGCGATTGAACACGGCCGCGGCAATGAGTCCCACGAGGATGCCGCCGAAGACGCCGGTCTCGATCGACGGAATGCCCATGAGGGACGTTGTCTCGATGCCGAGGAGCTTCGCGAACGTTCCCATCGCGGCGAGAAAGACGACAAAGCCCACGGTGCCGGCGAGCGCGGACACGCCGTCGTTGTCCGTGAGCCCGATCGCGACGCCGATGGCAAAGAGCAAGGGAAGGTTCCCGAAGATTGCGTTGCCAGACGTCGCCATGACCTGCGAGACGGTCTCGGGCAGCCATGAGAAGTTCGCGCTCCCGACGCCGAGCAGAATGCCGGCGACGGGCAGCACGGACACCGGCAACATCATGCATTTGCCGATCTTCTGGAGAAGCGAAAAAGCGTGCTGGAAGGTGCTCATATCAAGGGCGTGGATGTTGTTGATCCGGCGTAGGGCTCGGGGACGAGCGCGCGCACGTCTTCGGCGGACTCCGCGGCGAGGGCACGCGCGGCGAGTTGCTGGCAGGCGTCGAGGCGGAGGGCGCGAATCTGCGCCTTCACCGCGGGAATCGCAGGCAGGCTGACGCTGAGTTCGTCGACACCGATGCCGAGGAGGATGGGCACCGCGCGCGGGTCGCTCGCAATGCCCCCGCACACGCCGACTCGTCTATGTTCGGGATGGGCGCCCTGGACGGCATGTGCAATGAGCCGGAGCACCGCGGGGCTCAGACCGTCGACCTGCGGAGCGAGCTTCGGATGGCCCCGATCCATCGCGAGAGTGTACTGCGTGAGGTCGTTCGTGCCGATGGAGAAGAACTCCGCCTCGCGGGCAAACTGCGCGGCCATGACCGCCGTCGCAGGGACTTCCACCATGATGCCGGCGGGCACGGGCGGCACATCGAGGCTGCCGGCCTCTTCGCCCAGCATCGCCTTCACGTCCTTCAATTCGTTCAGCGTCGCGATCATGGGGAACATCACGCTGACCTTGCCGAACGCCCCGGCCCGCAGAATCGCCCGCAACTGCGTGCGCAGAATCTCAGGGCGATCGAGGCCGACCCGTATGCCGCGCTCGCCGAGGAACGGGTTGTCTTCCTCGGGGATGGGCAGGTAGGAGAGCGGCTTGTCGCCTCCGACATCCAGCGTGCGGATGATCACCGGATGTTCGCGACCAACCGCCTGCACGATGGCGCGGTACGTCTCGAACTGCTGCTCTTCCGTCGGAGCATCGGAGCGTTCCATGAACAGGAACTCGGAGCGCAGCAGGCCCACGCCTTCACCGCCGAGAGCTGCGACTTGGGTGGCATCTTTGAGTCCACCGATATTGGCGAGGACTTCAATGCGCGTGCCGTCGAGGGTGACGGCCGGTTCGAGCGCGTGTGCGAGGTTCTCCTGGCGGAGGCGTTCTGAGCGCTCCTGCACCTGGCGGATGCGGGACACCTCTTCCGGCGAGGCGTGCAGCCGCAGCGTGCCTGTGTTGCCGTCGAGAATGACGAGGGTTCCGTCCCGCACATCGAGCGCGACTGGCTCGATGCCCGCTAGCGCGGGAAGGCCCAGCGAGCGGGCGAGGATCGCCACGTGCGACGTGGCGCCACCGCGCGTGGTGCAAAAACCCGCGACGCGAGAGCGGTCGAGCGCTGCCGTGTCCGACGGTGTGAGATCTTCGGCAATCAGAACGGAGTTAGGTGGATACTCCGGCTGCCGCATGTCCACCCCCGTCAGCACCGACAACACGCGAAGGCCGACATCACGCAAGTCGTTGGCGCGCTGAGCGAGCAGCTGATTGCGAAGCTCGGCGAGCCGGTCCGCATGGGTCGTCACCGCCTTCTTCCACGCAAATGCCGCGCTCTTCCCCTTCGCGATGGCCGATTCGGCGATCTCGAGGAGGTCGGGATCGGTGATCAACTCCTCATGCGCCGCAAAGATCGCGGCCTTCGCGGGATCGGCCTTCGCGTGGAGTTGTGCGCGCAAGGCGGCGAGCTGCCCCAGGGCGGTGGCAATCGCGGCATCAAGCTGGCGACGCTCGACATCCACGCCCGTACCGGCCTCGGTCACCGCGATCTCCGCGCGGCGAACCTGGAAGACTTCGCCGACCGCGAGGCCCGGCGAGGCCGGAACGCCGAGCAAGAAGTTGGGATCACCCGATGTACGTCGTCGTGCCGGTGCAGCGTGCGGCGAAATAGTGATCGTCGCCGGTGCTGGCGCCGGCGGACAACCCTCGTCGCCACAGCCCTGCGCCAGCACTTCAACGAGTCTCGCGACGGCGGTCCTCGCATCGGGACCGCTCGCCAGCACCTGGACCTTTGCGCCCTGCGCGACGTCGAGCGCCATGATGGCGGTCACGCTGCGGGCATTCGCGTGGCGGTCGCCGAGCTGGAGTTTGATCGCCGACTGAAACGTCTTCGCGAGGCTCGCGAGCACGGCAGCCGGCCGCGCGTGCAGACCCGTGGGGTTCGGAATCACCACGGCTTCAGAGGTGATCGTCGTCGGGGCCGCTGCAGGGGCCATTACGTCCTTTGCCGCGAAGGTCACCGTGAACAGTGTGTCCTTTCCGGCCGACACGTACCCGCTGGCGCGCTCCCACGAGGTCACGCATTCGCTGTTGGCAATGACGACCTGCGTCAGCACACTCTTCGCGTGCGTCGCGAGGAAATCGAGGTCGAACGCGATCAGCGGATCGCCGATGCGCACGCTGTCGCCGACCTTCACGCGCGGGTGGAAGCCTTCCCCCTTCAGGCTCACCGTGTCGATGCCCACGTGCATCAACAGCTCCGCGCCCTCCGGCGTACGCAAGGTCACCGCGTGGCCCGCGGCATGGAGCGCGATGACCTCGCTGTCGCAGCCCGCCACGAGCAGCGCGTCGGTTGGATCGATTGAAAGGCCGTCTCCGACCATCTTCTGCGCGAATACCGGGTCGGGGACGCGTTCGAGCGGCCAGACCTGCCCGCTCAACGGTGACACGATCTTCAGTTGAGCCATAAGCGCAGCCATCCCTTCGACTACCACCAGGTTTCCAGCTGCACGCCGAACGCGGCGCCCTGTATGGCATCAAGGTGCGTCGCCGCGGCGACCCTGCCGCGGAAGCTGTCCGACCAACGCGCCCAGGTCGCAAACGCGCGCAGCGACGGCCGGCTGAGGAACTTCAGCGCCGGCTGGATCTGTGACGCCACCGTCAGCTTGAAGACTGAGCCGCCAGGCAGGTCGCCCTCCACCGTGTGATCCCAGCCCGCCTCGGTCGCCAGCGAGAAGAACCGCCCCAGCTGGCGCACCGGTCTGGCGCCAAGTGAGACCCACCGAACACGGCTGTTCGATGCGGCGCCGTTCTCGAGCTCCTGATACAGTGCGAGTGCCTGCAGCGCCCACGGTCCACGCTGTTCCACGAGCAGGTCGCTGACGACTCGATACTGCCAGACATCGTCTAAGCGCACGTGCTCGCCGGGCACAAACGTCCGGCCAGCCGGCGTCGTCAGGATCGATCGGAAGTCGAAGGCGGCTCCCGTGCCGTACTGCAGCGCGAGCTTGTATCGTCCGCCGGTGAACGGCCATTCGATCATGGCCGTGCCCGACGCGCCAAGGTTGTCCTCGACGATGGTCGTGACATCGCTCGTGACCACCTCGTCCCCGTTGAAGTGCGACAGATCGAGCGCCACCGACACGCGGCCGCGGCCCACGTCCAGACCGTAGAACCGTACGTCGAACGTGTTCTTGTTGAAGCGGAACAGATCGGCCGGAGGCAGGGTGCCGTTCGGATCTAGTTGGTCCTGCGTGCCGCCAATCCACGCCACTGCGAGCCTGGCGTGCTCGCCGAGCGCGACGTCCTCGAAGCCGCCGCCAAACCCGCTCGGATCGCGGTAATAGAAGTCGGTGATGTGGACGTCCTGCCGGTCGTAAAAGCGCGCACCCGCCCAGAACGCGGCCTTCGGCTGCGCAGGCCACACCCCGCGCGCCACCGCGTACGCTTCGCGCAGCGAGAACGTTGTCGCGAAGCTGTTGCTCTGTGACGTGGGGGTCACGTACGCGAGGGTCATACGCGTGTCGAAGTAGGCGGGGTCGTCACCCTCTGAGGTGACGCCGTAGGCGAAGTTCGTTTCGAGATACGTTTCCGCCTCGTTGCCGAGACGATACTTCGAGCCGGCGAGCGGAGCGATGAAGGGCTGCTGGCCTTTGCCGGTGCTGTCCACGCCGAAGCCCGATCGCAGGTACCCGTGAAAGCGGAATCCAAGGTCGCCTGGCGCGAAGACGACCGACTCGGAAGGCTGCGCGACG
Source organism: Acidobacteriota bacterium (assembly GCA_046726375.1). Lineage (GTDB taxonomy): Bacteria > Acidobacteriota > Vicinamibacteria > Vicinamibacterales > UBA2999 > DASPWV01. Next base: position 38,502 of record JBKPAJ010000021.1, read on the forward strand.
GCGGGCGAGTCCTGCGTCGAGACCGAATTGACGGGCGCAGCGGTCTGGGCAACGAGCGGTCGCGTGCTCGCCGCCAGCAGGAGCGCCGTCCAGAACACGCCGGGGCATCGTCGCCATCGTCGTTGCCGCATCGCTTCTCCAGGTCCGGGTCGCAGGCCTGGTGAAACCACTGCGAACGGCGGACGCCGGACGTCAGCTCTCGCAGCAAAAGCCGAGCCGCCCGGGTTCACGGTCCAATGGCAAGAGCGCGCGGCGTTCACCGCGGCGCCTGGCATGGCGCCCTTCAAGACCTGTGTTCACGGCAGCCTTCCAGAATCCTCGGTTGTTGCAGAGATCTGCGCCGCAGGGGAACCTGCCTCCGCGCAAGCCGCAACCAGAAGAATTGGCACGCTGATGCTGATGAGACGCTGTCACCTTGGAGACGGTCTCCGCCATGACGGAGGCGCTCCAACTAGCCGGAGGCTCACCTCGGGCCTCTCGAGAACATCTTGCGGCGCAAGGATCGACATGGACGTGGCGCGGCGTCTCGCGATGCACAGTGCCGTGATCACGGCCGCGGACGAAGCACATTCTGCGGTGTTCAACCCGGCCACCGCTCACATTTCTTCCGGTTCGTGCACGCTCCAGCCTCATGGCCAATTCCCGCAACACTGCGCGTGATCAATCCCTCCAGACCGTTAATCACGCGGCGTGAATGTAACAACTGAATCTGTTTGCGGGTAGGTTGCTTGGCCAGGAGGCTTGCAATCATGAGGGCTTTGACGAACGTCCCGAGTGGCTCCCCACATTGCCGAGAGGCAACGCTCAGTTCAGAAGCGGACGATCACGCTGGCGCCGAGGAGATTGGCATGAAACGCGTAGGTGCCGGTATCGGGCCCCGTGAGGAGCACGCGACCATCTCTCTCTTCCTGATCGATGTACTGATACGCGACATCGACTGCGAAACGCTCGCTGAGACGGGCACCAAAGCCGGCTGTGTATTCCACCCGCGCTCCTTCGGGGAGATCCGGCGTCACCGAACCATCGGGGGCGGCAGCCTGGTGGGCCAGAAACCCGCCGCGAAGCGCAAAGCGCTCGGTCACGCCGTAGTCCACGCCAACGCGCACGCCGCTAGTGTCTCGATAGTTCTTCACGATCAGCTCCTCGAGGCCGCGCTCGGCCGTGAACTCGAGCGTCTCGAACACGCTCCACGTGGTGAACTGATAGTCGACAAGCAGCTTCAGCCGCTCGGTGGGGCTGATAGCCACGCCCGCGACGAACTGGTCGGGCACGGTGAGCTCGGTTTCGGCACGCTGGTCTGCGAGTCGACCGTCTGCAGCGAATAGCGGCGCCAGGAGGGCGTCTATCGGTGTCCCTGCCGGTACGCCGGGAAGAGGAAAGGGCGTGCGCAGCCCGGTGGGAACCTGCTCGGACTCGAGCTCCAGGTCGTCGCCTCTAATCTTGTGGCGCGATAGATACCGGGCGCCGAACGAGAGCTTCTCGTTGGCTTTGACGAGGACGCCGACGTGCCCGGCCAGGCTGAAGTCCGACCCGCTGATCTTGAAGTTCGCGAAGTCGGTGCCCGGCCGCACCCCAATCTGCGCGAACGTGATGTCCGGTGCGAGCTGCTGCGTAGCCAAGTCGACGCGCTGATTCAGCTCGAGGTTCGAGAAGACAAAGTCTGGCCCACCGCCAATGGCAACGTGATCGTTGATCTTGTATGCAATAGTCGGTTGCAGGTAGGGCGCCTCGAGCGCGGTCTTATACGAGACGAAACGGCCCGCGAAGTCCACGGGCCACTCGGTCGTCAGGCCGAAGGGCACGAACAGCCCAATGCCCAGACCCAGGCGATTACCAACCGGCGTAGTGTAGTAGGCGGCCGGCGCCGGCAACCAGTTTTCCTCCATCGTCCCGATCAAACGGCCGTCGAAGCCGGTAAAATCGCCGCGAGGCCCGATGAGGGTCCCGCCGGCAGAAAGCCTGCTGGCGTCGCGCTGCGTCGCGATCGCCGCCGGGTTGAAGAAGATTGCCGATCCGTCCTCGCACGGCGCGGCGACGGCCGCTCCGGCGCGCGCCATGGCGCAGGCGCCCATCTCGTAAATGCCGTAGCCTTGCCCAGCGGCTCGCTCGCTCGCCGCGAGCACGAGGCACCACGCCGTCAGACACCGCCACACCTGACATCGATCCATCGCGCGCTCCTTCCCGATCACAACCCGGCCCTCGCAGGCGGCCGGTGGCGACGTCCTTCGGGCCTCAGGGGCCAATCTCCCGCAACACCGCGCGTGATCAATCCCCCCAAGCCGTTAAATCACACCGCGTGAATGTAACGAATGAATCTGGTTTGCGCGTGGGGCGGAGCGCTCATGATTGCAGGCCTGCCGGCCACGCAACCTCTGTGAAGCGCACGGCTCACGCGAGCGCGGCAACGAGCGACTGGAACTCTCGTCTGAGCGCGGAGGCTTCCTCTGCGCTCGTGCGCGCGATTTCGCCCGCCAGCCGGCTCGAACGCGCCACCACCGCCCAGTTCGGTGATTCGAGCCGTTCGCGCGGCTGGCGCGGATCGCCTTCGAGCGCCGTGCTGGCGCGCTGATGTTCGGCGGCGAGCGCGGCCAGCTCCGGGTCCACATAGTTTGCCAACGCGACGAACGCATCCTCTAGGAATGAGTTGAGCTCCGCGGTGAGTTGATGGGACATCGCGAGCGCTCCGAGGACCGTCCGCACAGCGTCCTTGATCGCCGCCTTCGACGCCGGAAGCGTCGCCGCTGATGCCGGCAATGCGTTGGCGATTGTCTGCTCCTCGAGGAGCGCGACATACCGGGCGACGAGCTGCTGCGCCGTGACGGGATCGAGCGACGATGCATCTCGGTCCATGAAACGTCCTTTACGCGGTACGGACAGATCGACGATCGCGCGAATCGTACCGCATTCGGTATGAATTGCAATCACGCAACGGCTGACCCCGTGTCGACATCTTTTTCAAGCTCGTCCGAAAAACACAATTGACATCGCGTCGCACCCTCTTTTAGCGTGAGGAGCTACTCAGATCGAGCACGCACTGCATCAATGAGATCGCGTGCACCTCGCCATCGCGCGATCCGCTGGCCAACTCGTGGCGCGCGCCGCTTGGCGCTTGCTCGATTCGGAATCGGCCCGTCGTAGTAAGGAGGACGATGATGAGGGCTGTCCCCGCCTCCGATCCTGCCGTTGTTGGTACTCCGCGTCTCAGCCTGCGATCCCGCACAGACATCGAAGATGAAGTCCGACGGCGCGTTGAAGCCGAGCGCAAGCGTCTGCTCGACCTCACCGCGCACGAGCGCGACGCCGTGAGGCACTTCCGTCGTCCTGTCGAGCGTCCGTTCACAGCCGCCGAACGCGATCGTGACCATCCTGATCGGCGGGCTCACATGGAAGCACGATGCGCTGCTGAAAGCGGCGTTCGAGTCCGCTGGCTACCGCGTGCAGGTGATGCCCGTTCCGGACGTGGCAGCGTTCCAGCTTGGCAAAGAGTACGGGAACAACGGACAGTGCAATCCGACGTACTTCATGGTGGGGCACCTCATTCAGTTTCTGCAGGAGCTCGAGGCGCAGGGCATGTCGCGGCAGGACATCATCGATCGCTACGTGTTCTTCACGGCGGGATCGTGCGGGCCGTGCCGTTTCGGGATGTACGAAGCGGAGTATCGCCTCGCGGTGCAAAACGCCGGCTTTGACGGCTTCCGGGTGCTGCTCTTCCAGCAGACGGATGGCATCAAGGCCGCGTCGGGTGAGCCCGGCCTGAAGTTCACGGTCGACTTTGGGATGGCCACGTTCAACGCGCTGAATCTCGGCGACGTGCTGAACGACCTGGCTTATCAGATCCGACCCTTCGAAGTCCATCAGGGCGAAGCCGATCGCGTGGTGAACGAGTGCATGGAGCTGCTGACGACGCGCCTGCGCGAGCGTCGCACCAGCGACGTCCTCGACCGTCTGCCGAGCGCGCTTGCCACGCGCCTGCGACAGCGCAAGGCGCTGAAACAGCGTGTTCCTCAACATGTGCATCACCCGCGCGAACCTCGACGACATTCGCTGGCTCACCGAGTTCGCGCGCGAGCACGGCGTCGCGACCGACTATCACATCGTCGAGTCGCCAATGACCGAGCAGACGCACTACAAACATCTCGACGACAATGGGTTGTTCATCCGTGAGGAGGATCGCCCGGCCGTCGCAGGCCTGATCGACTGGCTCATCGACAAGCACCGTCAGGGCTACCGCATTGCGAACTCCGTCGAGCGCCTCGCACAGATGAAGGACTTCATCGGCGGAGCGCTCGAAGACTGGAACTGTCGAGCGGGCCAGAACACGTTGATCATCAGGACGGACGGAACGCTGGGCCCGTGCTTTCCGATGTATTCAGCCAGCCATGACTGGGGAACGATCGAGCAGCCGAAATTCGAGCGGGCGCAGCTGGCGGACATGAAACGGAGCTGTCAGCCGCACTGCTTCTCGACGCTCAATCACATCGTCGCGTACGGCTACAACGATCGCCGTGTGATCAAGTGGATGCTCCGGCAGGCGCTGGGCGGGTTCCAGGGGATCAAAGGGAACTTCGAGTAGGCCGCACACCTTCGCCTCTCGACGCGCCGTGTCGCAACCATGCTTCATGGCGCCCGCCCTAAGCCCAAAGCTATCGGCCTGTTTCGTCATGTGGCGCGTGGACGGGCTTCGATTCCGGCGAGTAACGCTGGCGGAGATACACCGCCAGCCACACCATGACTCCGACCGACAGGAACTCGCTTTGCCAATTCTGGAAAGACTCGAACCAGAATCTGGCAGACGTCAGATAGTCAGTCATGCCGCCCACCGCCTGTCCGTGAAGCACCTGGTCGCTGCGATATTCCGCCCAGCCACCGACGACGTGTCCGCTCCAGGACAACACGAATAGTCCGAACAAGGCGAGGCCGAGAGATCGCTCGTAGAGCGCCAGGATCCATCCGCCGCGCTTCACCGGCCAGGGGGCATCTTCCTGGTCGGCGAACGACCGTGGATCAGCATCGACGAGCTCGATCACGCCGCCGGGCCTTCGCGATTCCGGTGACCCCTTCTGATAGAGAAACGTGGTGAAGGTAATGAATGCCGCCATCTGGAGAAATTCGCTCTCCCAGTTTTCGAAGATTGCTTCCCAAGGATGACCGGTCATCAGGTACGCCGACAACGCGATCGCCGCCGTGCCGTGGTCGATCTGTTCCTCGTTGAACTCATACCATCCGGTCATGATTTGGCCCACAAGGAACACGGCGAACAACCCAAGCATGACAAGCGTCAGGGAGCGATCCTTAACCCAGGCGGCAATCCTCGCACCATCCTGTTCCCTCTCCAACTCTCTGGAGGGACCGTTTACGCTGGCGCGACCGTTTCTTTTGGTACTTTCGGGTTTGTCCGACTTCGATCGATTCAATTGGACCATTGGAGGGTGGTTCGCCGGTCTTCGCGTCCTCTCGCGACAGCCCCATTGCTGCCCGAACTTGCGTCGACAGCATTTCGCGTACCAGCACTTGAGAGTTGGCGCGCCACATGGTTTTAAAGCTGTGCTTCGAGCATTCCGGGCGGCAGCAACCCCGGCGGAAGATGTTCGTGGCTGATGTTCTTCACACGTGCCTCATTCGTTGGTCACGATCGATTGCGATCACTTGCGGCCGCCGTCGTCGCGTCGCAGCGCTCGTAAGGAGTGATTCAACGCGTGTCGTGCGATACGCCGGCCGAGTACGAGGCCGGCGTCTGTCGCGTAGCGGAAGTGCCAGCTGAGCCGCACTCGCGAGTCCGCGCACTCGCCCGCCGCTGCGCGAAAGTTCGGAAACGTTCGCGTCGGCATATCCGCTGGTGCCGTCGTCGTCTCCATCGCGTTAGCCGAGTACGTGCGTACGACGCCCACGTTGCGTGTGGCGGATGTCCTGCAGCGGGTTTGCCTTCAACAACACGAGATCGGCGAGCTTGTTCGCCTCGACGATAATTTCTCGTCGCGTCGTGGCCCATTCCATCAACGTCCTGCGACGTCAATTCCGAGTCCTGTAGCTGCGCCGCAACGCCTGAAATCGATCGCGTGAGCCATCGCGCGCCTGCGTGCGGCTTTTAAAACTGACGCGCACCTTCGCGTACGCCTGCGAAAACGCATTGGATGGCACTGAGCACCGACGCAACAGCAACCGCGCGACTGGGGACAAGCGATCGATCTACGTGCCGGTGTTGGGGGCCGAGCGAGCTGGGCGCCAGCGCAACCTGGGAAAGTGGGATTGCACCGCAGACGTGGGCAGGATTGACTAGCGCGACGTCGACAATTGTCGTTTCTCCTCGTCGTGACTCTTCTCGCCGCGTCGGCTGTCGCTCACGAACGTGCGCCAGAGATGCCGGGCGGCGACCCAGAGGTTCAGAAGTTGGACCGAAGGACAAGATCATTCTGGTTGGCGAAGTCTGATGTGTTTCTGAAAGAGCTCGTCGCACGCGTCCGTGCTCTTGCGGACGGCCGCTAATTGATGCTGCGCCTCGCGATTAGGCAGTAGCGGTCGAGCGCATGAGGTCCCTCAAAACCTCAAAATCAAGCCGACCGAGGCCCTCGCGAAGTCGAGGTGCCGCGGTCTCTCGCTGACGTCGATCAGATCGAAATCCACGTCGCCAAACGTGCGGAAATAGCGAAGGTCGCCACGCACGCCGACGTTTGTGCCGAAGAAGAACATCGCACCGCCGCCAAAGTCCCACGCGGCTTCGCTGTTGTCGAGGCTTAGAACATCCCCGAACGCGTCCACCTCGGAACGGATTACGCCAAGGCCGACCAGACCGTACGGACGAAAACCGACACCGGTCTGGCCGCCGAATGGAATGCCGATCAGCAGATTGCCGGTCGCGGTCAGCACGCTGCTGCCGCCGAGGTCGGTCTTGCCGAAGAAGTCTGGGGTGTATCCGATGTCCGCCTCGAGGCCGAGAATTCCTCCGCCCATATAACCGAGGCTGGCACCCCAGTTCAGGCGTCCCGCATCGACCGCATTCGAGAGCTCCTTGCCCGAGTTGCCGGCGAAGTTGACACCGATGAACGGGATGATCATGCCGTCGGCTCGCGCTGCCGCGGGCGCCACGACTCCAAGCAGGATGCTGAGTACGAGCGTTCGTCTGATTGACATGCAATCCCCTCTCACGAACCACGTGGCTACGCTGTATTTACACGGCCGTACTAGAGCGTCCAGTACAAGCGCAGCTTCCCTGCTGTCCGCCTCGCCTGCGCCTCAGAGAACCGGGTGATTCTGACCTCGGAGTGGGGCGCTATGAAACGCCTCGCTTTCTAGGGCCGGCGCCTCCCGTCGCTGCCCCTGCGATCCCATCGGGGCCTGCGTTGCGGGTATGCGATCGCCGACCGCTCGATCCGCAGGCGGCGAAAGCGGGGAAGCTCCCGCAGACACCGCCTGCTGGTGGAATGGATGGAATCGGCCTGGTCGAGGAAATGTCCGCCTACCGTCTTCGCCCTCCGCCGCCTCGCATACCGCCTCCTCCACGGTAGCTGCCGGTGCCGCGAGTTCCGCTGCCGCCCCGATAGGTACCGTAGTCACCAGTCCGTTGCGTCCCCTCACGGCGCGCCGCCGAATCGCGATCGAGCTGACTGACCGTGCCGCCATCTGTTGTCCCGCGGTTCGGCGTGGTCGCTGTCGTCCCGGCTCGCGGCGTTCCTGCCGATCCTTCCCTTGGCGTCGGCCGATCAGCCGGTTGCCGGTCGGTGTTGGACCATCCGCCGTTCTCGTACTTTTGCCACGTGCCGCCGTCTCGCCGGTAGACGTTCCCGTCTCTCCCGGCGTAGACGTCGCCGCCGCTGCCGGCGCCAACGAAACCTTGGTCGCCGCGGCGTGTGACCGCGCCCCCCTCGTCTGTTCGTATCGTCCGCGTCGTGTTGCCGGTCGCCCGGTTCGTGTAGCGATTGGTCGTCGCCCAATCGTCGCCGCGCTGAACCGCAGTGGATCCCCAGCTTCCGTACACGTTCGATCCTTGCCGGGTTGCTGCATAAGTGCCGGTGCGGGGATTGTAGGCGTGCGCGACGCCGCGCGCGCCGTACGGGCCCCAGGCGGCAGCGCCTCTCGCATAAGTACCAGTGCGCGGATTGTAGCGGGCGCCCACACCAGCGCCTCCGTACGGACCGTAGACCGCCGCGCTGCGTCCGTAGGCACCGGTCCACGGGTTGTACCACGCGGAGTAGCCGTAAGTCGGAAAGTGAGGATAGTAGTACGGATAGTACGCCCCATAACCCCAGTAAGGCGGGTAGTACCACCCACTCCCCCACACGGTGCAGCCCCACGCCACCATCATCCCTGTATAACCAGCGGCCGCCGCGTACACCACCCAATCATCGTCATCGTCTTCGACGGTGACGTAGGTCACGTGATGTGCGGGGGAGCTGACTGGGATCTTGTAAATCTCCTCAGGCACGGAGCTGGCTACTTGCCAAGGACCAGTGGCAGCGTTTCCCACGAACCACACGCCCTGGTAACACATGTAATAAAGGTCGCCCACCTTGAAGACGTCCTTATCGGTATTCACAGCTCGCTGCACGGTTGTCGGTTCAATTGCGGCGAACTCCGGATTGCCCTGGAACGCGACGTCGGGCGCCTTTGTTTCTTTCTTGTTCACGCGAGCTGTCTGCGGTACCTGCGCGAGGAGCACGGCTTCGGCAGCCTGATCTGTACCGGGAACGGACGCCAGCACGCGCGACCGACTGTGCTCGAGCGAAATCTTCTTGAAGTCCGCAGGGAGGGACAACGTCGCAAATGTCCACGGTCCGGTGAAGTCAGACGCGGAGAACCAGCGTCCGGTCACGAGGTAATAGACAGTTCCCGTCCTTCCCATTCGGAACACATCGCTCTCCGTGTTGCTGACCCACATCAGGCCGGTGCCCGCGACCGGTACGTAGACAGGCTCGCCCGTGAGGAGAATGAGCTCGCCGGGCTGCAGGGTAACAAAAACTTTCGGCACGGCGGATGCCGCGATCGGCTTACCGGGCAGGTTCGCCTTCACATCCTTCCAGTTGTCCTCCGCAGGTAATTTCTTGAAACTGTCGGGCAGAGTTCCTGCCGGGGTCCACGGCCCCTTCACGTCAGTGGCCTTCAGCCAGGTCACGTCGTTGCGCAGGTAATACGTGTTGGTCGGCGCGTACTGGAACAGATCCCAGTTCGTGTTCACGGCGTACTTCAAGTCGTTTTCCTTGATCGGACTCCAGATCGGTTCGCCATCGAGATTGACGATCACGGCGGGCGTCTTGCTGAAAAAAATCGGCGGTGGGTCCGCTTTGATGCCCTCAACGTTCTTCGGCACGATTTGACTCTTATCCAGATTCGCCAGCACCCGATCCAGACCGATGACTGGTTCGCCTTCGGGAATCGCTTTGCCAATCTGCTCGGTTACCTCGCGGACCTGCTCTTTCTCCAGGCCCTGGAAGTTGGCTTCGGTGATCTTCAGTCCCGCGAAGTTGACCAGCCGCTCGGCCACGGAAACTTTCGTCTCCGCTTCGAGCTTCACCGTGCCCATCGTGGGCTTGTCACCGGTTTTCGGGCGATACGATACGGCGCTGAACGCCACGAGGTGTGTCTGTCGATCCCAGCTGGCGATTTGTGGCTGATACATCAGGATCGTGCCGCCGCTGTCCAGACTGTACATACGTGGCCAGCCGCCATCGATCGGAGTAGCAGGTGCCGGCGCCGGCGCCTTCGGCGGTGTGCTCGCCTGTGTGGGTTTCGCTGGCTCCTGGGGCGAAGGAACCGGCGGTCTGGTGGCCGTTTGGGCTGCGGCCCCCACGATCGGCGCCGACGGTTGCACCAGCAAGCTCACGACCGCCGCGATCGCTGCGCTCCGCCCCGCGCGAATTCTGTGCTTCATCGGTTCTGCATCCTTCCTCGGAGGGCGTCCCGCTCTCCTGCTGCACTCGAACGAGTTACGACGACAAGCCCGCGCGCGCATCACTCAGCGCCGGCTCGCCAAAGAACTCCACCGGGGCGTTCCGCAAGTCCGCGCCGCCAAACATCAGCGCCTCCGTCCGCCACCGCTGGGGTCCGACGATGGCAATTCGGTCGATCCGGTCGCCGTGGCGCAGAGAGAACGAGAGGTCGCTCCAATTGCCCTCCGACGCCCAGCCCTCGAATTCCCGCAGAAGGACCATGAGCCTGAGCGAGCCGAGACGGTCGATTTCGGCCACAAGCCGTTGCTGGCACAGGTCCATGTCGCCTTGCGCAAGAGACCGCGGAATTCGAGGTTGTAGACGTTGCCGCGCTCGTGCGTCATCGTGATCGCCACATTGGTCCTGTGCTGGTTCGCCGCGCGCGACGCGGAGCGCGCAGATCGAATCCCAAGAGCGTGCAGAGCAGGGTCCGTGCCGACGCGCCTTTCTCGCTCCCGGCCCCGAAATACCACATCCGGTGGGCGTTTGGCGACGACCGCCCGCCGCCCCCTCCGGTCGCCGCGGGATCGGACCTCCGATAGACCGGAGTTCCTACGGGATGACGGGTGGCCGCCCCGCGAACCGGCGGTCAGTTCTCGCGCTCCACCGACGAAGACCGGCACGGATCGACACTTGCAGCCGGCCCCGTCCAGATCGAACTCGCTATAACGAAAGGAAAGCCAATGCAGAGAAAGTATGTGGTGCTGGCGCTTGCCGCCCTGCTGATTCCGGCGCTCGTTCTTGCCCAGAAGACCAGCTACGACTACGACAAGTCGGCGAACTTCGGGTCGTACAAAACCTACGCGCACAAGGACGGGACGAAGGTGGGCCAGCCGCTCATCGACAATCGCATCGTGGCGGCGATCGACGCAGAACTCGCGGCCAAGGGTTTCACGAAAACCGAGTCGAACCCGGACGTGTACGTCGTCTATCACGTGGCCTTCGACAAGCAGAAGGACATCTCGACCTTCAGCTCGGGGGGCGGCGGCTATGGTCCCTACGGGTGGGGCTGGGGCGGCGGGTGGGCCGGCGGCACGACGACCACCTCGGTGCGCGACATCCTGATTGGCACGCTCGTGGTCGACGTGGCTGACGCCAAGAAGTCACAGGTTGTCTGGCGCGGAATGGGCGTCAAGGAAGTCGATACCCAGGCCAAGCCTGAGAAGCGTGACAAGAGCATCACCAACGCAATGAAGAAGATCTTCAAGAACTATCCGCCGAAGACGACCTAAGCCGGCGCGGGAGCAACGGCATCTGGAGGGCACGATCGTGATTCGCAGAACCACGGCCACACTGTTCCTGTTTCTTGTCGCCGCTGCGTCGGTGGTCGCGCAATCGCCGCAGTCCGCCGAGACGAAGACGCTCAACCTCACGGCGTATGCGGAGCTGCTGCGCAGCGACGTGCGAACCCAGAAGGTCGCCATCCTCACCGAGGTCATGGGTTTCACCGAGAAGGAGGATGCGGCGTTCTGGCCGATCTACCGGGAGTACGACGTCGAGCTGGGAAAACTCGGGGACGAACGCGCGGCGCTGATTGCCGAATACGCCGCCAACTACTCCAAGCTGACGGATGAAGTCGCCGCGAAGCTCGCCAGCCGCGCGCTCGATCTGGAGGCCCGGCGGCAGGGGGTGAAGGCAAAGTACTACGAACGGATTAAGACGGCGTTGTCACCTCGCACGGCGCTGCGATTTCTGCAGGTCGAGCATCAGCTGCTGCTGCTGATCGACCTGCAGATCTCGGCCTCGCTGCCCATCGCTCAGTAACGGGAGAGAGAGAAACTGCAATGAGGACCCGGCTCGTTTACTGCATCGCTGCGGCGCTCGTCGTCGCAGCCGGCGTTTCGCTCTCGGCAGATCGTGTCCGGCTGCGATCCGGCAAGGTTATCGAGGGGTTGTTCATGGGCGGCGACAGCAAGACTGTTCGCGTGCTGCTCGATAACGGCCAGGTATCCGAGATTCGCCTCGAAGACACCGTCGCCGTCGAGTTCGACGTACGGAAGCCTCCGGCGCCCCCCGCCAGTCCGCCGCGGGCGCCTGCACCGGCGGCGAAAGCCGCGCCTGTCAGCGTCACGGTCCCGGCCGGGACAGCCGTGAACGTCCGCTTGACGCAGGCGATCGACGTCGACGTCTCCAAGGCCGGACAGACGTTCAAGGCGATCGTGGACGATCCAGTCATGATCGGCGGATCGATCGTCATTCCGCGCGGCGCGTCGGCGGTACTGCAGGCCGTTCAGGTGGAGCAGTCGGGCAAGATGAAGGGCAGCGACAAGATCTCCTTGAAGATGAACTCCATCGGTTTCGGTGGACGGGTCTATGAAGTCGCCACCGCGTACGTGGAATCGAAAGGCAAAGGCGAAGGCAAGCGCACCGCGCGTAAAGTGGGCGGCGGCGCGGGCCTCGGCGCCATCGTCGGTGGCATTGCCGGCGGCGGATCGGGCGCCGCGATCGGCGCTGCCGTTGGCGGCGCGACCGGAGCGGCGGTCGCCAGCGGCGGCGAAGAGCACCTGCAAATCCCTGCGGAAACGCGCCTACAGTTTCAGCTGAGCGGCGCCGTCAATATCCAGCGCTGAAGTCCGGACACCGGGGCTGCAGATCCCACGCCGCTGCGATCTACGACGCCAGCGGTCGCTTGAGACCGAGCTTGAACATCCGGGTCTCCAGCGTTGTCGGACGCAGTCCCAGCCGTTCTGCGGCTCCGCCGGCGCCGCGAATGCGCCACCCCGTGGACTCGAGCACGCGGTGAATGTGTTCCCGCTGAACGTCGGCCAGCTTCTCGCTGCGGGGTCCCGCTGAGACAACCGACATGCCCGGCATCGGGATCGTGAGCTTCGGCCCGGTCGCGAGGATTATGGCGCGTTCGACCACATTGCGCAGTTCCCGAATGTTGCCGGGCCACGCATAGCGCTGCAGCAACGCGAGGTTCTCGCACGAGATCGACTCGATGCGCTTGCCGAACGCAGTCGCGAACTCGCGAACGAACCGCCAGATCAGCGGCGGGATGTCCTCTACCCGCTCGCGCAACGGCGGTACCCGAATCGGGAACACATTGAGCCGGTAGAACAGGTCCTCACGGAAGGCCCGCTCCGCGACGCGCTGTTCGAGATTGCGATTCGTCGCCGCCATCACGCGCGTGTCCACGCGAATGGGTTGCGGGCTGCCGAGGCGTTCGAACTGCCGCTCCTCGAGCACGCGCAGCAGCTTGACCTGAACTTCTCCGGCCAGCTCGCCAATCTCGTCGAGGAAAATCGTTGACTGATTGGCGAGCTCGAAACGTCCGATCTGCCGCGTGTGGGCATCGGTAAATGCGCCGCGCTCACGGCCGAACAATTCGCTTTCCATCAACGTGGCCGGGATCGCCGCGCAATTGACCCGTACCATCTTGCGGGCTCTCCGGGCACTCAGCCCGTGGATCTCGGTCGCGAACAGCTCCTTGCCTGTCCCGGTTTCGCCGAGCAGCAGCACCGTGGAATCGGTCGCGGCCACCTGGCGCACTTGTTCCATCACGTGCCGCATCGCCGCGCTCTGCCCGACCACCGCGCCGGATTCCGGCCAGTCGCCGTCCAGTCGGACGGGGTTGTCCGGTCGCCCGTTGAAGATGGCGCGCCCCGAGGCCAGGCCAATGGTTTTTTGCAGAGCGGTTGCAACAGATTCGGGGACGCTCGCTGGCATTGGAGATCTCCTGAGAGCAACGACGCTTCTATCATCCCACAGCAAATCCCGCGCCGTCACAGGGTGTTTCTGCACGGAGAGTGAAACCTGACGACGAAGAGGGCGATGAGAGCGATGCAGGGTCAGAGCTTCGGCCGGTGAATCTGCAGCTTCGCCATGCGGGTCTCGAGTGTCGTCGGACGCAATCCGAGCCGCTCGGCGGCGCCGCCGGTTCCTCGAATCCGCCAGCCCGTGGCCTCCAGCACGCTCTGAATATGTTCCTTTTCCACGTCCGCGAGCCTGTCACTGTGGCGCGCAGCGACGACGGCCGTCGTCATCGGGACCGGAATCGTGAGCCGCGTCCCTGTTGCCACGATCATGGCGCGTTCAACGACGTTGCGCAGCTCGCGGATATTGCCCGGCCAGGGATAGCGTTGCAGCGCCGCAAGGTTCTCGCGCGAGATCACGTCGATGCGCTTCCCGAACGTCTGCGCGAACTCACCGACGAAGCGCCAGATAAGCAGTGGAATGTCCTCCACCCGCTCGCGCAGCGGCGGCACGCGGATCGGGAAGACATTCAGCCGGTAGAACAGGTCCTCGCGAAAGGTTCCCTCGACGATGCGCTGCTCGAGATTGCGATGCGTCGCGGCGATGATGCGCGTGTCCACGCGAATCGGCTTGGGACTGCCGAGCCGTTCGAGCTGGCGCTCTTCGAGCACGCGCAGCAGCTTCACCTGGACTTCCGGCACGAGCTCGCCAATCTCGTCGAGGAAGATCGTCGAGCGATCTGCCAGCTCGAAGCGCCCGATCTGACGCGCATGCGCGCCGGTGAAGGCGCCGCGCTCGCGGCCGAACAACTCGCTTTCCATGAGCGTCGCCGGGATGGCGGCGCAGTTGACACGCACCATCGGTCGGGTGCAGCGCGCACTCAGCTCATGGATCTGTGTGGCGAAGAGCTCCTTACCAGTGCCGGTTTCGCCGAGCAGCAGTACCGAGGAATCGGTGACCGCGACTTGCCGTACCTGTTCCAGCACCTGCCGCATTGCCGCACTCTCGCCCACCACGTTGCCGGTGCCGAGGCGCTCCTGCGCCTCGTGGCGCAAGTAGACGTTTTCTGCGTGCAAGCGGTCGCGGAGGGTGACGACGTGTTGCAGCGCCGCCTGGAGGGCTTCGTCGCTGCGCTGACGCGCCAACACATTGCAAAACGCGCTCGAGAGCGTGCGCAGGCGGTGCACGACCTCGGGATCCCACGCGCGCTCGGCGCGCACTGTGTGGAAGCCGACGGCGCCGACGAGCTGCCCTTCAACCCGCAAGGGAACCGCGAGAGCCGAGCGCGTCCCGAATGCCTGGTAGCCTGCGCGGTCGATCAGGCTGGGGACCTCGTCGACCGACGCGAAACACACCATCTCGTCCTGAAGCAGCGTCTTGAGCGTCCAAGGAAACTGCTCGTGCGCCGACGCAACAGACGCAACGGGTGCGATGTCTGGAGCCTCCCAGCTGAACAGAACACAGACCGCCCCGTCCGGCGATACGCGGTAGAAATTGCAGCGATCGAGATCCAGCGTTTCTCCAATCCTCCGCAGCGCGCGGCGAATCGCGTCGTCGACCTGATCGGACGGCAGGTTGATGAACTGTCCCGACACTTCCCCAAGAAGGCGTTCGAAATCGAAGCGTTCCTGAATGAGGCGCCGGGCGGCCTCTTGTTGCACTCGCCGCGAGGCGTCGTCGATGACAGTCGCCATGACGAAGACTCCCTGCGGCGTTTCCAGCAGCTCGAGGGCGATCTCCACTGAAATCGGCGAGCCGTCGCGATGCCGGCCCTGTAGATCAGCGCGCGCACTCATTTTGGGCGGCCGCGGCGAGCGAATGTAGTCCGCACGACCCGAGGCGTGTACCGCGCGCAACGCGTCGGGTACCAGCAGTTCGACGGCCTGTCCGATCAATTCACCGCGGAAATACCCGAACTGTCGTTCCAGCTCGCGATTGACCAACTGGATCGTTCCGTCAAGCGACGCGATGAAGACGCCCGCCGGCAACGCGTCGAACGCGAGCCGGAGGGGAACGTCGGTTACCGCACTCCACGACCCGACACTCGCTTCGCTCCTCTCGTCCCTTGCCGCCCGAATGCGATCAATGTGGTCCATGTGCAAGTCCGACCGCCGGAGAACGCCAGTGCGTCTGGGGAAATCTCCAACATACTGGAGCATACACGGAATATCGGAGGCCCGCGCGGCCGTGTCAACCTGGTCCCACTCGCCTAACTGGTGCGCGCCATCGGGTTTCGGATGGCAGAACCCCATTCTTGACGCTGGCACGGCGAGTGCTGTCCCTCGGCGACAGGTCTGCCGACCACCGCCAGCGGCGTCGGAGACCGCTTGGTCATGTTCATGGTTTCAGCCCCTACGGTCAGCGTCGGTCGATTCGCGGCTCGGTCGGTGTCCCGGGCGATGCTCGTCGGCCTGTGGACGTTCCTCCTCATGCTGTCGTTTCCGGCGCAGGCGAAGGCCTCGTTCCTCTCGCCCGAGCTCGAAGACAAGCTCGCCACGTTTCTGGCGCTCTTCGTCCTGTTCATCGTGCCCGTCGTGCTTATCGTTCTGTTCTGGATGGTCCACATCCTGCCCGAGAAGATTGCGCACAAGCGGCACCATCCTCAATTCGAGGCGATTCGAACGTTGTGCCTGCTGTCGCTCGTGTTCGGCGGCTTGCTCTGGCCCCTGGCCTGGATCTGGGCGTACACGAAACCGGTGATGCACAAGCTCGCCTACGGAAGCGACCTGCACCCGGATGCTATTGAGGAGGGTAGAGACGAGGGCGAACCGCTCCAAACGACGAGGCCGCTGCGCGATCGACTGGCGCGGCTGGAAACGCGAGCGATTCCGGAATCGGAACTGAAAGCGCTTCGCGCCGACATCGAGGCGCTGGAAGAGAAGTTCGCCGCGGAGGAGACGCGGTAAATGGAAATCCTGCTACTCGGCATCTATTCGTTTTTTGTCTGGCTGATCTTCATCAAGCTGAAGCTGCTGCCTTGGACTACACCGTGGAAGGTCGCGGTCGCCATCTTCCCGGTGGTCGCGATCGCAATCATGCTGCTCCTGCTGAACATTGTTGCCCCAACCACGAGCGACGTGCGCGTGGTGAAGTACGTCGTCCCTGTGGTGGCGCAAGTGAGAGGGCGTGTCACTGAAGTGCCGGTGGAGAACAACCGACCAGTGAAGAAAGGCGACGTGCTGTTTCGGATCGATCCGACGCCGTACAAGAATGAGGTGCAATCGCTCGAGGCGCGCCTGGCGTCGGACGAGGCGAAGGTTGGCGCCGACCGAACACGGCTGACTGAGGCACAAGCGAAGCTGACCGATGCGCAGTCAAACGAGCGACAGCTGGGGGAACAATTGAACCAGGCCAGCGGTCAGGTGGAGTCACTCTCGGCCTCCTACGGACTCGCAACCACGCGCGTCAAGCAGAACACCGAGCTCGTCGCGGCCGGCGCCGGAAACCGATTCGACCTCGAGCAGGCCCAGACCAACGTCAACGAACTGACGGCGCAGATCGCCGCGGCGCGGGCCGCCGAGCAGCAAGTCCGTGAAAAGCTCGAAGGCCGCGTCAATGGCGAGCTTGCAACCGTCGCGCAGGTCAAAGCGCAAATCGCCACCGCGCGCGCGCAGGTCCAAGTGTCGCAAGCGCAGGTCGACACGACGCGCGCGCAACTCGACACCGCGCGCTGGGATTTGTCGCAGACGGAAGTGGTCGCACCCGGCAACGGCACGATGGTGAATGTGATGCTCCGCCCGGGCTTCTTTGTCGCGGGCATGCCATTCAACGAGGTGATGACGTTCGTCGAGAACGAGTATCAGATTTTTGCGTTGTTCGGCCAGAACGAGCTGCACCAGGTTGAACCCGGCGATGAAGCTGAGATCACGCTCGACACCTACCCGGGCCGAATCATCAAGGCGCACGTGGACTCGGTGATCTGGGCGCAGGGACAAGGTCAGCTCGAGGCCTCCGGCGATCTGCCGCGGACCACGTTTGTCGCGCCGCCTGGACGGTTCCCGGTGAAGCTCGTGGTTGGCGAGCACGATCACGCACTGTTCCTCGCCGCGGGCGCGCGCGGAGCTGCCGCGATCTACACCAAGCATCTCGCTCCCGTCCACATCATCAGAAAAGTGCTGTTGCGAGTGGAGTCGTACCTCGACTACATCATCATCAAGCACAACATCGCTCTGCACTGAGAGGACCTGTGATGGCTCGCCGTGTCGGCTCTGGCAGGTTGTTCCCAGCTGGCCGTGTTCTGGCGCCGTTGATCACAATGAGCTTCTTGCTGATGACGGCGTGCGCGGTCAAAGCGCCACCCGATGCGGCCGCGATCAAGAGTGAAGCAATGCCGACCGTGACGGTGCCGGGCGCATGGACCGCGGTGGGCGCCGGTTCCGGCGCTGTCGCCGACAGCTGGCTGGTGAGCTTCCGCGACGATCAACTCACGGCCGTCGTGAATGAAGCCATCGCCAATAACGCCGACCTGCGCGTGGGTGCCGCTCGCGTCGAACAGGCCATGCTGTTTGCGAAGCAGGCGGGGGCGCGTCTCTATCCCTCCGTCGACGTGCTCGCGCGGGGCGGCGGCAAACTGTCCGGCGACAGCTCGGGCCTGAAAGGTGCGGTGCTTACGGTCAACTGGGAACTCGATCTGTGGGGTCGCATCAGATACGGCCGCGCGGCGGCGTCCGAAGACGCGCAGTCGGCGGCATCCGATTTCGAGTATGCGCGACAGTCGATCGCTGCGGCGGTTGTCAGGAATTGGTTTCTCGCAACGGAAGCGCGGCTGCAAGCAGACGTGGCGCGCGGCACCATTGGTGAGAGCGAGGAATTGGTGCGTCTCGCCGAGACCCGTTCACGCATTGGCGTTGGCAACGACGAAGACGTCTTCATCGCACGGGCGTCGGTGGGGACCTATCGTGATGCGTTGCGCGAGATCGTACTGGCGCAGGAACAAGCCATTCGCGCGCTTGAACTGTTGATTGGTCGTTACCCCGCGAACGCGTTGAGCGTGCCGTCGCAATTGCCTGGCCAGCCCGATGCGGTGCCTCCGGGCCTCCCTTCCGAACTTCTCGAGCGTCGGCCTGATGTCGTCGCTGCCGAACGCCGCGTGGCGGCGGCCTTCCACCGGGTTCATGAAGCCAAAGCTGCCCGTCTGCCCACAATCGCGTTGACAACCGGCGTCAGCTCGATTTCAAGCGATCTGTTCGTGCTCCAAAATCGGGACAACCCGATCTGGAACGCTGGCGCAAACCTGCTCGCGCCGATCTTCAGAGGCGGCGCGCTCCAAACGCAGGTCGAGATTCGAACGGCGGAGCAGAAACAGGCGGTCGCAGCCTACGCATCGGTGGGTCTGCGCGCTTTTGGCGAAGTCGAGGGCGCGCTCTCAGCGGAGGCCGCCGCACGCGAGCGCGAGCAGATTCTGACGGAGACACTCACCGAGTATCAGCGCGCCTTCGAGATCGTGCAGACGCAGTTCAAAGTCGGCAGCACGGATCTCCGCTTCGTGACACAGCGCCAACTCTCGCTCAACGCCACGCAAGCGGCGCTCATTCGTGTGCAGGCGGAACAACGCGTCCAGCGTGTGAACCTGCATCTGGCACTGGGGGGCAACTTCGAGCCGCGCCCGCAACAACCTCCAGAAGGATCGACGAGCTCGGATGCAAAGCCTCGGTGACGTCAAAAGATCGCCACCAAACTGCGAAGAACACGAAAAAAAACACGAAGGAACGCTTCCCAATCGCCGCCCTCCCGCGCACGCGAATCACGAGACCCCCAGTCAGTGTGACGGCAGCGAAGCCGGCGACGCACGCCGTTGCTCAGTGTTGGTAACGTACATGGTCTGTGACGGGAACGCGATCGCGGTTCCTGCCCGCTCGACGATCTCGGTCACGCGAAACAGGAGATGTTCCTGGATCTCGAGGAAGTGGGTCCAGTCGCGCGCGTAGATGTACGCGAAGACCTCCACGTCGAGTGAAAACGGTGCCAATCGAATGAACCGGACCCGCACCGAGTCGCGATCGACCGATAAATGTTCGGAGAGCAATCGGGCGATGCCGTCAACCACGGCTTGTAACTCGTCGGAGGTTGTCTCGTAGCGAAGTCCGACGATCGGGTGAAACCAGAATTTGTCGCGCAACGACAGCGTCTCAACACTTGCGTTTGCGATCTGGCTATTCGGGATGCTGATCACGGTGCGATCGAGCGTCCGAATCCGCGTCGAGCGGAGACCGATATGGTCAACCGTGCCCGCCACCTCGCCCATTTTGAGGAAGTCGCCGACCCGGACCGCCTGATCGAAAATCAACGAAGCGCCCGCGATCACGTTTTCCAGCGTTTTTTGTGCCGCGAGCGCGACCGCGATGCCGCCTACTCCGAGTCCCGCCAGCGCCGGCGTTGGGTCGATATCGAAATGGCGCAAGGTGACGATCAGAGCGGCGAAGATCACCAGGACATCGACGCCGCGGCGGACCAGGCGCAGAAGCGATCGTGCGGCGGAGGCATTTGCGGCCGAAAACCCCCGCTGAATGTATCGCTCGACCTCTCCTGTCACGAGGATCAGAATCCACGCGACGCTTGCGATCGTCAGGAGCCGTGCTGCGCTCGCCCCGACCTGGCGCACGAGCAACGAAAACGGTAGAGCGGCCAGGAACCAGCGAGTCAAGAGCGACAGGATTAAGAGGCGCACCGGAGCGGGCGCGCGGGGCGCGACGAGATTCGAACCCTCGAACGCCCGCCGCCACACGAGGCAGAACAAGGGCGTAAGTGCGCGGTTCAACAAAATCGTCGCGCCATAGAGCATCGGCACACCGAATGCGAGGACCACCCACTCGATGAGGCGGATTCCCGCCACGCGCGTGGTGGTGAGCACCCGCGGGACTCGGCTGATGCTTCGTTCGATCGCGATCTCTTCGTACACCGACGGAATCGCCTCGAGTGTCTTACTCGAGAACAGCCAGATCGGTCCCGGATCGCCACCCGGGAGCCGCTCCATGACGATGTCAAGGTTGCCGTCGGCGGTGTCGATTGATCCGACAAGTTCCAATGGAGGCGACGCGCCGAGCGCGCGTGACCCTTCTGGTTCGTCGCTGACCTGCGACATCCGTGCTGGAAATCGCGCATCGAGTACCACGAATAACTGGTGAGCGAGAGTCCAGGCCGCTTCGCCGCTCGATCGGGTGTTCAGATACTTGGTCGCGAGTTCGTTTTCGCCCCTCCGAGCCGCGCCCAAGAAACCGACGAGCGTGCCACGCGGAGTCGAGCGACCAAGCAGGTCTTGCGGGGGACCAGCTGGCCGCTCAGTCGGTGCCGGAGATGCCTCGCGCGGTGTCGATTGAGCGTGCGCGAAGACGCCGGACAGGAACAGGGCACCAACACACGCGCCGACGAGCATGTCGTTCCGCAGCCGTCGCCACGACGCGAGAGCTGGTTCATGTGGCCGCGAAATCACGCAACTCCCTCGCTGTCAATCCGAGACACCGCCGCGCGAGACACTGCGAACCAAATGCCGAATTGACCGACGGCAAATCGGAGGCGCATGTGTCGTTACCTCAGGCACTTCCCCCGACATCCCGGAGCATATCCGACATTCCGGACGGCGTACGCCTGCCTGTCCCGGCGAGTGAATCAGGCACGCGGACCGAAGCGCCAACGACCGCAACGTTTTAGCGACCGAGTTTCTGTTCTGCCCTGCCGTGGCAAACGGAGTGCACGCATCCATCGGTCATGTCCCGGCAATTGGCGATCCGCCACGCGACCGCTGCGCGACAGTTTCCGAAGACCACGGCCCGGAGCAGATATGAGTCGCGCTACGCGAACAATTCTGATCGTCGTCTCGGTTCTGGTTGCGGTCTTGATGCCCATCGCAGTGCGGGCACAGGATCGAGCGCCAGGCCCGCCGCAGGAGACGCCTCCGCAGCCGGAAGAACGACCAACGGGTCTACCCACGCCGATCAAATGGACGTTCAACTTTGACGCCGGCTGGGGCACGTTTGGATTCGGGAACTCTCTCTACGACAACCCGAAGGAACCGGGCGTTGAAGAGAACCTGAGTGATCAATGGTTTGAGGGCTACGTCAAACCCGCACTGTCAGCCACATACACGCTTGCCTCGTCCAGCCAGATTTACGGCAAGGTGAGCGCGGTGGGCGAACGCACGTACGGATCGGTCCCGGAGCCGTTCGGCACCGACGTCTCGTCGTTTGGGCCCGAGGACCTGTTCATCGGCTGGCGGTCGGGTCAGGCGCTCACCGCTGGCGAGAACGCCCTCGACTTTACACTCGGACGGAACCAGTACCGGCTTGGCCATGGTTTTTTGCTGTTCGACGGCGCAGCGGAAGGTGGAAGCCGTGGAGGCTACTGGACCAACGCGAGAAAGGCGTTCGAGTTCGCAGCGATCGGCCGCTTCAAGCCGGCCGCGCACACGGTTGAAACGTTCTATCTCGACAAAGACGAGCTCGACGAAAACGACAGCGGAAGCCGTCTGTGGGGCGCCAACTACGAATACGGCATCGGCGAGACCACAACGCTCGGCGCCACTTACATGAAATGGTTCGCCGATGCGGCCATCAAGCCTGGTCGTGACGGCTTGAATGTCTTCAACCTGCGGGCCTACACGTCACCAATTCCCAACGCGCCCGACCTCTCATTGGAAGTCGAGTACGCCGCCGAACGCAACGAGGACGCTCTCGACTCCAATGCGTGGACGCTGCAGGGTGCGTACGAGCTGAGCGAGGTTACGTGGAAGCCGAAATTCAGCTACCGATACGCGTTCTTTCAGGGCGACGACCCGCAGACGACGGCGAACGAAAACTTCGACCCGCTCTTCGTCGGCTTCTACGACTGGGGCAGCTGGTGGCAGGGCGAAATCGCCGGCGAGTACTTCCTCTCTAATTCGAATTTGATCTCAAACCTGATTCGGGTTCACGTGACACCGAACGATGCGATCGGGGGCGGATTGATGTTTTTCAAATTCACGCTCGATCATCCCGAGGCGGCCGGACCGGGGGTCACCGACAAGAACGCGGCGTTCGAAACGGATCTCTACGTGGATTGGGAAGTGAACGCGAACTTCACCGTCAGCCTGGTCGGCGCGTATGCGGATCCAGGCAGGGCAGTGCAGCAGCTGACGGGCCGTACGAAGAGCTTCGGTTACGGAATGGTGTACGTCGGCTACAGTTTCTGACAAGGAGCGTTCTACAGTTACGTCGTCGCAACGCTTATCCGCCAAGCGCAATCGTGATCGCGACCAACGCGACACCCAGCAGCACCATGCTCAGTCCGGCTCGGAGCGGCTCATACCCCCCGTAGCGGGCGAGCATGAATCCGGCGGCAAACATCATGACCAGCGCGACGAAATTTGACGTGCGGAGCGCGACCTGAACCTCCCGGAAGACGAGGAAGGGGATCACCACCGGAAAGGTGGCAAGAAACACGAGCAGGAAAACAGCAACAGCCTTCAGCCAATCTTCCTTTGTTAACGAGACGCTCGGCAGATGCTCGAGCGAAAGCAGACCCTGACGTACCCGCTCGAGATCATCGCGCTTCAATGTTGCCGCCACGAGCGGCGGCATCGCATCGGCAATCGCGCCGTAGGCGTCCTCGCGGTCGCCCGCGGCGCGTACTGCGCGAAGCGTGAGCAGGCCATGGCCGCGTTCGGTGATCGAACTCATGAGAAACATCACCGCATCCACCAGCCCCCACGCGAGGTTGCATCCGATAACGCCGATGAGCAGAGTGCGAATCTCCTCGTGTCCCGCGCTGGCGGCGCTGATCGTGCCGGTAAAGGTCAAGGCCATAATCAGGCCGAACAGCACTTCCGAGATGCGCGAAACCGGATCGAGCAGGCGTTCGCGTGGGACAGCTCGCATTGAATCATCGATCACGCGATGCGGTTGGCGCGCCTTCCACACCGGTGACAGCGCCGCCCGAGACTTCCGCGTGGGGCGCGCGCTTGCCGAGCTCGAGCATCTGCTCGGTTGACGTTGTCGCAAACAGGTGCATCAGTCTGGCCACGATCCCGGTCCACCCCGTTTGATGACTCGCCCCGAGCCCGGCGCCGTTGTCGCCGTGGAAGTACTCGTAGAACAAGATCAGATCGCGCCAGTGTGGATCGTCCTGGAACAGGCGCGTTCCACCGTAGACGGGCCGCTCGCCGCGATCGTTCCTCAGGAAAATGCCGGCCAGGCGGCGCGAGATCTCCTCGGCAACTTCGTAGAGCGTCATCTCCCGACCAGATCCGGTGGGACACTCCACTTTGAAGCCGTCACCGAAGTACGTGTAGTAATGCAGCAGCCCGCGGACAATCAGCCCGTTGACGGGCATCCAGATCGGGCCGCGCCAGTTGGAGTTCCCTCCAAACATACCCGTGTCGGACTCTGCTGGAAGGTACGAAACGCTGAACTCCTGGCGGTCGACGCGGAAGACGTATGGATGCGTGGCGTGATAACGTGACACCGACCGGATTCCATAAGGACTCAGGAATTCCTGCTCGTCGAGCATCCGCGCCAGGATTCGGCGCAGCTTCGCTTCGTTCAGCACCGCGGCAAGCAGGCGATTGCGTTCGCCGCGCTTCGTGGGATCCTGAATGAATGCCATCAGCTCGGGACGGACCCCGATGAAACGGCGGAAACGGGAGACGAACTCAGGATGCCGCTGCAGCACGTCTCCGTCGAAGACGCTTACAGCACACAACGGTAACAGGCCCACCATCGAGCGAACTTTGAGACGCTCGGCGTGACCGTTGGGAAGCCTCAGCACGTCGTAGAAGAATCCGTCTGCCTCATCCCACATCCCCACATCTTCGCCGGCGTGAACCATCGACGACCCGATCCAGAGGAAGTGTTCGATGAACTTGAGCATCATCTCGGCATACGCTGGCCGTTCGCGCGTCAGCTCCGCACAAATCTCGAGCATGTTCTGGCAGAAAAGCGCCATCCAGGCCGTGCCGTCGGCTTGCTCGAGGTAGCCGCCCGTTGGCAGCGGGGAGCTGCGATCGAAGACGCCGATGTTGTCGAGTCCCAGGAAGCCGCCCTCGAACACGTTGTTACCGGAACGGTCCTTTCGATTGACCCACCACGTAAAGTTCAGCAGCAGTTTGTGGAAACTGCGCTCGAGCCAATCGACGTCCCCTTTTCCGCGCGCCGCTTTTTCAAGACGGTAAGTGAAGATCGTCGACCACGCATGGACCGGCGGATTGACGTCACCGAAGTTCCATTCATACGCGGGAATCTGACCGCTCGGATGGAGGTAGCGCTCTTGGAGCATGAGATCGAGCTGCTGCTTGCCGAAATCCGGATCGACGAGCGTCAGCGGGAGCACATGGAATGCCAGGTCCCAGGCGGCATACCACGGGTACTCCCATTTGTCTGGCATCGAAATCACGTCGCTGTTCTGCATGTGATGCCAGCGATCGTTGCGCGGTGCAACCCGCATCGGCTTGAACGGATCGGCGCCGCGCTCGGAGAGCCAACGATCGACGTCATAGTTGTAGAACTGCTTGGACCAGAGCATCCCCGCGAGTGCCTGGCGCATCACATTGGCTGCGTCGGCATCGAGCGTCGATGGAATAACTCCCGCGTAGAACTCGTCGGCCTCGCGCACTCGACTCTCGAAGATAGCGTCGAAGCGAGTTCCAAACGCGTTTGCGGAGTCGCGGACGACGTCCGATAGCCGCAGCCGCACGACCTCAGTGGCGCCTGGCGCCAGCGTGAGCACGTAATGCGCCGCTGCCTTGGTCCCTCGCTTCTCGGGGTTCACCGCCTCCTCGCGGCCGTGCACGACGTAGTTGTCGAATCCGTCCTTTACGTACGGAGTGCGATTCGTAATGTTGGCAAGACGCTCTGTGTTCGTCTCGTTCTCCGTGAAGAGGAGTGTCGGTCCGCCGTCAGCGTGGAAGAATCGATCGCCAAACTCGGGGTGCGAGGCAACGAGCGAACCGCTGTAGCCGACCTGCCGCAACGAAGGGACGGTCGGTGTTCCAGCGCCGTGGGACCAGGTATTGCGGAACCAAATCGTGGGCAGGACATGCAACGTCGCCGCTTCCGCGCCCCGATTCGCCACTGAGATCCGGACGAGAATGTCCTCGGCTGACTCCTTCGCGTATTCCACGAAGACGTCGCAATAGCGCTGCTCGCTGAAAACACCAGTATCGACAAGCTCGTATTCGAAGTCGTGCCGTCCGCGCCGGCGACTGGTTTCCACCAGGTCCTGGTACGGATAAGCGCCTTGCGGGTACTTGTACAGGTATTTCATGTAGGAGTGGGTCGGCGTGGAATCGAGATAGAAGTAGTACTCCTTCACGTCCTCGCCGTGGTTGCCCTCGCTGTTCGTCAGTCCGAACAGCCGCTCCTTGAGAATCGGATCTTTGCCGTTCCACAGCGCCACTGACAAACAGAGCAGCTGCTTGTCGTCGCAAATCCCCGCGAGGCCATCCTCGCCCCAACGGTACGCGCGCGAGCGCGCTTGATCGTGCGTGAAATGGTTCCACGCATCGCCCGACTCGCTGTAGTCCTCGCGGACCGTCCCCCATTGCCGTTCGCTCAGGTACGGCCCCCACTTTCGCCACGCAATCTGCGCGCTGCGAGCCTCGGACAGACGCTGCTCTTCAGCGTGGCTGGTCGAACGTTCCGCCGCCATCAGTTCACTCCGCTTTTTCCCACGACCCGTCAGGGTTGTAGAGGGTCATCGCCGCGGCTGCGGCGTCTGTGCCGGGGCCGAGGTCTTTCTGGTAGATGATTCCGCTGTGGTTGACGACGAACGTCATGATCCCCGTGACGTCGTATTGCGCCGGCCAGGCGACGAGTGCGAAGCCCTGCGACAGCTTGCCATTGACCAGGTAGTCCGTGGCGCCACCGGCGGCGCTGGCTCCCTGCGCCGTGAGGATCTTGAAGTAGTAACCATGGAACGGCGCCGGCCCCTGACTCTCCCGATCGAGTCGCGTGCCTTCCGCGGCCGCCTGTGCCACGAGGTCACCGAGAGGACTACGCTTCTCGCCTGGTTTGGCCGTCCAGTAAAGCCCATTCTGTTTGCCCGGGTCGCTGCGGAACGTCGCGGCAAAGACACCCGGGGCGTTGCCGTCGTGCGTGCGCCGCGCGTACAGCCGTTGCGCGTTCACATATGTCCGGCAGATCTGGATGACGGCCAGCTCATTGCGTCCGATCCGGCGCGCCAACACCTCTTCCTTTCCTGCCGCAGTATCGAAACGCCATCCGTTCGCGTCCTTCACGAGCGGCACCGGAAACGGCCAGTCCTCGTGGCCGATCACCAGCGATTTGCCGCCATGGCCATCGTCGACGAGGCGCCACCCGGCGGCCGCGGCCGCCGTGAACACCTCACGATTGCGACTGGCCGTCGCCAGATCGGACGAGGCGATCAACTCCTCCGACTTCGGACCGAAGATCTTCACCAATTCGTCGAGATTTCCGGACTTCACCACCTCGATGAGCGCGCGCGCGGCGTCTTCGGGTGTCGCAAAGAGCCGCTCGGAGGGTCGCGGGGCGGACGCCGTGCACGACCAAATCGCCGCAAGCGTGACGCCGATCAGCGCCATCGGCATCAAGCGCCTGCTTACGGCCCCGCTCCACGCCTTTCGTGAGTACATGATCATGATGACCACACGCGTCCCGCGCTGCGCTACCGGCGCCGGCCGCCCGATCCGCGCGAGCTGCTGCGGCTGCGCTGCCCGCGCTGGCTCGCCGCGCGTTCCGATTTCCCGCTCGAGTAACCGGAGAACGCATCAGAGCTCCTGCCGCTCCGTTGCGACGCCTCGGCTTTGTCGCGGCTGTAGCCGCGCGCTTCCTGGCTCGTGGTGTTCGCCGTTGCCGTGGAAGTGCGTTGCCCTGCCGCCGCTTGCGCCTCGCTGCGGCGCTGCTCGCGCTGCGCCTGTGACTCGGGCCGGTTTTCCTGTCGGGTCTGCTGCCGCTCGGTGCGTTGTTGCTGCGTGGTGCCGGCACGATCGCCGCGCTCCTCCGCCACGTCCTCGCGCCGTTCGCTGCGTTCCTCTGCCAGATCCTCCCGGTTGTCGTACCAATCCTCCCGCGCATCCTCCCTCGCGTCGTACCAGTCGTCCCAAGCATCGTCGTACATGTGGAAACCGCCGCCCCACCCGTACGGGCCGTAGTAGTAGTCGTTGTCGATCGCGGCGCCGATCGCGATGCCTGCGGTAAATCCAATCAGGCCGGCCGCGACCGCATCGCTGCTACTGCTGCTGCTTTCCTTCTGCACCACCACGGTCGACGACGTCACGGGCTGGGTGTAGACGAGTTGGGGGTCGTATTGCGGCACGTAGACGACCTGCGGGTTCGCCGGCTCGATGACGATGACCTGCTGACCACTCGACGTTGTGCGCGTCTCGACGGTCTGCTGCGGCGTGCTCTTCAGCGTGCCGGCAGCGCGCGCCTTAGCGCGCAGACGCTGGATGCTGGCAAACAGCGCGGAACGATCGGAGGTGAACGCCTGTCCGAGCTTGGCCGTCCACTCCATCTGCCCGGCCATGTAGCGCACGATGTCCGGAAACACGACCAGCGCGACGAAGCTCGGCTCGAACCCCGCGGCCTTGGCCGCATCCTGGAGTTCCGTGCCCTTGACGCCCTCGTGGCTCTGTAACCATTCGCTCAGAGCACCAACTTTGCCCGGGTTCTCCGCGCACAGCAGGATCTCGCTCAGAAGCGCGTCCGGGTAGAGCGCAATCGGAGCCAACAGCTTGTCGAGGGCGTCGAGCGATGCCGCGCTCTTGCTCGCAGACGACGGCTGCTTCTGCGCCGTCTGCGCTCCGCCCAACGCCGATGCAGGCATCGTCGCGAGCGCGAACAGAAGCACAACGTTCATGACGATGACGGACTTCCGCAGCATGGTGGCTCACTCGTCAGTAGTACTCGCGAACGAAACGCCGTCCCTTCAGCGCGGCCGTGTCGTTGTACGCGCCCTTGGTGGACCGTTCGGGCAGAACGACGTTCTTCTGTTTGATCCGTTTGTAGGGGATTTGCGCCAGCACGTGGCTGATGGTATTCAGCCGAGCCGCCTTCTTGTCGTCCGAACGGACGATGTACCACGGTGCAATGCGCGTGTCGGTCTTCTTCAGCATCATGTCGCGGGCACGTGAGTATTCGTACCATTTCTCGAGCGACGGCAGGTCCATGGGACTGAGCTTCCACTGCCGGAGCGGATCCTCCACACGCGCCTCGAAGCGCCGCTTCTGCTCTTCGTTGCTGACTTCGAGCCAGAGCTTGATGAGGATCGTCCCGCCCTCGACCAGGAACTTCTCGATCTGCGGGCACAGGTCCAGGAATCGTTTGTGCTGCTTGTCCGTGCAGAAACCCATCACGTACTCGACGCCGGCGCGGTTGTACCAGCTGCGGTCGAAGATCACGACTTCGCCGGCGGCCGGGAAATGCTGCACGTACCGCTGCATGTAGACCTGTGTCTTCTCGCGGTCGGAGGGTGCGGGCAACGCCGCCACCCTGAACACGCGCGGGCTCAGCCGTTCGGTCAGCGCGCGGATCGTGCCGCCCTTGCCGGCGCCGTCGCGCCCTTCGAACACGATGACGACACGGAGGCGTTTCTCCTTGATCCATCGCTGCAGGTGGCAAAGCTCCACCTGTAGTTTGCGCATCGCCTTTTCGTATTTGGCTCGTTTCATCCGTCTGTGTCCTGAAATGTATGAATGACCGCGGCGCGCATCACTGTGGCTGACCGCGGACTTCCTCCACGAAGTCGAGTCCCCGCGACGTCGTCACGAAGTCGAACTGCACTCGCGGCTCACGCGCGGACTCGATCAACGACAGCAGCGATGTGAACCGATCGGAGCGCATCCACTTGCGAATGTGATCGTCGGTCGCCCACTCCACGACGCATTGCACTGTCCAATCGGGGTTGACCCAGGCGCACGACCCGAGACATCCCTCCTCCAGGCGCAGAGTCATTACCAAGAACCGCAGGGCGTCGAGCAGGTCCTGAGCGGCGCGCGCCGACGAGGCAACGAGCGCGACGTTCAGGCGCACCATGGCGGGCGTCCTAGCACCACTCGTTCCAATTGGATGGATCGCGCCGCCGTCCGTGTTACCGCTAGAGAATGAACGCTTTCGGGCGGGCCGCGCGTTCCGCTGACGGGTAACGGGGTGACGCGCAACCCCCGGCATCGCAGAGGCTCCACGGCATGCCGGAGGCGCTGGCGATGGCGGTGGCGAGCGTCTAGCCATGGCCGGGCCGTTTCAGTCCAAGCTTCGCCATGCGCGTTTCCAGCGTCGTCGGTTTCATGCCGAGGCGATCGGCGGCCGCCCCTGCCCCGCGGATGCGCCATCCCGTGCTCTCGAGCACGGTGCGGAGATGTTCCTTCTCGACGTCGAGCAACCGCTGGCTGCGCCGCGGCGCCGGCGCGGAGGACTGCGGCAGAGGGATCGTCAAGCGCCGGCCGGTCACGACGATCATCGCGCGCTCCACGACGTTGCGAAGCTCGCGGATGTTGCCGGGCCAGGGATACTGCTGCAACGCGGCGAGGTTCTCGCGGTCGATCAAGTCGATGCGTTTGCCGAACGCCCGCGAGAATTCCTCCACGAAGCGCCAGACGAGCAGCGGGATGTCCTCCACCCGCTCGCGCAGCGGCGGCACGAGAATCGGAAAGACGTTCAACCGGTAGAACAGATCCTCGCGAAACGCGCCGTCAGCCACACGCTGCTCGAGATTGCGATGCGTGGCGGCGATGATCCGCGTATTGACCGTGATCGGATGCGGGCTGCCGAGCCGCTCGATGGTGCGCTCTTCGAACACGCGCAGCAGCTTCACTTGTACTTCCGACGGCAGGTCGCCGATCTCGTCGAGGAAGATCGTCGAGCGATCGGCGAGTTCGAAGCGGCCGGCCTGGCGCGCCAGCGCCCCGGTGAACGCCCCTTTCTCGCGCCCGAACAGCTCGCTCTCGATGAGCGTCGCCGGAATGGCGGCGCAGTTGACGCGGACCATCGCGCGCGTCCGCCGCGCGCTGAGCTCGTGGATCTGCGTCGCGAAGAGCTCTTTGCCGGTGCCAGTCTCGCCGAGAAGGAGCACGGTGGAATCGGTTGCCGCCACCTGCTGGATTTGCTCCAGCACACCGCGTACGGCTGCACTCTGGCCGATGACGCGCGTGTGTCCCAATCGCTCGCGCTCTTCCTGCCTCAAGTAGACGTTTTCGGCCTCGAGCCGGTCCTTCAGCTGCTGCACTTCCTGCGCAGCCGAGCGCAGCGCGTCGTCGCGGTGTTGCCTGGCGAGCACCTGATTGAAGACACTCGCGACCATTTCGATCCGGCGCAGCATCTGTGGCGGCCAGGTGCGCTCGGATTTGATCGAGCAGAACCCCACTGCGCCCGCGACCTTGCCCTGCAGGGTCAGCGGCACCAACACCGCGGCCTTGGTGCCGATTTCGCCGAAGCCGATGCGGTCGGTCTCGGGAATCTCGTCGAGCGCCTGGAAGATGACCTTCTCTCCGGCCAGCAGGCGATCGATCGTCCACGGGAAGCGTGCCGACAGCAGCGGCAGCGGGCGAGACGGGTCAGCGGACGCCATCCAACTGACGGCGCCGGATAGAACGCGGTCGGAACTGATCTCGAAGAACGAGCCGCGATCGAGCCCGAGCTGCTCGCACGTTCGCTGGAGCGAGCCGACAATCGCGCCGACGACCTCATCGCCCTGGAGATTGATGAACTGAAACGACATCTCCGCTACGAACTGTTCGAACGCCAGCTGCTCCTCGAGCATCGACCGCCGTTCGGCGTCTTCCGGCTGAGTCCCCAGCCCGATTTCGACGATCGATGCGAGCACGAAGACGAGACCGTTGCTGGTCCGCAGCGGATGGAGTTCGATCTGGACGGAAATGCGGGAACCATCTTTGCGCTGACCGAATACCTCACGATCGACGCTCATCCTGCGGAAGCTCGGGTCGCGGGCAAACTCCTGCCGGTAAGCGGCGTGGATCGTACGCAGCTCAGGTGGCAATAGCAGGTCGATGCTGCGGCCGACAAGCTCCTCGCGCTGATAGCCGAACTGCCGCTCCAGGGCGCGATTGACGAACATGATCGCGCCCTGCACATCCGCGATCAGGATGGCGGTGGGCGAGGCCTCGAGTGCGGGCTGCGCGAGTTCGGACATGTCGACGATGGACCCAAACACCGGCGTTCCTGCCGTTTACTTCGCTCTCTTTACGTTCGTGAGCCGGATCAGCTCCGCCGCGTAGTCCTGTACAACAAACGCACCCTGCTTCACGGTGACTCTTGCCGCGGGGGCCATGGTCCCGGAGCCGCTGCCGGCGGCGTCGACTTCGATGTCGACGATCGCAAAGTCGTAGCCCTCCTTCGGCTTCGCGTCCTGGACGCCGGCGCCGAGGAACAGAATCGGCTGGTCGGCGACGATGGTCAGCAGCCGGCCTTTGTCGGTCGCCCGCTCGAGGGTCAGTCGTGTTGTCGTCGGTGTCCCCGTTCCCAACCGCACGGAACCAGTTGGAGGCACTCCGACCAGCGCCTTGCGCAGCGCCGCCGCTCCGCCGCTCGCGAACGCGCCGGTGAACTTGTCCACCTCGCTCTGCGACATCTTTCTGTCGACTACGATGGTGACCGGTGCGTTCGCCGCGGCCCCGCCGCCCGTCTTGACCGCGGCCGTCGCAGTGAAGGTCTCGCTGGTCTGCGCGTGCAGAGACGCAATCAGAAACGCTGACACCGTGGCGCCAAGCGCCGCGCCGATTGCTGCCGATCGGAGATTCCGGGTTGTTGCCTGTCTAAGATTCATGGGTCACCTCTCGCGTCCTCTAACAACGCGCAGTGCCCCGAGTGCAGCAGACGTGCCGTGAATGGGGCGGGTGACGAAGCGGCGGAAGACGGCCGGAGACCGAACGAACTGCCTCCACGACAGGCGAATCCGCTCCGGTATCGCGGAGAAGGTCCGACATGCCGGAGATCGATTGGAGGACGGGGGCCAGGCCGCGGGTGGCCGTTCCTGCTGGGCGAATTGAACTTCGGGCTCTCGGCGAGTGCCGGACCGCTGCTCGCGGTCATGGCACGGGGCGTGCTGAACGGCACGTCGGAGCGAACGTGTTCACCGTCTTCTGCCTTGGCCTCCTCGAACCAGTCGAACATGGTCTGTCGCAAAAGGCGGTGGAGATTGCGCGGCCCTTCGGATTCCCTATCACGAACTCGATGGTGGTGACTTGGGTCGTAGCCCTGGGCCTGATCCTCTTTGCGCAGCTGGCGACGCGGCGCATGAGCAGCGTCCCGAGCGGAGCGCAGAACTTCCTCGAATGGCTGGTCGAGGCCCTTTACGGACTGCTCGAGAGCATCATCGGCCGCCATCTGGTGCAGCGGACGTTCTGGTTCTTTGCCACGATCTTCATCTTCATCCTGTCCGCGAACTGGTTTGGTCTCATCCCGGGTGTCGGCACCATCGGGTGGGGTCACCAGACCGCCGAAGGCTTCGTCGTCGAGCAGCCGCTGCTCCGAGGCGCCAATGCGGATCTGAACCTGACCCTGGCAATGGCTCTGGTCTTCTTCGCCTGCTGGATCTTCTGGGCACTGCAGGAAGTGGGCATCGGCGGCGTGGCCACGGAGCTGTTCGCGCCGAAGGGCGAAACCACCGGCATGCTCAAAGTGCTGATGATTGTGGTGTTCTTCGCAGCCGGCTGTCTGGAGATTGTGTCGATTCTGTTTCGTCCCGTCTCTTTGAGTTTTCGTCTCTACGGCAATGTGTTCGCCGGCGAAAACATGCTGGAGGCGATGGCCACGCTCGTGCCCGGCCTCGGATGGTTGTTGCCGATCCCCTTTTACTTCATGGAACTGCTGGTGGGTCTCGTGCAGGCGATGGTGTTCATGCTCCTGACCGCCGTCTTCACGCTCCTGATTTGTCACCACGAGGAAGCTGGCCCCGCGGCGGCGCACGGCTGACGGGGATCGGATGGCGTGCGCGTAACGCATTCACATTGACTGGCGAGTAGCAGAAAGGACACACACGATGATCGGAAGTATTCACGTCGGCCTGGCAGCACTGGGCGCCGCGATCGGCGTGGGATTGATTGGCAGCGGCGCCTCGAGCGCGGTGGGCAGGAATCCCGGCGCGTCCACGAAGATCATGGTCCAGTCGATCCTCTCGATCGCTTTTGCCGAAGCGATCGTGTTCTACGCGCTGTTCCTCGTGCAGTAGACATCGCTTTCCGGCCGGCGGCATGGCGCCCAGCCGCGCCGGGAGAAAACGAGTGCGCAATCATGGACGTAGTAGCGCTGCAGACTGCAGTCGAAGGCCAAAGCCAGATCGAACAGATCGCCAGCACCTTCGGCGTTGACTGGACTCATCTCTTCGCCCAGAGCGTCAGCTTCGGGATCGTATGCGCCGTTCTCTACGCGCTCGCATACAAGCCGATCCTGCGCATCCTCGAAGCCCGCCGGCAGCAGATCGCCGCCGGCCTGGCGAACGCGGAAAGGATCAGGGCGGAGCTCGACCGCATCGAGCAATCGCGCGTCGACGTCCTGGCAAAGGCGGCGGCCGAAGGCAAGCAGCTGATCGAGGACGCACGCGCCGCCGCGGCGCGTGTGCAGGCCGAGGAGACGAAAAAGGCCATCGCCGCAGCGGAGCAAATCATAGTGAAGGCGCGCGAGGCCGCAGCGCGCGATCATGCCCAGATGCTCGCCGAGCTCAGACGCGAGATCGGCCGCCTGGTCGTTCAGACCACCGCATCGGTGACTGGCAAGATTCTGACACCGGAGGATCACCGCCGTCTGGCCGAGGAAACGGCCAGGCAGCTGGTGTCCTGATCGGCGCCGCCCGGGAAGGTCCGCGATGAAGGCGAACCGGAAGGTCAAACGCTCAGCCAGGCACCTCTATCGGCTCTGTCTCGTCGATGGCGTGCTGGATGAAAGCCGCGTGCGCCGCGTCGCGCAGCGGATCGCCAACTCCAGACGGCGTGGCTCGCTCGCGATCCTGAGCGATCTGCGCCGACTCGTGCGACTCGATCGCGATCGCCACACCGCCCTCGTCGTGAGCGCCGCGCCGCTGGCGCCGAACCTGCGCGAACAGATTCAGTCGGATCTGAAACGCGTCTACGGTCCCACGATCGCAGCATCCTTCGAGGAAAACCCCGCCCTCATCGGCGGCCTGCGCATCCGAGTCGGCAGCGACGTCTACGACGGCAGCGTGCGGGCACGGCTCGCCGCCTTGCAGGCGCATTTGTGAACCTTTGTGGTGAGATGACCTATGGCTGACCTCGTGCAAGAACTTGAAGAGCAAATCGCGGGAGCGAGAGCCGCAACCGCCAGGCAGAGTGTTGGCATGATCCGCGAGATCGGCGACGGGGTCGCCAGGATCGAAGGTCTCGACGATGTGATGTTGAACGAGATGCTCGACTTCGGCCAGGGCATCACCGGTTTGGCGCTCAACCTCGATGAGACCGAGGTTGCGGCCATCATTCTCGGCGACTACACCAAGCTGAGCGAGCGCGACGAGGTGCGTGCCACTGGTCGCCTGCTTCAGGTGCCGGTCGGCAGAGGCTTGCTCGGTCGTGTCGTGAGCACGCTCGGCGAACCGCTCGACGGCAAGGGGCCGATTCCGAGCGACGCGGCCTATCCGGTCGAAAAGCTCGCGCCAGGCATCATCAAGCGCCGTCCGATTGGCCAACCGGTCCAGACCGGGATCATGCCGATCGACGCGATGATTCCCATCGGCCGCGGGCAGCGCGAGCTGATCATCGGCGACCGCTCGACGGGTAAGACGGCAATCTGCCTCGACACGATCATCAGCCAGGCGCGTCTCAACAAGGCGGCCGAAGGCGCGGGCGACAGCAGTTATCGGCCTCTCTACTGCATCTACGTCGCGGTCGGCCAGAAGCAGTCGACGATCGCCCGGATCATCGCCACGCTCGAAGACGCCGGCGCCATGCCGTACAGCATCATCGTCGCGTCGCCAGCGTCGGATTCGGCCGCCAGTCAGTACCTCGCGCCTTTTGCCGGAGCCGCCAT
This sequence comes from Acidobacteriota bacterium, assembly GCA_046726375.1. Taxonomy (GTDB): domain Bacteria; phylum Acidobacteriota; class Vicinamibacteria; order Vicinamibacterales; family UBA2999; genus DASPWV01. Next base: position 74,056 of record JBKPAJ010000021.1, read on the forward strand.
GGGTGAGTGGTTCATGGACCACGGCATGGACGCACTCATCGTCTACGACGATCTATCCAAGCACGCTGTTGCCTATCGTCAGGTGTCGCTGGTGCTGAAGCGACCGTCCGGTCGCGAAGCCTACCCAGGTGACGTGTTCTATCTCCACAGCCGGCTGCTCGAACGCGCCGCTCGAGTGGGCGAACAATTCGGCAACGGTTCATTGACGGCGCTGCCGATCATCGAGACGCAGGCCGGCGACGTTTCGGCGTACATCCCGACCAACGTCATCTCGATCACCGACGGACAGATCTTCCTGGAAACCGATCTGTTCCATCAGGGCATCCGTCCGGCGATCTCGGTCGGCATCTCGGTGTCGCGCGTGGGCTCCGCGGCGCAGCTCAAGGCGATGAAACAGGTGGCCGGACAGCTCAAGGGCGACCTCGCCCAGTTCCGCGAACTGGCGGCCTTCGCGCAGTTCGGCTCCGAGCTCGATGCCGCGACACAAGCCAAGATCGATCGCGGCAAACGCATCGTGGAGCTGTTCAAGCAGCCGCAGTACAGGCCGATTCCCGTGGAGCATCAGGTGGCGGTGATCTGGGCCGTCCAGAACGGCTATGTGGACGATGTGCCGGTCGAGCGGATCAAGGAATTCCAGGCGGACTGGACGGACTTTCTGACCACGCGGCGGGACGCGGTGCTGCGCAAAATCACCACCGAAAAGGCGATTAGCCCCGAACTCGCCGCGGAGCTGAAGGCGGCGGCCGATCAGTTCAAGCAGACGTGGAGGAAATAGCCGGCCATGAACAGCCCACGCGACCTCCGCCGCCGCATCAGGTCGATCAGCGGCACCGCGCAGATCACCAAGGCGATGCAAATGGTGGCGGCGTCGAAGATGCGCAAGGCGCAACAGTCGGCGCTCGACGCCGCCCCGTTCGCACGGCTGTTCTATCGCCTGCAGCGTCTCGCCACCACGCGGGTGCGGCAGTTCGAGCATCCGCTCCTCGAGGTGCGCGATGTCCGCCGCCGTGCAGTGATTCTGATCGCGGCCGACAAAGGGCTGTGCGGCGCACTCAACACCAACGTCTTCCGGGTCGCCAGCCAGTACGAGACCGCATCGACGACCTTCATCACCGCCGGGCGCAAGGCGGCGCAGTTCGTGGCCCGCACCGGGCGGCAGCTCGCCGCCGAATTCACGTACGGCGACTCGCCAACCTATCCCGAGGCCAGGGCGCTCGCCGCGTTTGCACGCGACCTCTTCCTGAACGGCGAGGTCGACGAGGTGCTGATCGTGGCGACGCGTTTCGTCAACACGCTGACGCAGGTCCCGGTCGCGCTCGAGTATCTGCCCGTCGGGGAGATCCGCGGCGTGCAAGTTCCGGGCGCGGAATCGGAAGCGGCACTTGCAGCCGACACGGGCGATACCTCGTTCGAACCAAGCGCTGAGGAGGTGTTGAGCTATCTCCTCGGGCACTATCTCAACATCTATTTGTATTTCGTTCTGCTGAATGCCAAAGCGAGCGAGCAGAGCGCCCGCATGGTGTCGATGAAGAACGCCACTGACAGCGCGGAGGGTCTGATCAAAGACCTGACGCTCGAGTACAACAAGCTGCGGCAGGGAAACATCACGAAGGAACTATTGGAGATTGCGGGCGGCCAGGCAGAGTGACCCGGCCATCGCTGATAGATACTAGGTGCTCTCATGAACATCGGCAAAGTCGTGCAAGTGGCGGGCGCGGTGGTGGACGTCGAGTTTCCCGATGCGCTGCCACCCATCTACAACGCGCTGACGGTTGATTACAAGGTCGATTCGCAACCCGTGAAGTTGACGCTCGAAGTGCAGCAACACCTCGGCGACAAGTGGGTGCGAACGATCTCGATGGCCGGCACTGAGGGGATCAAGCGCGGCGCCAAGGTGACCGATAGCGGCGGCCCGATCGTGATGCCGGTCGGCGACGCTGTGATGGGTCGCGTCTTCGATGTCACAGGCAATCCGGTCGACGAGCGCGGTCCGGTCGCGGCGGAAAAGTACTATCCGATCCATCGGCCGGCGCCAGCGCTGGTGGATCAGTCCACTTCGCCGCAGTTGCTCTCCACCGGTATCAAGGTGATCGATCTGATCTGCCCGTTCCTGAAAGGCGGGAAGGTTGGCGCCTTCGGCGGCGCTGGCGTCGGCAAGACGGTCGTCATCATGGAGTTGATCAACAACATCGCCAAGCTCCATGGCGGCGTGTCGGTGTTCGCCGGTGTTGGCGAACGTACCCGCGAAGGCAATGATCTCTATCACGAGATGTCGCAGGCCGGCGTGATTGTCCAGAAGGACCTGAGTGCATCGAAGATCGCGCTGGTCTACGGACAGATGAACGAACCGCCGGGCGCACGCCTGCGCGTCGCCCTCAGCGGCCTCGCCATCACCGAGTATTTCCGCGACGAGCGCAACCAGGACGTGCTGCTCTTCATCGACAACATCTTCCGCTTCTCACAAGCAGGTTCCGAAGTGTCGGCGCTGCTCGGACGCACCGCGAGCGCGGTCGGCTATCAGCCGACGCTGGCGGCGGAGATGGGCGTGTTGCAGGAGCGCATCACCTCCACCAAGAAAGGCTCGATCACATCCTTCCAGGCCGTGTACGTCCCGGCCGACGACCTCACCGACCCGGCGCCGGCCACGACGTTCGCGCACCTGGATGCGACGATCGTGCTCGAACGATCGATCGCCGAGCTGGGCATCTATCCCGCCGTCGATCCGCTGGCCTCGACCTCCCGCGCGCTGGCGCCTGAGATCGTGGGTGAGGAGCATTACGACGTCGCGCGGCGCGTGCAGAAGGTGCTGCAGCGCTTCAAGGACTTGCAGGACATCATCGCCATTCTCGGCATGGACGAATTGTCGCCCGAGGACAAGGTGACGGTCTTCCGCGCGCGCAAGATTCAGCGCTTCCTCAGTCAGCCGTTCAGCTCGGCGCAGGTGTTCACCGGGCGCGAAGGCCGTCAGGTCTCGGTGGCGGACACCGTGCGCGGGTTCAAGGAGATCCTCGAGGGCAAACACGACAACGTCCCGGAGGGGAACTTCTACATGAAGGGCGGCATCGAGGAAATCCAGCAGGCCTGACGCCGCAAGGAACGGGTGCCACGCAAATGGCCGAGACGCTCAGACTACAAATTGTCACGCCGCAGGCGACGGTCTTCTCCGAGGACGTGCACATGGTCACGCTGCCGGTCGCGGAAGGACAGATCGGCGTCTACCCGCAGCACCTGCGCGTGATTACGCAGGTCGTGCCCGGCGAGATCATCGTCAACCAGAACGGGACCGATCGCTTTCTCGCCGTGGGCGAAGGCGTGGTGGAAATCGATGCCGACCACGTCGTCGTCGCGACCGACATGGCGATACCGGCCGAAAACATCGACGAGGCCAGGGTCGAAGAGGCCCGCGCGCGCGCCGCCGCGCGGCTGCGCGAAAAGATCTCCGACGAAGAGGTCGCGTCAGTCAACGCGTCGCTGGCGCGATCGTTGGCGCAACTGCAGGTGCGGAGGCGTCGCCGAATGTGACGATTCCAGCCACACGTACTCGCCATGCTGCGGCCGCGGCGCTGCTTTGCGCGTTCTGCCTGACAGCGCCCGCGATCCTCTTCGCGCAGCCGAACCCCGCCGCGCCGGCCGCGGCACAGCCGTCGGCTGACGTTCAGGATCCCGAAGCGGAAGGCGATCGCGGTGCGCCGGTGCTGGTGGGCGGCGAGCCGGTGATCTGGATCGCGGCCGGCGCCGGACCGTATTCGCCGCAGTTCCGCGCCGAGCGCATCGCGCAGCGGCTGCGCGATATCGTGCATGACCGCGGCATCATCGATCCCAGTGTCACGATTGCAGAAGTCGAGGGCTCCTCGGAGCTCCGGGTCGGGCCGCGGCTGCTGATGGTGGTCACGCAGCAGGACGCCAGGAGCGTGGGCGTGCCGCGCGTCGGGCTGGCGGCGGAATACGCCCGCGGACTCGAGGCGGCGATCCGGGCGGAACGGCTGCGCTATGCCCCGGCGACGTTGATTCGGTCGGGCATCTCCGGTGTCGCGGCCACGCTGCTGCTGTTGGTTCTTCTCGTGGTGATACGCCGAGTCACGCGATGGACTCGCGCTGCGCTCGCGCGCTCGCGCGCGCGCCGCATGTCGCTGCGTGTGCAACAGGCTGAAATCGTTCCGGCGGAGCGAATCGGCCGGGTGCTCGATCGCACCATCGTAGCGATCCGGTTCGTGGTCGTGTTCCTCCTGATCGACCTATATTTGACCTTCGTCCTCGGTCTGTTCCCATGGACGCGTGCCGTGTCGGCCAAGCTTCTGAGCTATCTGATCACGCCTCTGCAAACCGCCGGCTCGGCGTTTGTCGGCTATCTCCCAAACCTTCTGTTCCTCATCGTTATCGCCGCGATCGTCAACGTGGCGATTCGGCTGGTGGGGCTGTTCTTTCGGCAGGTTGCGCAAGGCCGCATCGTGTTCGCGAACTTCCCCGCTGAGTGGGCCGATCCGACCTACAAAATCGTCAAGGTGATGCTCATCGCCTTTGGTGTGGTGGTGGCGTTCCCGTATCTTCCGGCGTCCAACTCCGCGGCGTTTGCGGGCGTCTCGGTCTTCATCGGCGTCCTGGTGTCGCTGTCGTCGAGCTCGGCGATTTCGAACATCATTGCCGGCATCGTCCTCACCTATACCAACGCGTTTCGCGTGGGCGATCGAGTAAAAGTCGGCGAGTCGTTCGGCGACATCATCGATACCTCGCTGCTCGCGACGCACATACGGACAATCAAGAACGAGCACATCACCATCCCGAACAGCATCGTGCTGGGCAACTCGATGACGAACTTCTCGCGCACGCCGAACACCGCCGGCCTGATTCTTCATACCAGCGTCACGATCGGCTACGACGCGCCGTGGCGTCAGGTACACGAGCTGCTCATCGGCGCGGCGCTCGCGACACCCGGCCTGCTCCACGAGCCTCGTCCGTTCGTCTGGCAGACGGCGTTGAACGATTTCTACGTCACCTACGAGATCAACGCATACACCGACAGGCCGCACGCCATGCTCGAGATCTACGCAGATCTGCACGCCAGGATCCAGGATGCGTTTTATACGGCTGGCGTCGAGATCATGTCGCCGCATTACACTTCGGTACGCGACGGCAATACGGTGGCGATCCCCGAGGCCTTTCGGGCACCGGCTTATCGCGCGCCTGCATTTCGCGTTGAAAGCGTCGGCGACGTCGTCGCACGCCGGCCATGACGAACGATCGCTCGCGCAGGTCACCGGCGGTGGCGGCATCCGCGTGGCTGCCTGTCTACACCCGCGAGCAGGTGCGGCCAGATCTCGTCGCCGGCCTGACACTCGCGGCGTATCTGTTGCCCGCTGGCATCGGCGATGCTTCGCTGGCGGGACTTGCGCCTGAGGCGGGTCTCTACGCTTGTCTGTTCGCAGGACTCGTCTTCTGGATCTTCTGCAGCTCGAAGCAGACCGTCATCACGGTGACGTCGGCGCTGTCGCTGCTGATCGGCGCGTCGGTCGGGAATATGAGCGCCGGCGATCCCGTGCGACATGCCGCGCTGGCGGCCTGTGCCGCGCTCATGGTCGCCGCGATTGCGTTCGCCGCGTGGCTCGTTCGTGCGGGCAACGTGGTCGGCTTCTTCTCCGAGACAGTGCTCGTGGGGTTCAAGGCCGGTCTCGCGCTGTACCTCTCGACGACGCAGCTTCCCAAGTTATTCGGCTTCAAAGCTGCGCACGGAGACTTCTGGGAAGGTGCGGCGCATTTCATCAGGCATCTCCCTGAGACGAACGAGGTGGCGCTCCTCGTGGGCGCGGCGGCGTTGGCCTGTCTGGTCGCGGGCAAGCTCTGGCTGAAGCACCGCCCGGTGGCGTTCCTGGTCGTGATTGCCGGAATCGTTGCGGCGGGCGTCCTCAATCTGCAAGACCGCGGCGTCGCATTGCTCGGCGACGTCCCGCAAGGGCTGCCCTCCCTGGGACTGCCGAACGTCAGCCGACTCGATTTGAACACGCTGCTGCCGCTGGCGCTCGCGTGCTTCGTGCTGGCGGCGGTCGAGACGTCGGCCATCGGCCGGATGTTTGCGCAGAAGCATGGTTATCGCTTCGATGCCAACCAGGAATTCCTGGCGCTTGGCGCCGGGAATCTGCTCGCGGGTCTTGGCCGCGGACTGCCCGTGAGCGGCGGCATGTCGCAGTCTCTTGTCAACGAAAGCGCGCGGGCGCAAACGCCGCTGTCCGGTCTGATCGCGGCGGTCTTCACGTTGATCGTCGTGCTGTTCGCGTCAGGACTGCTGCGCAATCTCCCGCAGCCCGTGCTCGCGGCGATCGTGCTCGCCGCGGTCATGAGTCTCGTCGACATCCACGCGTTAAGGCATATCTGGCACTTCAGCCGCGCGGAGTTCGCGGTCGCGATCGTGGCCCTTCTTGGCGTGCTCGGCTCGGGACCAGTTAACGGCGTGTTGCTCGGCGCTGCGATCTCGATCGTGATGGTGCTTCGACAAGGCGCGCGTCCGCGCGTGATCGAGCTCGGGCGCATCGCCGGCACCACCCATTTCGCGGATCGTGCGCGCCACGCAGAGACGCAGGCGATCCCCGGCGTGCTCGTGGTCCGGTGCGAAGCGGCCCTCCTCTATTTCAATGTGGAGTACGTTCGTGAACGGCTGTTCGAGCTGATGCGGGCGCGCGCGGATGCCCCGCGTCTCGTGGTGTTCTTCCTTGGTTCGGTTCCGCGCGTCGACCTGGCAGGCGCCGAACTCGTGGCCGATCTGTACACAACGCTGCGCGCTCGCGGAATCGAGTTGCGGTTGGCCGATCCGAACGGTGAGGTGCGTGCTGCGCTCGCGCGCGTCGGCTTCGAGCAAACATGCGGGCCCCTGGACACCGGCCAGGCCATCGATGTGGTCGTGTCGCAGTGGCAAGCGGAGATCACTGCACGAAGCGAGCTCGCCCCGTCTTGAGCTCGTAGACCGCTCCCACTGAGTTTGATCACGCCTTCACACGTCCGTGCGTGGCCTTCTGGCCGTGCGGCGCAATTGCTGCATCGACCAGGAGAGATGGCAACGGCACCGTGAAAGCCGCAGGGACGAAGCGCACGGTAGTGGCGGCTTTTTATCGGAGATCCTCCGAAATAACGGAGGCCGGACGCCCCACCCATCGCCCGCGCCGGCGGAACGACGTGAGTCTTCAACAACTTGCGCAGACCGTTGCCGTGCGGTTGCAGTTGGCACTAGGCGTGCTGCCCACAAGGCGATGATCTCGCGGACGTCGCGGCGAGCCGATGGCGGCGGGCTCGCCTTACGGCGTCTGGTGATGGCGTTGTTTGTGGTGCTCGCACCAGACGTTTCGAGTCATGCCCAGGCCCGCGCCGCAACACCAGACATGCCCGGTTCTGCTGTGCAGCCTTCGCCACCCGTCGTGTCGTGCGCATCGAAGCCGGGCGAGCGCATTCAGTGCCCGGCGGACACGTCTGCGGGCGTCGCGCTCGTGCGGTCGAGCGGAGTGGGTACGTGCCTGCTCGGAAAAACGTGGGGGTACGATCAGAGCAGCGTCTGGGTCGCTGACGGGTGCGGCGGCGAGTTCGTCGTCGGCCAAACCACGCCTGCGACGACGGCACCCGTACCGGAGCCCAGAAAACCGACCGAACGCATCGAGACGTGGGGCGAATTCGACCCGGGTGAGGGCTTTCTGATCGGCAGAAGCAGCGTCGGAGAGCTCTCGATCAGCGGATATGCGCTGCTGCGCTACCTTAACCAGCTTCCCGCGGAACAGACCTTCACCGACCATCTCGGGAACACCCAGACGATCGATCCGCGCAACGACATCTTTCCCCACCGCATCATCGTGTACCTGAAAGGGTGGGTCGGCGTCCCAAAGCTTGTTTACACCGTGGTTTTATGGACGGTGAATACGACGGACCAGGACGCCCTCTTCGCCGTCATGGGTTATCAATTCGCCCGCAAGTTCAGTTGGTACGGCGGCATCAACGGAAGTCCGGGAACACGATCGTTGCAGGGATCGCATCCATTCTGGCTCGGTCACGACCGCGTGATGGCGGACGAGTTCTTCCGTCCGTATTTCGCGTTCGGCACATGGGCACAAGGCGAAATCACGCCCGGCCTCTGGTACAACGTCTTCCTCGGCAACAACTCCAGTTCGCTCGGGATCAAAGCCACGCAACTGGATCGCCACTTATCCACTGGCGCGTCCACCTGGTGGATGCCCACCACGAAGGAGTTTGGTCCCAGGGGCGCGTACGGCGACTGGGAAATGCACGACAAGGTCGCGACGCGCTTCGGCTTCTCGACCACCGAGAGTCGTGAGGAACGCTTCACTGACGCCACGACCGGCGCGACCGGCAACACCACGATCAAATTGGCCGACAGCCTCAACGCATTCGACACCGGCGCGCTGGCCCCGGGCGTGACGGTGCAACAGCTCGACTATCGAATCATCGCCTTCGATGCCGGCGTGAAATACCGAGGCATGTTCTTGCAGACCGAGATCTACACCCGCTGGCTCGATGAATTCATCGCCGACGGTCCGCTCCCGGTCACATCGATCGTGGACAAGGGGTTCTACGTTCAAGGTGCGTTCTTTCCGGTGCCGAAAAGGCTCGAGCTCTACGGCGCGACATCGCAGATTTACGGCGACAAGGACGCCGGCTTCGACAACAGCTCCGAGTACCTGGTCGGAATGAATTTCTATCCGGCGAACACGCGCAATCACCGCTTCAACGTGCAGGTCATCGACGTGAATCGCTCGCCGGTCGGCAGCACGTTCGGTTATTACGTCGGCGGTCAGAAGGGAACGACCGTCTCGACAGCGTTCTCGGTCTTCTTCTGAGACCGAGGGAGGTCTCGCGATGATCAGCATCGTTAGTCGTCGTCGCGGGCTGGCGCCGCTTGGCGGCTTCGCCCTTGTCATGCTGCTGCTCGCACTCGTGCTGCCGCTCTCGGGAGGCGCTCCGACTGTTGCCGCGCAAACCACGGCGTCGGCAAGCGAGTTCTACGACTCGCATTTCCACCTGACCAACTACATCCAGCAGGGAATCGAGGCGCGTCGGTTCCTGCAGATCATGGGCACGCGCGTCGGTCGATCGACGCTCTTTGGCATCCCGCTGCAGCAGCATTGGTCGTATGCCAACTCCGCGGACTTTGCGCCCACCTACTACCTGCACAGCGATGCGCCGCTCTACTACTACTCGTTCACCGACGCCTACATCGCCAGCGTCTATCGCTCGCTCTCTGAGGCCGAGCAGGCGCGCTTCGATCCGATGATCACCGGGTTCAACCCGGCGGACATGTACGGCGTCGATCACATCCGACGCGTGCTGAAGACGTTTCCCGGCGTCTTCACCGGGATCGGCGAATTCAGCATCCACAAAGAGTTCGTGTCGGCCAAGGTGTGGGGCGAAACCGCCAGCCTCACCAATCCCGCGCTCGATCGCATCCTCGATTTTGCCGGCGAAAGCGGTCTCGTCGTAATCATCCACAACGATATCGACATGCCGTTTGCCAAACAGGACACCGAGCCGGTGTACCTGGCGCAGATGAAGGCCCTGCTCAAGCGTCACGCCAATGCGCGCATCATCTGGGCCCACGTCGGCCTGGGACGCATCGTGCATCCGGTGCAGGTGTCGGCCGAAGCAGCTCAACGCGCGCCGTCGCAGTTTCAGATTGTGGAGGCGATGCTCACCGATCCGGCGCTCAACCACGTGAGCTTCGACATCTCGTGGGACGAAGTCGCGAAGTATGCGGTCGCGACTCCGGAATCGATTGCGCGCGTCGCAGCCATCCTCAACCGCTATCCCGACCGGTTCCTGTTCGGCACCGACACGGTGGCGCCGGCAGGTCCCGGTCCGTACTTCGCCGTGTTCGACCTGTGGGCGCCGATCTGGCGCCTGTTGACGCCCGAGGCGAGCCTCAAAGTGCGCAAGGGCAACTACGAACGGATCTTCGACGAGGGACGCCGCAAGGTTCGCGCGTGGGAGACCAGCAACGTGCGATGAGCGCACGCTTGCGACAAAAGGAGAAACCGAGATGCGACCCGATCGGACCGTCCGGCAGACCATCGTTTTCGTGTCGTTGGTCAGCGCGTTGCTGTTGTTTGCTGGCGCAACAGCTGCTCGCGCGCAGCAACCGACAGGCGAGACGAGCGCGACCGCCGGCGCTGACAGCGCCCAGGCACAGCCTGAGGCAAAGCCCAGCTTCGAGATCTATGGCTTTGCCATGCTCGACATCGGCCACGACTTCAAGCAGATCAACCCGAACTGGTTTGACACGATGCGCGTGACCAGGCTGCCGTCGTTCGAAAACGAGTTCGGACGCGACCACAATACCTTTGCCGGCGTGCGGCAAAGCCGCCTGGGTGTGCGATCGAACACGTCTACCGCGGTAGGCGATTTGAACACGACGTTCGAGTTCGAGCTGTTTGGCACCGGTGTCGATGAAGGCCAGACGACGTTTCGTCTGCGCCACGCGTACGGCGAGCTCGACGCGTTTCTCGCCGGCCAGACCTGGAGCCCATTCATGGATCCGGACGTGTTCCCCAATTCGCTCGAGTACTGGGGCCCCACGGGAATGGTGTTCTTCCGTAACGTGCAGGTCAGATGGACACCCGTTCGCGGCGACCACACGGTGATGCTCGCGCTCGAACGGCCAGGTGCGAGCGGCGATCAGGGCGTCTATGCCGACCGCGTCGAGCTCGAAGGCATCCGGCCACGCTTTCCGCTCCCCGACTTCTCTGGCGCCTACAAGTACAGCGCCGGCTGGGGATACGCTCGAGTCGCCGGCATGTTACGCCGGATCTATTGGGATGACACGAAGACGGATGATTTCTTCGATTTCACCGACAATGCCACCGGGTGGGGCATCAATCTGAGTTCCAACCTCAAAGCCGGAGCAAGCGACACCATTCGGCTGCAGTTCGTGTTCGGCGAAGGCATCCAGAACTACATGAATGACGCACCGGTTGACATCGGGATTGAAAACAGACCTGTCATCAACCCTCCTGTAAGCACCGAGCCGCCAATCGCAGGGGTGCCGCTGCCGTTGATCGGATTTGTCGCGTTTCTCGATCACACGTGGAGTCGGGAGTTCAGCACTGCGGTCGGGTACTCGCTGACCGACATCGACAACAGCGACGCGCAAGCGCCAAACGCATATAGCAAGGGCCATTACGCGCTCGGCAACGTTCTCTACTACCCGGTGCCCAACGTCATGGTGGGAAGCGAGCTGCAGTGGGGCCGCCGCGAAAACTTCTCCGATGGATTCCACAGCGACGGGTTCAAGGTCCAGTTCTCGTTCAGGTACAACTTCTCGTGGAAATTGGGAGGCTAGCGATGAAGGCACGCACTCGGAACATTTCTCTCGGCGCCGCGGTGCTCTTCGCGGTGGCCGTGCTGGCCCTCGCCATGCCGTGGCTCCGCGCTCAACAAGCGCCGGCAAACGTCCAGCAGGCCGTCGACGCGGCATACGCGAAATTCCGGTCGCTCAGCGAAGGCAAGAACGCGGACTACATTCCAGCGCTTGCCAAGGTCGATCCCAACCTGTTCGGCATCGCCCTGGTGACGGTCGACGGCAAGGTCGCGACCGCCGGCGACGTGAAGACCGAAGTCTCGATTCAGTCGATCTCGAAAGTGTTCACCATGGCCCAGGTGATCCAGGAACAGGGCCCCGAGTCCATCGAGAAACGCATTGGCGTCGACGCCACCGGCGCGCGATTCAACTCGATCATCGCCGTCGAGGGCGTCCGCACCGTCGTGGGCACGGGCGCGCCCGAGATGAATCCGCTCGTCAACCCCGGGGCCATTTCCGCGACCAGTATGGTCCGGGGAAGCAGCGCCGACGAAGTGTGGAAGAAAATCATCAGCTTCCACAACGACGCCGCGGGCCGTCAGCTGAGCGTGCTGCAGGACGTTTACAAGTCGGAGTCGGATACCAATCAGCGCAATCAGGCGATCGGTGCGTTGATGCTGGCCTACGGCTACATCAAGGACAACTGGCAGCAGGCCGTCGATCTCTACACTCGCCAGTGTTCGATCGGCGTGAACGCGAGGGACCTTGCGACAATGGCGGCAACGCTCGCTGCCGCAGGCAGGAATCCGGTGACCGGCAAGCAGGTGCTCGATGCGTCGAAGGTGCCGGGCGTGCTCGCGGTGATGGCGACCGCGGGACTCTACGACGACTCGGGCAAGTGGCTGTATCACACCGGTCTCCCGGCGAAGAGCGGCGTGGGCGGCGGTATCATCGCCGTCTCGCCCGGCAAGTTCGGCATTGCCGTGGTCTCGCCGCCGCTCGACGACGCAGGAAACAGCGTGCGCGCACAGCGGGCGATCGAGGCCATCTCGAATGCCCTCAATGGCAACCCGTACGCTGCGAAGCCACCGACGAATTGACGCGACCGGCGGATTTGGATCAGTGTTGGCGATCGTTCGCCGAACACTTGGCATTGCACTCACGGTGTGCGTGAGTGCGACGAGCTACGCGCAGGGTCGAACCGACGTCGTGACGCTTGCCAACGGCGATCGGATCACTGGCGAAATCATACGGCTCGAGCGCGGACGGTTGGAGTTCAAGACCGACGACGCCGGCACGCTCTACCTCGAATGGGACAAACTCCTGAGTGTCGTCGCGACCGCGCGTGTGGTTGAAGTCGTCACCAGCGACGAGCGGCGATTTCTCGGAACGTTGGGCCCAACCGTCGAGCGGTCGATCGGCATCACCAGCGCCGAAGGCGTTGTCACGCTCGCCATGACGGAGGTGACGTGGATGACGCCGATCGGCGGGAGCTTCTGGAAGAAACTCGACGGCGCGATCGATGCCGGATTCAGCTATACGCGGTCGAGCGGTGTGGCGCAGCTCAATCTCAACTCCGACACGACTTACCGCAAGCCGGCGTTCGAGGGACGGCTCACCGCGTCGGTCACAGTGACTCAGAAGGACGATGACTCCGGTCGCGACGACCGCGGGTCGCTTCAGTTGTCGTACCTGCGATACCCGTGGCGGCGCTGGTTCCTGCTCGTGGGTGGCCGCTTCGAGACCAATGAAAGTCTCGGGCTCGAGCTTCGTTCGCAACTCGTCACCGCGGTCGGTCCGCGCGTGATCAACAGCAATCGCGCGCAGATGGCGTTCGGGGCGGGACTGAGCGTGAACGACGAACGCGGGGTGGACGTCGAGTCGACGCGCAACGTGGAGGCGCTCTTCATCTTCCAGACTTCGTTCTATACCTACGACAGGCCGAAAACGAATCTCGATATTGCCCTGCAGTACTACCCGAGCCTGAGCGACATTGGACGGCAGCGGGTGCAGTTCGACGCGGCCGTCAAACGCGAACTTTGGAAGGATCTGTTCGTTTCGTTCAACGGCTACAACACCTTCGACAGCCGCCCCCCGAATGCAGCCGCCGACAACAACGACGTCGGCATCGTCTGGTCGATCGGCTGGAGCTACTAGCCCCAGCTCCGGTATCCCGGAGGAAGCACGCGCGAGGTCGGGTCACCGGCGGCTAAAGCGCGCGGCGGTGACGCGGGAATGAGAATTTCTCGTGTTATCGTGCCGCTATATCCGTCGCAACGGTGGCACCGTTCTTCCATAGCCGAGGCGAGAAGCGGCCGTTGCCATGCCGCGGAGGTCCATCATGTCACGCCACCGTCACGCCCTCGTCGTTGCTGCCTGTTTGACATTCGCACTCGCTGGATGCCACAAGCAGCCCAGCACGCGGCCGCTCAAAACCAGCCCCGTTACCACCGGCGAGGGAACGATTGAGGAGGCGCGCAGAAAACTCCAGGGGCGTTGGACGCTGCTCTCGCTGACGGTAGCCAGCGAGGACGGACGCCAATCAGCCGTGGATGCCACTGGCGTGCTCGCCTTTGACGGCTTCGGCAATCTGGACATCGAGTATCGGCTGAGCGAGGCCGGGCAGAAAACCCTCGAAGGACTCGGGATCAAGACGCCGGGTCCCGTCCTCTCGACGTCGGGCAACGTTGCGATCGATCCCGTACAGCGACAGATTCGATATGCTGGCGTCGATGTGCAGAAGCGGGCGCTCGAATTCGATCCGGATTTGGCCGCGCGCCGCGCCAATCCGTTTACGCTCGAGCGCATGCGCTATTACAGCTTCGCGGACACGGGCGAGCTGACGCTGACCACGCGGCACGACAACGGCCGCGACGCCGCTGTCGCGCACTGGAAACGCGCGTCGTAGCGCTTTACTTCTTTCCGCCCGGATACGTTTCGAACAGGCGCGCAACGTACTGACGGATTTGGCTGTTCCGCGCCGCCGCGTCGGCGTTGATCGGCTGCACAGTGTCGGCCGCCCACACCCGCTTGTTGCTCGCGTCACGCATGACGATCACGAGACGCCCCAGGGTCTTCGTCGGCGCCAGCTTGCCCTCGCGCTCATACGCGTCGATCTTGTCGAGGTCGACATCGGTGCGGACGTTGGTGTGATAGCGGATGGTCACGTTGCCGGTGCCGCTTTCCAGCTTGCGAAACCCACGCGCCGCCATTTCGGCATCAATCGCTTCGACGATGACTTTGTGCGCCGAGACATCGTGTGCCTCGTAGCCTTTTTCCCACGTGTATGTCGTAAAGGCAGCGAAGTTCGCCTTCGGGTCTTTGAGACTCTCGATCTTGCCTTCCTTGGGAGGCGCTTGAACGAACGACAGGACGACAGCCATCACGCAACCCACCAACTTCATCATGACCTCACTTCGAATTAAGCAATCTGTCGACGCCTAGCAGTGAAGCTCCGCCTCAAACCGCCAAGGACTGCGAAGTTGTCTCCGCTTCACTGCCATATGTTGGTTTGCCCCCGCTCCGCCGGGGCTAGACATCCCCTAAGGCGCTTGCAAAACTTGCCTCATTTCGGACGCTCTCAGCCTTAGGGGATGTCTAGTTGCCAACCACTCACTACGCCGGAAACATGTCCACCGGCCGAGAGTCGTGGCCTGTTCGGCCTGCGCCGCAACGACCGTGCCCTCGCGGGAAATCCTGAGCCGTGCCAACGGCTGGGCAGAGAGCACCGCTGTCGCGACAACAAACGTCAGAGCGTTCCGCATGCTCATTTGCCCCGCTTCTGCATCGCCTTTTCGCGCTCGGTCCGCTGCTCCATCAACAACGAATAGGCAAGATAGTACTTGTAAATGTTGGCCACGTACTGCACTGTCTCGCGCCCGATGACCTCGCCGGCTACGACTTCCACGTTGTTGAACCACACGTTGGGGTTCAGCCCGCGTTGGGCGGCACGGGCGCGCAGCTCGCGGATGCGGCCAGGGCCTGCATTATAGGACGCAAACGTGAACAGACCCTTGTCGAGCGGCGTCATGTTCTCGCCTGCGAAGTAGCGGTCCATCATGAAGCGGACGTACTTCACCCCACCATGGATATTCGGCTCGAGCTGTCTGATGTCGCCCACCTGCAGTTCCTTCCCGGTCTGCGGCATTACCTGCATGACGCCGATCGCACCGACACGGCTCTTGGCGTTTTGATTGAGCTGCGATTCCTGGTAGCCCTGCGCCGCCATCAGCAGGAAATCGAGTTTGTATTGACCGCTGTATTTCCTGAACAGAGCAACGGTGCGCTCGAACTTGGCGCGCTCGTCCTCGGCCGTCGCATTGCGCGCGTAGCTGATGTTTTTAAGATACTGATTGAAGAGCATGTTGCGCCTCGCCGAGCCTTCCGGGTAGCGCGCGATGAACGCGTTGAGTTCGGCAAGCAGTTGTGGACTGTTCTTGCGAACGAGCATGCCCGTTTGTCCCCCGGTCCTGACCGCGGCCCCCGTGTTCAGCACCAGATTCGGAAATACCTTCTGCCAGAACTCCGCGATGTAGTCGTCGGTCATGGTCATCGGCACAAGCCCAGCGTTCACCATTTCCAGAATGTCTTCGTTGGCGAGCACCTCGGGGGCCGCCCGCACCTTCACCGGCGGTTTTCCGGCCTTCTTGAGCTCCGCATTGAACCGATCGACACCCTGCGCGGAAATGTCGGACTTGCGCAAGTACACTTCGCGGCCGCCGAGGTCCAGCGGCGACGCGACCGGTGGCACGTCCGGGCCGGTCACGATAATCGACGAGATATTGCTGCGGGTCGGATTCGTGGCATCGACTTGAGCTTTTCGCCAGGCCGTCAGCAGCGTCCCGGCTGACACGACGTCGCCGCGTCCGTCGAGCAGCGCGGGGATCAGCTCGTCATTCGCGACTGGAATGAACACGACATGCACTTTCGTGTGCCGCGACTGCAATTTCTTGTTGAGGTCCTCTTCGAAAAGGCGGAACGCGTCGTGCACCAGCCCGCGCGGTTGTCCCTGGTCGACGAAGTAGTTCACCTTCGAGTACGTGGTCAACACACGAATGACGCGGCGCTGGATCATCCCCTCGAGATCCCCAGTCCACTTGACACCCCGGATGTCCGGCAGCTCGTACACTTCGTCCGCCTCCGCCTTGGCGGCACGGTCAGCCTCGCTGATGGCTGCGGCGTCGGACGTCGACTGGTTCACGGCGGCGCCCGACGGCGACTGGTTCGCGGCGGCGCCCGACGTCGACGTCGCGCCTCCGGACGGCGGGCCACCCTTACACGAGACAATCGCCGCGACCGCGCACAACGCCAAGGCGAGGGATGCGCATCTTGACAAACCTTCCGCTGTCATTGAGTCCTCCGAAACGGCATGCCGACCCAGGAATATTGCCAACCAACTGACAGAATCTTAAAGCGACCACCCACCCGCGTGATGACCCCGTCACTGAAGCTACACTTCAAGGACTGCCGACGACTCACAGGCACCGAGCCTGTGACGCCGACGCGCGAGTTCGCTTGCAGCGAGGTCAGGCTCTGCAGGCCGTCAACCGTCGTTCGCCCGCCGTACCAGTAGTTCAGGTCGAGCGAGATCCACAGGCGCGGTTTGACATCGTAGCTGATGTGCCCCTCGAACGATCCGATCGGGGACTGTTTGCGGACCGACCCCCGCACCTCTGGACTTGGGGCGAAGTAGTCGTTATTGGCCGTAAACAACCAGACGCCTCCATACGCGTCGATGACCAGGCGTCTTGCCCGGTGGCTGAGGCCGATTTCCGGTTTGAAACTCCAGCGATTCGTCCCCAGATTGATCACCCGCGTATTGACGTACTGGCCAGTCGGCGCGACCACGCGCAGGCTCGCACCGATGACATTCTTGGATGGCGGGGTCTTGACGAACTCGGGAGCCGGCATGGCCCGTCCGCCTTTCAGGTTCACCGCGAACCTCACCGCGGAGTCCATCAGCCCTTCGCGGTGAGCGTCACGCTCGTTGCCGATAACCGTGGCGCGGATATTCCCGGTTACCCACGGAAGCGCTGCACTGAGATTGGCCGATCGACCGAAGAAGTCGAATCCGAAGTAATAACTGAGAACGGGAGTATGCATGGTCCCGCTGGCATCGGTGATGGGCAGCGTTGGATCGAACTGGACCTCTCCCTTCGACAGCGCGTACGTGAGCGTTACGGCGTTCGACGACACCGGCGTAATGACGTAAGCGCGCGGCGTAAGATCCTGCGCCGCGCACGGCGCCGACACCACCCAGGCGGTGACCGCCGCGGCAAGAACGCGACGCGCGCAAGACCGTGCGTTCCTGCCGGTATGCAGTGTCGCCAGCTCCGAGGTGGATACTTCCGTAGAAGATCGCGGACAGCTTCCCGAAGGAGCGCCTTGCACTTGGCGTTGTCGATAACGAAGTTGATGTTGGCTTGTTCCACGCCTCGCCACACCCACCGCTCCTTTTGCGGACAAATCGAGGACGAACCGTGCCGCCGTATGCCCTCGCAGTATATGTGCACTCCTCGCGGCGCTGTCACGGTGACGTGACTACGTCGCTCGCCCCCAAAAGGGAGCACCAGCGGTATGGACACCATCGCCACCCAAGGGTCCCGCACATGGGCCGAGCGCGCACTTCGTAATGATGCTGAATACAACACGCGCGCAAAGAGACGCTGGCTGGCGCCGTGCCGCAAGGGCGGTGAGTCACACCTGCGTCGAACGCTCAAGGCCGCACGGGCACTTCAGCGGCGACACCGCGGCGTTGCAGCATGATGTAGCAGATGGAAACCACGACATTCACCAGCAGGTACAACACAATCGCGGCGGGTACGAGCTTCTCCTGCGGAAAATTTGCGCCGGCGACGGCGATCGCGATCGCCGGATGCCGGCATGCGGTGGAGAGCGCCAGCACGCTGCGTTCTTCGCGATTGGGTCCGCCGAGGGTGTGACCGACCACCAGGCCCACAACGACAAACACCGCGAACAGCAATACTGTGCCGTTGCCTATGAGCGAAAGCGCTGTCGGCAGCAGCGCGGCCAGCAGCGCAACTGTCGTGAGCGCGAGAGACGCAAGCGCGACGATCGCCGACCATTTCGCCAGTTTCAACGCCACGCCAGGCGACACAGTTCGCACGGCCATGCCGAGTCCGAGCGGCAACAGCACCGAGATAAAGGCGAGACGTAGGATCGCTCCCGGCGGCAACGCGATCGGCAGACCCACGATGCGGCCGATGAAGGAAAGTGCAATTGGAACATAGAGAATCGACAACACCGCGGCCGTGACCATGAGGCCGATGCCATACGCTATGCGCCCGCCCGCTTTCGCCTCGCGATTCAAGAGCAGTGGCGGCATTGGCGAGACCGCCAAAGCGAGGACTGCGATTTCAACCGCCGGGTGAAACGCGAAGAGAACGATCGACAACACCGCGAAGAACGGCATGACGACGAACATCGCCAGCAGCGCACGCGCCGCCATCCGTGGGCGGCGGGCGGGATACAGGACGTCGTCGCCCGTCGATTGCAACCCGTAGCTGAATACCGCTAGAAAGATGCTGGCCTTGAGGGCCAGGCTCACGGCCTGCTGGGTATCCATCGGTGTGTTGGCACACGCTCGGCGCTGCGAGCCCCGAGTCCGTGCGCCTCTATTCAGGATATTCTCCGCGATTCCGGAGCCGTCACCGCCAGGTCAAAACCCAGTGATTTCGGCGACGGGCTTTCAACAGAAATGTGCAGCTTTGCGATTGCCGGCACACCAGCATCGCAACGCTTGTGTCACGTTTGCTGCCGAGTTAGACGGTATTTGGCCATGCGGCTTTCGAGAGTTGTGGGTTTGACGCCCAGTCGCTCGGCGGCTCCTCCTGGCCCGCGTACCCGCCAGGCCGTGCTCTGGAGAGTCGCTCGAATGTGTTCGATCTGGATCTCGTCGAGTGTCAATACCTGCAGCCGAGGGCCGGCGCCGCCAGTGTCCGGCAGGGATACCGTCAGCCGCGGGCTGTCCGCGACGATGACGGCGCGCTCGATAACATTGCGCAGCTCACGAACGTTTCCCGGCCACGCGTAGCGCTGCAGGCGTTCCATTGAGTGGTGCGAGAGCGTTTCGATTGGCTTTGCCAGCTTTTTCGAGAACTCTTCGACGAATTGCCACACCAGTCCAGGGATATCCTCGGCGCGTTCTCTGAGCGGCGGAACCGCGATCGGAAAGACGTTGAGTCGGTAAAACAGATCCTCCCGGAATTTGCCCTCTGCCACGGCTTTGTCGAGATTGCGGTGCGTGGCCGCGATGATGCGGACGTCGATGTCGATCGCGTGCGTACTCCCGACCCGCTCGATCACTCGCTGTTCGAGAACCCGGAGAAGCTTCACCTGCACCTCCGGCGACAACTCTCCGATCTCATCGAGGAAAAGGGTCGAGTGATTCGCGAATTCGAAACGGCCGATCTGCCGTGTGAACGCGCCGGTAAATGCGCCGCGCTCGTGGCCGAACAACTCGCTTTCAATGAGCGAGCTCGGAATCGCGGCGCAGCTCACGCGAATCATCTCGCGCTTGTGCCGGGCGCTGAGCTCGTGAATGGCCTGAGCAAAGAGTTCCTTCCCAACTCCGGTCTCGCCGAGCAGCAGAACTGTCGAAGGCGTGGAAGCCACCTGTTCCACTTGTGCAAGTGCACGCCTGACCGACGGGCTTTCGGACACGATAGGACGTGAAAGCCGCAAGGCCGCGACCGAATGTCGAGTCTGCACGCTGTTCCGCTTCGCGTTCTGACGCAGTCGCTCGAGCTCCTCGGACGTTTCCTTCAGCGCCGTCAGGGTTTCGTGGCGCATCAGCGCCTGGCTGAAAACTGCCGCGGCGAGACGCAAATACTCGATGACCGAGGGTGACCAGTGGCGTTCTCTCGTGGTTGTGCTGACGGCGAGGCCGCGTCGGCCGAGAGCGGCGTCCAGTGCGGCCATGCGAAACCAGGCCGCGGACCGCACGCCGTGCTTTTCCAGGAGATCCCGATCCGCGGCATTTGCCACCTCGTCGATCCCCGAGAACCAGATCGCGTCGGCGCTTTCGACCCATGCAGCGGATCGAGCCGACGGCAGTTGCAACGGCGGTGGAGCGGCTTGCGAATGACGGCTCCAATGGTACGAAGCCACGACCTGTCCCGGTTCGGCCGGCTCGGACCACAGCACCGCGGAATCGACTTGGAGGGTTTCGCCAAGCTCACGCAAGCCGTCTGCGATGGCGTCGTCGATCCGCGAGGGCTCGATCGTGGCGAGTCGTGCGGCGAGATTGGCCATGAGCCGCCGGAGCGAGCCATTCACCCCGGAGCGGCCGGGCAAGTCGCAATCACTGCACTGCCCACCTGGATGTGGGTCCAGGTGCGCAGCCCATGGAAAAGGCTGGACTGCGTCGTTCGCCATGGCTTTACCAGCTCGTGCAAACATGGTCGTCACCCTTGCATTTACAAGCGTTGATTGATCGCCGATTGACGAACGCCGCGCAGCGTTGCGGACGGGGGTTCGCCGAACGCCTCTCGGTAGCTCCCGGCAAACCGGCCCAACTCGTGGAACCCGTGAGCCGTTGCCACCAGCGTGACATTGGTCGATGCGGTGTTCGGTTGGGTCAGTGCTCGCCGCACCTGTTTGAGGCGCTCTGCGAGTATCCATCGTTTGGGGCCCATACCGTGAACGGCGTAAAACGCTTCGCGGACGCCGCGTTCACTCCGTCCGACCAGCCGGCAAAGCACGGCAA
Source organism: Acidobacteriota bacterium (assembly GCA_046726375.1). GTDB lineage: Bacteria > Acidobacteriota > Vicinamibacteria > Vicinamibacterales > UBA2999 > DASPWV01. The sequence goes on from JBKPAJ010000021.1 coordinate 95,064, forward strand.
CGGGCACCGGCGTATCCAAATGCGCGCGGAGGTACGCTTCGGCGCGCTCGACGATTGCCCTGCGCGATGCGATCGCCGGACGATCCCGGCCGGCACGGCGAGGTTCCATGGCTGGACACGCTATCGCCGGTGCGGACGCAGCGAAACTGGCTTATCTAGCAGAGGTGACGGGCAAAATTGACAGGGGGAGGTTTAGCGGGAGCGACGTGCCGTTTCTGCATAGCCTCGCCGCCCCCGGATCGGTATTGTCAAAGACGCGCGCGTGATTGATGCGCCATGATCATGCCCAAACGCCGGCGAGTGCTGCTCGTCGATGACAATGCGGAGATCCTGAACCGGGCAGCGGCGGTGCTGTCGCCCGACTTCGAGATCGTGGGCGCTGTAACCGATGGGTACGCCGCATTGGAGGCCGCGCGCACATTGCGGCCGGATGTCATCGTTCTCGATATCTCCATGGTCGGCATGTGCGGCCTGGAAGTCGCCAGCCGGCTCAAGGCCGTAGGCTCCACGGCAGCGGTCGTGTTCCTGACGATTCACAACGACGAGGAATTCGTTGTCGCGGCGAAAAACGCCGGTGGAGTGGGCTACGTCCTCAAGCCACGGCTCGCCAGCGATCTTCCGCTGGCGGCGCTTAGCGCGAGCTGCGGGCGGCGGTTCATCTCACCCCACATACCCGGCGACGTCTGGTGACTGCGGCGGAGAGGTCGAGTCGGCGGGAATGTCGGCCGGGGAATGAACGCGAATCGCGGTTCCCTGCCCGCGGGTGCTGACGACTTTCACATGGCCGCCCACCGCGTGGGCGCGCTCCTCCATGCTCACAAGACCTAATCCGCCGCCACGCTTGCGCACCGCCTCGACGTCGAACCCGCGCCCGTCATCGATGACCGTGAGATCGACGTCGTCGCCGGAGCGGGAGAGGATGACCGTGAATTGCCGCGCGCTGCCGTGAACGACGCCGTTTCGGAGCGCCTCCTGGGCGATTCGAAACAAGCACACTGAGACGTCAGGATGCAGGCGCGCGAGAGTGCCTTCGGTTTTGAAGGTCACTCGAACGTCATGTCGTTTTGCCACTTGATTGCAGTACGCCTTCAGGGCCGGCGCGAGGCCGAGCAGTCGCAGGGAAGCGGGGTGCAGATCGTGGGAGAGGCGTCGAATGCCATCGAACATGCCCTGCGTCCTGTTCTCCAAGTCCGAAAAGGCCTGTTGCGACTGCGCGTCCTGGATGTTGGCCGACGATTGCTTAAGAGTACTCACCCCTATCGACACGAACGCCAACTGCTGGCAGACGTCGTCGTGCAGGTCGCGGGCGATGCTGGCGCGCGCAGCTTCCTGTGCGTTGATCAGTCTGCCGGCGAGCTGGCGGATTCGCTCGTAGCTCGTTCGCAGCGACGCCTCTCGTGCTCTGATCGTCTCCTCGGCGCGGCGCCGTCTGGCTCGCTGCGCGAGGAGCGCCGCGATGAGCACCAACTGCGCCCCAACCACGACGATCGTCGCCACGATGTACGTGCGATAGGTTTCCCACGCGCTGAGCGTCCTGAAACGCACGTCCGCTCCCGCGGGAAGCTTCGCGGGGTCAACGCCCCAGCGCCGTAGTTGCCGAAAGTCGAAGATCGGTACGAGCCGAGCGCGTTCGAGAGGAATGTCCTGCGGCCGTGCACCGTCGAGCAGCTGACGCGTCATCTGGCCGAGGCGGGTGCCGGTTTCGCGGGTGAGACGCACGACGCCACCGACCAGACCCAAGCCGATATAAAAATCGCTCGTACCGTACACCGGCACCGTTGCGGTCTCGGCTAGGCGCTGCGCGATGGTGTCCGGATAAATGAAATTGTTCGCGTCCCGGGGTTGATGCCAGAGATACAGAATCAAGCTGCGCGATGGTACAGCCTTGACTGCGGCGAGGAGCCGCGGGACGGTGCTCTCGTTGATATACGTCAGCTTGACTTGATCGGAAAAGCCAGCCAGCTCACGTGCGACAACGTCTTGGCTGACCTGCTCACCAGTCTTGGCCACGACGAATACCTGCTCCGTTGCGGGATGCAACGCCAGCGCAACCTTCAGCGTCTCCGCATACGCAACGCCAACGAGCACTCCGGTCAGCGGACGGGCGGGGCTGTGATTGATCTCGTCTGGGATCTCGAGCCCTGTGAACACCATCGGCGCATCGGGAAATAGCTGATCGCGATACGCCAGCACAAACCGCAGTACCGCGTCGGTCATCGCAATCACCACATCGACACGCCGGTCGCGAAACTTCCGCGCAATGTAGTCGCGCAGGTCCAACGATGCATCTGCTACTCCGAACGCGTCAGCCTCCAGGTATTCGGTGAAGAAGTCAATTCGCGTCTCCGGCGGCGCCGCGAGCGCATTCCGAATGGCGTTTTCGAGCACGAGATTCGACGGGTGGTCTTCAGGGCCGCCAAAGATCGCCAGTACGGTTTTTGGCGAGGGCGCCTGAGCGAATACCGGCCGGTCGGCCCAATCTGATGCGAGAACGATCAGAGCAACCGAGATCACCCGAACGAGGGCTGCGGCAGTCATTCTCAGAACAACACCCTGACCGCGAGCTGGATCTGCCGCGACGATCCCGCTTCGCCAGTGGGCAGACGCGTCCTTGTGATCTTGCCGAACGTCGGTGTGTCGACGATGTTGCCTGGCGGGCCGAAGTTCGCGTGATTGAAGAGGTCGAACACGTCCACTCGAAACTGCAGACCGACAGCCTGTGCAGGTTGTGCATTCCTGATCAGCGACAGATCCGTGTTGTGGAATGCCGGGCCGATCACGACGTTTCTGCCCAAATTGCCGAAACGATCGACGGCCGCGAACGCCGAGCGATCAAACCACTGATCCACCTGCCCAATGATGCGGATCGGGCCGGTGACATCGGGGCGCACCGTATTCGGAGCGCCATTGAGGCTGCTGTTGCTCGTGACGATGTTGACGGGATTGCCACTCTGCGACTGCACGACTGCAGCCACCTGCCATCCCCGCGTCATGACGTGTGCGGTAAACGGCAATGAATAACCCGCGCTGAGCACGAACCGATGGCGCGCGTCGAAGTCGGACAAACCGTACTGGGCGGGAATGTTGTAGCTATCCTGCACGGCAAAGCCGGAGGAGTTCAACGAGTTGGTGTCGAGCGACTTCGACAACGTGTACGAACCGTCGAATTGCAGGCCGTGCGAAAGCCGCTTCGTCAGCGCCACTGACGCGGCGTGGTAACTCGAGAATCCGCTGCTCTCCACCTGCGTGATGGTGCCGAGCGGCGTGCCTGGACGAATAGGGCTCGCGTTCGACACGACGGGAAACGGGCGCGCTCCAGCCACCGGCTGATTGAGATTGCGCGAGAGCCGCAGATTCTTTCCGCGCGATCCGAGGTAGGCAGCGGTGATCGCCAGGTCGGCGGCGATTTGTCGCTGCACGTTCACATTCCACGAGTCCAGTGTGGCGTTTCGCAATCGGTGATCGACGGTTGCCGGCGCAAGCCCACCGGGTCGCGTCGTGTGCAACGCGTTGCTAAGAGCGATGGCGCCCGTCGCGGTCAACGGTGCCGCCCACGGCGGATTGCCGGCCGTGTCTCTCACTGCCGTTGTGCTCGGTTGGTCTACGGCGCGCGCATAAGCCGCGCGCGCCACCGTGCGGCCGTCAGACGAGAGGCTGAAGGCCACTCCCACGCGAGGCTCGAGATTGCGATTGTTCTGCCGGTAGATGTCGTGGACGTCCACGCCGACCCGCAACAGCGATGCAGTCGGTGCATCGAACACGATGAATTTGTCGTCACGCTCGGTCGGTGTGACGTGCCACTCGTAACGCATCCCGAGTTCGAGCGTCAGCCGGTCGTGGACGATGATCTGATCCTGAAAGAAAAGAGATGCCGCACGCTGATCGATGAAACTTGTTCGCTCGCCGAGCGTGATATTGAACGCGTTCGCTGTTCCAGCCAGAAACGCAGACACGGACGGGAAGTTGAACACGCCGGTTCCCTCAGCGAAGTTCTCGTTGAGAAAGTGGCGGTACTCGCCGCCGAATTTCATCGAGTGCCTGCCGCTGGAGCGACTGAACGTGTCGTTGAACACGTATGAGGTGTCGTAGCGTCCCTGCGGCAGGTTCCCAGGACCGCCGAAATTGAGGTCACCCGCGACGATCATCTGAGGCAACCCAATCGGCCGCGTCACTCCGTTTGCAATACCGAAACTCGTCGGATTGAGCGCTGCGGCCGGAAAGCTGCCTCCGCGCAGATAGCTGCGGCCAAATCGGACCTCATTGACGGCGTGCGTGCCGAACATGTGCGTTTCGTTGACGGTGAGAATGTTCGCGTAAGGGCGGAACACCAGCCCGAACCCGGGAATGCTGTTGCCTTGCGCCCCGGGTTCGTTCGCACGGACGTGCTGGCTGCCAAAATAAGCCTGGACACGGTCATTGCCGCCGATGCTGTGGCGGACATCGATCGCCCAGCGATCGGTATCGACGATCGCTGGCGCTGAGCCGATCCATCGCGCGGTCCCGTCTGCATCGAACGCGTTCGCTCGGGGGATGAGGGGAATCAATTGTCGAATGACCGGATCCGTCGCCGCGGCGCGTTGCTCGTCGCTGAGCACGAGGCTGTTCATGTTGACGCCCTGCCGCTGTCTGAAGGCTTCGTACGAAGCAAAGAAGAAGGTGCGTCCGCGGCGGATGGGGCCGCCCATCGATCCACCAAACTGATGACGGCGGAAGGGTGCCGGATCGGGCGTATTGAACTCGAAAAAGTTCCGCGCATCGAGCGCATCGTTGCGTGCGAACTCGAAGACGTCGCCGTGGAATTCGTCGGTGCCCGATCGCGTCACGATGTTGACGATCGCTCCCGACACGTGGCCGTATTCGACACCGAGCGTCGAACTGTCAATCTTCAGTTCCTGGATGCTGCCGAGAGGAGGCTCGAAGATGAGTGAACCGAACGTCAGGTTGTTGGTGGTGACGCCGTTGACCACGAACCCCACAGCCTCTTCACGATTGCCGGCGATGTTGAAGGCGAGCGCACCGACACCGCGAATCGGTCTCGAGGAGAATCCGTTCTGCGACGGTGTCACCGATGCCGGCACGAGCAGACCGAGATCGATGAAGTGCCGGCCATTGAGCGGAATCTGTTGGATCGTTTGAGCGGTGACGACCTGGCCGATCGTAGTCGTGGCGCGGTCGATGAGCGGCACTTCGGCGCGAACCACCACGGTCTCGCTTCGCGCGCCCACCTCCAGGCGAAAGTCGCGCACCAGCGTACGCCCGACATCGACTATCAGCTCCTCGATGACCTCACTGCCGAAGCCTGTCGCTTCGACCGTGACTCTGTACCTGCCCGCCGGCAGTGCCGCGATGTGATATCGGCCATCGGACGCGGTGTGACGGGACGTTTCGAAGCCGGTCGTGGGGTCACGCACATCAATCGACGCACCAGCGACCACCGCGCCGGACGCGTCAATGACGCGACCCTGCAGAACCGCCGTCGTCTGGGCGCCGCATGGCACTGAAGCGCAGAGGAGCGCTAAGCTCATCAGCGCCGACTCCAGACGGTGAGATCGAACGACCAAGGTGTGGTAACCCGCGACCGAGCGGAGTATGCATCGAGCAATTGCGGAGGATCAATCGCTGCACATACGTAACGGGACAGCCGAGGTGGACTTCTACAGGTAAGAAGCTAAAGTAGCGCCCATGAACGTGCCTCGGGTCCTGCTCGCCGACGATCACGCATTGCTTCTCGGTGCGTTTGAGAAGCTGCTGGCAGGTGAATGTGAGATCGTCGGCCAGGTGTCTGATGGGCGGGCACTGATCACCGCCGCCGAAACCCTCAAACCAGACGTTATCGTCCTCGACATCTCGATGCCGCTATTGAACGGTCTTGAAGCCGGGCGTCAAATCAAGCAGCGGCTGCGCACCGTGAAACTGGTCTTTTTGACCATGAACGAGGATTCTGACCTGGCAGCTGAGGCATTTCGTGCGGGGGCGTCGGCATATCTGCTCAAGCGTTCGGCGGCCTCGGAGCTGTCGGCCGCCATACGCGAAGTCATGCAGGGACGCTCGTACATCACGCCGCTTGTTGCCGAAGGCCTCGTCGGCGCGCTCATGCACGTCGATGAGCACAAGGCGGAGCAGGAATTGACCCCGCGCCAGCGTGAAGTGCTGCAATTGCTCGCCGAGGGCCGCTCGATGAAAGAAGTCGCCAGCGTGTTGAACCTCACTCCGCGGACGGTCGCCTTTCACAAATACCGGATGATGGAACAGCTGAAAGTGAAATCAACGGCCGAGTTGATTCAGTATGCGGTCAAGCGTCACATCGTTTGATCCACAGGCGAGCCGCAGCTCATCCCACATAAGCTTTCGCTACCGATGCGTCGCAGACCGCTGATGCAGTCGAAAGGACATCTGGCGAACTGTCCGTTTGGCGGCGAAAAGAACAGCGGCCTCGGAAGATACAACGGTCAATGGTCGATCGAGGAGCTCACCACAATGAACTGGATCTCTGTGCAACACGAACCGTTGACCTATCCCTTCTGAGATGACCGCCGTGCACGTTCACCGAACGACGGCGCGCAAGCGCGCGACGAAGGTCCCCGCGACGATGCGCGCGGCCGCCATTGATCGGTTCGGAGGACCGGAGGTCTTGACGCTGCACGTCATGCCGGTACCTGAAGTCGGGCCCTCGGAAGTCCTGATCGCGATTCACACGGCGGGCGTTGGCAGTTGGGACGCAGACATGCGCGAGGGATGGTGGCCCGACAGCAAGCGCCCCAGGCCTCCGCTGGTGCCGGGCACTGACGGCTCAGGGACAATCGCCGGAGTAGGCTCGCGGGTTCGTCGATTCGCTCGCGGCGACACGGTGTATTCGTATAGCTTTGCCAACCCGAAGGGCGGCTTCTACGCGGAGTACGTGGCTGTCGTCGCCGAGAAGGTCGGACGACCTCCCGCGATGCTCAGCCTGAAAGAGGCGGGTGCGGTCGCCACCACGGGTCTGACCGCGATCCAGGGAATAGACGACGTGCTTCATGTGAAGCGCGGCGAGGCTGTCGTGATTCACGGCGCCTCGGGCGGCGTCGGCAGTCTCGCGCTGCAGTTTGCGAAGATGCGCGGCGCGCGGGTCCTGGCGACCGCGTCCGGGCAAGAGGGCATCGCGCTCGTGCGCCGTCTCGGCGCGGACGCAGCCGCCGACGCACGGCGTGATGACCTCAAGGCCGCGGCACTCGAGTTCGCGCCCGACGGCGTCGACGCGGTCCTGGCGCTTGCCGGAGGCAAGGCGCTCACACGGCTGCTCGACGCCGTTCGACGCGGTGGCCGCGTCGCGTTCCCAAAAGGCGTGGAACCCGCTCCTCGCAAGCGACGGGACTTGTCCGTCCAGTCGTACGACGCGACGCCGGGCGCCCGCGAGTTCGAACGCTTGGGGCGAGCGATTGAAGCCGCGCAGCTCGAGGTAGCGATTGCCGCGGCGTACCCGCTCGAGCGGGCCGCGAGCGCACACCAACGGCTCGAGAAGGGTCACGTGCACGGCAAGATCGTGTTGCGCGTCCGGGGCCGTTAACTGTATTGGCGGCCCCGAGGGCGTCTCTCTGCGCGCACGGTCTTCGAAGGATTCGCCGAAGTACTGGGAGTTTGGTCCGTCGCGGTAATTGTCGGAATGATGCAACGACCACGGCAGCGAACCAAGTGCCCTCGCAGGCCGATGCTCAAGACCGTGGCGCATGAGATCGCGCATCTGCTGAACCATCATCGCAAAGCATCGACGCCGGCGCACGAGTACTACCAGACGTCCCGCTATCTGGTGGACGTGTTGAACACGCTGGACGGATCTGACATCAAAATCCCCATCAGCGCGTGCTCGACTGGAACCCCTGGTAGCGGGAGGCCGAATCTCGACCTTCACCGCGCCAAGTGCTTTGTCAGCCACGATGCCTGGTACTCACGCAACAGCGCGATCGCTTCGTCAGCATTCGCCACACAGCGTGGGATGGCCATGTCGTCGGCGTTTGCCAACGGGGGGTCTTCAGCGAGCATTGAGCGACGCGCCCATTCGATCAGGCCGGGCCACATCTTCCCCACGAGAATCAGCGGTGCGTCCGGGAGATGTTTCACCTGGAGCAGTTGCCAGATGATCATCGTTTCCAGGACCGTGCCGACACCTCCCGGCGCCACCAGGAAGGCGTCGGAGGCGAGCACGAACTGGTGCAGGCGCGTAAAGAACGTCCGATGCTCGAAGACCTCCGTCACAAACGCGTTGACTTCCTGTTCAAACGGCAAATCGACCCGAATCCCGATCGACTCACCTCGTTTCGCTGTGGCCGCTCCTTCGTTGGCCGCCCTCATCAGACCTGGTCCCCCGCCGGTGATGATGTCGCAGTTCATCTCTGCCAGCGCGGCGGCAACCCGCTTCGTCTCTTCATAGCCGAACGATCCCGGCTGCACCCGCGCCGAGCCGAAGATGGTCACGCGATAGCGATCGCGGCGAGAGGGTTTGAGGCGGGTCAGATTGTTGACGACGTCCCAGAGTCCCAGGATCGAATCCACGAGAATCTGCCTCACATGCTCTTCATCCGCGAGGCTGACGGCTGCGGGCGATGTGTCACCAGACGTATGGTCGCTCATGACTGTTCTCTCTCATTTGGTCCGCAAGTATTCCCGGCGCTGCGACGACCGCCAACAATGCTTGCAACTGATATTCGTTTGTTAAGACGGCCGGCATCGAAGCGGCTCGGCGGAATGTAATACATGGGTGTAGAATCTGCCCACATCTCCAACCGGCAGCAGCGACGAGTCGACCGCCGATGACTTGGGCGGCGTGATCATGCGCGCGGTCGCCATCGTTGACCGCGGCATCGCCTCCATTGACCGCCCGTAGCGTGATTACCGGTCTGCCTGTGACGCGACGGCAGCGCCGGGAGGCGGCACCTAGCCCAAGTAATTGACATTGTCAATTAGTTACTTGACAATAGCCAGCATGGACTCCAGGACCCGCGTCCAGGCCGTCCGCCGCTTCAATCGTTTCTACACTAAACACATCGGCGTCCTGCAGCAGGGATTTCTCGGCAGTCCGTTCTCACTTGCGGAAGGACGCGTGCTGTACGAGATCGCGCATCGCCCGCAGCCGACGCCGACCGACGTCGCCAAAGCGCTCGCGCTCGACGCAGCCTACGTGAGCCGCATGCTGCGCAGTTTCGATCAGCGCGGCCTGGTGCGCCGCACGCCGTCGCGCACCGACGGCCGGCGCGCGCACCTGTCGCTCACGCGCAGCGGACAGGCGGCCTTCGCGCGCCTCAATCAGCGAACCAACGACGACGTTGCGGCAACGCTGCACAAACTGTCGGCAGGTGACCAGCGACGGTTGGTGGCGGCGATGCAGGTCATCGAAGGGTTGCTGGGTGCGACGCGGGAGCAACCCACGTCGTACCTCCTGCGCCCGCCGCAAGCCGGAGACCTGGGGTGGATCGTGCATCGTCAGGGCGCGCTCTACGCCGACGAGTGGGGATACAACGAGGAGTTCGAGGCGCTCGCCGCCGACATCGTTGCGGCGTTCGTGCAGCACCTGAGGCCGTCGAAGGAACGCTGCTGGATCGCTGAAAAGGACGGCGAGATCGTCGGCTCGGTCTTCCTCGTCTACAAATCGAAGACTGTTGCGAAGCTTCGACTGCTGTACGTCGAGCCGTCTGCGCGTGGTCTGGGCATCGGTGCGCGGCTCATCGAGGAATGCGTGCGCTTCGCGAGACGGGCGGGATACCAGAAGATCACGCTGTGGACGCAGAGCGAGCTCGCGGCGGCGCGACATCTCTACAAGCGGGCCGGGTTTACGCTGACCGCGAAAAAGACACACGACAGCTTCGGCAGGAAAGGCCTTGTGGCCGAGACGTGGGACCTCGCGCTGTGACCGAACCGATCTACGTCTGCGGGCACACGCCGGCTGAGCTCGACCGCCTGCGCAGCCAGAGCGCCTTCTTCGAGGACATCACGCGCGCTGTGTTTGACGCGGCCGGGCTGCAGCCCGGTTCGCGTGTGCTCGACATCGGCTGTGGTGTCGGCAGTGTGTCATTCCTCGCGGCTGAGATCGTCGGTCCTGCAGGATCCGTGATCGGCGTCGATCGCGCCCCCGAAGCGATCGCGGCCGCTCGCGCACGCGCGCGGGAAGAGGGCCGGCCGAATGTCGATTTTCGCCTCGGCACGATCGACGAGATCGTCGACGATCGATTCGACGCGCTTGTTGGCCGGTTCGTGTTGATGCATCAGGCGAAACCCGCCGCGACTCTGCGCGCTGCCGCCCGGCACCTTCGGCCCGGAGGACTCGTCATCATGCTCGAATCCGCCATGAGTGCGTGCGTTGCCGGCTTTCACTCTTCCCCGCATTCGCCGACCTACGACCGCGTCGTTTGCCTCATCACCGACATCATTCGAGCCGCCGGCGCCGACGTCGCCATGGGGCTTCGTCTCGGCGAGGTGTTCGAACGCGCAGGCCTGGCGCGGCCAACCATGCGGCTGCATGCGCGAGTTGAAGGCGGGCCGGATGCGCCGATTTATCGCTACATCACAGACAGTCTTCGCAGCGTGCTGCCGCTCGCTGAGCAGCTTGGCGTCAATGGCTGTGCGGACGTGGACATCGGACAGCTCGAGGACGCATTGAGAGCAGAAGTTGTCGCGTCTGGCGGCGTGCTCGCATCACCGCCGGTCATATCGGCGTGGAGCGGAGCGTGAAAAGGTGGCGATTCTGGTAGCGGCCGTCGTCGTCTTCGGCGTACCGACAATCTATTTTGCCGTTCGCAGTAGAGACTTTCGCAAATTTCTCGCAGGCGCATTCTTGGTGAGCGCGGGTGTGCAGTTCTATTTGTATCTCGCCGGTGTTTCAGTGCCGCTTCTGGGCACCGGATTGGTTCAGACGCCCGCGCTGAGCGCAGTGCGCTCCGCGCTTCACTTCATTTTCTTTTTGATCACGTTCTATTTTGGATACATCAAAAGGTCCGACGCCCGATGAACTGTGTCGTGGTTCACGGGCATAAGGCGGCAGGCCCTCCGGATTCCGGACGAGGCTCCGGCACTCCGGAGCCCGGGTCCCTCTTGCGAAAGGCGGCCTCGTGGCGCAAACGGTCCGAAGTCCTTAAATCGCAACACTTCCAGTCTCACGGAGGCCGAATCGTCCTCAGGTACGCAGCATGCTTCATCGGTGCCTGCGCATGGTGCCGGCGGATTGCATGAGGGCTCCATCCCGATGGTCACACGACTGATCGTCGCGTGCACCGTGATGGCGCTGTGTGTCACCATCCACGCCGGCGGCGTGACGTGGGCGATCAGATGGTTGCGCAACGCTCCCGTGCCGGTGCAGCGGTTCTGGCCCAGCCTGCGGCTGTTTATCGCCCTCGCCGTGTGGATCGTGCTGCTGCATCTCCTGGAGATCATTGTCTGGGCCGTGCTGTATCTCTGGAACGGTGCGATGCCCGACTTACATACGGCCATGTACTTCAGCGCCGTGACCTACACCACGACTGGCTACGGCGACGTCGTGCTGCCGGAGGGATGGCGGCTCGACGGAGGGGTCGAGGCATTAACGGGCATCTTGATGTGCGGATGGTCGGCGGGATTTTTCTTTGCGGTGGTGAATCGCCTCTATGAAGCACGACCCGGCGCAGCCCACTCGTAACAGCGCGTTGTCCTTCAGGCCGTCAATCAACTGGTTGCTGGCCCTCGTCCCCGTGTCGGTCGCGCTCGAACAGGCGCACGTTCCTGCGCCACTGCTGTTCTTCTCGGCGGCGCTCGCGATCGTGCCGATTGCGCGTCTGATCGTGCTCTCGACCGAGCAGCTCGCGACGCGCACGGGCGATGCCGTCGGCGGCCTGCTCAACGCCACCTTCGGCAACGCGCCGGAGCTGATCATCGCGCTCGTGGCGCTCAGGGCTGGTTTCTATGACATGGTGCGTGCATCGATCATCGGCGCGATTCTCGCCAATCTCATGCTCGCCACCGGCGTGGCGTTCTTTCTGGGCGGTCTCAGATATCACACCCAGGAGTACAACGCTGGCGCGGCGCGGCTCTACAGCTCAATGATGTTGATCTCGGCGGTGAGCCTCGGTGTCCCGAGCGCGTTCAACCGCTTCTTCTCGCCGGAAGCGACCATTCGCGAGGAGAAGCTCGTGAACCTCGGAACCGCGGTGGTGCTACTTGCCGCCTACGGCTTGTACCTCGTGTTCCTGCTGAAGACGCACCCCGAGTACTTCGAGAGCGTCACGATGACGGAAGCGGAGCACGGGCCCGAGGGTCCGCAGTGGAGTCTCGGACGGGCCATCGGCAGTTTGGTCGGAGTCTCACTTCTGGCGGCGTGGATGAGCGAAATCCTCGTCGGCGCCGCTGAGGGCACAGGCAAGGCGCTCGGCATGTCGGAAGTCTTCATCGGGATCGTCTTTCTCGCGATCATCGGCGGTGCGGCCGAGAGCGGGTCGGCGATCGCGATGGCGCGCAAGAACAAGCTCGATCTCACCGTGGGCATCGCGATGGGCAGCAGTATCCAAATCGCGTTGTTCGTCGCGCCGGTGCTGGCGCTCGCGAGCGGCCTGATCGCGCCGCAGCCACTCGAACTTTCCTTCAGCCGCGCGGAGCTCGGGACGTTGTTTCTCGGCGTGCTGGTTGCCGCCATCGTCGCCGGCGATGGCCGCTCGAATTGGTACAAGGGTGTTCAGCTCATGCTCGTATACGTGATGATCGCCCTTCTGTTCTACTTCCTGCCCGCGGGCACAGGGTGACCGGCGAACCCGAATACTCAACATGAGGCGAGCGGATTCCATGAGCACTTGGCGGCGGACCGGCCTGGAACAACTCATGCGCGACGTCGGCTACGGACTGCGCCAGATCCGCCGCAAATCCAGGGTTCTCGGCCATCGCCATCCTTACGTTCGCGCTCGGCATCGGCGCCAACACCGCGATGTTCAGTGTTGTGGATGCCGTGCTGATTCGTCGGCTGCCCTATGTCGACGCGGACCGTCTCGTCATGATTTGGGACAAGATGAGTTACATCGACTTCCCGAAACACTATTCAACGCCCGCCGAGTGGTACGACTGGCGGCGCAGCAACACGGTGTTCATGGATATCGCGGCAACTCAACCTGGAGACGCAACCCTCTCGGGCGACGGCGAGCCGGAACAAGTGCCGGCCCGCAAGGTCACCGCGAATTTCTGGACTCTCCTTGGCGCCCAGTCGCTCGTCGGACGCGTGTTCACCGACTACGAAGATGCGCGAGCCGCGCGGGTGGCCGTGATCAGCTATGGCCTGTAGCGCAAGCATCGGCTTACCTCACACTGCATCAGCGTGCACATAACGACACCCACGACACCATTTGCCGGCGAACTGCTGTGAAGAATGCGGCGCACAGCCCAGCTAAGATCATTGACGCCTCGCGGCCGCACCTCTCGATGATCGACGCAGCTGCTAATCGTTCGGAGCTCTGAATTATTGAGGTCGTAATCGCCGGCTGCATGGCGGTCGCACGCCTTCGCAAGGTTCTCACCCGGCGAAAAGCGCGCTACTGCGCCACCGCCACCGAACTCGGTCCAGACCGAGTGGCCGAGAAATGATTCGCCCTAGTCGTGTTAACGGGCACACGCGCGTCAGGAATGCAAAGCGCGACGCCGCAAAGAAAATTTGCAAATAGCTCTTGACATGTTTCGCGCGTGCCACCGCCAAAGATCACCGCTGGTATGTAGATCGGCCGTCGTGGCGACGACGATGGCGCGGGAGTGATTTTCTTGCTGCGGCCACGTCAAACGCTTTCTACAACCACGAACGCACGCCTGCGCGGCGCTCGGGGTTGCAAAATCTGCCGTGCTATAGCGGGAGTATGACGACCATCGCTCCCTCCTTCGTCGATGTATGCGATCGCGATATCGTGGTCCACGTCAAGGACGCCGCCGCGCACGAGCGCGGCGCCACGGGAAGGCTGATCGCGCTGCTGGCGGAGTTCGATGCACGACGACTGCATCTCGCCGAAGGATGTTCTTCCCTGTTCATCTATTGCACGCAAGTGCTACACCTGTCAGAACACGCCGCGTACGGCCGGATCGAAGCCGCGCGCGCCGCACGCCGTCTGCCGGTCGTCCTGGAGCGGCTTGCCGACGGATCGGTGAACCTCACCACGGTGTGTTTGCTGGCGCCGCATCTGACGCCACAGAACGCGGCGGAAGTGTTGGACAGAGCGCGGCACAAGAGCAAGCGCTACGTTGAACATCTCGTCGCGGAGTTGCGCCCGCTTCCCGATGTGGCCGCGGCCGTGCGCAAGTTGCCGGAGGCCAAAGCAGTCGCGCCCTCATCCGCGACCGACCCGGTGAGCCCGGCCGGTGCGCGCGCGCCCACTCCGACTGTCGCGCCAACGCCTCCAAGTCATCGGCCCGTCGTCGCGCCGCTCGCGCCAGAGCGCTACAAGATTCAAATGACCGTGGACCGGGAGACTTACGAACGGCTACGGCGCGCCCAGGACTTGCTCCGTCATGTGATTCCGACGGGCGGTCCCGCCGCCATCGTCGGGCGCGCACTCACACTCCTGGTCGAACGTCTCGAGCGGACCAGGTGTGCGACGACCGATCGACCTCACGGGGCGAGTCCACCTGTCTCCTCGTCGCGGACCATTCCTGCCGCGGTCAGACGGCGCGTGCTGCAGCGTGACGGCAATCGTTGCGCCTTTGTCGGCACAGAAGGCCGATGCACCGACACGGGATTTCTCGAGTTCCATCACGTGCTACCGTTCGCGGACGGCGGCGCGGGGACGGTCGACAATATCGAGCTGCGCTGCCGCAGTCATGACGCACACGAGGCGGAGCGGTGGTTTGGGTTGGCTGGACCGTGAGTGGCACTGGGCAACGACCATGTTTTCGCCCAGGCGTCAACTTTCCAGAAAGCGTTCGACGAAAACTCCCCGCGCTTCAAAGGCGGCTAAAGCGAGCGCTTCAGCCGACCGCGTCGCAATGCGATTCGGTTACGTGGCGAGCGGCTTCAGTTCACACGGCATCAGCCCTGCAGATGAAAGGGGTCTGACCCTTTTTCCCGTGAGCGCTCCGAAAAAAGGGAGGACCTGAGAAAAGCGTGCGCCGTCATCTTCGTCCTGACAGTTTGCGCTTCGTGCGATACGCCGGTTTCCGTTCGCGTGCGCCTTGCAACATGGACTCACGGCGCCCGGAGCGTAATCGCACGCCGCGGTTTGGCTTACCCGCCGGAACGTCTCGTGTGGTCGGGCCGCACACCGAAGCGACCATGGCCGGAACGCATTTTTTCGGCGTGGGCACGCCACTTTGTCGCGGCGAATGCTCGACCTCGATTGCACCGCGCAGCGTATGTCATGCGCCGCGAGGTTGCGGCAACGATCTCTTATTTCGGCGCCGTCGCAGAGCTAGACCCTTGGCCTCGCCGAGCGGTCCAGCTCGTTCGCACTCCCATCTCGTTCGAGAACTGGCCCGTGATCTCGTCGGCCTCGATTCGTCCTTCGTATTCGGCGTAGCAGTCATTGACCTCGATGAGCACGACTGCGCCATTCTGTCTCCAGAGGGCGTCGGTGTTGCCGCCGATGCCCTAGGTAAATCAGACGGTTTCGCTTGAGGAACTCAAAAGTGCTGTCCTGCCGCCCCGGCGCATCTCGTGGGCCGATCCAGCCTTCCCGAATCGTTCCAGCAAGAGTCGGAATTGCCGGCGATGAGGCCGCGGGAGTCTGGATGGCGGCAGTCCAATTCGAGCTGCCCGCACAGCCTTTCCGATCGACCCAGATGTTCACACTCTGTGCCTGCGCCTCGTGGCGGCGATAGACGTATTCGACCTCGACACGATGACCGGCTTGAGCAATTCGGGCCCGGCCGGGCTCGTATTGTGCGCCAGCCAGGTCCGCGAAAGTCGAACCGCGTCTCGGGAAGAAGACGACAGGATTCGGCGGGTGATACGTCCGGCCGCACGCGGACGTGCCCGGGAGTGGTCGAGAGCACTTCGCAGTGTTCGGTAATGTTGCGCGGCGTGTTGCCGCTGATCTTCTCGATCAAGAACAGAATCATACTGAGGATAAACGCCACGACCACGACCAGCGCGCACACGACGATGCTCGCGACTCCTTGTCGATCGGCCTAGAAACTGAGCGAGACCTGTAGCCCTCTCGCATCACGACCGATGACCGGCGCTGCGTGCAGGCGTGTCGATCCCGGCCGGGCCTCGTAGATCGTCTCTCGTCCGCGGATCAGCGCGTCGATTCCGATACCGATGCCGGCGCCCATCGCGCCGGTTGTGAGCATCGACCCGACGTTGCCTCGACAAACCTCCCAGGGTTTCGCCAGTCGGCACAGGAACAGCCCCGACGCGACCCCCGTACCCGCGCCAATCGAGGCGCCGTTGAGCACCGAATCGGAATGACGCACGCTGACCTGCCTGATGTCATCGATGCGGAAACGTCTAGTGTGCTCGCCCACGATGGCGGTGACGATGTCCCCCGAGACGCTGGATATTCGCGTCTTTTCCTCTCGTCCACGGGAATCGGTTATCCACGCTGTCACGCCTGGAACCAGTATGGTTTCCAGGGTCGGTTCAGCTGCCTGAGCGTTTGTGCCAAAACCGCAGAACCCGTTGAGGCAAGAAACAGGATGAGGAGAGTGACACTCCTCAGCCGAATGAATGGTCGGTTCGCACGCATGGCCACAAGTCCCCTTAGCGCGTAATGGGCCAAGCAGCCGGAATACGGCTCACGATGGTTGCAGGGCAGGCACGGAGGTGCAGCCCCGCTTAACCGAATCTTCCTCGACTGTCACCGCCCGGTCATGACTACTCCCGTCGTGATCGATAACCTCTGCAACCGCCACGAGTGAAGTATTACCAAGCGTTCTTCTTCTGCATCAACGTCATTCGCGGATTTCCGCTGCCGTTGATCGCGGACGAGGACATCGCACCGATAGTGGCGTAGATGAAAAGCGCCTTCTGAACGCGCGAATGGGCAACCGCGGTTGGGAACTACGGGATTCATCGCTCCCGAGTCGAGTCCGTGATCACCAGCTGGTTCTCCACGCCGAAGGTGCCAGGCACCTCACGCGCCCGAACGCCGGCGATGGTCCTGTCGAATTCCGAGTCCACCATACCGAGCAGCAATGTTCGTCCACCCTTGACGATGATGTGGATCGGATAGTCGCCGAATGGCTGCGTACCCGGATAACGGAACGTGTTGAAACGCCGGTCGAACGCCGACAGTCCGCCGCCCGGTGCGTAACGCGAAAGCACACTGTCTCCATAAATCCGGCGGAACGTAACCCATCGGATGCGATCGTCATTCTGCGAAACGGGCAGCTCCTCGATCGTGTCGATGACGTCATCTACGCGCGGCACGCGCTTGACTGCGCTCACCACCTGTTGTCGCAGCGATAGCTGATACACAAAACCGGAAAGCGTCACCCTTCCCTTGTCGTACTGGAACGACAGGAAGTCGAAAACTCCGTAGTAAGGCAGCCGCCGAACCGCGGCCCGGATATCTTCGAGGGTCCGCTCATCGCTTGCTGACGTCTGCGCAGCGAGAGGGATGTTGAGAATAATCACACTTGCGAGAAGGGCTACAAAGCCACGTCGCTGCATTGTTGGTCTCCAGTACCTTTGATGCACGGAAAGCGGACCCGGATTCAGGTTGCGGCTGGGCCGCCCGCGAATTGTCCTGGTCCGCTACTTCGTTTGACGGCGGCAGCGAACGCGTTGTTCAAGGCCCGACACGTAGTGAGGCTGATTGCGATGTGCGGGTCACGAATGGCTCGATGCCGCCGCGGAGCTGAGACCGGGTGCTAACTTCGAGCGACGAAGGCGATCGTGAGGCCGATGATGACCGAGGACACCAGCTCCATCGCGAGCTGCTTCAACACCAGCATTGCGGGCCATGGCTGCTGCGCGTACGAGAGCAGCCACACCGGAAGCTGTCCCAAGCACCGGTGGTCATAGGAGCGCTCAGGCGACCATCGAACCGGGTACTATCACCACCAAACGCGCGGCTCACCACGTGAACCTGAAAATGCTCGCTGTGGACCGGCGCGGATCCGGCTGCTGTGAATTGATGTCTTTGTAACTTTGGGGCACGCTCGCCCAATCCGTGTAGATGTTGCCCCCGATGTAGAACCCGGGCTTGGTTGTTGTCGTGGACGCAGGCTGCGGAGTTGAGAAGAGCGTGTAGATGCGTTGCGGTTCTGTCGGACCGAGCCGATCGCTCAGCGGCACGTATTCAGCGATGCCATCGGCGTTGACGTCTGCGCGAATCCAGTCCACGTGCAGTAGCCGGTGATAGGTTCGATCCGAGATCATGCCGCGGAGTTGCGCGTTGAAGCCGTCGATGATCGATTGCGCATCCGCGCGCGCTCGAGTGACGGCGAGATACAGCTCCCGCGTAACGAGCGGCGTCGAACCAATCTGCAGCCGCGTTCCCGATTCCTTTGGATAGTTGTTGACGATGTAGTGGACGACGAGTTCGTCTATGAGCGTGTAGTCCACGGCGCCTTTGAGGAGTTGCGCGAGGCTGTCTTCCTCGCTGTGCGAGCGCACAAACACCGGTCCTCCGCGGTCAATCTCGTCGCCGTACGAGTAGCCCTCCACGATCGCCACTCGTTTGCCCTTGAGATCGGCCAACGCCTTTGCCGAGACGTCCGCCCCGCGGCGTCCTATGAGCACGAGGCGGTTCTCCAGGTAAGGCTGCGAAAAAACTAACAGGCGTTCCCGTTCAGCATCTTTCCACACGGCGGCGCTGCCATCGAACTGACCGGAGAGCAACAAAGGGGTGAATTGCGCAGCGCTGACGATCGTCGTCTTCGCGCTAACGCCGACGCGGTCAAGGGCGGCCTCGACCAGATCGAGCGCAAACCGGGGCTGTCCGGGAGCGTTCGTGAACGGCGGCCATGCCGTCGAGACGAGCGTTAGAGGCGCTGTCTGTCCTGCGTTAAGCACCGAAATGAACCACGCCGACAGTGCGAGGATCGTTGCGATTGTCCAGCTGGCGCGGCGACGACGCAGATTGAGGGAAGAACGCATGGCACCCTCCGGTTAAAGAGTATCCGAATCGCCGACTGGTGAACGAATGGCTTCACGCTATTCACCACCGATGGCGGCGATGTTGTTGACGTCGTCCTGGAGAAGGCAGACAGTCTGATCGATCCAATCGTTTCCAGAGAGAGCAGTCATGGCGATCACAACCGCACCAACTCGCGCGGCAGCGCTTGTGGTGGTCTTGTCCATGTTGGCCCCGGGCGTGATGGCGCAAACCCCGGTCAAGCTGCCAAAGAACCGATACACGCCACAGCAGGACGTCGAGCTCGGGCGCCAGGCCGCCGCCGAAGTCCGCGGGCAGTATCCCGTCATCAAAGACGAGCGGATCGCTCGGTATCTCGGCCGACTCGGCGATCGATTGGTCGCGGCCGCACCGCCTGAGCTCAAGGAACCGGTCTTCGAGTATTCGTTCACGCCGGTAAACCTGAAGGAGATCAATGCCTTCGCGCTGCCGGGCGGGCCGATGTTCGTCAACCGCGGCATGTTCGACGCGGCCGCGGCCGAGGGCGAAGTTGTTGGCGTGATGGCACACGAGCTGTCGCACGTCCTTCTTCGCCATGGAACGGCCAATGCGTCCAAGGCGCAGAATCCGTGGTTGCAATTGGGTCAGATCGCCGGCGTGGTGGGCGGCGCCGTCGTCGGCGGCGCCGCAGGATCGGCCATCGCGCAAGGAAGCCAGTTCGGACTGGGCACAGTGCTTCTGAAATACAGCCGCGACTTCGAGAAGCAGGCGGATCTGCTCGGCGCGCAGATCATGGCCCGCGCCGGCTACGACCCGCGTGCGCTCGCTCGCATGTTCGAGACGATCGAGCGCGATTCGAAAGGCAGTGGCGGTGGCAGTCCACAGTGGTTGAGCAGCCATCCCAATCCCGGTAACCGCACGGCGTACATCACCAAAGAAGCAGAGATGCTGACCATTGCGAGCGCCGCCGACGAGCGCGAGTTCGCGCCAATCAAAACCGCGTTCGCGTCCTTGCCGGCGGCGACGTCGATGAGCGAGCCCGCCCGCGCCAACAATCCGTCGGGCGGCGAGGCGCCTGAATCAGTTGGAACCGTGGGGCAGCCGGTCCCGGCGCCATCGTCGCAGTATCGGACCATCAGCGGCGGCAGGATTTTTCAAGCGTCCGTTCCAGCCGATTGGACGCCGGTTCAGTCGAACAGCGCGATCAAAGTGGTCGCGCAGAATGGGTACGGTCAACTCAACGGACAAACCGTTTTCAGCCACGGTGTCGAGTTTGGTGTCGTGAAAGCGGGAACAAGGGACTTGCGGGAAGCGACCAACGCGTGGTTGCAGGCGGCCGCGCAGAGCAATCCTGGCCTTCGCGTCGCCGGGACGCAGCAAGAGCTGCGGATTTCACAGCGATCGGCGATCGGTACGTCGCTCGTCAACCCGTCGCCGCTCGGTGGTCAGGAACTCATTGGCGTGTATACGACGTTTCTCGTCGATGGAACCCTGTTCTATTACCTGACGGTGGTCCCAGAGAAAGACGCACAGATGTTTCAGGAGACATTCCGGCGCGTGGGCGAGTCTATTCGCTTGACGGAAGCGCGCTGATCGACCTCAGGTCGAAGCAAGAGTCGGCTGAAATCCAATAACGTCACCCTGTTGTTAGACGCGAGGATTTGGTGGGCAAACTATCATCCCTGCTAGCCATCCGCGCATTCGTCGAGAACGGCCTTGATGTCCACGACGGGGGTGCCATCGATCGCCTCGATCGGTCCAATCCGCAAGCGCGTTCCCGAGATTTCACGAACGGTCACGCGATGAAGGCCCAACGGGTTGGGCCGGTGCGGAGACCGTGTGGCGAACACAGCCGTCAGTGGATTGTTGGGGTCGCCGCGAGGGTGCACCTCAAGCACGTCACGGTCGGCATGATGCAGCCAGGTGATCACGATCAGGTCGTCGCCTTTGGCGATCCCGAGCAACCCACCAGCGCAGGTCGAATTCAGTTCGAGCCAGGCATCGGGTGCTCCCTCGGAGCCCTGCCGAGGCGCCTCGTCCAGCGCTCGAAGCGTCGACTGAATACGGCCGAACGTATGCAGGGAGAAGTGATCACTCATTGAATTGACTCGCAGATCACGTAGGTGCGGGCATCTTCCCGCATTCGGCAGCTCACGGTTCTGTCGCGATTGTCAGTTTGAATCCACTGGGATCGGTCACCTCGAAGGCGCCAGCGTCCTGGAGAGATCGGGGTGATAACTTACCGCGCCAAAGAGTTCGAGGCTAGATCGAGAGTGATGCAGCCGCAGACGGACAAGCTCGACGGATCCGTCGGTTACACCGCGCGTCCTGCGAGCGTGGTGAGATTGATTGGACCGGGATTGCTCGTCGCCGCCGCCGGAATCGGCGCCGGCGACATCGTCTCCGCCACGATGGCGTCGGCGTTTCATGGCCTCACGCTGTTGTGGGTGGTCGTTCTGGCGGCTTTGTTGAAAGGCGTCCTGAACGAGGGCATCGCCAGATGGCAGCTTGCGACCGACATGACGGCGATCGAGGGATGGTCGCGCTATCTGCCGTGGTGGGTTCGCGTCTACTTTGCTGCCTATTTGCTCATCTGGACGGTGTCGGTGAGCGCCGCGCTCACGAGCGCGTGCGGCCTGGGTATCGCCAACCTGACGCACGGTGTCATCCCGCGCCCCTGGGGGGCGATCGCGCACTCGATCGTTGGCGGCACGCTCGTGCTCGTCGGCGGTTTCCGCGGCTTCGAGAAAGTGATGAAAGTGCTCATCGCGACGATGTTCTTCGCGATCGTCGCGTGCGCCGCGTTCACTTTGTCTGATCCGGCGGCCGTGCTCTACGGCCTCTTTGTTCCAAGAGTACCGAGCGGCGCCGGACCCTCGGTGTTGTCGGTGCTGGGCGGCATCGGCGGCTCGATCGCGATGCTGGCGTACAACTATTGGCTGCGCGAAGAGCGGATGCTTGGTGCCGAGTGGCTGCGCTTCGTTCGGATCGACGTCACCATCGCGTATGTGTTTACGGCGCTGTTCGGCATCGCGATCATGATCGTGGGCAATCAGGCCTTTCACGTGCCTGGTGTCGAAATCACGAACGCGCAGGCCGTAACCAAGATGGCCGGGACCCTCGACCGCATCATCGGCCCAGTAGGCTTCTATGCCTACTCGATTGGTTTTTGGGCGGCTGTCTTTGCTTCGTTACTCGGAGTGTGGCAAAGCCTGCCGTACCTGTTTGCCGACTACTACGGTCTGATGCGGAATTACTCGCGAGCGGAGCGTGAGCGTCTCACGATGGTGACGAGTACGCCGTATCGCCTGACGGTGCTGTTCATCACGCTCATCCCGATTCCTTTCGCGTTCATCGACCAGCCGCTCTATATCGTGCGGACGTTCACCATCGTCGGCAGCTTCTTCATTCCTTTCCTCGCGGCAACGCTCCTGTATTTGAATAACGTCTGCATCCCGGAGGAGAGCGGCGTTCCCAGAAACTCCGCGTTGATCAATCTCGCCCTTGTACTCGCATTGATCGCGTTCGCGATCGTCGGCGCGTCCGAGGCGGGTCTATTGCGAAGGTAAGCGCGTAGAGCTCGGCGCCGGTATCATTTTTCTTTCTGCGCGTACTCGTCTGCTCCGAGAAAGTGCAGAGAGACATACACCTCGTCGCCAACGACCCAGCTGTCGTGTGGAATGGGCGGTATGTAGAAGAGCGTTCCGGGGTGCAGTTCCACCACACGACCGTCGTCGAAGGCGGCCGTAGCGACACCAGCCAGGACGAGGCCGATATGCTCGACCGGGCATCGCGTGCGCCCGAGCGCAACGCCGACGTGCTCGGACCATTTCCACCCCGGTTTATACGTTGCGCGGCCGAACGTCTGCCCGGCAAGTCGAACCACTTCGAACCGGCCCTTCTCGAATTCCCGTACTTCGTCCGGTTTCTCGAAGCGGCGGAGGATCAGGTCTAGTGAGGACATCATGAGCCTCACACTATCACTCACGAATAGCGCCGGCGTAGACCCACTGATCGGCAATTGGTTCGCACCCACAGGGTTGGCGTCATTGGCGCACTCAGCCTCCTAGAGAACGTTCGAGGCGCGGCGGCGCATCTGGTGCGTGGTATTCTCTCCGCGCGTTTGCGCAGGAGAGGAACCATGGTCCTGACGAAGTCCGAACTCGTCCCGTCTCTTCAGCACAAAGTGCGCATTCTGCTTCACCTTGCGAGCAAGATCGACCGCGCGAAGTTGGACGACCGTCCCACGCCAAGGCAGCGCAGCACGCTCGAGTTGCCGCAGTACTTGAGCGTCATGGGACCGGCGCTCATCAGGGCCGCCAAGGCCGGGGCCTTCGATCCGGCCGCGTGGACGGCCGCCGAGAAAGCCGCCAAAGACTTGGACTTCGATCAGGCAGTGGCGGCGATCGCCGCGCAGCGCTACACGTATCCAGATTTTCTTGCCGACGTTTCGGACGACGACTTCCGTGACGAGGTCCGATGTTCGGCAACCACACAACCCGCGGCGCGTTCATCGTCAACCTAGTGCTCGGCGGATGCGCGGCTCACAGGACGCAGAAATTCAACTATCTCAAGGCGTGCGTCCGCGAAGAGTTGAGCACGATGAACTGCTGGGCGGGGGTCGACGCGCCGGCGCCCGGTTCCTCGCCGCCTGCGACAGTTGACAACACTCAGCGAGTGCTTACGGCGCCTAAACCCCGGAGCTCGCCGGAGCTCACTGGAGTGGATAGCGCCAACGGCGCCCACCGCACGAAAGCGGCCGGTTTTGCGCTCATACGGTCGGATCACTTCGATGCCACGATTCGCAACTCCAAGTGAATTGAGGGGTTAGACCACTTACTTCTGCCGCTACTGAGAGCCTCCTATGCGATTGATACATGCAGTTATGGGCATACTCCTTACGGCACCCGCCATGCCGGCGTGGGCGCAGACTCCTAACACCGCGGCGATTGTCGTCCTCGTCGTCGACCAGACCGGCGGTGTCGTGAGAGACGCGAACGTCAGCCTGATAAACGCGGCGACCGGGGCAACCCGTGACGTGATGTCCGGCGACGACGGGTCCGCGGCTGTTGCGGCGTTGCCGCTTACCGGCACGTACGCGATCAAAGTGACGAAAGCCGGTTTCACGGCCGAGGACGTCGCCGGCCTTACGCTTCGCGCCGGCGAAACCGCCACCGTCAGGGTGAGGCTCGTCGCCAGCGGCGGCACAACAGAGGTGATCGTTTACGGCACCGAGCAAGGTGTGCGTGCCGACGCGCAGATTGGGCGCCGGATGGACAGCCCTCTTATCGATGAGACACCGATTCTCGGTCGCAAAGTTGGCAACCTGCCGCTGTTCAACTCAGCTTTTCGCCAGGGAAAAGGCACGGGCGACCTCTTTGTCACCACGCCCTACTTCATCACGGGCGCAGGCAGCCGCCGCACCACGACGTTCATGCTGGACGGTGCGAGCAACGACGAAAGCTGGGGACGCCAAACTATGCTCGCGACAGTGCCGATCGGCGCGGTGCAGGAAATCGCCGTGCTGTCGAACGCGTTTTCAGCGGAATTCGGCTGGACCGCTGGACCCGCGCTGAACATCGTGACCAAATCCGGCACGAACGTGCTGCACGGCGAAGCGTTGTACATGGTGCGTCCCGGCAGTACGCAAGCGGAGACGTTCTCGACCACGGGCTTCTGCCCGCCGTCGCTAGCGAGCTGCACGATGCCCAGCACACTCCAGGCGATCAACCCCGCGGACGTCCCCGACGAGCTCGATCAGGTTTCCGGATCGATCGGCGGCTCGATCGTGAAGGACAAGACGTTCTTCTTTGGCACCAGCGACTACACGTGGCAGGACCGCACGACGTTTCTCTCGAATACGCTTCCGCAGTTTGTGTTGCCGCCGGACGGCAGTCTCGCCTATGTGGGTCATTATCGACAGGCGCTTGTCGACGCGAGGGTTGACCACAAACTCACGCCTGGGCAGTCGTTGATGTGGCGATTCAACGTCGATCGGATGTACGACACGAATCCGAACGACGCCGTCGTGGGTACCAACGCGCCAACGGTCGCGCGCAGGTATACGCGGCGATCCTGGACGACTCAGCTCAATCACACCGCCGTTCTCACCCCGAATCTCTTGAGCGAAGCGCGATTGACCTACTTGCATGGCGATCCGGTCACTCTTTGGGAAGCGCAGTCGCTTTCGACCACGTACACGCGCGCTGGGTCAATGCCGTTCACGATCGGCGAATCGCGCTCGGCCGATCTCTTCAGCCGCCAGGTGCAGTTGGCCGACACGCTGTCGTGGTCACGCGGCAAGCACAATCTGCGGTTCGGCGGCAGCCTTATTCGTCACAGCACGGGTGGCTTTGGCAGCGAGCCCGGACAGGCGGTGCTCGGCACGTTTACGTTCCTCAGCACGACTACGGCGCCGTTTGAACAGTTGACGCTCGCCGACGTGCAGCAGTACACGCAGCCGATTAGCTATGGCATCACCAGCTACGAGCTGAAACAGTGGATGTCGGTGGCGTTCGTACAGGACAACATTCGCGTGAGCGACGATCTTATGGTTGACGCCGGCCTTCGCTACGACCGCCAGACGCTGACCGATGCAACGAAGAACTTTGCGCCGCGCGTGGGGGTCGGGTGGCACCCGAATGGCGATTGGCGTCTGGCGATTCGCGGCGGCTACGCAATGTACTACACGCAGATTCGCGCCAACGCGCTCGCGAGCGCGCTCACTGGCGGCCTCGACGGTCTCGTGACACACACGGCAACGCCCGGACAGTTCGGGTTTCCAACCTGTTTGACTGGGCCGTGCCTGCCGTTGAATTTCGATCCGCGTACACTGCCGCTGTCACAACAGCCGGCCCGCAACATCACCGTGCGTGCGGGCGAGCGGGATTTTTACCGGTCACAATTCGCAACCTATGGGTTGAACTTCGATCTGCTCGCGAACTATCCCGACGAGTTTGTGAATCCGCGCAGTCAGGTGAGTTCGATCGGCGCCGAGCGCGAAGTCATGAAGGGCCTGTTCGCTGCCGCCGATTACGTGCATCACCACTGGACCAACCTCGATCGCACCGTGGACTTGAACGCACCGACGCCGTTCGATCGCAGCGCTGTCGGCCAGGTGAGAAGCGTGGCCGCGGCCAACGCGACACGTCCGATCGTGCCGGTGAACGGCGGCGTCCGCACCGTCAACGTGTTGATGAACCTCGGCGTCGCCGATTACGACGCGCTGCAAACCCAGATCACGTATCGTGGCCACCCGAAGGTGTACGCGGCTCTCAGTTACACGCTGGCAAAAGCCACCAACACCACCGAGCCGGACGGCAACGGTATCGCGCCCAACGACGGGAACATCGCGCGCCTCGGTGAAGAAGAGCGCGGACCGAGCGTCGTCGATCAGCGGCATCGCGCTGTCATCACCTTCACCTACGATCTGCCCTACCACATCACCGCGGGGACGGTGACACAGCTTGCGTCGGCGCGTCCCTTCAACGCCACCACCGGCATTGATAACAACGGCGACGGCGCCAACAACGATCGGCCCGTCGTCAACGGCACGGTGATGAGCAAATCGGCGTTTCGCGGAACGGGCACGCAAGACGTCTCAATCTTCGTCGAGGAACGCCTGAAGCTGCACGATCGCACCGTGCTGCTCCGCCTCGAGGGTTTCAACCTCTTCAATCACGGCAACATCCTTGGCCGCGCGCAGACGACGTACGGCGACACAGCGATTGTGAATCCGACGTTCGGTCAGGTCGTGAGTGTCGGCACGGCAACGACTGCCCTTCCTTCGCTCGCGAACATCGACCCGCCGCGGATGCTCCAGGCGCAGGTGCGATTCGTGTTCTGAGCAGCGTTAGCGTCAGGGCTCGTTGGCGTCACCGTCCAGATGCAGCGGCTCGTAGAACACACCGTGCGGCCGTGTCATGCCCGTCGTGACCCACGACGGGGCAGCGCTTTCTCGTGAACATCAGCGACGAGGACGAGAACGCTGAGCCGATCACGGTTATCTTGAACTGGGCAGCCCGGAACCGAACCGGCCGCACGCGCACATTCAACCAGTACAATGCATGGTCATGATCGCGAGCTTCATCGTGCCGATCGTGGTCATCCTGCTGGCGAGCATCGGCTGCCGCGCAGCGGAGTCGCGTGAACCGCGGCCATCCGTCGCGGCCCAGACCGCACCAGCCTCTGCACCAAAGTCACCACCGACGAGTCCTGTTCTCGATCCTGACGTCGCGACGGCGGTCAATCACGTTCTCTCCTCCGCTGAGCATCCTGAGCTTCGATGGGGCAAGATCCCCGACGTCGCGGCTGCTCTGAAATCGTTGTACGACGCGGAACCCGATCGGCTGTTCTGGTTCGACGGGACCACTCCGGTTCCGAAATTGACGGCCACTCTCGACGCGCTCGCAAAGGCAGGCGACCACGGCCTCGATCCAGCGGATTACGACGCAGCGCTGCTCAGCGAGCAATGGGCGACCTTCAAGACGGGCACCATCGCAGCGGCGGATCGCGCGTTGTTCGATCTCGCAGTGAGCGTCGCTGTGGCGCGAATCGTCAAAGCCGTTCAAGTGGGACGGGTCGATCCCGCGACGATGTACTGGGGCTACGACGTTTCGACCACGCGTGTCGATGTCGCGAAGCTCCTGCCGGCGGCGCGCGATGGCGACGGGCTGGCCGCCACGCTCGACAAGATCTCGCCACCGGTCACCCACTAGGCTCGCGCGCGGCGCACGCTGGCCATCTACAAGGCGCGTGCGCGCGCGGGCGAACCGGAGGTCGTGCCCGATCTGCCGAAAGGGCAGACGAAAGTAGAAGCGGGGAAGAGCTGGGTCGGCATCCCGCAGGTGGCGGCGCGACTGCGTGTGTTCGGCGATCTCGGGGAGGCCGCCCCGGTGGAAGGCACTGTCTACGCGCCGATACTTGTGAGCGCGGTCAAGCGCTTTCAGGAGCGGCACGGCCTTGCCAATGACGGCGTGATCGGGGCCGGCACGATCAAGGCGCTCAACGTCTCGCTTGCCGCGCGGGTGCGCCAGATCGAACTGGCGATGGAGCGCATGCGGTGGCTTCCGGCTCTCAGCAACCGTCCGAATGTGTTCGTCAACGTGGCGCTGTATCGCCTGTGGGCAACCGATCCCACGACGGGCGAGGAGCCGCTGCGGATGAACGTGGTGGTCGGCCAGTCGCTCAACCATCAAACGCCGATCTTCGTCGAGAAGATGGAGTACGTGATCTTCCGGCCGTTTTGGAATCCGCCGCCGCGCATCACGGTGAACGAGATCGTGCCGAAGGCGCGCCGTGATCCGTCATATCTGGCGCGCGAGGATATGGAGATCGTCGCCAGCGCCGCCGATAACGCGCCGGCGTTCGAGCCCACGCCCGAGAATCTCTCGCAGGTCGTTGCTGGAAGGCTGCATCTACGTCAGAAGCCCGGTCCGCGCAACTCCCTCGGCCTGGCCAAGTTCATCTTTCCCAACGACGAGGACGTCTACATGCACGGCACGCCGGCGCAGCAGCTCTTTTCGCGGGTGCGCCGCGATTTCAGTCACGGTTGCATCCGTGTCGAAGATCCGGCGCGGTTTGCCGCCTGGGTGCTGCGCGACCAGCCGGCATGGACGCCCGAGAAGATCGAGGCGGCGATGCAGGGCGAGAAGCCCACGCAGGCGAACCTGAAGCAGCCGCTCACGGTGGTGATCTTCTACGACACCGTGCACGTCAACTCAGAAGCGGTGGTGTTCTTCGTGGAAGACATCTACGGCCACGATCGCGCCCTCGACGCGGTGCTGTCGCGAGGGTATCCCTATCCCGTCAAGGGGTAACGACGATCGGTCGCGCACAGCCCGCCGACGTAGCCGCGGACCTTCAGCTCCGCCATGCCGCGACGCAGACAAGCGATCGAATCCAGCAAACCGAAAAAGCGTACCTCGACCGCGTGAGAACGTATCTTCACAAGAAGAAGAGCGACTGAAGTCGGTGATGCCGGCACCTGTGTCTGGCGAACGCTTCAGCTGCATCGATATCGACAAAGAATCGAACGTCCTCCGCACGTTGCACACCGCCTTCGTACAGACGTAGTGTACGAACACCGGCGCGCGGTGGGACAGGAGGTTGACCATGCCAGTCTACGAGTTCGCTTGTCGCGATTGTCAGAAGACATTCGAGGTGGTCCGACCAATCTCGCAATCGTCGTCGGCCACCGTCACGTGCACTCACTGCGGGAGCACCAAAGTCGAGCGGATCTGGAGCACGGTGTACGCGATCACAGCGAAAAAAAGCTGAAGCTAACCGATGACGGGAACCCCGCTGCGCGTTGACGTGGAGTGCTATGCGGGGCACCGGGGCGAGGAAACGCCGCGGCGCTTCGGACTCGCCGGTGCCAGGATCGAGATCGCTGAAGTTGTCGACCGCTGGCTCGCTCCCGATCACCGCTACTTCAAGGTACGGGACGGCCAAGGCGACCTTTACATCCTGCGCAACGACGTCGCTTCCGAAACATGGGAGCTGACTTTCTTCCGACGGCGCGGGGATGGCGTGGAGCCGTGTTCAGCGGCCGCCGATTGAGATCGTGCGGTCGCCGAGGATCGCACAGCCGCAATGCGGTGCAGCAGCGGATGCCGATCACAACTGAACGTCAACCGGCTTTCCATCAAACACAAGCTGGCGAGACGTCTTCTCTCCCGCCAGGCGCACCTCGATCGCCCGTTTCTGCGGCGGCAGAAATCGAGAGCCCGGCGCCAGGCGGAGCGTGTAACGCCGACTCGCGTCGCTCCACGTCATCGCGAGCCGCATCCACTCGCCCTTGCGATAGTCGAACGTCTTTCCATCGTCTTCGTACAGATCGAAAGCGCCGTCGGCACCTGGGTAAATCGTAACGGTCAGCGGACCATCCACGGGCTCGTCCACATACTGCTTGACGGGTCCAAAGGGCAGAATCGCCCCCGCGCGCACGTGCAAGGGCATGGTTGCGAGATCGACGCGCCGATCGATCTCGCGGCCGCCATCCACTCGCTGCTCGGTCCAGAAATCAAACCACGCGCCGCGCGGCAGGTAGAGGCGCCGGCTCGTTGCACCCTTCTCCACGACGGGCGACACGAGGATGTCGCGTCCCCACAAGAATTGATCGCCGCGTGCGGCTGCGTGCGAGTCGTCAGGATAATGCAGCCACAACGCGCGCATCAGCGGCAGGCCGGTCTGGGTGCACTCCCGCGCCGCTGTGTAGGTGTAGGCCAGCATTCGATACCGCAGTTCGAGGTACTTCTTCACGATTGGCTCGACGTAAGGATTGTTCAACTCTCGTGGATCGGGATCGGCCGCGCCGCCCGTGTAGCTGCGAATTTCCGACGGTCCGAGCTTGCCCGTGTTCCATCCCCACGGCAGCCGCAAGTGCCAGTTGCGGCCGTGCGAGCGGAACAAGGGACAGAAGGTGCCAAACTGAAACCACCGCACGTGCAGCTCGCCCGTGTACTCGGCTGTCGGCACGAAGCCGCCGATATCAGTGCCCCAGAACGGAATGCCTGAGAGTGCGGTGTTGACCGCAACGGGCACGTGCGTCTTCAACGTCTCCCACGTCGTGTAGACGTCACCCGACCAGAGAAACGCGCCGTAGCGTTGCATTCCGGCGTAGCCGTTGCGGTGAAGCGCAAACGGCCGTTCGTTCGGCCGATACCGCTGCGGGCCCTCCCAATACATGCGAATGCGCGCGAGTCGTGATGCGGCGTCCAAGCCGTCGCCTTGATCGGGCCACATGCCGTCGACACCGAGATCGTAAAGCGGCTTGTGATACGGCCAGTAGCAGGGCACGGCGCGATCATCGGGCCAGCGATCGTCCGCCGTACGGCCGCTCGGCACCGCCTTGTCGGGCGTGCATGGTTCGTTCACGGCGCCGCTCATTCGCCGACCTTCGATGACGACGTGCAAGACGACTTTGTAATGCTGCGCGTGGAGCTCGTCGATCGTGCGCTTGGGGACCGGGAAGTTCTCCGTCTTCCACGCGAATTCACCGTTGCGTGTGTTCCAGCCCGAGGGAGTGAATTCGGTTCCGAGATAGATCAGCGCATCGCATGGCAGCTTTTTTTCCCGGAACGTGTGAGCCACCCACATCACTTCCTCAGGACCTGCGAGCGTGCGATGTGATTGCATGTAGCCGAAAGCCCACAATGGAGGCAGTTCCGCGAACCCAGTGATGCGCGCGTATTCGCCCATGATGGTCTTCGGTTCGTGCGATGCGACGACAAAGACATCAAGGGGAAGCGCGGCATCGCTCGGCGTGAGCGTTCCTTGCGGACCCGTCAGATCGAACGCGCCGAGCGGCTGATGAACATACATGCCCCAACCATCGGTGCTGACCAGCCACTGGATCGGGACGCGCCCTCCATGTGTGCGCAGCTGGTAGCCGCCTTGGCCATTGCGGTTCGTGTATGTCGATCCCTTCCGATCGAACTGCGGACCCCCTTCGCCGAAGCCGAAGAGCGGCCCTTTGCCGAGCGTGAACGTCATCTTCGGCGCTGCAGCATCCAGCACTAGGCGTTGGATCGCTTCGCCCTTCACGGTATCGACGTGCAGTGTTGGCGGGCCGTCGGTGAACCGCACGATCAAGTTTCCTGCCTGGACCGGTGCAAAGGCAGAGCGCTGACGCCCAATCGCACGCCCCTCTGCCGCCGCAACTAACGCGCCATCGTCAGACGGGGTCTGCCCGCTCCCCCCGTCAATTGGCACCACGATGATCCGCACGGTGTCGCGGCTCACGGACGCGATCGCGATCTCGACGCGCTTTCCGGCGAAGATGATCGGCGAAGCCTGGCCGCGAAGGATCGTTGGTGCGAGGACGACGCCCGCACCCGCCGTTGCGAGCTGTTTCAGCGCGATCCGACGCCGGATCGGTGTGGACATGCGCGCATCCTAGCGTTCGCTCCAACCGCATTACAATGCCCCACACGAAAGGAGATCCCGATGGCGAAGAAAGGTTCTGAACGCGGCCGGGCTGCAAAAAAGGCGAAGCCGTCGCGAGCGCGCACTTCGGTGAAAAAGAGCGCTGGAGTGAAAAAGACCGCTGGAAAGGTGACCACGCCTTCCGCCGTCGCGGAGCAGGCGAGCCGCATCGTCAAGGAGGCTGCCGCCAAGCAGCGCATCGTCGTTTCGCTGACCGAGGAGCAGTTCGAAGAGCTGGCCCGAAACCTCAGGCCTGAGGGCAATGGCACATTCGATCCGCGGAAGCCGTTCCAGATCGAGTTCGAAGCCGGCACACGGGTGAAGTCGCGGTTGCCGGTCGCGAGCTGCGCGTTCTGGAGCGACAGCTGCTGCGTCTGAACCTTCATGTCTCCCCGGCCGGGTCGTGTTCGCCGCGCGAGCTGTCTCGTCGCATTCTGGGAACACGACGCGCTCGTCGTTGTCAATTACCTCACCGGCCGAGAGACGGTTCTGCCGACGCCTTTGGCCACGGTCTTGAGTCGTCTCGATGGCTATATTGCCTTTGACGCGCTCACTCGCCAACTCGCCGCGCTTCCGCGCGCGAGGTCGCTGCTCCGGAGACTGATCACTCAGGATCTGCTCCTCACCGAGAATTCGCCGATCGACGTTCGTGACCGGCTGTTAGCTGCCGCGTGGGAATGGGGACCGAGCGCGCGCTTTTTTCACTTCGCGACGCAACGCGTTCCTTACGAGTCGGATCCCGTTGAGGGACGTGGGCGTCTCGCAGAGCATGCCCGGCGAGTGCCGCCGCCCTCTCCTTACAAGGAATTCAACGCCGCCATTCCTCTGCCGGGCAGCTTCGCGGAGCAGGACGGTGACTTCTGGGACGTGCTGCGGCGGCGCAGGACATTGCGTCGATTTCAGCGAGCGCCAATCAGCCACGAAATGCTCGGGCAAGTGCTGCTCTGGACGTGGGGCGAAACACGGCGCATCGACAATCCCGACGTCGGATCGTACTTGCTGAAGACGTCGCCCTCGGGCGGGGCGCGCCATCCAATCGAAGTGTACCCGTTCGTCCGCAGAGTAACTGGCGTCAAACCCGGCATCTATCACTATTCAGTGAAGGAGCATGCGCTCGAGTATCTGCGTCCGCCGCTCTCAGCGAGTCAGCTTGTGAAGCTGCTTGCGAATCAACCGTGGGTCCGTGACGCCGCCGTCGTATTCTTCATGACCGCGGTTGTCGAGCGGAGCATGTGGAAGTACAAACACGAACACGCGTATCGCGTGTTGCTGCTCGATGCCGGTCACCTCGGTCAAACGTTTCATCTCGTCTGCACGAAACTTGGACTCGCCCCGTTCACGTCGTCGGCCAAGCAAGACGACGAGATCGAGCGTGTGCTTGGCATCGACGGCGTCAAGGAGATCTCCCTGTACGCCGCCGCTACCGGCATTCCAGCTTTCAGCGATCAGCTCTCAGCACAAAAAAGCCGAAAGCCCAAAGCGCGAAAGCCGAAAGACGAAAGCTGATAGCCGAAAGCTGATAGCTGATAGCTGATAGCTGACAGCCGAGAGCTGAAAGCGCGTACGCTCGCGCAGTATGATCAGCGAGCGTGGAAGTCTACCTCATAGACGGCACGTACGAACTGTTCCGTCATTACTACGCCCTGCCGCCGAAGAGAGACGCGCAGGGTCGAGAGATCGCTGCCGTTGAGGGCGTGCTCGGGTCGATCCGCGGGTTGTTGAACGCGGGCGCGACGCACGTCGGCGTCGCCACCGACAAAGTCATCGAGTCGTTTCGCAACGATCTTTGGCCGTACTACAAGACTGGCGACGGCATCGACGCTGACCTGCTGGCGCAGTTTCCATTACTGGAAGAAGCGCTGGCAGCGTTCGGGATCAAAGTGTGGCCGATGGTGGAGTTTGAAGCTGACGATGCGCTTGCCGCTGCGGCGGCGAAGGCGGCGCTTGATCCGCGCGTCGAGCGCGTGGTGGTCTGCACTCCCGACAAGGATCTCGCGCAGTCGGTGCGCGGCACGCATATCGTCCAACTCAATCGCCGCACGCGAACCCTTTACGACGAAGCCGGGGTCATCGCCAAGTTTGGCGTGCCGCCAGTCTCGATCCCCGATTACCTTGCCCTCGTTGGTGACTCGGCCGACGGATACCCCGGCCTTCCAGGGTGGGGTGCGAAATCGACGGCGGCCGTCCTGGCACGCTTCGGCCACCTGGAAGCGATTCCCGAAGACTCCAAGATCTGGAACGTCAACGCGTTCAACGCAGGGGCGCTCGCGGCAACCCTCGCCCGCGAGCGCGAACGCGCCTTTCTCTTCCGCCGTCTGGCGACACTTCGAACCGACATTTACGTGTTCGATACCGTCGATGAGCTGCGGTGGTCGCGGTCCTGAAGGCCCTCGCTACCTACGCGAGGACCGCGCGACATCGGTGCGAGCCGATTTCTCGTCAGGATAGCCGGCGTCGCGTTGCGGCGTGCGCCGTGACGATTCGTTAAACGCTTTTTGCTAGAGTACGTCGTTATGCGGCACACAGCATTTTCGGCCATGTTTCTCGCCGCCGGCCTTTGGCTCGTCGCGCTGCCGGTCGCGATCGACGGACAACGCGGCGAACAGGCGGTGCAGCTACCCGACGGCGCCGGCAAGGAGCTGGTGCAAGCCAACTGCGCCAAATGTCACGGCCTCAATCTGATCACCAACTCATGGGGCAACACGCGACAGGGTTGGCACGATCTCTTCGGATCGATGGTCGCGCTGCCGAAAGATCAGGCGGATACCATCGCGCAGTATCTCGCCACGAACTTCCCGGTCAAACCTGCGCCCGAGGCTGTCGTCATCCCCGGCCCGGTGAACGTGTCGATCAAGGAGTGGATTGTCCCGTCGCTCGGATCGCGTCCGCATGATCCGTTGTCTACCGCAGACGGGTCGCTGTGGTGGACTGGTCAATTCGCAAGCAGGTTGGGACGGCTCAACCTTCGCACTGGCGACATGAAGGAATTTCCGCTGCCCGACGGCTCCGGTCCGCACGGCCTTACCGAGGACAAAGCCGGCAACATCTGGTTTACCGGTATTTCGAAGAATTACGTCGGTCAGCTCGATCCGAAGACCGGAGACGTGAAGCAGTACCCGCTACCGGAGGGCGCGCGCGGACCGCATACACCGATCTTCGATCAGAAGGGCACGCTGTGGTTCACGATTCAATCGGGTATGGTTGGACGCCTCAATCCCGAGACCGGCGAGATGAAGGTGGCAGCGCCGCCGAGCAAGCCGACCTATCCTTACGGCATCGTCATCAACTCGAAGGGCGTGCCGTGGTACGTGGATTTCCGGGGCAACCGGCTGGCCAGCGTCGATCCAGTGACGATGGCGATCAAGGAATATCCGTTGCCGGCCGCAGAAGCACGTCCGCGTCGAATCGCGATCACGCCGGACGACGTCCTCTGGTACAGCGATTACGCGCGCGGGTATCTTGGCCGTCTCGATCCGACAACAGGCGCGGTGCGCGAGTGGCCATCACCGGGCGGACGCGAGTCGCAGCCGTACGGCATCACGGCCGTGGACAACATCATCTGGTACAGCGAATCGAGCGTCAGGCCCAACACGCTCGTGCGCTTCGATCCCAAAACCGAAAAGTTTCAGACCTGGGTCATTCCGTCAGGCGGCGGCGTTGTGCGCAACATGATGGCGACGAAGAACGGCGATCTGGTGCTGGCATGCAGCGGAGTGAATCGCGTCGCGCTGGTGGAAGTGAAAGGGAACTGACGCTGTCACGTGTCAGGTATTAGGTATCAGGTAGGTAGCACGGATCAGGTATCGGTCAGTTAGCAGGAGCAGGTGGCAGCTTGCAGGTGGCTGTTAGCAGGCTTCAGGTGGTGCCAGGTATCAGGTTGTGGCCCTGATACCTGATACCTGACACGTGATACCTGACTTACGGACAAGTTGCAGAGACCATCTTCACCGCTGTGATCTTCATGTAGTGGTCGGCCTTCGGCGGTGCGGGGGTCATCTTCTCGGCTTCTGCTGCCGGAACGGCAGTGCCTGTGATGTCGATCTTATGACCGACATGCGGAGCCAGATTGGCCTCCGAAGAGACGATGCCGATCGTCTTCGGACCTTTCTCGGCGGTGCTGGCTACGATAAACGTCTTGTCGGTAGTGCCCTTCTCGAGACAACCCGTCATGGTGTGCTCTTTCGCCGCGGGCTTGTCCGCGGGCTTGTCCTGGGCTGCGGCGATCGGCAGCGCCAGCGCGAATGCTGTCGTCACCGTACAAAGAATCAAACGCTTCATGCGACCTCCTCCGGGGTAAGAGCGGAATGCTACCAAAAAAAGAAACGGGCGGGATCTCTCCCGCCCGTTTGTCGCAGAGCTAAGCTCCGCGCCTACGTGTAAGGACGAGCCTACTGTCGAGCTCGCTCCGTCGTCGTTTGCGACACCTCCGGTGCAGCGAAGGCGATGTACTCACCGGAATATCCCGCGCCGCTCACAGCAACGATGATGTACTGACGACCGTTGAGGCTGTAGGTCATCGGCGAGCCGCTGATCGGCGCCGGCATGCGCACTTCGCCAACCTGCGCGCCGGTCTTCTTGTCGTAGGCGCGAAGGCTGGCGCCGCGCACGCCATCGCGCGTCGTGAACTGCGGATCGCCCACGACGACGAGCGTTTTGGTGATGAGCACGCCGACACTGCCGCCCTGACCGGTCTTGCCGATGTCGACGCCCTTCAGCAGCGCGTTGCTGCGGATGTTGTCGGGCGTGTCGCCGTGCGCGACTTGGAAGATCAGGTCGCCCTTATTGACGTCGATCGCCGACAGCACACCGTAGGGCGGCTTCACGATCGGAAGACCTTCGAGCCCCTTGGTGAGCAACTGACGGCCGCTCGCGCCGGGGAACTGCGC
>JBKPAJ010000022.1:0-168161 GCA_046726375.1 Acidobacteriota bacterium
TGCATAAGTCCCGGAGCGCGGCGCCCGGATCGCAAGGCGCGCCGACCGCGCATATTGGGCATATGCAAGGGAGAAGCAACGCCGCGAGCCGGGATGCCCCGCCCGGGAATTATGCGATGCATCTCGTTTCCAGGGGACTAGGCACTGACGTCGATAGTCAACGCTCGACAGTCGACAGTCGACGGTATCGACGCAGAACTCCGCCCCGTAGACCGTTGACGGTCGACCGTTGACGTCTTTACTCATCCCGCAGCGTCAGCGCGGGATCGAGCGCCGCCGCCCTTCTCGCAGGATCGCGCAGGCAAGAAACGCAACCACCATCAACAGGAGCGTGACCGCGCCGTAGGTGATCGGATCCGTTGGTTCGTGGTCTCGTTCGACGCAATCGCCGAACGCGCCCGTGTTCACGAGTTCTCGGCGGCGCGAATCGGGTGAATAATCTGGCTAAAATCACGCAGTCGGCGATTGCACCTGCGTACTCGTTTGAGCCGGGCGTGCCGAACTGAAGCGACAGGCTGGAGTGCGTGGAGCGGGGCTGACAACCGGATGCGAGGCGCCATCATGTGCTCGAGCACGAATGTCCCCGCATGCGTAATACGCCTATCTACATCGCCGGGCAACTCATGCCGCTCTGCAGCTGGTTCAAAGAGAATTTACTGGCACGTGGTACGAGTGAACTCCTCGGAGAAGCGTCGGGGACGCTGCCGTACTACTGTATTGATCCAGAGAGTTTGCCTGCCTCGGTGGTGAGCAGGTCGTGTTCAGGGCTCGACGACCGCCGACCGACCCGTCGAAGCCGAGTTGATCAACCTACGTCCTCGATCGGTTGGTGACGTGCGACAGGATTCAGTAAG
The DNA here is from genome assembly GCA_046726375.1 of Acidobacteriota bacterium. Classification (GTDB taxonomy): domain Bacteria; phylum Acidobacteriota; class Vicinamibacteria; order Vicinamibacterales; family UBA2999; genus DASPWV01. The sequence continues at coordinate 855 of JBKPAJ010000022.1, forward strand.
GAAGCGATCACTTCCGATGGTTTTGGCCACGGTGCTGGTCCTGCCCAGCGCACTCTGGGCCTTCCGCGACCATTCAATCTGGTCCTGGGATGCTGCCTTCTACGGCATGGGCGCCGTGGACATTTGGGCGAAGCTGTCACATGACCCCATGCGATGGTGGGAGGCCATGCAGCATGTTTATGCGGCAAAGGCTCCGGCAATTGGCTGGCTGGGGCAGTTGTTTGTGCCGGTGGGTCAGCGGCTCCAGTCAATTGAAACAGGTTTGCTGATCTCGGTGCTCCTGGTCCAGATCGGTTCGCTGGCGTTGATTTTTCGCCTTGGACGAATGATCGCGCCGGACTCATCGCTTCCGGCGATGTGCGGGATGCTGCTTCTGGGCGCTAGTCCAATGTTCATCGAAATGTCCCACGCATTCCTGACCGAGGGCTTTCAGCTCTTCGCCGTTAGCTACGCGTATTGGGTCGTTGCAAAATCCTCGTCTTGGCCCCCGCTTCGAACAGTCAGCCACCTCACGCTCGCCATTACTCTTGCCCTCCTGGTCAAGCTCATTACGCCTGTCTACTTGTGCCTGCCATTGTGCATTTCCATCTACTACCTGTGGCGCGCCGCGCGAAGTCGAGTATGGTGGCCCCTCAGCAGCTACGATTTCGGTCTCGCCGTAATTGCTGTCGCGCTGGCCGGTGCCGGCGCAGCCTGGTACGTGCGCAACGGCATTGAGACTTGGGAGTTTGCTCGGTTTTCTGCTTCAGGCGAGGTCGCTGCATCGTTGTACGGCAGCAAATCACCATTCTTCGCCAAGGTGAGCTATTGGAGCAGGACCCTTTTCGAAATCTTTGTCGCTACCCCGAACCGCCTGTGGTTGTTGACGGGTGCGGCCTGTACGCTGGTTGCCCTCGGCATAATCCGTAAACGCTTACGGCACACGATTGCGGCAGAAGTGCCCTCGAGTGTCATCTGGGCGGCTGCCTTGCAGGTTCCGTTCGTGATCGCACTTTTTTCGTTGGCGCATAACGAACTGAACCGGTTCGCCCTGGCGCTCGGGCCATCGGTGGCAATTGTGTTGATGTGGGCCCTGGCCCATCTCCGCAGTGTGGCAGTTTGCGTCGGGCTCTTGACGGCGCTCTCGGCGCAGTGGAGCGTCTTACACGCGCGCAGCCTCGGCCTGGCAGGCTTGCGAGACGAATCGGGCCTGGCACAGCCACTACGCTCCGCTGATCCTCGGAGCCTAGTCCTGAGGCGCCTGGTGGAGTTCACCTGCACTCCGGCGACCACTGGCCGTTTTATTATGACCGGCGTGGATGTGGACTGGCTCAACGCGTATACCCTCCAGTTCTATTCGGCGAAAGCACAACTCACCAACGGCACGCGGTGCCACTACTGGTCTTTGGAGGGTGAAACCGATGCGAATCTGGCTTGGTCGCGCCTACTGGTCCTGAAGCCCCTCTATTTTGTGTCCTTGGAAAAGTCGGCCCTTCCCGCTGACAGCATGAATCGGGCGTCGGAAAGTGTGCTTAACCGTGTCGATAGTGATCCGGGATTTCGTCGAGAAACCTTCGAAGCGGCAGGCACTGGAATCGTTGTTTACCGACAACTCAACGAGCTGTCTAATCGATGAAATTGGAGACCGACGGACACCAGCTGCTCACGAAGCTTTGGGCGTTGCGCAGAGGTGCTGGTCACGCGCGCGCCGCTCACGCGTCTGATACGCCCTCTAAGTACAAACCAAAACCGCTGCGCCGGAGATTGGCGACACAGCGGTTCATCAATTGACGGTCTTCGATTTACCAGCGAGGTTCACGGCGCGGACCGCGGTTGTTACCGCCGCCGTAGCCGCCACCGCCGCCGCCAGCGCGCGCCGGCTGCGGCCGCGCTTCATTGACGGTCAAGTTGCGTCCACCATACGACTGATCGTGAAGCGTGTTCACAGCCTTTTCGGCGTCGGCCTCGGTTGCCATCTCAACAAAGGCAAACCCACGCGCGCGGCCGGTCGCCTGGTCCCGCATCACGCGCACGGTATCAACCTGCCCAACCGTCGAGAACAATTCCTCGAGGTCCTGTTCGGTTGTCTGGTAAGGAAGGTTACCCACATACAACTTTCGATTCATGACTCTGGCTCTCCTGAGGCGGCAGATGCACGATGCGGTCCGCCCGAAATGGAAACACAACCCGGAGCGACGCTCCGGCTCTACGGTCGCAGCAGGGACGAGTCAGAGGGAGGGAAACTGATCGGTCGCTGTCGAGTGCAAAGCGGATGGGAAGTGGCTTCGTGCTCCTATTAGTGTAACAGATGCGATGGTGCGGAAGAGAGGACTCGAACCTCCACGACCTTGCGGCCACAAGCTCCTGAGGCTTGCGCGTCTGCCAATTCCGCCACTTCCGCACGAAGTGATGCACAACCGGGCAGGAACTTTTGATTATACGGGAGGGCCGACCCTTCATCCAGCGCTGCACGGGGGGAGGCTCGAGCATGAGCCTCCCCCGTGCGAGAATTCACGGCACGATCAACGTGGTTTCGTAGGAGGCAAGCCCCACGCCGTGCGCGTTGAAGGCGCGCAACCGCAGGTAGTAGACGCCTGGCCTCACATCGGTGCGCCAATAGAACGGCGGGGTCGCAGGAAGCGTGAGCACCGCGACATCAGATCGTCCGCTCGCGCTTCCGACTTCGAGGAGGTATCCCGTCACCTCTCCGCGCGGTGGCGTCCAGCCGATGATCCCGCGCCGCGAGGCGTCAAACCCGACGCCGATATTTCCCGGCGGATCGGGCGGGGCGGGCACGCCTCCAATGACCACCATGACTTCGTTGGACGGTTTACCGATGCTGAGCGCGTTTCTGCCGCGCACGCGCACGAAGTAAACGCCTGCCGGCGGCAGCGGTTCGAGCTCGAACAATGTCCTGGCGATCGGGTAGGTTCCGATGTTGGCCAGGCCGGTGGCAGTGCCGACCTCAACCAGGTAGTCTGTTGCGGCGCCGCCGTAGGCTGGGGCGTCCCAAACCGCCTGAAGCTTGTTCCCCACCGTGAAGATCGCAAACCCCGACGGCCCATCCGGTGCGCCCGAACCATCGGCGTTGACGGTGAGCTCGTACTCACTTGACGCGGGACCCAAACCTGCAGCGTTCCTGCCGCGCACGCGCACATAGTAGTGACCCGGCGGCACTCCTGTGGCAGTGAACGTCGTGGCATCAACCGGAATCGATAGCGCGGTCGATCCGGCAGAGAGGCCGACCTCGAGTACGTAATCGACGGCCTGGCCCAAGTCGTAGGGCTTGTGCCACGAAAGCTTGACCGCCCCTGCTGCAATCGTCGATCGCAGACTGTACGGCTGCCCCGGAGGAAGCGCAAACGGCAACGGCTGCAGAGCGAAGTTCAGTGACACCGTTCCGGTTGTGACCGTGATCGGCGCACCGACCAGCACTGCCGCCACGCCGTAATCGCACGTGGTCAAACACAGGATGTTGTCATGAATTTCGTCGAGGTAGTGGCCGTAAGAGTTGGACACGGCGAAATACGTCCCAGGCGGCACATTCTCGATCTCATAGGCGCCGCTCGCGTCGCTCCGGCCGTAGGCGACATACGAGTACTCTGTGCCGTACACCCCATACAGGTAGACATACACATCATCTGCCGGTGCAGACGTCGCAGCGTTTGTAATGACACCCGCGACGCGGCCGCTCACCGGTCTGAGCGCGAAGTCGCGGCCCGACGTCGTCGCGCCCGCGACCACCGTCACTGGCGTCCCGTGTGCGTCAGCAACTTCGCTGTCGCATCTATACGGACAATTGACCCCGCTGAAGATTTGATTCTGGAACCCCGGCTCGTTGCTGTCGGTCGCCAGATAGTAGTCACCGGCTGGCAGGCCGCCGATGGTATAGGTGCCGGAATCGTTCGTGTAATTGCTGGTGATGTAGTGGCTGTAGCCGTCACCGACGTGGCGGTAAACATAGATCAGCACATTGTTCAACGGTGCCGAAGTCGCCGCGTTCCTCACCGTTCCGGAGATGCTGCCACCGGCGTCGAGATCGAAGTCACGGCCGGTCGTGGTTGCGCCGAGAGCCACCACGATCGGTGTCCCTACCGATTTCGCCGCGCTCGGATAGCAATAGCCAAGACACATCACGCCGCCATAGATCTCGTCGACGTACGCCTGCGCGTCGGAGACGGCGTAGTAGGTGCCGGCCAACAAGCCGCGCACGATGTACTCACCCGATGCGTTCGTTTGACCCTGGGCGGCAAAGTTGTAATTCCCGGCCGCGTCATTTCCGTACAGATTCACCCACGCATCGGCAATAGGCGTCGAACCTGCGGTGCTGACTACGCGTCCTGAAACGGCGCCGCCCACATCGAGCGCAAAATTCTTCCCCGATGCGGTCAGACCGGTTGTGACCGCAACGCCGGTGCCCAATTCAACGGCTGTTCCGGACGAGCAATAGCCCGAGCATTGGATACCATCGAAGATCTCGTTCAGGAAGCCTTCGTTGTTATAGGTATGCAGGTAGTACGTGCCGGTTCGCAGGCCGCCGACGCTGTAGCCACCAGACGCGTCGCTGGTGGCGTCGCCCACGTAGACGTCAGAGCCTGCGTTGCTCCGTTGATAGACGTACACGGTAATGCCTTGCAACGGTGCCGAAGTGGCGGCGTTCGTGATCGTTCCGGTGATGCTGCCGCCATGCTCCAAATCGAAATTCTTCCCCGACGTGACGGATCCAGCCGTCACGGAAACTGGCGCAGCTGTTGGAGGCAGCCCACCCGCGCAATACGTTCCGTCGCAGGCGATGTTGTCGAACCACTCGTTGAAGTAGCCGAGGTTGTTGTTCGTAAACAAGTAATAACTGCCGGTCGGCAGGCCCGTAATCGCGTACGCACCAGCCGCATCCGTCCACCCTGACGTCGGCGTGATCAGTTCTCCGGATGAATCGAGCAAGGTGAGGGAGACCCCCACATTTTCGAGCGGAGCGGAAGTCGCGGCATCACGAACGACGCCGGTAATGCTGCCCCAGGGATCGAGCGAGAAATTCCTGTTCGGCGTCGTGACTCCGGCGGCGATGATGAGCGGTGTCCCGCCACGCACCATTTCGTACGAGCAGTAGCCGATGCAGCGGATGTTGTCGTACACCTCGTTGATGAACCCCGGAGCGTAGCTGATGTAGGCGAAGTGTGTACCGGGTGCGAGCCCAGACACGCTGTAAACGCCGGCGGCGTCGGTGTATCCATAGCCGGATCTGACCGCCTGGTCACCCACGACGGCGATCGTCTCTACCCACACGTTTTCCAGAGGCGCGGACGTCGCGCCATTCACAACCGTGCCTGAGATCCCGCCTCCTTCGTCGAGCGCGAAATTCAGGCCGGACAGTGCGCCGCCGGATACCACGACGACCGGAGTGCCCGTCCTGATCGCAGTGCTCAGGTCACAAGTACCTGAACATCCTTTGTTGTCGTAGATCTCGTTGACTAACCCCTGCTGATTGTAGGTGTAGAGGTAGTAGGTGCCGGGATCGACAGTGAACGTGAACACACCCAACGCGTCGGTCGATGCGTTCGCGCAGTCGTATGACGCGGTACACAGGGTAAGGTAAGCTCCGGCGACAGGCGCCGACGTCGCGGCTCGAGTGACGATGCCTGAAGCCGTTCCAGGCGCTGCGTACGCCGGCGCTGCGTAGACCAATCCCAAGGCAAGGCACAAAATCAACCTTTGGTACATAGCTTTCTCCATGGGAACCGGATTTTGCGACCCGTCCGGACTTCGGGGCTGTCTAGGTGGACGGCCCGTCGCCGGGCTGTCCGCCTACAGCGCCGCGTCGTGTCTCAAAGAATTGAAGGTTTTACGTGCAGGAAACAGCACGGGCAGGTTAGTGAACCTTCCCGTGCCGTCCGAGTTACGGGACGATAAGCGTTCGCTCGCACGATGCGATACCGACAGCCGCCGCGTTGATCGTACGCATCTTGATGTAGTAAGTGCCGGGCGGACGCTGCCGGCGCCGAACCTGAAAGTGGGCGCGCGAGCGAAACAGTTCGAATCTCGTGAGCACTGTATCTCCCACCGGAGATATCGATGCGACGTGATGCGGATTACGGCAAACCTCTCAGAACGACATGCGAGCAGTTGGCTCGGCGTTGATCTGTCCGGTACTGCCTAGGGTTGCGCGTCTCTGCGACCGCGCAATGCGAATCAGGCCGCTCGGGTTTCGCCGCCGAGGAGCGTGAGAATTTCCCCAGTGATGTAGCTCGAGTCGCCTTCAGACGCAAAGAAGACAAAGGCCGGTGCGATCTCGTCTGGTTGCGCGGGTCGCCCCATCGGTGTGTCTTTGCCGTGCTTTCCTGCTTCGTCAGCAGGTTTGTCGGCGACGTTGAGCGGCGTCCAGACGGGACCCGGCGAGACGCAATTCACCCGGATGCCGCGGTCCACCAGGTTTTGGGCGAGCGACTTCGTGAAAGCGTGAATCGCGCCCTTGGTCGACGCGTAATCAATCAGGCTCTTGTTGCCTTCGAGGCCTGTGATCGATCCGCAGTTGATGATGGTGTCACCGCGCGACATGCGTTTGACCGCCTCGCGTGCCATGTAGAAGTAACCGTAGATGTTGGTACGGAACGTACGATCCCATTCCTCGTTGGTGATGTCTTCGATCTTGTCTTTGCGTTGCTGGTAAGCGGCGTTGTTCACGAGGATGTTGAGTTTGCCGAACGCGGCGAGCGTTTGCTCCACGGCGCGCGCGCAGAACTCCGGATCCGAGACGTCGCCGTGAATCATGAGGGTCCGTCGTCCGAGCTGCTCCATCTTCTCACGCACCTTCAGCGCATCGCGGTGCTCCTCTTCGAGATAGACGATCGCCACGTCGGCGCCCTCGCGCGCAAATAAATAGGCCACGGAGCGGCCGATGCCCGAATCGCCCCCGGTAACGAGCGCGACCTTTCCTTCCAGCTTTCCGGCGGGCCGATAGCTGACGCCTTCGAATTCCGGCCGCGGTTCCATGCGCTCTTCGAGCCCCGGGCGCTCCTGGTGCTGTGGCGGAAACGGCGCGACCGGTTTTTCGTCGGCGCGATCCTTGAACGGTTGCTCAGGACCGTGCTGTTTCTTCTCGGCCATATCGGTTCGGCCTAACTAAGGTTGCTGCTGGTCGTCGGCGTCCACGAGGGGGGGTCGCTCGCCGGGAACGACTGCTCCACCTGATCGTCGATCATCGGCTCCTGCACCCGCATGGTGCGGCGCCGCTTGATCCGTGAGAGAGCTCGGCCCGGCTCGGGCGCGTAAAGAGCGCCCACCGCTGCGCCGAGAAAGCCGCCTATGAGCAAGCCGCTGACAAATGTTTGGGAAGTGAGTCTCATCTGTTGGATCCCCGAACGGTGTGTCTTGCAACTGAGCTGCCATGGAGCATGGCGGTCAACCGGGCAGCATCCTGGACAGCGTACCCATTCACATCGTTGTTGAAATAAACGTATACGTCGCGTCCGCTGGTGAGAGCACTGGTGAGCCAGCCTGCCCACTCGCCCAACACCTCATCCGGATAGCTGCCGCCGTATTTCTTACCGTAGCCGTGCATCCGTACGTACGCGATCGGACCGATATTAACCAACGGCGACTCGGACCCGGGCATGTCGTGGACACACATCGTCACGCCATGCTCGTCGAGAAGATCAATCACCCAGGGCTCATATCCGCGCGGGTCGCGAAACTCGAGTACGTGATAGAGACGCTGTCGGGATCCAAGGCGGTCGGGAAGCGCCTCGAGAAAGATGCGAAGGCGGTCTTCGTCGGGGAACCATCGCGGTGGAATCTGGTACAGGATCGGACCAAGCGTCGCACCTAGCGGTCTGGCGTGTCTCAGCAGCCGTTCGAGCGGTTCTTCGGGATCGCGCAAGCGCTTGATGTGTGTCAGAAATCGGCTCGCCTTGACCGCGAACACAAAGCTACGGGGGACCTGGGCTCGCCAGGATGCGAACGTTTCCTCCGGTGGCAATCGATAAAAGCTGTTGTTGATTTCAACAGTGGGAAAGCGCCGCGCGTACTCGCGCAGCCAGGCGGAGGTCGGGAGGGTGTTGGCATAGAGGCGGCCGCGCCAGTGTTGGTAATGCCACCCCGAGCAGCCGATGTACGCTGCCGCGGAATGCGACGCCAATGCGCCGTCACTGCGGCGGTCGGATATCGAGGTCGTTGGCGACATCGACAACTCCGGGCACACCTCGTATGAGCTCGGACACACGCTCTTTCTCCAGCGATGTCCAGACCTCACCGGTCACGCTGACCGCCCCGTCGACGACACGCAGCCGGATGTTGCGCTCGCGAAGAAAGTTGTCGAGTTGAAGCCGGTCGAGAAGCCGCACTTCGACCTGCGTGTCGAACGCGTGTACGACCGAGGCATCCTCGACGATCGGCGTTCGTTCGCGCGCAACGCGCTGCCGCGATCGATGGTCATCGATCCGATCGCAGCCGATCGACGTCATGGCGCAGCCGATCAATGCGGCGATCATCGAGCGAGTTGCTCGTAACATGGCGTGCCTCTTTCGCAAAAAAGTACCTACACAACGGAGCCCGGTTGTGGCGCTTCCAGCGGGTAACTCGGCGCTTGCTTCGCGAAGGCGCGAAAACGGCGCCGCTGACCGGGCGTCCGTTCACCAGGAGCTTTCCCTTGTGGCAGCGCGTGCTCTATCTCGGAATTGACCTCGCCGCCCACAAGGATCGCCAGGCCGGTGAGGTACATCCACAACATCAGAATTGCCGCACCGCCAAGCGCACCATATGTTTCGTTGTAGTTCCCAAATTGGGTTACGTACACCTTCAACCCAAAGGAAGCGATTAGCCACAGCACACACGCGACGATCGAGCCCGGCGTGATCCACACCCAGTCCTGGTCGGCATCCGGCGCGTAGTAATAAATGATCGCGATGCCGAGCGAGGCCAACGCGAAGGCAAGCGGATACTGGAGCACCGACCAAATATCGGCGGCCGCCGATCCAAAGCCCGTTGCCGATTCGATGTAGCGCGCGATCATTGGGCCCGCCAGCAACAGCCCCGTTGCCCCGATGATGAAGAGCGCAACCCCCAAGGTGAGCGCAATCGCAAGCAACCGAACTTTCCACCACGGACGCGATTCCGTCACTTCGTAAGCGCGATTCAAGGTCGAAACAATCGCCGTCAGTGCGGATGAGCTGGTCCACACGGCACCGAGCACGCCGATGGTGAGCAATCCGCCGCTATTCCCCGCGGCGAGTTCGCTGATTTGATCGCGTGCCAGGCTCACAATCTCGGCCGGTGCGATCCGGTTAATGGCTTGAATCAGGCCGTCGAGAACGGAAAAAGGGAGGTAGCTCACGAGCGCGACTAGAACGATCAAGGCCGGCGAAAGCGCGAGCGCCAGGTAGTAGGCCAGCTGCGCCGCCATCCCAAGACAGTCATCATCGATGACTTCTTTTGCCGTACGTTTCGCAAGCTCTGCTATCGAGACCGGCGGTTTGCGGAGACCCGAAAACATGTCGGCTCAATGGCTGCAACCAATGTGCCTTCACGTTGGCGGGGCGTTTGCTATGGCCATCATCCGGAGTGTTGTCATGCGGTCATTAGAGGCATCTCGGAGTCATATGTTAATGACTACACTGGCTGCCTTGGCTGGTCTGGCCGGCGTGCTGAACGTCGGGGTCGCCGCAGATGCTGAAGAGGCCGATTGGCTCATTCAACAAGTCGTCGCACAAACAACCCGCTCGGGCTTGGCAGTTCACGCGGCGCGCCATCTCGAGGCGGGCTCGGTTTCCGGTAAGCATCGCGGATGGATGGACGTCGATACGAGCGTCTCACCTGCTGGAGTATTCTCCTGGACCATTCTCGGTGAAGGCGGCTCTGAGCGTACGCGTGACAAAGTCTTTCGCGCCGTCCTCGGCGCAGAGGCTGAGGCGTGGCGCGCGGGCGCGCGCGATACCGCCGCGCTGTCGCTCGCGAATTACGAGTTCGTCAACGAAGGCTCTGCCGGCAACGGGCAAACACGCGTCAGGTTGGTACCGCGCCGCGCTGACTCTAAGCTCGTGAACGGCACGCTGATCGTGAGTGACGACGGTCACCCCGTTCTCCTCGAGGGACGGCTCGCGAAGTCACCATCGTTTTGGGTGAAGTCGGTCACGGTGGTCAAGCGCTACGCGCGCATCGGTGACGTCTCGTTGCCGGTGTCGATCGAATCGCTGGCTGACGTGAAGATGATTGGTCAATCAAGCTTCTCGATGGGTTACCGGTACACGTCGGTCAACGGTCGCAGCGTCGGCCACAGCGCTTCGGTGTCGCCTAAGTTCGGCCCTTCGCCGGAGATCGTGGCGTTGCATGCGCAGTTCAACGACGGCCAATAAACCGAGCCGAACCTCAGCAAGTAGCCACACGTCACTCGCTAGGCAGACTAAAGGTTCGACCGTGCAGGCTCTGCGCCAACTTTGTAATCCATCTTTTTGGGGTTTGTAACGACAATCCGAACCCCAGCATCGTAATTCCTACAGTGAACATGTATGGAACTAAAGCTGAACGGTTCGCCGGCCGGCATTTCAGTACACATCAGGCGCAACTGCGCGCCTCGAGCACCACGGTTGAGCCGTCAAATCGCAATGTAGGAAATCGGCAAAGGCCTTGCAGTAAACGACGGCAGGAGCGTGATTGATATGACGACGATCTCCCTTCGGATTGCGGGATCCAGGGGGCTGACAGCTGAGCGGCCGGCGGCGCGGACGCTGCCGATTACGTCAGTGTGGGCCCTGGCGAGGCGCCGGTTCCGCAGTGTCTGGTGCATGGTCAATGGCGGACACTACAAAGTGCTGCACACCCAGCCCGATCGGATGGCGTTGCGCTGCGTCGCCTGCGGTCACACGTCGCCCGGCTGGGAAGTTGGCGCCGCGCGGGTCGGGAAGCGATCGCCTTCGACTCCCGATCGTGTTCGTGTTCGGCGGCCGGTGGCTGCGTAGCGGACGAACGGCGGGCCCCCCCAGCGCCCGCCGCAGCGACACTCTCCCCACCTAGGGTCCATTACGGCACGATTCGATATTTTCCGAGCACTTGGCGCACACGTTCGATTGGAATCGCTTCCGCGGTTCCAAAGCGACTCGTGACGGTCGTCGCTTTCAACAGCGAGTTGTAAAGCGCTTCTTCGGTTGCTTCCAACGCCGCTTGAAACAGCGGTGATACACCGTCTGTCGGCAACAGCGTCCGTGGCTGCGGCGTGTCCGCGCCAAATCGTACGCGCAGCTGCGACGCGGTTGAAAACGCGATGGCGAAATCGCCGCTGCCGTTACTGTACGACGAGCCAGTACGTGCAAGACCGAACACGGCGCGCGCGGCAAGACGCTTGAGATCGCGCGCATCGATGGGCGCGTCGGTGGCGACGACGATCATGCACGACCCGTCACCATCCTCTCCCTTTGTTGAGGGGGCATACGAGTAGCGGCCAAGCTCCTTGCCTACCGGGGCACCACCCATCGTCAGCACGCCGCCGAAATTCGATTGCACAAGCACGCCCACGGTGTATCCGCCGTAGCGCGCATCGAGGCGTCGCGACGAGGTGCCGATACCGCCCTTCCACGCAAACGCGCGCGTGCCACGGCCCGCGCCGACGCTTCCTTCATCCACCGCGCCCTCGCGCGCGGCCTTCAGCGCCGCCGCAACGTGCTCCGGCCGGACGCTCAACGCGCGGATGTCGTTGAGGCCGCCGTCGTTGGTTTCGCCAACCAACGCGTTCACCGATCGCACGTCTGCATTCCCAGGTTGATCGATCGTCCAGCGCACCAGGCCTTCCACGGCCGCGCCGACGCTCAGGGTGTTGGTGAGCGCAATTGGCGTTTCAATGGTGCCGAGCTCGTCGACCTGTGTCGATCCCGCGAGCTTGCCGAAGGCATTGCCGACAAACACAGCGCCCGGCACTTTGTCCTGAAAGACGTTGCCGCCGTGCGGGACGATGACCGTGACGCCGGTGTGCACGCGATCCTCGATGTCGAGCGTGACGTGGCCAACACGCACCCCGGCGACGTCGGTGATCGCGTTGAACGGACCGGGGGCGAAGACGCCGGGCGCGAGCCCCAGGTCGCGAGCGCGTGGACGCGCCGGGTTCGAGCTCGAGCGATCCTGCGCGACGAGCGTGGCGCCGAGACCGAGGAGGACGGCAAGTGCAAGACCTTTGACCATGCGGCATAATACTCTCCACGTTTCATGCGCAACATCCCGCTCGCTGCCATTCACGAGGCTGCTGCTTGCGTGTATCAGGCTGCGATCCGGACACCGCTCGTCCGCCTGGACCTGCCATTCGATCGAGCCGCGTCGTCGCCGGAAATCTTTCTCAAGCTCGAATCGTTGCAGCCGATCGGGTCGTTCAAGATCCGCGGCGCGTGGAACGCCGTGCGCACCCTGCCGCGCGACGCGATGGATCAGGGTGTGTGGACGGTTAGCGCCGGCAACGCCGCGCAGGGGGTCGCGTTTGCCGCGCGCAAGGCCGGAGTGCCCTGCTCCGTGATGGTGATGGACACGGCACCCGCCACCAAACTGCGTTCGATCGAGCGTCTCGGCGCCACTATCGTGACCGCCACCTATGACGAATGCTGGAAGACCGTGGAGCAGCACGCGTCACCGCGCATGAACGGCCAGTTCGTTCACCCGTTCGATGACGATCGCTTCATCGCCGGCAACGGAACAGCGGGACTCGAGATCCTCGAGGACCTGCCGGATGTGGACACTGTGATTGCGCCGCTTGGCGGCGGCGGCTTGCTGTCCGGGATTGGTGCTGCGATGCGTGCGCTGAAGCCCTCGGTCAACGTGTTCGCGGCCGAACCGGAAACAGCGGCGCCGCTCGCGACTTCGTTGGAGCGCGGTGAGGCAAGCTACTTTCCGGACTGGAAGGCTTCGTTTGTCGACGGCGCTGGCGGCCGCTCCATACTGCCGACGATGTGGCCGTTGCTGCACGATCTCGTCAACCGCTCGATCGTCGTCTCACTCGATGAAGTGCGTGAGGCGATGAAGCGAACAGCTGAACGTGTACACGTGGTGGCTGAGGGCGCGGCGGCGTGCGCCGTTGCTGCCGCATTGAGCGGTCGTGCCGGAGGCGGCAAGATCGTGGCGGTGGTGTCTGGCGGTAACATCGATCTCAAACGCTTTGCTGATCTGACGGGCGCCTGCGCGTAATGGAGATCGGGGAGATGGAAGACAGGGAGATCGGGGAGATAGAAGACAGGGAGATCAGGGAGATCGGGGAGAAAGAAAAAATGGGCGAGACCATTTCACCTTCATTCCCATTTTCCCTGATCTCCCTGATCTCCCTGTTGTCCCTGTTCTCCCTGATCTCCCTGATCTCCCTGATCTCCCTGTTGTCCCTGATCTCCCTGATCTCCCTGATCTCCCTGTTGTCCCTGATCTCCCTGATCTCCCTGATCTCCCTGATCTCCCTGATCTCCCTGATCTCCCTGTTGTCCCTGTTCTCCCTGATCTCCCTGTGGTCCCTGATCTCCCGCACCGAAGGACTCTGATGGAACGTTTCGCGACTTCTGCTCCCCTCCCCGACCGTATTCATCAGTTGCACGAACTCTCGCTAGATCTCTGGTGGAGTTGGCGGCAAACTGCGCGTCAGGTTTTTCGGCGACTCGATTACCCGCTCTGGCGCGCCACGGCGCACAATCCCGTGCGCATGCTGCGCACCATTGACGAAGCGCGTCTCGCCGCCGCCGCCCAGGACCCGAAGTTCCTCGCGGTGTACGACGAGGCGATTGCCGGCCTCGACGAAGCGCGCACCGCGAAGCGCACTTGGTGGGCGGCGCACGGACCCGATCTCAACGGCAAAGTGATCGCGTATTTCTCAGCGGAGTTTGCGCTGCACCAGTCGTTGCCGATTTACGCAGGCGGTCTCGGCGTGCTCGCGGGCGATCACTGTAAAGAAGCGAGCGACCTCGGCGTGCCGTTCGTCGGCGTCGGGTTCATGTACCCGCAGGGCTACTTCCATCAGCGCCTGTCGAACGAGGGATGGCAGGAGGAGCATTACGAGCGCCTGAACTGGACCGACGCGCCGATTGCGGCGGCCGTGACGCGCGACGGCAAACCAGCCATAACGGCCGTGCCGCTCGGCGATCGCACGGTGCTGGCGGCCGTGTGGCGTGTGCGCGTCGGGCGCGTTCGCATTTTCCTGCTCGACACCGACCTCGAAGAGAACGCGCCGTGGGATCGGGAGCTGTCGGCGCGCCTCTATGGCGGCGATCGCGAAACCCGCATTCAGCAGGAAATCATCCTCGGCATCGGCGGCGTACGCGTGCTGCGCGCGCTCGGGATCGAACCGGCGGTGTGGCACCTCAACGAGGGCCACGCGGCCTTTGTCGCGCTGCAGCGCATTCGAGAGGTCGTTGAGAAAGGATTGTCCTTTGACAGCGCGTTGGACGAAGTGCGCCAGACGACCGTCTTCACCACGCACACGCCTGTGCCGGCCGGGCATGATGCCTTTCCTTTTCATCTGGTCGAGAAGCATCTGGCCGGATGTTGGGGTGAAATCGGCCAGTACCGGCAGCGATTCTTCTCGCTCGGCGAGTACGACAACGGCAGCGGCTCGCAATTCAATATGACGGCGCTTGCGCTTCGGACCTCGTCGAGCGTCAACGGCGTCAGCCAACTGCACGGCGAAGTGACGCGCGCGATGTGGCGGTCGATCTGGCCCGATCGCGCGGCGCACGACGTGCCGGTCAAGTTCATCACCAATGGCGTTCACGTGCCGACCTGGGTTGCCAATCCGGTACTCGACCTCTTCAATCGACACCTTGGCGCCAACTGGCTCGAGCACCACGACGAACCGCAGTTCTGGGAACGCTTGCTGGAAATTCCGGATACCGACATCTGGGCAGCGCGGCAGGTGCTGCGCAGCGAGCTGTTCATCTTCATCCGCGAGCGGCTGCGAGAGCGCTGGACGGCCGAACGGATCGGCCCCAGCCGCATCGTCGCGGGCGGCGCGATGCTCGATCCCGAGGCGCTCACGATCGGCTATGCGCGGCGCTTCACCGCGTACAAGCGTCCCGAACTGCTCTTTCACGATGCGCAACGGCTCGCGCGAATTCTCGGGTCGCCACGGCGGCCGGTTCAGATTGTCTTTGCCGGCAAAGCGCACCCGGCGGACGATCCGGCCAAGCACCATCTGCAGCAGGTGTTCCGGCGCGCGCTCGATCCGATGTTTCACGGACGCATTGCGTTTATCGACGATTACGACATGCATGTCGCCCATTGCCTGGTGGCGGGTTGCGACGTGTGGTTGAACACTCCCCGCAAGCCGCTCGAAGCGAGCGGCACAAGCGGCATGAAAGCCTCGCTCAACGGAGTGCCGCATTTGAGTATCGGCGATGGGTGGTGGGCCGAGGGATACAACGGCGGCAACGGCTGGTTGATTCAAAGTGATGCGAACCCGGACGACCACAACGCCACCGACGCGGCGGACGCGGAAGCGCTCTATCGCTTGCTCGAAGAACAGGTGGTGCCGGCGTTTTACGAACGCGACGAACGCCAGGTGGCGGTGCGTTGGATTCAGATTGTGCGGGAGGCGATACGATCGAACCTGCCGCGCTTCTCCGCGAGGCGGATGGTGAAGCAGTACGTCACCGAAATGTACGCGCCGGCCGCGACGCGACTGGTGTCGAGGTAGGATGGCCGGGTTGAAGCCCAGTCCCCCTGGCGCTGTCCGCCTGTTGATGTCACAAAGTCGCGATCGTGGCACCAGGGCTTTAGCCTGGTCGAACGAACCTCGCCACAGTCTCTTTCGCTTCCTGATACCACTTCTTCCAGGCCGCAACGATTTCTTCCGCAGCGGCGTTCGCGTGCTCCGTCTCGAGACGGGCACGTTCGGCTTCGTCCACCAGCTTCAACAGCGCGCTTTCATCGCTCGAATCCGCCGACGCTAAAAACGTCGCGGTGGTCGCCACCGCCGTCGCTACGTGGCCCATCTCGGTCGCGCTGCTCTTGTCCGGCGTATCGAGATTGGTGTGGTAGTAGCGATCGGTGAAGTGCCAGTTGAGAAGTGCCGGCACGCCGGCGCGCGTGAACACGGTGTGATCGCTTCCACCTTCGTACGGGTTGGTCCGTACGATCCACCGAGTCTCGCGCGCGTGGCGAAGACATACAGCGAGATGGAGATCGTTGAGGAAGTGACCGCGGACGAGATCACGCGACACCTCGCCCGCGCCCCACTCGGAGTGCGGGTCGGAAGGCCGCGGCCATATCGCCGACGGATCGGGCGACTTCTCGATGAGGAAGGTGCCACCTGTTTTGGCTGTGTCCTCACCGGTCATGTCCAGCGACATCATCGCGACCACGCGGGCCGCCTCCGCGGGGTGATCTTTCATCCATCGTTCGCTGCCGCGATTCTCGTCCAGCCACATGAACGTGAGCGTCCGCGCCGGGCGCGGGACCTGCCCACGCGCAATGCCGTCCTGAATGGCGCGCGCGGCCGCCAGCAGCGTGCCGACCCCGCTGGCGTTGTCATTGGCGCCGGGCTCCTGCACGTGCGCAACGAGGACGACGCGCTCGCTGGCGCGAGTCGTTCCGGCAATCTCAGCAATCAGGGTGCGATTGGGGCCAGGATGAAATCTCGTCACGATGTCGACATGCACGCGCGACGCGGTGCGCAGCCGCTCGGCCGCGCGCGGACTGGCCTTGAACGCGAAGGAATGCCGCGCTTCGTCGTAAGGAATGCTGCCCCACTGAAGCACGTTCGGGGTTTCGTCTGGCCGCGTATATCGCGCGACATCAGTCGAGACGACGCCGGCGGCGCCACGTTCGCGCACCGCCCGCGTCCATAATGGCCCAACCGTGCCGCTCCCGACCACCAGCGCGCCTTTCACGTCCTTGTCGTCGTAATCGGTCGCACGCGTGCCGGCGCCGACTTGAACGACCGGCAGTGTCACTCCGCCGGGCGGTGTCGAAAACGAGTTGATGCACAGCGCGACACGATCCTGCTCGCGCGAAAGTATGACCCGCCTTCGCGCGCCGGCAGACGCTTCGCGCGTCGGCGCGGCAGGCTCCTCAATCGAGAGCGTCCCCCGCTCCTGCTCCCAGCCGTATCCGCTGTTCGCAAACTCCTCGATGCGAACGGCGCCGCTATCGAATCCCGCTGCGATCAGCTGCTCGCGAACGAAATCGATCGATCGGTTGTAGTCGGGATTTCCCGCAAGTCGCCAAAGCGGACTCATGAAGCTGACCGTTTCGACTGCCACGCGCGTCTCGACCGCCGGAGCGAGCGCGCGGTATATCGTGTCGGCGCGCGAAGGGAGCACACGATCGAGCGGCGGTAAATGCAGCGTGCGCGGTTGTGCAACCGGCGTCGCAAACGCGGCGAAGACGACGAGCGAGGCGAGAACCCGCGCCACGTGTTTACAGTACAATGTGTCGGAGATGTCCCGAAAGTCGATCGCCAACAAATCGCGCTGTGCGCTGTGCGGCGCGAAGGAAGTCTCGGAGCCGCGTGGCGAGGAGCGCTACTGCCGCGATTGCTGGGACAAGAAAATCGCCGTCGAAGAGATCGTCGCGCGCGAGTTCGCGCTCAAGCGCTACATCCGCGCGCATAGCGCGGAGAAGTATCTGGTCTACCACTCCACGCAAAAGCGGCCGTGCGGTCAGCTGATCGTCGTGGACGACGGGTACGATCTGTTTCTCACCATGACGCTCTACCCCGCTTTCGCCTGGGACGAGCCCGCCTACCATCTCGAAGGCGACCCCGAAGGCCGCACGTTCGCGGAGCTGCTCGTCGACGTCGTCGCCACGGAGGTGATCGAACCGTGGGGCGGCGGCAAGTGGCATCTCGAAGTGTTCCGCGCGACCGCCGCCGAGCCCGAGGAGTGGAATGGTGAGATGTAGGATTTTTTGATTGAAGATTGCAGATCTCAGATTGGGAATTGTGGATTGCGACGTCAATCTTCAATCGAATCGACGATCGAATTCCAATCTGCAATCGAACTTCTACAATCCAAAAATCTCGGATATATAATCGGCCCCGGAGGGTTTGGGTTATGAAACGCCTTGTTTCCTGTGTTCTCACCGCGGCCGTCGCGACGGCCGTTTCCGCCGGTGTGACCTTCGCTGGTCAGGGCGCGCCCCCCGCGCCGAGAAAGCTGGTGGCGCCGGTGAGGGGCGAGGCGAAAATCGAGATCACGAGGCCGGACACGAAAGTGAACGGCAACGACGTGGTCACGGTCATTCGCGTCAAGAACATGATGTCGGCGCCGATCGCCGGCTTCAAAATCGAAGAAAACTGGTTCAAGGGCGGCGACGCGATCGGCGGCGCTGTCTATCGTCACCCGCGCCCGCTCCAGCCAGGCGAAGTGATTCAGGTCACGCTGACGACGCCACGCGCGCGCGTCGTGGGACGGACCAACCAGTACCAGTTCTCGCACGTCAACGGCGCAATCAAGCCGACGCAGGTGGCGAAGCTGGATGTGCCGAAGCCGCCAACGGACTGACGCGGTGAGTGCAAAGTTACAAGTTCAAAGTTCAAAGTTCAAAGTTCAAAGTTCAAAGTTCAAAGTTGAGACTCACACTGACGCTCGAGTCAAGCTCGAAAACAGTCTTGACTCAAACGTCGAACGTTGAACTCACGTTGAACTTTGCAATTTGAACTCACTTTGAACTTCGAACTTTGAACTTGTAACTTTCAGCGCGCGACCAGCTTCGCCGCCAGGTCCGCCGCAAACGGCACCCGCCAGCTTTCGCCTTTGAAGATCTTCAGCAGCACGGTCAGCCAGACCATCACCGCGATCAACGACAGGAGAAACGACAGCGCGTAAACGGCCTGGAATGCGGCGGGCAGGAAGAAGAGCATGCCGAAGGTCGCCAGCGACATCAGAAAGATCAACAGCGAGAAGCCGCCGAAGAGCACGATCGACTGCGCCGCATGAAAGCGGACCTCGCGGTGTTCCTGCTCGACGACGAGAAAGACCAGTCCCGACACCCACCACGCGACATAACAGAGCAGGGCCGAAAGCCGGGCATCCACCCCGGTGCTCGTCGGCCCCGTCAGCTCGCTGCGGGTTTGATTGGGCGTTTGCTCAAACACCGGCAACTTTCTCGAATCGGACCGGTCCGTCGAAGCGTGGTACGGCGACGATTTGCGCCGGCGCCGTCATCACTTGTGCGGCCATCTGGTCGGGACCCGGACGACGTTCAGCCCACGTCACCACGAGCGCGTCGCCTTCGCGACGCACGCCCGTGATCTGCACGCTGTAACCGGCCGACGGGCGGCTCCCGAGAAAGACGGCGATGATCATATTGGCCGCGAAGTCCACGTTGGGCAGCGGGCGGCCTGGGGCATGCGCGCGCCAGAGCGATTGAAACTCCGCGGCGGTTTTGGCGACGACTTGGCGCGATGTGTCGATCGCGCTCATCTGATCGCTGGAGATTGGGGTCATAGGCACAGGTGCGGGAGGTGCGACGGGTGCGGTGCCAGGTGCGGCCGGTGCGGTGCCAGCTGCCGTTGCGGGCCGGTTTCCGGAGCTGGCTGCACTTAGGTCTATCGGTTGACCAGGTGCGGCTTGCCCCGAGCGAGTGTCAGCGACTCGAGGGGGCGCATCGCTCCGAGCGCCAGCTGCTGATGCCGTGGGACGCGGCATCGGCACGCCCGGCACGACACGGAACACCAACTCGCGCGCAACCATCGGCCGATCGCCGAGCCGTGATTGTGCTTCGATGCGCAGCACGTAGAGGCCGGGCTCGAACTTTTCTAGCGTGAATCGGCTCGTCACGCCGTACCCGCCGGCGCTGCCCGCAAGCTCCGAGCTGTCGCGCTCGTCGCGCGTTTGATACACCGTGGTCCCACCCTCGGCTTTGACCGTGAGGTTGATGTCGACTTTATGCGGCTGCCCGACGTTGGTCTCGTAGACCTCGGCAAACACGGCCACCTCGTCGTTCTGCGGGAACTCGCGGAACGTCGTCATCGGGGCGGGCAGCAGTTTCGCCAGCGGATCCTTGGGCCGCGCCGTCGGCGCAAGCGCGCTCGATCCCGATGTGATCGCGATGCTGCTCATGAGCAGCGGCTGGTTCGAGAAGTCGGGGACTTCGAGATCGTAGAGAACGGAGCCGGCGCGCTTCGCGTTGGCCTCGCGCGCGGCCACGCGCAGCTGATAACGGCCGGGTGGCAGATCGAGCGCCGAGATGACGCGGAAGCCGGCGGCGCGCAGGCGAGGCACGGTGTCGGGCTTGAGCGCCAGGTTCACGGTGCTGCGATCGCCGGCGGAGATCTTTCCGTCCAGGTTGGTCGCCGTCATGGCGATCTCGAGGTCGTTGGCAAAAGCGCCATTCTTCTCGGCCAGCGGCAGATCGCGTCCGCCGATGAGCGTCGAGACCACCACGGATGCATTTGGCGCGGGACCCTTGAATATCGCGGCGGTCGCGGCCATCGGCAGCGCCGAGACAGCGACGGGACTGGTGAGCGCTTCGCGCAGTTCCGGTGACGCTTCCTTCGGTCCGGCAAGCTTGGCATCGGCCGCCCGTCCACGCGGCGCGACATATCCACGTCGTGCGCGCACCGTCACACCGGGGCGGTTGACTTTGACTTCGATTTTCCTGAATCGCCCATCGCGGCGATCGTTGCTCGGATAGTAGCCAAGCACGTAATAGGAACTATTGTCGTCGACGATGCGCTGAAACGCGTCGTTGATGTTGTTGGTGTTGACCACGGCAAACCCGCCGGTCTCCTCGCCGAGTACACGCAAGCTGTCCTGGCCGAGGCGCTGCTCGTTCTGCAGCGCGGTCGACGACAGACCCAGCGACGGATCGTCCGGGAAGCTCGAGATCTCGATCGCGTCCTCCAGGCCGGTGAGGAGGCCGCGGGCGTCAACGCCGTAGACGGACACGTTAGCGCGCGTCGCCGCGGCGATCGCCTCACGCGTGGCGTCGAGCACCGACGTGGCGTCGCGGTTGTTGAACACGTCGTTGATGTCGTAGTCGATGCCTTCGCTGAAGAAGACAAGCGCCTTGCGGCGGCCGCGGACGTTTTCGAGGTATTCAGCGAGTCCTTTGATCGTGGTGAGCGTGTTGCGTGCCTGATAGCCGCGTTCGAAATCGTCGGGGTCGTTGATACGCTCGTTCTCGCTGCGCATGCCGCGGGTGCGCGCTTCCTCCTCGACACGGTTCAGGATCGCCGAACGCAGCTTGCGGCCCATGAATTTGTCGATCGCCTGCAGCAACAACCGCGGATTGTTAGTGAACTCCTGCCCCGCGTCAGAGCGCCCGCCGGTCGTGACCACGGCGGCCATATCGTTGGCGCCCACATAGCGCTCCACGAACTGCCGCGCCGCGCGCTTGACCAGCTGCGTCCGAAGCGGATGAACGTGCAGATCGTCGAGTACGATCAGATAAACGCGGCCTTCATTCACGCGCTGATTGGTCTGCACGTCCGCTTCGATCGGCTTACTGGCAAACAGCGGCCGCTCGGCACGTTCCACCGGCAGGTGCACGAGCGCAAAGATCGACACCTTCTGCGGTTTGCCGTCCTCGAGCACCTCGAAATCGCTGGGCGCGAGGCCGGCGACAAACTTGCCTTGCGCGTCGAGCACGCGCGCGTCAACTTCGACGTAGTTGACTTCCGCTTTGAATGTGACGGGAGGTTGTTGATTGGGATCTTGCGCCGGGGCCGGAGTTTGCGATGCACTCTGTCCGGCCACTTGCGCACTCAAGGCGAGCGCCAGCGCACACGCCGGCAACGTCTTTCGAAGCATAGATTTACTCTACCCCGTTATGACGCCGTTGGGGTGCGATTCGGTTCCCTGCACGGGCGTTCGTACCGCTTAGATGTCAAAGACGATCGTCGCGCTCCAGAGACCGTCCTCCTGGCGAATGCGCAGCCCCTGATACATCACCGCTTTGATCGACGCTTTGATCGTGTGCCGGGCGGGGTCCAGCCGTTCTCCCCGCAACGTGCCTTGCAACGTCCAGCCCCCATCCTTTTCGTGCAGCTCCAGCTCGGCATGACGCGTGAGCCAGCCGCGCGTGTCGAAGCGATAGAGCAACTCGGTGAGGAAATCCACGAGGACGAGATCGAGCTCGGGGGCATCGAGATCCACCTCCTCGGGACGCTTCGGCTCCACCCGATCGAGCACAGTAATACTGTCGGTAAATGCTGCGGCAGCGTCGGCAAAGAGGTGCGGCAACTGCGTCCCCGTCACCAAAACCGCGATGTCGGCCGTCTGGTCCAGAAACGTATAGGGCACGGGATTTGCGACCTGCAAGATGAGGAGGAAAACTTTCCCGCCGAGCTCCGCGTCATAGAGATCAGCGGGTTTCGGCCGGCTTTAATACCCTTGACGACCGCGGACCCGGAAGGTCTGCGCTACGTCCGTTCGAATAAGTATTTATACTGAAGAATTGAGATGCCCATCGATGTGCGCGCCGTACAACAGGCGCTTCGAGATCAGGGCCTTGATGCGTGGCTGTGGTACGACTTTCAAGGTGCCAACCCGATCGCCCAACGGCTTGCCGGCATCGGCAGCGACGGCGGCCATCTCGCGTCGCGGCGCTGGTTCTACCTGATTCCCGCCACGGGCGAACCGCGTGGCCTGGTCCACAAGATCGAGCGCCACAATCTCGATCGCCTGCCTGGTGAGAAAACGCCCTACGCCGGCCGCGTCGAGCTCGAAGCGGGTTTGAAGAAGCTGCTGTCGGGCGCGCACCGCGTCGCGATGGAGTATTCGCCCAACGGCGCCATCCCGTACGTCTCGCGCGTCGATGCCGGCACGCTCGAAATGGTCCGCGGCCAGGGCGTGGACGTGATTTCGTCCGGTGATCTCGTCCAGCAGTTCGAAGCGCACTGGACGGATGCCGCCATCGCAAGCCATAAGGCCGCAGCCGAGCGCTTGTATCGCATCAAAGATCGCGCCTTCGAGATTGCAGCCGCGCGCGTCCGCGAGGGCGGCGCCTTTACGGAGTACGACCTGCAGCAGTTGATGTGGCAGTGGTTCACCGAGGAGGGACTGACGAGCGATTCCGCGCCCAACGTATCGGCGCAGGAGCATGCGGGAGATCCCCACTACTTGCCCACTCAACATCACAGCCGGCCCATTCGCCGCAACGAGCTGCTGCTGCTCGACCTCTGGGGCAAGCTAAAGACGCCGGGGGCGGTTTTTGCCGATATCACGTGGGTGGCATTCACAGGCAGTCAGGTGCCCACAGAGATGACGAAGGCGTTCACGGCGATTCGCGACGCGCGCGACGCCGCTGTGCGCGTGATCGAGGAGGCCGCACGCGCGGGTCGCGACGTGCGCGGCTACGAGGTTGATCGCGCGGCGCGGACGGTGATCGAACAGGCGGGCTACGGCGCCTACATCCTGCATCGCACCGGTCATAGCCTCGGTGAAACCGTGCACGGCAACGGCGCGCATCTCGACGACTACGAAACACACGACGAACGCCGGTTGCTGCCCGGAACCGGCTTTACGATTGAGCCGGGCGTCTATTTCGATCGATTTGGAGTACGAACAGAAATCAATGTGGTGTGGGGGCCCGGGGGCCCGGAAGTGACCGGCCCGCGACAACAGGACATCATCGCGTTGAAGTAGCCCAGGGGTAGTTGGAGGACGTCAATGTCTACGCGGAAAACTACGGTATTTTACGTAATGCTGATCGCGATTGCGTCGCTTGCGGTCGGCATGGTGATCGCGTCGCGTCTGGATCTGTCGCCGCCCTCGACGGCGCAGGTCATCGGCGTGCCGCCGTCGAACAGCGCGCCGCTCGGCGGGCCGATTGATGCGACGACGTTCCGGAACATCGCGAAAGTCGTGACCCCGTCGGTCGTGAACATCCGGACCGAGTCGCGGCAGCGTGCGCAGGAGCTGACCGATTTCTTCGGCGGCGGCGGTGACGATCTCCTCGAACGTTTCTTCGGCGGCGGGCAAG
Source organism: Acidobacteriota bacterium (assembly GCA_046726375.1). Taxonomy (GTDB): domain Bacteria; phylum Acidobacteriota; class Vicinamibacteria; order Vicinamibacterales; family UBA2999; genus DASPWV01. The sequence continues at coordinate 24,702 of JBKPAJ010000022.1, forward strand.
GCCAGGGCCGTCAGCGCCCGCAGCCGCGCGAACAGGTCTCGGTTGCCGCCGGCACCGGATTCGTGATCAGCAAGGACGGCCTCATCCTCACCAACAACCACGTCGTCGAGGGCGCCACCAAAATCGAGGTGAGTTTCTACGGCGATGAGGCCGACATCACCTACAACGCGAAGATCGTCGGACGCGATCCGCTCACCGACAGCGCGCTCATCGAGCTCACCGAAAAGCCGCAGCGTGATCTGGCCGAAGTGAAATTTGGCGACTCCGCGCAGATGCAGCCAGGCGATTGGGTGATGGCAATCGGCAACCCGTTTAACTTGAGCCATACGGTGAGCGTGGGTGTGATCAGCGCCACCGAGCGGCCGTTCCCGATTGCGGACACGCGCTGGCAGGACGTGCTCCAGACGGACGCGGCGATCAATCCGGGCAACTCGGGCGGCCCGCTGCTCAACATACGCGGCGAGGTTGTGGGCATGAACTCCGCCATCTATGCCGACGCGCGGCAGGCGGGCAACATCGGCATCGGTTTCGCGATTCCAATCAACGTGGTGCGTGAACTGTTGCCGCAGCTCCGCGCCGGCAAGGTCACGCGCGGTGTCATCGGCGTCAGCATTGGCGACGTGCCGGCCGATACGCTTGCGGAATTCGGCTTGCGCGACCGCCGCGGCGCGTTGGTGCAGAGCGTCACCCCAAGCCAGCCGGCTGCGAAGGCAGGCATGGAGCCCGGCGACGTGATCATCGAGTTCAACGGCAAACCGATTCGCAAACGCGATGAGTTGGTCAGCGCCGTTGTCGGGACCCGCCCCGGCACAACGGTGCCTGTGAAGGTCTTGCGTGACAAGCAGGAGCGTACGCTCAATGTCACGGTTGATGAACTCGATCTCGAGCAGGAGACAGGCCGTCAGTCGCGGCGCAACGACATTACTCCAGGCGACGAAGAGACCCATGGATTCGGTCTCACGCTGAGCCCGCTCACCGCCGATGTCGCCCGTCGTCTGCGCCTGCCGGCAGACGTCAACGGCGTCCTCGTGTCGGATGTCGACCCGACAAGCACCGCGGCGCGCGCCGGCATTTCGCGCGGCGACGTGATCCTTCAGGTCAATCGCCGGCCGGTGGGTACGCCGCAGGAGGCAAGCCGCGCGCTCGACGCGGTTCCGTCGGGCGGCACCGCGTTTCTTCTGGTGATGCGCAACGGTCAGCAGACGTTTGTGACTGTACGCAAACAGTAGGCTCGCTTCGCTTGCGATGCCTACGCTGCCCATCGTGCCTAGGGTGCTTCGAGTGCGAGTGCTGGGGTGCAAACAGCCACCTCGCACCCGCATCCAGGGCACGCTACGCACCTTAGGCATCCCAGGCACTTTAGGCACCTTAGGCGCCCCTCCCTGCGCTATCATCCGCCCCCATGCCGTTAGAGCGGGAAATCAAGCTGCGCTTTGAGACACCGGAACACGCGCGCGAACGCGTGCTTGCAATGGGCGCGACGCCGCTGCGCGGACGCCGCTTGCAGGAAGACTTCCTTCTCGACACCAACGACGACACTCTCTACCGCCGGCGATGTGTGATGCGCGTGCGCAACGAAGGCGGTAAGGGCCTGCTCACGTTCAAAGGCCCGGTGCAACCGGGCCCGATGAAGCTGCGCGAGGAGCACGAGACCGTCGTATCCGACGCCGACACGCTCCTGCGCATCCTGCAGGAACTCGGTCTCCATGTGTGGTTCCGTTACGAAAAGTACCGCGAGGAGTTTGCGGCCGAAGACGTCATCATCGCGATCGACGAAACCCCTGTGGGCACGTTTGTCGAAATCGAAGGCGGCGAGCAACACATTCACCAAACGGCGGCAGCACTCGGCAAGGCCCCGGCCGACTACATCACTGATTCCTACAGGATCCTGTTTCTGCAGCATCGCGCCCTGCATGGCCTGACAGACGGCGACATGTTGTTTGCAGCGGGCGGGGTTCGCTCCTGACCTCAATCGACCTGTCCACATGGCCTGCCATGGTGCTGACCGCGGGCGTGGCCACGCGACTGCGACCGCTCTCCCATCTGCGCGCCAAGGCGGCGCTGCCCGTCGCGGGCGAGCCGCTCATCAGCCGGATTCTTCGCTGGCTGCACGACGCAGGCGTGCGGCGTGTCGTGATGAACCTGCATCATCGTCCCGAAACCGTGACACGCATCGTCGGTGAGGGCGCGGACTGGGGACTGCAGGTTCGTTATTCGTGGGAGATGCCGATTCTTGGTTCCGCCGGGGGTCCCAAGCGCGCGCTGCCTCTGCTCGATGCCGACAGGTTTCTGATCGTCAACGGCGACACGCTCACCGATTGCGCGCTGCAGGCCGTCGCCGAACAGCACGTCGGCAGCGGGGCGCTCGTGACCATGGCAGTGGTCAGGAAAGAAGTCGACCGCGTCGTGGTCGCCGGCGACGACGAGATCGTGACGGGTTTTGCGAAGCGCTCGGCCAGCGCGTCCGCTGGATGGCACTTCATCGGAGTGCAGGCCGTCACCGTCGCCGCCTTCGAAGCGGTTCCAGACGACGCGCCTTTTGAAATCGTCAAGGAACTCTATCCCGCATTGATTGCGCGCCAGCCGGGGTCTGTGCGGGTGTATCGCTCCCGTGCTGAGTTTCTGGATGTCGGCACGGCGGCCGATTACCTGTCGACGGTCGACGTCGTGAGCAGGCGCGAAAGGCGTGAGCTGGATCGCGGCTCCGGCACAACGATCGCCCCTACGGCCCACGTCGCTCATTCGGTGCTCTGGGATCGCGTTCACGTGCAGGAATACGCCGAGCTCACCGATTGCATCGTCGGTGACGATGTCGTGATTCCACCTGGAGCGTCGTACCAGCGGTGCGTGATCGTCAATGGCGCGGCAGGACTCGAAGTCAGTCCGTTCTGAGTCGCCACACCTGAATCGCGTCGAGCGGTTTATCGAGGGTCGTTTCCGGATCTTCCCGGCGGTTCCGAAAGCGCGTCTCCCAGAACAGCGGCGCCCACAGTGGCGGCACTGCCTCGCTGCGAAACTCCAGCCGATAACGCGTGTGGCCCGACCGAAGCCGTTCCAAGAATCGCGCGCCCGAAGGAGTTGCAGCAAACCGCTGCGCGTAGGTTTCACTCAACACGAAATACTCCGGCCAATGCGCAACCTGGTCCATCTGCAACGGCACGTACGGCCACACATCGAAGCAGCCGAGCGGAGGCACGTATTGCGCGTCCATCGTCACACCGACGCTCGTGCCGCACGGAATCTCACGCGCAATCCATGCCGCCGCTGAGTACCGCGCATCAGCGTGGAAGGCACGATTTTGTCCGATCGCGTTAACGAGACTGACGCCGATCACGAGGGCTGCGATCGCGCGCGGAACGCGGCGTGGCACCGCCGCGTGGAGCAACATCGAACCAAGAAAGAGGCCGCCAAGCACTGCCGCAACCGGAAGCCAGCCGATAAAGAAGCGGTCATAGACGTACATCACCACGCCGAGGAAGCCGACGACGTACGTGGCGAGCGGCACCATGAAGCTCGCCAGACGCCGGCCATGCCCCGAGTAAATTTCCCACACGCATGCGCCGAGGAATGTGAGCGTCAATGGCACGCCAGCCGCCCATACCAACGTCACCGCGACGGCCCGAAGCAACTGCAGATACCCGACGGCCGAGTGGGGAAACATCTGAAATTTGCCGACACTGTTGCTGGTCATGAACTGAACGTGGTCGGCAAAGCGGTCCCACGCCCATGGAATGCCCTGACCGATTGCGAAGGCGGCGAGTGTTGCCGCGGCAATGACATAAACGCGGCGATCGTGTGCGCGCCTGAGCACAAGGAGCACCGCGATCGGCGCGGCGAGATAGTAGCCGTATGCCTGGTCCTTCACCGCGAGGCTGAGACCAACGCTCACCGCGAACAACGCACTGGCTGTCAAGTCGCGCCGGCGCACGAAATTCAACCACGCCCACCAGCTTGCCGTCATCAAGAACAAGTGAGGCGTTTCGAGATTGGCAAACGGTCCGAAGTAAACCACTATCGGAGTGAGCGCGAGCAGCGCTACGGCAAATGCCCCGGCAATCGAATCGCCGAACTGCCGGGCGATGTCGAACGTCATCACGAGCGTGAGGAACAGCAAGCCAACGCTCACCAGCCGCACGACGAGGAGCATCAGCGGCGCAACTGTGGGATCGACCAATGCCAGATCGAACAGGGCACTGGCCCACACAAACGGCTGCAGCACCAGCGTGATGAATGCTGGATATCCGCTTGGCCAGCGCAGATTCCATTCTCGAAACAGCTCCGGACTTACGCCAAGCGTGTCGAGCGGCATGAGCTCGTCGCCCGAAAACTTGCCGTGCACCCACACGCCGTAGTCGATGTGCCACAGCGCCATCGCAACACCAATTGCCGCCGCCGCGATAAACCACTTGTCCCGACAGATCGTTCCGACCGGCGGCAAATAGCGCGAGTCAGATAGCCGCAAGATGCCGAGCGTCGCGATATATAGAAGAGTGAAATAGGTCAACCCGACCAAGGCGAGCGGCCACAATTGCCGGATGCGCAGTTCGCGATACGTGATCGGCCGCGGGAACAGTGGCCCGGGGTGCGTGATGTCTCCGCGGCTGCCCCACTGCCCCAGTATCAGCAGTCTTCCACCCCCCGCTTCGAGGTAGCGAACGCGAAACGAATGGACGCCACGATCAAGAAACACCTCGCCGACCACGTTCTGCGGCGAATGTAGTCCACCGTTGTCGATGACCAGCCGGTCGTCAATCCACAACCAGCTCCCATCGTCCGACTTGGTCGCGAATCGAAGCACATTGGGTTGATGCGTCACCAGCACACCGGTCCATTCGACGGTGAACTGCGACAGTTGATTGAGCTCGGCATGACTCGCCAGCGTCTCTGTTGAGATCTCGCGTTCGACGGTTTCGATAATCGGCGGACCGGACCAGGAGTCGTTTGCGTAATAACGTGCAATGGTGCCCGTTGTGAGCGGTGCCGGCGCCACCCACTGTGCAGCGACGAGGGCGACGATGAGTGAAAGAAGCAGGAGGTACGCGACTTGGCGCGCTCGCATCGAAATGTAGAATAGTTCGGATGTTCAGCAATTCGGCCATCCGGCCGTGCATGGCTGTTATCGTCTTGGCCGCCGCCAGCGCGTGCTCGGAGACGCCGACCAGTCCGTCACGCACGCTGACGCCGTCGGCCGGCCTTGTCGCACTCGAGCAGCTCGCGGTTCCGGTGCCACCGGCGCTTGCCCCCAATCCACCGAATGTGCTCGGCGCAACGCGATTTGTGGCATTTGGCGACAGCATCACCTACGGTGTGCTTGCCAGCTACGACGGTTCGATCCTGTACGACGGCTCGCCGGGATCGTACCCAGCGCGGCTCCAGCTCGGGCTGTCTTACTATCACCCGCCGCAGGCCAGCCTTTTTCGTGTGTTGAATCGCGGCGTCCCCGGCGAACCGGTTGTATCGGTGCCGGGATTCGAGGGGGGAGCCGTGCGCATCGATTCGGTCCTGGCCAACGATCGGCCGCAAGTGCTGCTCCTGCTCGAAGGGATTAACGACTTGGCCGGTGGGATCCCTGCAGACACCATCGCGGCAGGCCTGCGGAGAATCCTCGACCACTCGGTGGCAGCCGGCGTGCCTGTCGTTATCGCCACGATGTTTCAAACCTACCCGATCGTAAAGGACGATGGAACCGAGCGGTCCAATGGGGCGGAGCTGGTCCCTACGCTGAATGAACGCATCCGACAAATTGCGAATCGGCAAAACGTGTATCTGGTCGATTTGTACGTTGCGTTTGGCGCCGATCACACTCTCGTGGGCGGCGACGGTCTTCATCCCACCGAGGCAGGCTACGAGCGAATGGCAAGTACCTTCCTGGCAAAGATTCACGAACGATTCCCCGTTCGGGGCTCCTTTCAGTGACCCAGCCGGATGACGGCCGCAAGCGAATTGCGCAGTACCTCAGCGAACAGGGTCTGACGGCGGACCTTCTCCAAGTGCTGCCGCTGACGGGAGATGCGTCGGACCGGCGCTATTTTCGCGTCCTGCTTCATGACGACGACTCAATCGTGCTGGCGCTGCACGCGGGCGAAATTCAGTTCGAGACGATGCCGTTCGTGAGCGTGGCGCGGTTGATGAGCGCCGTGCCGCTTCCGGTTCCACGCATCCTGCACCACTCCAATCCGCTTGGCATCATCGCGCTGCAGGATCTCGGCGACGTCACGCTACAGGCGCACCTCGGCGCTGCCACACCTGATCAGCACGACGCGCTGTATCGCCAGGCGGTCTCATTTCTGGCGAAGCTCCAGGCGCGCGGGGCGGACCTTGCGGCTGACGAGTATCCGCCGTACCGGATCGCCTTCGATACCGACAAGCTGTCGTGGGAGTTCGAGTTCTTTTACAAGTGGTTCCTCAAGGCATATCGCGGCGCTTCGCCTTCGGTGCCGGTGCAGGAAGCGCTGTCGCGCGAGTGGTCCACGATCGTCGAGGAGCTCGCGAACGAGCCGCGCGTGTTGTGCCACCGCGATTATCACAGCCGAAATCTGATGTTGCGTGGCGGTGAGCTGTTCATCATCGATTTCCAGGATGCGCGCATGGGACCGGACACCTACGATCTCGTCTCGTTGCTGCGCGACTCGTACGTGGATCTCACTTCGCGCCAGGTGGACGAGCTGATCGCATACTTCCTCGCGCTCAAGCACGGCGCGAAAGGGGTATCGGCCGATGAGGAGGCGGAATTTCGCCGCCGTTTCGACCTCATGGCCCTGCAGCGCAACTTCAAGGCGCTGGGCACGTTCGGCTATCAAACGGTCAGCCGCGCCAACTCGGTGTACATCCAATACATGCCGCGGACGTTGAATTACGTGCGCGTGAACCTCTCCAAATACCCGCGCTTCGGCCGTCTCCAGGAACTGCTTGCGCCGCTGATCGAAGAACTGCGCTGACCGGAGCATCTTTAGGTCCGCCTCGACCGTCTTCGCTGCGCTGGCTTCCATCGCATGCGAGCGATGGTGAGACGCCTCGGTGGCGAAGGCGGGCCTGCTAAGATACGAATTTGCCCCATTTCCCAAGGAGCTGTCTGTGAGCAGCCCTCGCTTTGGCGTCTCCACGCACCTGTTTCACGACCGCCGCCTCGACCGTGAGCACCTGGTCGAGATGGCAGCGCATGGCTTCGAGTGCGTCGAAGTGTTCGCCACGCGGACCCACTTCGACTATCACGACAGCGTCGCCGTGCGCGCGCTGGCGGAGTGGCTGGAGGACACGCGTTTGGTCCTGAACTCGGTGCACGCGCCGATCAATGCGAGCCTGATCGACGGCCAGTGGGGCGAGACGTTTTCCAACGCGATCACGGATCAGGCGCTCCGCCAGCGGGCGGTCGCGGAGGCGGAGGCCGCGCTGGCCATCGCTCAGACCGTGCCGTATCGCCATCTGGTCGTGCACCTGGGCGTTCCCGACAGCTGGAAGCCCTCGTCCGGCGATAACAACCGTGACGCGGCGCGACGCAGTGTCGAATCGCTTCAGGAGATGGCCCAGAGAGTGGGCGTTAAGCTCGCGCTCGAAATCATTCCGAACCGTTTGTCGAGCGCCGAACAGCTCGTGTCGCTCATCGAGAACGATCTCGACGGCGCCGACGTGGGCATCTGCATGGACGTCGGGCACGCGTTCATGATGGGCGACCTGGCAGACGCGATCGAGACGTGCGCAGAGCACCTGATCACGACGCATCTCCACGACAACAAGCGCAGGTCGGACGATCATCTCGCGCCCGGCGAAGGCGCCATCGACTGGCCCGCCGCGCTGATGTCGCTGCAGAAAATCGGCTACGAGGGAGCCTGGATGTTCGAAGTCGCGAATACGTCGACCGCCACCGCGGTGCTTGGCAAAATCGAGACGGCACGTCGCCGCTTCGACGAGCTTCTGGGATTCGACTTCGCACCGCACCCGGAGCACCCGGAGCACCGATCGCACCCGGCGCACGTGGATCCAGACCACCCGGAGAAGCACCTGGATCCAGACCACCCGGAGAAACTGTGACGCACGTCACGATTGACAGGATCGGCGAGCACCTCGGCAAGACCGTTACCATCAAAGGCTGGCTGCACAACCGGCGCTCGAGCGGCAAAATCCATTTCCTCGTCGTCCGCGACGGGACCGGATTTCTGCAGGTCGTCATGGGCAAGAACGATGTGCCCGAAGAGACATTCAAGGCAGCCGACCATCTCTCGCAGGAAACCTCGCTCGTCGTGACCGGCACCGTGCGCGAAGACAAGCGCGCCAAGGGCGGCTACGAACTCACCGCCAACGCGCTCGAAGTCGTCGGACCGGCGCAGGACTACCCCATCACGCCGAAGGAGCACGGCGTGGACTACCTGATGGATCGCCGCCATCTGTGGATTCGGAGCGAGCGGCAGACCGCCATCCTCAAGGTGCGGCACGAAATCATCGCTGCGGTCCGCGACTACTTCAACAGCAACGGCTTCATCCTCTGCGACACGCCGATCTTCACGCCCGCAGCGTGCGAGGGGACGACGACGCTGTTTCCGGTGCAGTACTTCGAAGACAACACGGCATATTTGACGCAGAGCGGACAGCTCTACAACGAAGCCAATGCGATGGCGCTCGGCAAGGTGTATTGCTTCGGACCAACGTTCCGCGCTGAGAAAAGCAAGACACGCCGCCACCTGACGGAGTTCTGGATGGTGGAGCCCGAAATGGCCTATGCCGATCTCAACGATGTGATCGCGCTGGCCGAAGGCTTGATCAGCTCCGTTGTCGCGCGCGTGCTCGATCAACGTCGCAGCGAATTGACGCTGCTCGAGCGCGACACGTCAAAGCTGGAATCCGTAAAGGCGCCCTTTCCACGCATGACCTACGATGCAGCCGCGAAGCTCCTAGTGGAAAAAGGTCTGCCGTTCGAGCACGGGACCGATCTCGGTGGCACCGACGAAACGGTGCTGTCACAGCAGTTCGACAAACCGCTGTGCGTGACGCATTACCCGGCAGCGATAAAGGCGTTTTACATGCAGCCGGATCCGGCACAGCCCGACAAAGCGCTGTGCGTCGACGTTCTTGCGCCTGAGGGATACGGGGAGATTATCGGCGGCGGTCAGCGTCTCGACGACTACGACCTCCTCGTGCAGCGGATCAAAGAACACAATCTGCCGATCGAAGCGTTCGAGTGGTATCTCGATCTGCGGCGCTTCGGCACCGTGCCGCATGGCGGTTTCGGCATGGGCATCGAGCGATGCGTGGCATGGATCTGCGGTCTCGAGCACGTGCGCGAAACCATTCCGTACGCGCGGATGCTGTATCGGCTGTATCCGTGAGAGAGCAGATGCAAGTTGACGAAGGCGAGTGACTCCTGTGGCGTTTTTGCATTTGGCACTGCGCATTGTGAATTTTCCATTTGAAGTGACATGAAAATCGGTTTCATCTCTCTCGGCTGTCCCAAGAATCTCGTCGATGCCGAAGTGATGCTCGGCCTCGCCGAACAGGCGGGGCATGAAATCACCGCCGACGCGGACGCGGCTGAGGTGCTCGTCGTCAACACATGCGCCTTCATCGACCGCGCCAAAAAGGAATCGATGGACACGATTCTCGAGATGGCCGAGTTGAAGAAGCAATCGCCGGGACGTCGGCTTGTGGTGACGGGATGTCTCGCTGAGCGGTATCGAGAGGAACTGCAGAGAGAGATCCCCGAGATCGATGCGGTGCTCGGAACCGGTGAGGTGCCGCGCATCATTGAAGCCATCGATTCCCCCGCTCAAGCGAGGGCACACACGGCCACCTTTTATCGCAGGCTGCCGCAGTTCGGCGTCGACCTGCCGAGCTACATCTACGACGCCGATACGCCGCGCCGGCTGGCGACGCCTGGCCACTATGCGTATCTCAAGATTGCGGAGGGCTGCGACTACAAGTGCGCCTTCTGCATCATCCCGAAGATGCGCGGCCACTATCGCAGCCGATCGATTGAATCGATCGTCACGGAAGCGCAGGCGCTCGCTGCGCGGGGAGTCAAGGAGCTGCTGCTCATTTCGCAGGACACCAGCTTCTATGGTGTCGACCGCAAGGAACGCGGCGCGCTGCCACGCCTGCTGCGCGCGCTCAACGCCGTCGATGGTCTGGAGTGGATCCGTCTTCTGTATCTCTATCCGACAACCATTTCAGACGACGTGATCGACGCGATGGCACATTGCGAGAAGGTCTGCAAGTACATCGACCTGCCGCTGCAGCATGCGTCGGATACCGTGCTCAAACGCATGAAGCGTCCGGGAACGCGGCGCACGTATGAAGCGCTGCTCTCCAAAATCCGCGCGCGGATTCCCAACGTGACGCTGCGAACGACGTTCATTGTCGGGTTCCCGGGTGAGACCGAGGAGGACTTCGAGGAGCTGCTCGATTTCATCGAAACCGTCGGTTTCGATCATGTTGGCGCGTTCACGTACTCACACGAGGAAGGCACGAGCGCGTACGGTCTCGCAGACGATGTTCCGGACAAGGTGAAGCGGCGGCGACAGACGGCCTTGATGGCGCGGCAGAAACGGCTTGTGACGTGGCGACAACAGTCACGGGTCGGCGAGCGGCGGCGGATCGTGATTGACGGTCGGTCCGAAGAGCACGAACTCGTCCTTCGCGGGCGGCTACAGGAGCAGGCGCCGGACATCGACCCGATTGTCTACCTCACCGGATGCGACCCGGCCGCGTTCGCGTCGGGACAGTTTATCGACGTCGAGATCGTGGCGGCGCGCGAATACGATCTCGTCGCGACACCTATCTGACGACCCGCAGAGTCGCGCTGGTGACGATGTCGCGCTCGTGCGCATCGAGAATATCGCGATTGATGCCGGCGCTTGGTCCGAAATCGCCGGCGTTGTCGATGATGGCGCGGCCGATTATGTCTGTCCGCTGCGACGCGCCACGAATCGTTGCTGATTCCACTCCCGTGCGTGTCCACCATCGGCGAGTTTCCTGAACACCACCGTCTTGGCGAATTCGCGCTCGAGCGTCCAGTCGGGCTCCTCCGCGAGGAACTTGCGCAGCGTGTCGCCGGTCCAGAGCTGTGTGTCGTCGACGATCATGAGACCGCCAACCTTCAACGCCATGGCCGCGTAGTACCAGTCGATGAACGGTGTCGGGAATCCATGACGGCCGTCGATGAGCACGAGATCGAGGCAGCTAATCGCGAGCATCGGCAGCACGGTCTCGGAAGGCGCGATGTGAAACTGAACGCGGTCGGTGGCGATGCGGCGCTCGGCACAGTAGTGCCGGATGCGAGCCACCTGCCCAGCATCGGGCACGACGCAGACGTGCTCGGCGCCGGCAGCGGCGAAGATGACCGTGCTCAACCCAGCCCCTGTTTCGAGCGTCCTCGACCGCTCCGTAACCGACCGATCGATGAAGCGCAGGACATTCTCCGGCAGGCCCCATGAGATTGGGGCGCCATTCGCGTCCTCGTGAAATGCCGGCGCGTCGGCCAAAAGCTCGTTCACGCTGATCCGCACTTCGTGACTCATGACAACGCTCCCGCTCCGACCTCGTCCAGCACCCGCCCGAGGACGTGGTCGGAATCGAAGTACTCGCTCGCGAGCTCGCGCGCGGCCTCGCAGTGCTCCTCGTACTCGCGCTCGATCCGCTGGCAGGCGGCAACCGCCTCGTCCACGGTGCGAAATGCCAGCAGCCCACGTTTCGCCGCGTAGTGCGCGCTCCAGCCCGTGTCCTGCACGACCGCCGGCCGACCGGATGCGAGATATCGAATCGTGCGATCGCTGAACCACCCGCTATTCGTGTCGACGTACATTCCCTTCGCAACGGAAAACTCAGCCCCGGACGACTGCACGTAGGTACGGAAAGCATGGGGGCCGGCGGCGACGTGCTGCGGATCGATGAGCTGCCAGCCGCTGCTGCGCAGCATTGCAATGTCAGCGTGGTCGTCAGCGTGGATGTCGAGCGCCAGCTCGAAGGATTGCTCAGTCAGCCGCGGCACGGCGGCGAATTTCCTGAACTCGTGCGCCTTCTGGCCGTACTTGCGGCCCTCGAACTCGACGACGCCGAAGGGGCCGCGCCACCCGCCCACCGTCGTAAAGCGATCGAAGACACGCGGCGTGACGTTTGGCCACTCGCTCAGCACTGCAAACGGACGCAGGGGACGCCACTGAATGCCGTGCGTCGGGATGCCGCAGTGTGGCTGACCGATGTTGTATCCGACCGAATAGTAGGCGTCGTAGCCGTGCAGCTCGTGGCCGAGCAGCGCGGACGCGAGCCACATCTGCGTGAACCCGGGATCCTCGTCGATGAACACGGCCCGCTGCGGCCGGGCGCCCAATCGCCGCCACTCCAGGTGCCCGCTGATGTTGATGAAGAGATCGGCATCGTCGATGAGTCGGCGTAGGTCGGCCTGCGACAGTCCGAATACGCGGTCGCCATCGTTCGTCAGCAGCGTGCTGGAGGCGTTCAGATCGAAGTCAGCAAGAACGCTGCGGAAATATGCAAGCTGCGGTGATGGTTCGAGGCAGTACGCGCGGTCGATCTGCTCGACGAAGTGAACGGTCAGGCCGAGACGGCGCAGGCCTAGCACCCAGTGCAGGCGGTGCCATGTGTCACCGCCCTTTCCGGCGGTGTTTGCGATCGCGCCGGCGACAACGGCTAACATGCGCTCGCCGCCAGCAGGCCGCGCTCAGCGGCCATCTCGACGATCCCCTTCACTTTGAACGCCTTGAACGTGAAGTCGTACAGCTGCCACAGGTCGCGACGCGCCTCATCGCCGGCAACACTCACCTTGTCGAGCCGCCGCAGTTCCTGCATCGCCTGCGGCAAGTCACGCGCGAGTGCGGGCCACATGGCGACATCAGCGATCTGACAGTAGTCCTGCACCACCGGATCTGGATGCAGCTCGCTGAAAACGAACTGCGCTCGTCCCTGTCGCTCGCAGCGCCGGCAAAACTCGTCGAGCGTCACGCCACGGTTCATGAAGCTGATGGCACGCGGCTCGTAGTAGACCTTGAGGCCGAAGCGGCTCAAGCGGTATCCGAGCTCGATGTCTTCGCACCCGAACTCGAAGTCCTGCCTGAAAGCGCCATGGCGCGTGACGAACGAGCGCTTACAGGAGGATCGGCCGCCCCAGAAATGCGTGAAGTCGAGCGGTCGGCCCGGCGTGATGCCCGGATAGGAAAAGAGGTAGCGGCCGACCTCGGTGACGAAATGCATCAATTCGGTGACCTCGAGCCACGGCGCCCAGGTGGTGTAGCCAAGCACGGCAGCCGCTTCGTCGGGCCACCGCCGATGCGCGTCGACGTGCTGCTGCAGCAACTCGGCATGCGCAACATCGTCGTCGTCGAAGAACAACAGTATCCGTCCCGCGGAGGCGAACATGCCAACGTTCTTGGCGGCGGCGATGCCCGCGTGTTCGATCCGGAAATAGCGGAGTGGCAAGCGCGGTTGGAAGTCGCGGCACACGTTCCGCGTCGTGTCCGTAGAACCGTCATCGACGACGAGCACTTCGAACTGTTCCTGCGGCAGCGTCTGCACGCGGAGACTGTCGAGCGCTGCGGCCAACAACCCGGCGCGGTTGCGCGTCGGAATGATGGCACTCACGAGCGGCACAGGCACGGTATCAGACACGGTGGGCTTCTTTGAATCCGATCACGTCGAGTACGCGAAAACATTGATCGAGCGGCAAATGGGGATGTTTCGCGAGCAGCGCGTGGCGGTCCTGGTTGGCGATGTCCCAGCTGTAATTCGCCACTGGTTTGCGCAAACTATGCGACACGGGCACGGCGTCGATGATGCCCATCCTCAACCCGCGCTCGCGCACACGGTACGACCAGACGTTCTCATATCCCCATCCCATTGCCGAAGTCAGATCGAATGGCAGAATCGCGTCGAACAGCGAGCGGTGAATGCTCGTCACGGGACCGATTTCCACGAACATCGTTTGCCGGGCGAGCACGCCGCGCTGCTGCGCGACGATGGGATGGTCGTAGTACGAATCGTTGGTACGCGCGGGCTGCGCGAGGGCAAATCGAGCCCGTTGCTGCAAATCAATGAACGCGTCGAGAAACCGCTCCGGCATCACGATGTCGTCGTCGACAATGACCAGGTAGTCGTAGGCGTCGATGTCGTTGGCCGCGATGAGGCGGTTGAGCAGCTCGAATTTGGGTGTCGGTTCGTTAATCGACGCCGCGGTGACGTCGGCGAGATCGATCGCAGTTTTGCCACCGAGCGCAATCCATCGTTGCGTCACGGTGCAGGTGGTGGCCGCGCGCAGAATCCGACTCTCGTCAATGGCGTTATGGAGCTGCGTGGGCAGGTAGATCCCGAGCACGAGCACGCGCGGCTTGCGCCTCCCGGGACGCCGTACGGCGACGCGCGGATCGATGGCGGGCCTGTGCTTTTCCACGTCGTACGTCACACGCGGTCGCGATGATCTGGCGCGCGGGGTGGAGGAGATGACGGCACGGTTTCGCCGCACAGCTCCGCTCGGCGTGAGCTTGTAAATCGCGCAGGCATGGTCGCGCAGCACCAGCGTCGCGCGGTCATCGAGGTGCTCGGCGAGTTGCTTGTAGTGCGCGAGCCACCATGCAGCAGTGCTCGGGACGACAAAGTATTCGACGCCGCGCATCCGAGCGGCTTCGAGTGTGGCGACCGCAGCGGCGCCATCGGCCGGATAAAAGCCGGCGTAGCGGCCATCCGGCAGTTGCGGAAAGTGCTGGGCGTGCCGACCTTCAATCAACACGAGGCGTTCGTCGCCCTTGCTGATGATCGCCACACTCGAGCCGGCCGGAATGGACCGCTGGATCGCGTCGATGGTTCGCGTGCGCACCTGTTCGTACGAGGTTTCCGGTCCCACCTCGCCGTCAGGCAGCACCTTGGGCGAGCGATCGAGCGCGGCGTCGATCGCGGCGAAGAAGCGCTGCTTCACGGCCGCCCTGCCGTGAATCTGCACGAGCTGCTCCGGTCCGCGTTCGGCCAGCCGTGTCCATCGCGCTTCGTTGGTGAGCAAATCCTCGAGTGCCGCAGCAAACGCCACTGGATCGTCGGCAACGAGAACATCGCGATCGTGCGCGAGCTCGAGGCCTTCCACGCCGATGCTGGTTGTAACCACCGGGGTCCCCGCCGCCATCGACTGAATGACCTTGCCTTTCGTGCCGGCGCCATAGCGAACGGGAACGGCGGTCACCCGCGTGCGACTGAAATAGGGCACGAGGGACGGCACCCACCCGACAACGCGCACATACGGATGCTTCGCCAGCGTCGCAGCCTTCGCCTCCGACGCGTTACCTACGACCCAGAGCGGATGCTGCGCGAGAACCGCGGCCGGCAGGTGCGGCACGATGTCGTTGACGAGATACGCCGCGGCATCAACGTTCGGCTGATGCCAGAAGTTGCCGACGAACAGTATGCCTTTGCGCTCGTGAAACGGAACGCGCGATGCCGGCAGATCCTCACACAGCGGCACGCGGCAGACCGGATCACCGACCAGATCGGCGATGATGCCGGCTTCCTTGTCAGACACCGCCAGCACGCCGTCCGCGGCGGCGTATGTATTCAGCTCACGGATGAATTCGTCGCCGATACGCGCGTTCAGCCGCTTCGGTGTGTCGTGCTCCGCGCCGGAGCGGAACGATGCGCGGCTGTTACGCAAGAAATGCACATCATGGCTGTCGATGAGAATGCGAGTACCGGGCGACCAGCGCCGCAGCGCGGGAATACACCCTTCCGCCACGTGCCAGTACTCGAGAAGCGCGAGATCGAACTTACGCTCGGCCAGGAACTCGTCGGAGAGTGTTTCGAACCCGACATGGGTGCGCACGCCGCACTGCGCCAGCATGCGGGCATAGCGATCGTCGGTTTCGCCCTCGCGCGCGATGTACGTCACCGTCCAGCGGTCTTCGCGGAGGAACTCGACGAAATCGAACACGCGCCGCGATCCGCATTCGCGGTCGTATTCCGGCATTCGTGTGCTGCAAACGAGCGCGTTCATACCGTTCAGATGTCGAGCGCCGACACGCGGCCTTGCAAGGCGGGCCGCCAGCGCATGCCGAACCGCCGGCGCCATTCCGGCGCCTCCGCCGGCTCCGCAGCCGAGGCCACTGCCCGCGTCAACCGTACGCCGCACACCGCGATCGCGTCGGGCTGGTAGTAGGTGGCGTAGCCGCGTTCTTGAAGCCGCAGACAAAAGTCCGCATCACGCATCCGTCCGCTCGGCCAGGCGGTGTCGAGGCCGCCGGTCTCCGCGAGCGCGCGGCGGCTGACCGCCATGAAACGCGAGGAGCAGAAGTCAACGCGCCGCACGAAGCTGAAAGCGGGGTCCGCACAGCGCCAAGCGTCGCGTCCGATGTCGACCAGGGACGCATCGGGCCGCAGCGCGCCGCCCGCATGCAGAAGGCGGCCGCTCGCATCGAGCAGCCGGCCGCCGACGGCGCCAATCTGCGGAAACCTGGCGAAGGTCTCGGCCAGCGCCTGCGTTGCGCCGGGTAGCACCAACACCCCAGGCGCCACCCACACAGTCATGGCTTCAGCTGACGCCTGAAGCATGCCAGGAGCGCGGAGCAGCCATTCAACACGCGCAACGCGATCGCCATCCAAGATCACGACCGCGGCGATCGCCACCCGGCGCGCCTCGCGTAGCACATCCGCCTGGCCGCTGCTGGCCACGACGATGTCGATGCTTTTATCGATGTCTGGCAGCACGTCGCTCGTGCGCGTGGCAACGGCATACGCCGAGAACCGCTGCCTCAACTGCTGGCCGCTGCTCCAGTCGAGGAGGTACGGGCGATGTCCAAGCCGGCGCTCGGCTTCGGCGATCACGCGATCGAGACCGACTCGCGTGCGGGAAGAATCGCGACGCGCCTTGGGCATTCGCAGGTCGTAGACAGAGCACGCCGTGTCGTCGAAGACCTTGAGATAGTGACCTCCCAGGTGGCGTCTGAGTCCGCGATAGAAGTCGAGCCACCAGGTGACGAACGCCGGCAATACGAGCGTGTCATAGCCCTCATGCCGGAGCGCCTCGAGATGCGCCACGACGCTGACGTCGTCCGCCGGATGGAATCCCGCGTACTCTCCGCTGAGGTCCTGGGGAAAGTGGGCGACACGCTGCACCGGGATGTCGAGCAGCGATGCATCCCCCTTGCTCGCGACGAGAACTCGGGAGTTCTTGCGCAGCACGCTGCGCAAGCGCCGCCGAACGGTGCGCGCGACTTCCTGCCTGACCGGAAGATCGCGATGTTCCAGGCGTTGTTCCAGTTCTTCGAGCTTCGCGCGCGTCTCCTGGAGATCGAAGGCAACACTCCTCAACTGCCGGCGCAGCCGCACGCCTTCGTCGCGCGCGTTCGCAGTGTCTTTGCGCTTCGTCTTCATCGGTCGTGTTATGCCGCCTTGACCTGCGCCAGCAGCTGCGGCAGCACCACGCGGTAGTCGAACGATTCCACCGCGATCGTGCGGGCCGCCCTGCTGTGGCGCGAGTAATTGGTCGCGATGCGGTCCACCGCGGCAGCGACGTCATCGAGCGTCGAGAACGCGAACAACCCTTCCCCCGTCGGGAGCACGTTGCTGAAACCGGTCTCCTGCGTGATCACGGGCCGGCCGGCCGCGAGATACGTGGCGCTGCGCTCGCTGAACCAGCCGCTGCGCAGCCGGATGTTCTGGTCCTTGGCGACCGTAAACTCGCCGCGCGACTGCTGAATGTAGGCGCGGTATGCGTCCAGATCGGTCGAGAACGACAGCGCGTCGCGCACTCGCCAGCCGTGCTCCTCGAGCATGACCCGGTCCTCGGGTTCGTAGCTGCTCAGCGCAAGCTCGAAGCGCCCGCCAGTTCGCACCGGCACGTCGACAAACTTCAGAAACTCGTGGTGCTTGCTCCAGTAGTAGGTCTCGCCCTGAAACGCGAACGCGCGGTACTCCTGGCGCCAGTTCCCAATGGTCGTGAACACGTCCGGCATGCCGCATGGCTGGTCCCAGAAATCCATGACCACTGGAGGAGGAGTGGGGTGAAATACAAAGCGATTCGAGACCGGTACCTTCGAATCCGGGTTACCGTAGTTGAGCCCCCAGGTCACGAAGGCGCTGTGTGCGGCCAGCAAGTCGATCGTGTGCTGCGCGTTCTCATGAATCTCGATTTGCACGTCGACCGGATCGGTGTCGACGTAGATCAGTTCACCCGCAGCGCTGTGTTCCGGCATCAGCTTGGTCGAACCGTGCAGATTGACGATGAAATCGGCGGACGCGTAGAGCTGACGCAGCGCCTCGCGGGACATTCCGAAGCAGCGATCGTCGTGCACGACGTGGTACGCCCAGCGATGCTGCAGATCGAATCGTTGCATCACCGCCGCGACGAACGCCGCGGCCCTCTGCCAACCATCGTCGCCCTTTTGGCGCATGAACATGCGCGGCGTGCTGCCGTGCGCTTCGACGTAATACACGTCGTAGCCAAGTCGCTGAAAGCCGATGAGGTACTGAAGCGTGGCCCAGACGAGTCCGCCCACAGGCATGCGGCTCATGATCCCAAGGAGGACGATCCGTTGCGGTCCGCGGATCTTCACGACAAGCCCTCGAACGCGGAGGCTTCGAGAGCCTTGATCTCCTTCCGGGCTGCGTCACGCATCTGCGCATCGTGCAGCTGCCGGAAATACCCTCCGCGCGTCATCAGCTCGTGGTGTCCGCCGCGCTCGACGATTTCGCCGTTGTGGAGCACGAAGATTTGATCCGCCTGGCGAATCGTCGACAGCCGGTGCGCGATGATGATTGTGGTCCGGCCGACGAGCAGGCGATCGAGCGCGTCCAGAATGACGCCCTCGGTTTTCGAATCGATCGACGAGGTCGGTTCGTCGAGAATCAGAATCGGGGCGTTCTTCAGAAACGCGCGTGCGACGGCGATGCGCTGACGCTCGCCGCCCGAGAGCTGCACGCCACGTTCGCCGATCGTCGTCTCGTACTGCTCCGGAAGCCGCATGATGAAGTCGTGTGCGTTGGCCGCCTTCGCGCTGGCGATCACGTCCGCGTCGCTCGCCCCCAGTCGGCCGTAGCGGATGTTCTCGGCAATCGTCGTCGAGAACAACAGCGGTTCCTGCAGCACAACGCTCACTTGCTGCCGGAGCGAGGCCACCGTAAGGCCGCGCAAATCGCGGCCGTCGATGAGCACTCGGCCCTGAGACGGGTCGTACAACCGGGGAATCAGACTAGCCAACGTCGTCTTGCCGGCGCCGGTTTGCCCGACGACGGCGATAACTTGACCTGGTTGCGCATCGAAGGAGATGTCCCTGAGCGTGTCGCGACGGCCGGGGTAGGAAAAATGCACGTGCTCGAGTGTGATTCGTCCCTGGACGTCGCGAAGCGGCACAGCATCGGGCGCGTCTTTGACTTCCGGTTCCAGATCGAGGAGCTCGAAAGCCATCTGCGCGCTGATCAGCTGATCCTTTAGAGTGCCGGTGGCATTACTGATCGATTGCAGCGGCGTATAGACAGACCCGATATACGACATGATCACGAGTAGCTCGCCGACCGTCAGCCGCGAGCGGAGCACTTGATACGCGCCAAACCCGAGCACGAGCGCCGTGCCGATCGCCGTCAGCGTGTTGACCACGAGCGAAAACAAGGTTTGATCGACTGTCAAACGCACGCGTGCGTCCACGGCGCGTTCGCCTTGCATACGAAACCGCTGGTACTCGTGATGCTCGCGCCCGAACGTGACGATCACGCGCAGCATGGCCATGGCCTCGTGCACGATCGACATCGTCTGGCCTTCCATGCCTTTCACTTCGCGCATCTTTGGATCGACGTACTTGGCATAGAAACCGACGGAGTAATAGATGAATGGCACGACCGAGAGCGACACGAGGGAGAGAAAAGGATCCAGGCGGTAAGCCACCCAGAACATGCCGACGAGTGTCACCGCGCTTTGGATGAGCGGCGGCCCGCTGATCACCACGCTGCCCACCGCCGTCGACTGGTAGGTGATGCGATTCATCAGGTCGCCGGTGCTCTGCCGGTCGTGAAACGCGAGCGACAGCCGTTGCGCGTGCTGGAACAGCTCGCTTCTGAAGTCCAGCACCAGCCGCTCCTTCAGCCGCGTGCCGAGATAGTTGTGGAGCACTGTCAAGCTGTTTCCGCCAACCGCGATGACAAGGCCGGCGATCACTGCGAGCAACAGCAGCAACGACCGGTTGCCCTCGACCGGCAGCGCCAGGTTGCTGATGACCTCCGGCAGCGGAGCGCTGCCAAGAACGCTATCGACGAGAATCTTGAGCGGCCACGGCGCGAGCAGGCCGAGCAGCGCGCTGGCGACAAGCACGAGCGTCGTCGCGACCGCAAGCCCGCTATAGGGCCGGACGCGGCCGAGAATCCTCGGCAGATACTTCGCCTCGGCGAACTGTGTAGCAAACCGCATCACTGAAACTCCTCAATGGCATCGCGCGGCGCAGCGAGAGCGCTGCGCATGTCGACCATGCCGCAGCGCTCCGCGACGCGACTTATGGCGTCGGTGAGAATCGCCGTGTCGTCGGCGACGCGGCTGAAAATGCGCAGCAGCGCTGCGGCGGCGCAGCCGGCCACCGCCAGCAGCGCGACGGCGTTGGCGCCGTGGTGCGTGGCGCCGGACACCGCGGCACTCGCCGCAATGCCCACGAGCACGGCAATCAACCACGCGCCGCGCAGATGCACAGCGGCGCGAAACAGACATTTGCCGGACCCGTGATCCTCGACGAGCGTGCGCAGATCGAGGCGGATGTCTGTCGTGATCCCGATGCTCAAGTCGCGGTTGGTCCACCATCCCTCGTCGACCTCGATGTCGCCGGCAACGCGGGAGCAGCGCAGCTGATCGACGATTCGCGCGAGAAGAGCGCTGCTGTCGATCCACGACTCGCTCCAGAAATGCTGCTCGAACGCGCCGCCGGTGATGACGCGAGCCGCTTCAGCGAATCGGCGCGGACGGCCGCCGCGCACGGTCGGCGCCGCAGCCGGCCACTGTCGCAGCGCTCGCACGCGTCCGCGAAAACGCGCCAGCGGCTGGAGGAAGTGCAGCCACGCAATCGCAACGCGGTAGCCGGCGCGGCTTAACGATAGCGGCCACGATCCGATTCGGGGCAGCAAACGGATGTCAGACCCGAACGCGTGCGCGAGACATTTGGCGCCGGTCACAGCCAGTCCGATCGTGCCCACTGCGCCCGCCGCAAAAGCCACCGTGGTCAGACCGACCATGGCCAGCACGACGCTCAGGCCGAGCAGCGCAATCGATCCGATTTGCCACTGTGCCGAGTGAGGAAGGTACGTCAGCGGGTGGCCGTGAACGCGATACACGGATGGAAAGGGCGCCGAGCCCCATACGCCGGCGTTCACACGCCGACCGCAGAGAGAGCGAACGAACGGCAACGGGCTGTAGACCAGCCCACGCCACAGGATGCTGCGGCCGACGAACTTATCAGGGTGATAGGGGCGCAGCCACTCCTCGCCCTCGCCGTAACCGACCTGCTGCCGCCAATAAGCCTTGATTGATGCTCGGTGGTGGTGCCAGACGAGCGCGGCAGGAGCAAACCCGATCGGGCCGCAGCGCGCCTGCACGCGCCAGCACAGATCGACGTCATCGCCGGCGCGCAGGTAGATCGGATTGAAGCCGCCGACTGCCAACAGCGCGTCACGGCGATACGCCATGTTGCAGCCGGGCACGTGCTCGGCGATATCGTCGGTGAGGAGGACTTGCGTTGGTCCTCCCGGCGCACGCGCCACGCACTGCGCGAGCGCCGAATCGTCGGCCGGGACGACGTTCGGTCCGCCCGATCCCACGCGGCCGAGCGTCACGATCGGCTGAATCAGAAAATCCAGCCACTGGGCGTCGACCCGCGCGTCCGAGTCGCAGTAGGCGACGATCTCACCCGTTGCCGCCTCCATTCCGATGTTGCGCGCGCGCGACAGGCCCCCGTTCGGCACTTCGATCAGTCGTGCGCGCGAATGCCGTCGGACGATGTCGCCAGTGCCGTCAGCCGAGCCATCGTTGACGACGATGAGCTCGAAATCAGGATATCTCAGCGCCTCGATCGAAGAGATGCATTCATCAATGGTCGACGCCGCGTTGTGCGCGCACACCACAACCGAGACGCGCGGCCAACTCGCGCGCTCTGCGTCGTCGAATGGCGCCGAAGCGAACACGCGCGACACCGATTCCAGTGCAGGCTTCGGTTGTCTATTCGCGTCGACGAGCCCAAACGCCCAATCGTCAACGCTGAAGCCGCCGCGCCACCATTCGTCGGTCCACGCGTAGGCCACCGCGCCGCAGGCGCCGGACCGGTACGCCCATCGCATCTGCATCGCCGCGAGAGCGGCCTGGCCGTCCGCGCCGTGCCGGACGCTGTCTGCGCCCGCCTCGGCAATCAGCAGCGGCTTGTGACCCGCGACGTGCTGCAGCCGCGCAAAATACCCGCGCAGTTGCTCTTCTTCGTGCAGGTAAACGTTGAACGAACAGACGTCGAAGAACGGCAGCTCAAGGTATTCCGTCGGCGGATAGTTCACATACGTCAGCAGCGCATCCGGCGCAGCGGCTTTTGCGTCTTCATAGAGTTCACGCAGGAACCGCTCGATCGCCCTGCCGCCCTGCCAGCGTACAATCGACGGCGGAATCTCGTTGCCAAGCGCGAACAGCAACGCTGCCGGGTGGCGATGCAGCATTCGCACCTGATCGACGACCTCGGTTCGAATCCGACGACGGAGGCGGCGGTCGTCGAGGAACGCGACGTGCTGCATCCACGGCACGCCGATCAGCAGCTTCAACTGGTAGCGAGCCGCTTGGTCGAGAAGATCGGTGGGGGGTCGCGTATAAATCCGCACCGTGTTCGCCCCCGCGCGGCGCATCGCGGCAAAGTCCTCCGCGATTCGCGCCGGAGCAGGAAAGTGCGCGCCATCATCGTGACGCGGCGCGAATGTACCGTAACTGACACCCCTGACGAGAAATCTTTCACCGTCAACTCGCAAAAACTTGCCGTCCACACACAATCCCTTCGACGAGGGCGGTAAATCTCGACACGACATCGCTCTTGATCCCGTCCGGCCTGCGCCTAGCTCTACAGTTTTGAAGGGGGGAGAAACCTTGTCGGTTCGCCTGATGCATAGAATGGGCCGCACTGCTGCGATGCGTGAAACCTTGAACATCGTCGTCGCCGCGACGATCGCAAGCACACCGAAACAAGCAGGCTGGACGTGGGCAGTGCTGCAGTATGTGCTCGGCTTTCGGCAGCTCGGCCATCGCGTCACATTCATCGATCCAATCCGCCCGAGCGCCTTGATGCCGGGCGGGGCTTCGCTCGCAAATACGGCAAATGCGGCCGCATTTCGCACGATCGCGCAACAGTTCGGCTTGGCCGAGAACGCCACGCTACTGCTTGCCGACACGAAGCAAACCGTGGGCGGCACGTACGAAGCGGTGGCGAACTCGGTGCGTGACGCGGACGTTCTATTGAACATCTCCGGCGCCCTGCGCGACGCCGGATTGCTCGCGGAAGCGCGCTACCCCGTGTACGTAGATGTGGACCCAGCCTTTACTCAGCTATGGCAAAAAATACAGGGCATCGAGATGGGCCTGGCCGGCCATCGTCGGTTTGTGACCGTCGGCCTCCGCGTCGGCGCAGGCGCGCCGGTGCCGTTGCTGGATAAAGCGTGGGTCAAGACGCTGCCCCCAATTGTCCTGACACACTGGCCGGTGTCGCACACGCTGCGCTGGGATGCGCTCACGACCATCGCCAACTGGCGCGGGTACGGATCAATCGAGTACGACGGCCGCTTCTATGGACAAAAGGCGCACTCGCTGCGCGCGTTCATCACGCTGCCACAGCGCACGACCGAACGTTTCGTACTCGCGCTCGGGATCGACGCTGGCGAGCGGCGTGATCTCGAGGCGCTGTCCGCGAACGGCTGGGAATTGATCGATCCGATGGAAGTGGTGGCGACGACGGACGACTATCATGCCTTCGTGCAGGGGTCGAAGGCGGAGTTCGCGATCGCCAAAAGCGGATATGTCGTTGCCGAGTGCGGATGGTTCAGCGATCGCAGCGTGTGCTATCTCGCGTCCGGCCGGCCGGTGATTGCACAGGACACCGGTTTCGGCGAGTGTCTGCCGACGGGGGATGGGCTCTTCCGCTTCACCACCGAGCATGATGTCCTTGCGGCCATCGACGCGGTCAACAGCGATTACCCGCGACACGCGCGCGCGGCGCGGCAGCTTGCCGAGGATCATTTCGACTCGCGGCGCGTGTTGTCGCGCCTGCTGAGGGAGATTGCGGCGTGAGCAAGGCCGAGGGCGACGCCACCCGCGGCGTCAGCGACGACGCGCTGCGCGGGGCGATCGCATCCACTCTCGGCGACGGGCAGAAGGTTGTCGGATTACAGCGCCACCACTCGGCGTACGCCACGAGTTGCCCGCTGGAGGAAGTGGAGGCCGAACTCAGTGACGGAACGACACGGCGCCTGATGCTGAAGCATCTCGGATTGGCAGTGCGGCACCAACGCGCACTGCGTGCGAAGCCGCTGTTTCTGGTCGATCCCGAACGAGAGATCGTCGTCTATCGCGAGATCCTCGCGCCGCGCCGGCTTGGCGCGACGTTGGTCGGGACGTCACCTCCGGGATGCTCCTCGCCGTGGCTGATGATCGAAAAGGCAGCGGGCGTGGAGATGTATCAGATCGGCGATCTCGATGCGTGGCGGGCGGCGGCGCAGTGGATTGCGTCGCTGCATCAGGCCGTTCCCGCAGAAGAGGCGCGTGCGCTCGCTGCCGCGCCGCGGCTGATCGCCTTCGATCGCAACTTCGGTGTGCAGTGGATGGATCGGGCGCTGTATTTCTTCGCCAACGAGGAACCGACCTCGCGGCACGGCCGCTCGGCGCTGTATTGGCTGGCGAAGAAATTCGAACAGGTCGTCGATCGGCTACTGGCGAGCCAATCGAGCTTTATTCACGGCGAGTTCTACGCATCCAACGTGCTGGCGGCACACGGCGGCGACCAAGGCTGGCACGTGTGTCCGGTCGATTGGGAGATGGCCGCGATTGGGCCTGCCGTGCTCGACCTCGCGGCGCTCACGTCGGGCGATTGGAGCGACGCCGCGCGAACCTCGATCATCGATGCCTATATTGCGGCTTGCGATTCGCGCCACGTCTTTGACGATGTGCGGAAGACGGTCGGGTACGCACAGCTCTACTTGTCGGTTCAGTGGCTGGGGTGGTTCGGGCGACGACACGCACCGCGTGACCATGCGCGCGACTGGCTGGCCGATGCGGTCGAACACGCCGAGCGATTGAATCTGTAGCTTACCCGTTAGAAGCTGAAGCCCGTCGACAGCAGCACGCGGCGTGGATTGAGGGCGACGTTTGGGGTGCCAAAAGCCGGAGACGTCAAAACACCGTTCACGCCTGCGTAGAGTGCGCTGTTCAGGACGTTGTCGACGTCCGCTGCAATGTAGAACGACGCCCCCGGCACCACCGCGAAGGCTCTCGACAGATGGAGATCGAGACGCACCTGGCGTGGTTCGCGTCCCAGGTTGCGCGGGATGATTTCGCCGGATCCGGCAGGGCTCAGCCAGCCGTAAACGGTCTGCATCGCCCCGTCCGCCTCTGTTGCCGCAAAGACCGGGCGGTCCGTGAACAAACCATCGCCGTTCGCATCAAAGCCGCTCGTGATGTTGAACGCCCGTCCTGATGTCGCGGCGACGAACGTGGAAACCATGATCCTGCCCGGTGTCGTGACTGAAAAGCCGCCGCTCGCCTGATGCGGCCGTGACTCGACACTGGCGCCGTACTCACCCGCCATCCCTAGGGAGTCGGCGGGAGCGGTCGTGCGTCCGTCGGTCTCACTGCGCGCATGGGTGTAGGTGTAGTTTGCAAACGCGGTCGCGCGGTCGCCCGATTTGGAGCGCCACCCGACCGAAAGCTCGTGACGCCGCGACCGTGCCGTCGATTCGAATTGCATGACCGGACCGCGATCTGGGAACGGGCGCACGTCATCGCGCGGCGCGTTGATATTGCGCATCCGCAGCAGACGACTTCCCGACTGCAGCTCGTAGGCCGCGATCAGCATGCCGCCTCTCACGAGGCGATGTTCGAACGTCGATCCGAACCGGATGATTTGCGGGCGCGACAGGTTCTCGGCCGCGGTATACGACGTTCTCATCGTCGCGGCCGCACCCGAGAGGTCCGCCGGAATGGCGGGAAAGAACAGTGGACGATCGATCTGGAGCTGCTGCTGGTGATCGTCGGCGAACCGCAGTACGTCGAGCGTCAGGTCGGCCGGCACACGTTGAAAGAACGTGCCTGTGCCCAGGCGCACGGTGTTACGGCGCGCCGCGTCTACAGCCCACGCCACAGCGCCGCGCGCACCGAACACGCCGCCCGACGCGTTGCTCTGCCATTCGCTGCGCATCCCGTACGCAAACGTCAGGCGCGGGTGCAGCGCCCAATCGTCCTGCGCAAATTGGCCGTACTGCCACTGGTTGGTGGCAATCGTGTCGCCGCCATGTGAGATGGAGAACTGCGATGGGTAATAACCCGGCAATCCAAGCACGGTACGGCGGTAATGCTCGAACGGCGAGATCGCGATCGGCTCTCCGCCCGGGCTCAGAATCGGCATCCCGGACGTGTCGCGTTCGACGTCGGCGCCGAACAGGAACGTTCCGCCGAAGTTGCTGCGGTCGCGCTCGGAACGCGAAACGCGCTCCGCATCGACACCGAATTTGAGCGCATGTCGGCCGGAGGAAAGCGTCAGACGCTCGGCGACTTGCCAGCCTAGATCCTTCGTTTGCTTGAACAGCGCGTCCTGCTGGCCGCCGCCGTTGAACGCATCGAACACCAGAAGGGCCGGCTGATCGTTCATCGCTTCGCTCCGTGCCTGCCGCGCGGTGCTCTGCACACGAAGCTCGTTCAGAACGTGCGGCGAGGCAATCGACGTCAACGAGAAGCGTAGTTCGCCGGCAGTGGTGCGCTGCGTGTATGCGCGCTCCGGCAAATCCAGACCACTCTCGAGGCCCTGATTCTGGCCGCGATCGTCGGTGGCGCTGAACGAGACCGCGAGCGTGCTCAACTCCCCAACCTTGGCGTCGCTGCCAAGCCAGACACTGCCGACGCGGCTCGGCGTCATCACGCTCGTCGAAATCGGCGCGGGCTGCGCGGATTGGTCGTCCAGTCCGGTTGCAGAGATCAATTGCGCCTTGTCCATCGCCCAGTGGCCGCCGTAGGCGACAAAGCTCCAGCGATTCGCCACGATCGGACCGCTGACGTACCCGCTGACATCGCGCGTTCGCTCGTCGTCGGCGCGCGTAGCTGCGAGCGGGTTGCGTCCATTCATGGCCGCGTCGTTCACGCTGCCCCGCACGTCGGCGTGCACTGCCGACGAGCCCGGCTTGGTGACGATTTCAATGCGCGCGCGACCGAGCTCGGCAAACTCCGCCGCAAACGGATTCGAGCTGATTCTGATCAGCTGGATCGCCTGCTTCGGTGGCAGGCGAACTGACGGTGTAAAGCCGTCGACCGAGATGATGGTCTCTTCAGGCTGACCCGTCGCGCCGGCCAACTCCTGAAGCTGACGCACAAGCGAGCCTGGATCATCCGACAGTCCCTCGAGTGCTTTCCCGGACAGCGTGGCCGTCGTCAGCCCCACGGCCGACCCGAGCGTGCCGGCAACGACGGCGACGTCGACGCGCTCGCTGATCGCAAGCTGCAGAACGACGTCGAACGTGACGAGCGGCTGGTCGACGGCGACGGTCCCCTCGAATGGCGCGAAGCCTGCCGCCTCTACGCTCACGCGATGGGTGCCGCGTTTGATGGCGTCGAGCTCGAACTGACCCGTGTCATCCGTCGTCAGGACGCGCGGCTCCTTCTGACCTGCGTCGATAGTGACGGTCGCGCCGATGATGATCCCGCCGGAAATGTCGCTGACGCTTCCGCGCAGCCGGAAGTCGTCGGCTGCCGACACTGCTGGCGCACAGGCAAACAGTAGACCTGCGACCAAGGCGGTCGCGGAACACGGTTGAAACATTTATGGAACTTCAGACGAAAAGGGGATCTTTATGGTCGCCGGTGCCCGTTTGGCTGTCAATCCCAGAAAGACCGGAGACTGACGAAAAAGACGGTCCCTCACTACTCATCGGCAGAGGGCGCCGCGCGCTTTAGCCCGCGGCATCCCATCGATGCGCGTGCTAAACTAAACAGTCCGGTCAGCAGTCTGGGAAACCAGAGTGGGCCCTTTCGCCCACTCTTTTTCGTTTAGGGGTGTGTTTGACCCCACTGGAGCGCATTCGGCAGATCGCCAGCCGCGTGGCTGCGGCCTACGGCCTTGAGATCTTTGACGTTTCGATGCGCCGCGAGGCCGGGGGCGACGTGCTGCGGGTCGTGCTCGACCGGCCAGGACCGGCCGCGACGCCGGACGAAAGCGTCAGCATCGCCGATTGCGAGAAAGTCAGCCAGGAGCTCAGCACCATCCTCGACGTCGAGGACGTGGTGCCCGGCGCATACACCCTCGAGGTCTCCTCGCCCGGTCTCGACCGGCCGCTGCGCAGCGCCGACGATTACCGGCGTTTCGCCGGTCGCGCGGCGAAGATCGTCACGCGTGAGCCGATTTATCGGCAAACTGCCTTTGCCGGCCGGCTGCGCGGATTAGATGGAGATGACGTGCTGTTCGAGTCCGAAGGCGGCAAACAAATCCGCTTGCCGCTCGCACTCATCAGCCGTGCGCGGTTAGATGTGGAGTTCTGAGAGTTATGACCAGTAGCAATCCGCTTCAGCAAACAATCGAAGCGCTCGCCAAAGAAAAAGGCATCGAGCCCGACGTCGTCATTCAGGCGATGGAGGAGGCCGTGCTCACAGCGTCCCGCAAGTATTACAAGACCGGCGAGGAGCTCAAGGCCAAGTTCAATCCCGAGAACGGCCAAATCGAGCTCTTCTCGGTGAAGACCATCGTGGACGAGGTCACCAATCCCTCGACCGAAATCTCATTGGCCGAGGCCAAGGGGATCTACGGCGAGGACGCTGAAGTCGAAGTCGGCTATCAAATCGAGTTTCCGAAGCGCACCGACGTGCTCGGTCGCATCGCCGCGCAAACCGCCAAGCAGGTGATCTTCCAGAAAGTGCGCGAGGCGGAGCGCGAGATCATTTATTCGGAATACAACTCCCGCGTCGGCGAAGTGATGAACGGCCTGGTCAAACGCTTCGAACAAGGCGACATCATCGTCGAGGTCGGCCGCGTCGAGGCGATCCTGCCGCGCAAGGAACAGTCGCGGGCGGAAAGTTATACCCAAGGTGATCGTCTGCGGGCGGTCATCAAGGGTGTCAGCAAGAGCGCGAAGGGCCCGCAAATCGTGCTCTCGCGCACCGACCCGGCGCTGCTCATCAAGCTGTTCGAACAGGAAGTGCCCGAAATCTACGATGGCACGGTCATGATTCGCGGCGCCGTTCGGGAAGCGGGCGATCGGGCGAAGGTTGCGGTCTACTCGCGCGAACGCGACGTCGATCCCGTGGGCGCATGCGTCGGCATGAAAGGCACGCGCGTGCAGGCGATCATCCGCGAGTTGCGCGGCGAAAAGATCGACATCGTCGAGTGGTCGGAAGATCCGGTGCAGTTCGTCATGAACGCGCTCTCGCCAGCCAAGGTGCAGCGCGTCACGATCGTGGACGACAAGGAAAAAGTGATGGAGGTCGTGGTCGAGGACAAGCAGCTGTCGCTCGCCATCGGCAAGAAAGGCCAGAACGTACGGCTGGCCGCCAAGCTGACTGGATGGCGCATCGACATCAAGAGCGAAGAAGACAAACGGAAGGAAGTCGAAGCTCAACTTGGGGCGCTCGAAGTTCCAGTCGAGGAGACGGAGGCCGCGGTTGAAACTGCGGCGGTCGAGACCACGAACGACGCGGTTGAAACAACCGGCGAAGTGGTGGAGACGTCTCAGGCCGAAACCGAGCAGAGCTAACCGCTACACGGGGAAACACGTTGTCAACAGTCCGGGTTTACAAAGTCGCCGAGCTGCTGGGGGCCACCAGCGCGGAAGTGCTGCAGCTGCTCAAGAAAAACCACGGCATCGAGCTCAAAAGCGCGTCGAGCACGCTCGAAGAAATCGTCGCGCGTCAATTTGTCGAGCGGATCGCGCGTCAGCGCGGCATCGAGCTGCCGAAGGGCGACATCTTCTCGGAGACGGCGGCCAAGACGGTCAAGAAGCCGGGTGCTGCCGCAAAGAAAGGTGTGGCGCCGGCCGAGCCGCCCAAACCGGCCGCGCCGTCGCTGCCGCCACCGCGTCTGATCAAGACTGTCAGGCCGCCAGCGCCACCTGTGGCAGCGGCGCCACCCGAGTCCGCGCCGGTTGCGGAACCCACGCCCGCTCCTCCGCCGTTGGAAGCACCGGCACCAGCCCCGACCGCGGCCGCCGCGGCGCCAAAGCCGCTTCCGGAGCCTGTCGCGCCGGAACCCATGGCACCCGCGGCCGAAGCCCCCGCGCCGATCGCTGCTGCCCCGGAGGTCGAGACGCCAGCACCCGCGGCTCCGGAGCCACTGGCCGCCAGGCCGCCGGTTCCTGGCCGCTTCGTGCCGCCGAGCATTCGTCTGCGCATCGAAGAACCCGGTCAGGCGCCACCGAAAGCACCGCCGCTGCAGCCGCGACGCACGGTTGTGCCGCAACCACCAAAGCCGGCACCGCCAGCCGCGAAGCCCGCGCCGCCCGTGGCAGCCCGGCCCCCGGCTCCGCGTCCGGCATATCCGACGGCGGCGCGACCGGCTGCCGGCGCGACGCCTGCCATGATCGGCGGTCCGCGTCCGCTGCCTGCACAACCCGTGCGTCCGACGCAACAAGCGCGGCCCGGGACGATCACGGGACAGCGGCCGGGCGGCACCTATCAGCAACGGCCACAGCCGCGGCCAGCCGCGCCGCGCCCACAGCAAAAGCGTGAGGCGCCGGTGGCGCGGCCGACGGCGGTTGCGCCCGAGCCGCCGCCGATCAGCCGCACCATCACGCTCGCCGAAGGCATGACGGTGAAGGATCTCGCCGACAAACTCGATACGCGCGTCAAGGACGTGCTCAAGGCGCTGCTCGATCGCCGCCTGATGATGACGATCAACTCCACGATCGACATCGACACGGCGCGGGAGATCGCACGGCAATTCGGCGCCGAGGTTCAGACTCGCAGCTTCGAAGAAGAGCTGCTGGAGGTCGATGCCGAAGCGGCCGACGACAAGGATCTGCTGCCGCGCGCACCGGTTGTCACCGTAATGGGCCACGTCGATCACGGCAAGACCACGCTCCTCGACTCGATCCGCACGACACGCGTCGCCGAACGCGAGGCCGGGGGCATTACTCAGCACATCGGCGCGTATCTCGTTCCCGTCGGCGAAAACGGTGAGAAGCACATTGTGTTTCTCGACACGCCCGGTCACGAGGCGTTTACCCTCATGCGCGCACGCGGCTCGAAGGTCACCGACGTTGTCGTTCTCGTCGTCGCGGCGGACGACGGCGTCATGCCGCAGACGAAAGAGGCGATCGATCACGCGCGCGCCGCCAACGTGCCGATCATCGTGGCGGTCAACAAGATCGACAAGCCTGGCGCGAATCCGGAAACAGTGAAGCGGCAGCTTGCGGATCTCGACCTGGTGCCCGAGGAATGGGGCGGTCAGACCGTCTTCGTTGAAGTGTCGGCGAAGAAGAAGCAGGGGCTGGATCTGCTGCTCGAGATGATCCTGCTCGTCACCGAAATCGGCGAGCACAAAGCCAATCCCAAGCGTGCAGCGATCGGCACCGTCCTTGAGACCAAGCTCGATCGCGGCCGTGGTCCCGTGGCCACGGTCCTCGTGCAGGATGGCTCGCTCCACATCGGCGACAACATCATCGCCGGTCCAGTGGTTGGCCGTGTGCGCGCGCTCATCGACGATCGCGGACGCGCGCTCAAGTTCGCTGGTCCATCGACGCCGGTCGAAGTGCTCGGCCTCGAGACGCTGCCGTCACCTGGCGATTCGTTCCAGGCAGTGGCCGACGCGGCCAAGGCGCGGCAAATTGCGATGTTCCGTCAGGGGCAGGCCAAGGAGCGCGCGCTGGGCGCGAAGGGCGGCCGGCTCACGCTCGAATCGCTGCAGCAGCAGCTTGCCGCCGGGGACGCGAAGGAGCTGGCGATCATCATCAAGGCCGACGTACAGGGTTCGGCCGAAGTGCTGGCCGACACGCTGAGCAAGCTCTCCGACGAGAAAACGAAGATCAAGATCATTCATTCCGCGGTAGGCGCGATCAACGAGTCGGACGTGCTGCTCGCGACCGCATCGAACGCGATCATCATCGGGTTCAACGTGCGGCCGGACCGCAATGCCTCGGACGTCGCGGAGCGCGAAAAAGTCGACATCCGCCTGCACTCGGTGATTTACAACGTCACCGATGAAATCAAGAGGGCAATGGCGGGTCTCCTCGCACCGACCTTCAAGGAACAGCGCCTCGGTACCGCGCAGGTCCGCGAGACGTTCAGGGTGCCCAAGGTCGGGACGATTGCCGGCTGCATGGTGCTCGACGGCCGCATTACGCGCAGCGGCGATGCGCAGGCGCGCCTCCTCCGCGACAACGTCGTGGTGTGGGAAGGCAAGCTCGCGTCGCTGCGCCGCTTCAAGGACGATGTGTCCGAGGTGAAGGCGGGCTTTGAATGCGGCATCGGCCTGGCGAACTATAACGACGTCAAGGTTGGCGACGTCATCGAAGTGTTCACGATGGAACGGGTAGCAGCGGCGGTCTAGGCACCGTCCTTGCAGCCCGGACAGTTATGGCTCTGTCACACCGCACCGAGCGAGTCGCCGAGCAAATCCGGGAGGAAGTCAGCCAGATTCTTTCGACTGAAGTGGCTGACCCCGGTGTCGGCCTCGTGACCGTGACACGCGTCAAAGTGACGTCTGACCTGTCGCTAGCCCGTGTGTATTGGACCATCATGGGCACGGCGGCCGAGCGCAAGCAAACCCAGAAAGCGCTCGCCCGCGCCGCCGCCTACGTGCGGCATCTGCTCAGCACGCGCGTCAATCTGCGCCGCTCCCCTGAAATCGTGTTCACCTACGACCAATCGGTGGCTGCGCAGGATCGCGTCGAGCAGATTCTGCAGGAACTCAAGCAAGAAGAGGAAACACGCCGTTCCGATCGCGATGAGTGATCTGGCTGCGATCGTCTTGCGCCTGACCGCCGGACACCGCTTCATCATCTCCTCTCACCAGCGTCCCGACGGTGATGCCATCGGATCCGCGATGGCGGCGGCCCTCGCCCTGCGCGCGCAAGGCAAACAGGCCGAGGTCGTCTTCGACGCCATTCCTCCGCACTTCCTGCAGCCATTCCCGGGCGTCGACGGCATCCGCGTCACGACCCAGGTCGACGAGCGCTACGATGCGGCGGTCATCATGGAGTGCAGCGCGCTCGATCGCACGGGGATCGCGGGGCTCGATCGATCGCCGGTCGTCAATATCGATCATCATCTCGGGAACACGCGTTACGGCGCGCTGAACTGGGTGGACGAATCGGCGGCGGCGTGCACCGAGCTGGTGTTCACGCTGATCGACGCGCTCGGCGCGGCGCTCACGTCCGAGGTTGCAACGCACATTTATCTCGGCATCCTCACCGACACCGGTTCGTTCCATTTCTCCCACATGACGCCGCGCACGTTCGAGATTGCGCGGCTCTGCCTACAGGCCGGCGCCGACCCGCAGTGGATCGCGCGGACGCATTACGACAGCAGCACGTTGGGCCGGATCAAGATCTTTGGCGCGGTACTCAACAGCATGCGGCTCGATCCATCCGGGCGCGTGGCATTGCTCACAATCACGCAAGCGCTTGCCGAAGCAAATGGCGCCAGCTACGACGACACCGAAGGGCTGATCAACTTTCCGTTGACGGTCAAGGACATCCAGGCCGTGGCCTTTTTCAAAGAGCTGGCCGATCGCACGTGGCGCGTCAGCATGCGCTCGAAGGGGAACGTCGACGTGCGCGCGATCGCGAGTCGGTTTGGCGGCGGCGGCCACGTCAACGCCGCCGGGTGCTCCGCGACAGGAGAGTTGCCGGCGCTTCAGCAGACGTTCATGCGTCTCCTTGTTCAAGCCGCGGCTGGAACGCAGATGAACGCAGATCCACCCAGGTAAACGCAGATTAAAAGCGGACGCAGATGACGCAGATAAAACCAGATTAAGACTTTGGATCGTGATGATCGTAAAGTCCTCGGCCACGGCACGACGTTTACCGGCGACGTCGTTTTACAAGAACTTAAAGAGCTCGTTCTCTGCGTTGCATCTGCGTCATATCTGCGTTCATCTGCGTTGCATCTGCGTTCATCTGCGTCGTATCTGCGTTTCATCTGCGTTGCATCTGCGTTGCATCTGCGTCGTATCTGCGTTGCATCTGCGTTTCATCTGCGTTGTATCTGCGTCTCATCTGCGTTCGATCAACGGCCATCTGTGGTGTAAATGCCAATTGACGGCGTGCTCATAGTCGACAAGCCGGTCGGTCCCACCTCGCATGACGTGGTCGCCACCACGCGGCGCGCGCTGCAGCTGCGGCGTGTCGGCCATACCGGCACGCTCGATCCGCTCGCGTCCGGCGTCCTCCCGCTCGTGCTCGGTCGCGCCACCCGGCTCGCGCGCTACCTCACCGCCAGCGACAAGGAGTATCGTGCGACGCTCCGCTTCGGAATCGAAACCGACAGCTACGACAGCGCCGGGCGCGTGACGCACGAAAGCGGCGCGGTGCCATCACGCGATGCAGTGATCGCGGCACTCCAGGCCTTTCGCGGCGAGTTCGAACAGCTCCCGCCTTCCTTCTCGGCGAAGAAGATCGAAGGCGAACGCGCCTATCGGCTCGCCCGCAAGGCCACCCCGGTCGCGCTCACTCCAGTGCGAGTTATCGCGCATACGCTCGAACTCGTCGCGTTCGAGCCGCCGCGCGCGCACATCCGTCTGGTGTGTTCGGCCGGGTTTTACGTGCGATCGCTCGCGCACGATATTGGACGCGCCGTCAGGACCGGCGCCATCCTCGACGGGCTGGTCCGCACCCGCTCCGGGGCCTTTTCACTCACGGACGCCGTTGCCCTGAGCGAACTTGCCGCGGCCGGTCGCGACGTCCTCGCGGTGCGTGTCATTCCAGTCGAGCGCCTGCTTCTCGACCTGCCGGCAGTCCACTTGACGGCGGATGGCGTGCAGCGGGTGTCCCATGGGCAGGAACTTCGACCGTCCGATTGGGAAGGCAACGCGGCCGGCCCCATCGCGCCGGCGATTCGCCTGTTTGCGCCGGACGGCCGGATGCTCGGCATGGCGGAACCGTCGAAAACCCACGGATTTTTGCACCCTGCGGTTGTTATTAGGTAAAATGAAGGATCTTTTGGCGAAGTGAATTCGCGTATACGGCGGGTTGGAAAGGAAGTTCCGAGGTTCCGACGTTCCTGGGTTGCAAAGTTCCGTGTTTGAACTTGCAACCCAGGAACTCCGGAACCCAGGAACCTCGATCTGGTCCGTGCGTGGAGGAACTGTGGCGCTCACGAAGGACAAGAAGACCGATCTCATCA
The DNA here is from genome assembly GCA_046726375.1 of Acidobacteriota bacterium. Classification (GTDB taxonomy): domain Bacteria; phylum Acidobacteriota; class Vicinamibacteria; order Vicinamibacterales; family UBA2999; genus DASPWV01. The sequence continues at coordinate 60,199 of JBKPAJ010000022.1, forward strand.
GCTCGTACCGCACGCACGATCAGGATACCGGCTCTCCCGAGGTCCAGGTGGCGCTGCTCAGCGAGCGCATCAACTACCTTACGGAACATTTCAAGACGCACGCGAAGGATCACCACTCGCGCCGCGGCCTCCTCAAACTGGTCGGCCAGCGGCGGCGTCTACTCGACTACCTCAAGAGCAAGGACACGGCGAGGTACGCCGAGCTCATCAAGAGGCTTGGTATTCGTAAATAAAAGTTCACGGTTCAAAGTTCAACGTTCAAAGTTGAGAGCGCGTTCTTCACTTTGAACTTTGAACTTGGAACTTGGAACTCCCACAAACCGCACCCGGGGAACGTGACCCCATCGAGGCGTTATGCATAAGCGAGAAGTTTCAGTCGGCCAACGCTCCCTGTCGTTCGAGACAGGCAAGCTGGCCAAGCAGGCGCACGGCTCCGTGCTCGTGCGCGCGGGCGACACGGTCGTGCTCGTCACCGCGTGCCATGCGGCCAGCCCGCGCGAAGGCATCGACTTTCTGCCCCTTACCGTTGATTACCGCGAATACACCTACGCATCGGGCCGCATTCCCGGCGGCTTCTTCAAACGCGAAGGCAAACCCACTGAAAAGGAAGTGCTCACCAGCCGCGTGATCGATCGGCCGATTCGGCCGCTGTTCCCGTCAGGCTGGCGCTACGAGACGCAGATTATTGCGCTGGTGCTCTCGGCCGACACAGCGAACGATCCCGACGTGCTCGCGATCACCGGCGCGTCTGCCGCGATCGCGCTCTCGGAGATTCCGTTCGAGAAAACCATCGCCGGTGTTCGCGTCGGTCTCGTCGACGGGCAGTACGTGATCAATCCGACGTTCGAACAGCGGCGCGTGAGCCGGCTCGATATCCTCGTTGCCGGCACCGCCGACGGGATCGTCATGGTGGAGGCGGGCGCGAAGGAAGTGTCCGAGGACGAGGTGCTTGCCGCACTCGACGCCGGACACGCCGCAATTCGCGACATCGTGAGGACCATCGACGAGCTCGCGCGCGAAGCCGGACGCTCGAAGCTGCCGAAGCCGGAACACACCATCGGCCACGAGTTCTATCGCGAGGTCGAAGAGAAAGTCCTGGTTCCGCTCAGCGAGGCGATGCGCATTCGCGGCAAGCTGGAAAATTACAGCCGCGTTGACGAACTCTTCGACGAATTGATCGCGTCCATTCCAGAAGGCGAAGCGCAGCGCAAGCTCGAAGCGAAGGCGATTTTCAAAGAGCTGCAGGAAAAGGTGATGCGCGACGAGGCGCTCGAGCGCAGCACACGGCTCGACGGACGAAGGTTCGACGAGATTCGTACGATCTGGATCGAAACGAGCGTGTTACCGCGTGTGCACGGCTCCGCGGTGTTCACCCGCGGCGAAACACAGGCGCTCGTCACCGCCACGCTCGGCACCGCGGACGATCAGCAGAAAATCGAGCAGGTGGACGGCGAAACCTACAAGCGCTTCATGCTCCACTACAATTTCCCGCCGTTCTCGGTCGGTGAAGTTGGGTTCCTGCGCGGCCCAGGCCGACGTGAAGTCGGCCACGGCGCGCTTGCCGAGCGCGCGCTGGCGCCGATGGTTCCGGCGGAGGCCGAGTTCCCCTACACGCTTCGCATCGTCTCGGACATTCTCGAGTCGAACGGCAGCTCGTCGATGGCGTCGGTTTGTGGTGGATCGCTGGCGATGATGGACGCCGGTGTGCCAATGCGCGCACCGGTCGCGGGCGTCGCCATGGGACTGATCATGGACGAGAAGACCGGCAAATACGCCATCCTCAGCGACATTGCCGGCGCCGAGGATCACTACGGCGACATGGATTTCAAGGTCGCCGGCACGGCGCAGGGCATCACCGCCCTGCAAATGGACATCAAGGTCACCGGCATTTCGTCCGAGATCATGCGCACCGCGCTCACGCAGGCGCACGCAGGGCGCATGCACATCCTCGAGAAAATGCAGGAAGCGCTCTCGACCTCCCGCACCAACATCTCCGCCTACGCGCCGCGCATCGTCACCATCAAGATCCCGGTCGAGAAGATCCGCGACGTCATCGGACCTGGCGGCAAGACGATCCGCGGCATCATCGAGAAGACCGGCGTCAAGATCGACGTGGAAGACGATGGGCGCGTGAACGTGGCGTCGTCGGATGAAGCGGCCGCGCAGAAAGCGCTCGGCATCATCCAGGAGCTGACGGCGACCCCCGAGCTCAATAAGACGTATCTGGGCAAGGTGCAGCGGATTACCGACTTCGGCGCGTTCGTCGAGATCATGCCCGGCACCGACGGCCTGCTGCACGTTTCGGAAATCGCGAACTACCGTGTCAAGGACGTGCGCGACGAGCTGAAGGAAGGCCAGCAGGTGCTGGTGAAAGTGATCAACATCGACCCGACCGGCAAGATTCGCCTGTCGCGCAAAGCGCTGCTCACACCCGAAGAAGGCACGGCACCGCCGCAGCCAGCGGGTGACGCGGGAGAAGAGGCCGGCGCCGCCGCGGGCGGTCACCGCGAAGGCGGACATCGCGAGCGCGACGGTTTTCGCGGTGGTCGGGAACGGGGCCGCGATCGCGGGCCGCGCCGGGACCGGGAGTAGCGCGCGCGGCTGACGCCAGAACGAAAGCTCGCCCCGCCGAAGCGCGCAAGAGGCTCACGCGGATAGGCGGGAACTAAGAACGAGAACGAAGAACGATGGCGATGCTGACCAGAACCTTCGTGGTTTGTAGTTTCTTGTTCTTAGTTCTTAGTTCCACCGCCGTCGCGCGTACGGCCAATGTGCAAGAGACGCCTACCCGGCGAGAGGTCACCATCGTCGCCGGTGAGCGTCAGTTTGAGCCAAGTCGCATCGAAGTCACGCAAAACGATCTCGTCCGCGTCACGCTGAAGAGTGAAAAAGAGCCACGCACGTTTGCCATGGATGCCTATCGCATCTCCAAACGCGTCGGCGGCGGGCAGACGATCACGTTCGAGTTTCTCGCCAACCAACCTGGCACGTTTGTCTTCTATTGCAATCTGACCAGCGTCGAAGCGTGTAAGGAGATGCGCGGGACGCTGGTCGTCTCACCGAAGTGAAGAACGGGTCAGACCCCTTTTCGCCTCGTGACGAATAACATAGGGGTCTGACCCCCTTCACCTCCGCGGGAACTGGTCCGGGTTATCCGTGAACAACCCGTCTACACCGAGCGTGTAAAGAAAGTGCTCCATCTCCGCTTTCACGTTCGGGTACTTGCCGGCATTCGAGGCGCGGAACGTGTAGGGCGTGACGATGAACTGTTCCGCGTGCGCCCATTTCACGAAATCGGGATTTGCCGCCACGATGTCCTTGGCAGGGCCAAAACCGTTGACAATTCCCTTCCACGCGCGGACTTTGTCGGCTGAGTCCCAGTTACGGCCGCTGTTGATCAGCAACACCACCGGCACGCCGATTTTCATCGCCGCCAGCTTGCGTGCGCTTTGTTCGCTGAATGTCTGCAGCATCAGCGGCGTCTTGGGGTCGGCTTTGGCGCCGCGCAGGCCGTGCTTGTCCAGTGCGTCCGCCACCAGTTGTTCGAAGTTCACTGGCCGCCCGGCGTAGACCTCCGGAGTCTTCAGCTCCGGAAACATTCCGGCTTTGCCTTTGACGAGCGCCACCGCTTCGTCGAAAGTCGGAATGCGCTCGCCTTTGAACTTCGTGTCGAACCACGAACCGGCGTCGAGCTGCTTGATCTCGGCGAGCGTGAAATCGTTTGCCAGCCACGATCGAACCGTCTTCCCTTCCCAGGTCACAACCGACGATCGATTGGGGAATAGCTCCTCCACGTTGGTCGTGCGATCGAGCGTTGGGTCGTGGAGGCAGATCAACACGCCGTCCTTCGTTACGGCGAGATCCTGTTCGACGAAGTCGGCGCCCATCTCGAGCGCAAGGCGATAGGACGCGAGCGTATGCTCGGGCGCGTAACCGGACGCGCCACGATGCGCGATGTTGGTCTTGCGCGGGTTTTGCGCGTGGACGGCCACGCTCCCCATTAGCAGCACCAGCGCCACGCCGGCGACGCGTGGCACGTTGCGTTGGGCCCAACGGCGCGCCGCCTCGATCCGGTCGAGCGTGGGCGGGTGCGAATAAAACAGCCACTGCACGAGTTTCGTCGGGTGTTCCTCGGCCATGTTCTGCTGCGCGAGCCGCTTCAGTGCGGAAACGAACGCCTCGGGTTGACGCGTCATCTCGAGAGCATAGCGATCGGCGCGGCGTTCGTGCGCGCGTGACAGCGAATTTACCAGCGGCATGAAGAGGAAGGAACAGATGCCGCCCACCAGCATCAGCAGCGGCCAGCCTGCCGGATCGTCGAGGCCGCGCAGTTCGAGCGGTTCGGCAAGGCGCACGAGCGCGCGGTCGGCGACGTAAAAACCGGCGACGAGCAGCGCTGCCTGTACGCCGACGCCGCGCCACAAATCGTGATGCACGTGATGGGAGAGCTCATGCGCCAGCACCACTTCGATCTCATCGTCCGAATAGTCAGCCAGCAGCGTATCCGACAGCAGGATGCGGCGAGTTCGTCCCATACCGGCAAGGGCCGCGTTGGCCTTCTTCGTGTGCGCGCTCAGCGTCCACTCGAACACACCGCGGATTCGCGTCTTCGCGCGCGCCGCCAACGCCGTCAGGCGTTCGACCAACGCCGGCCGATCGAGCGGCTTGAAGCGGTAAAACAACGGCAGCAGCAGCACTGGCGCAATCTGCGCCAGGATCACCATCGCCAATGTGAAGATTGCGGCGGACAGCAGCCACCACCATGCCCGCGACCAGCCGAGGGTCGCGTACACGATCCCGGCGGCAAGCGCTGAGAACACTGCGGCGAGGACGCCGGCCTTTGCGTGATCGCTCGTCCAGTGCGACAGAGTCTGATTGGAGAGGTTATAGCGATGCTCCAGCAGGTACCCTTGATAGAACGAAAAAGGCAGCTCGATCAGGTAGAGGACGATCGCCAGTCCGAGCGCAAAGACGATGACGGTGCCCTGATCCTCGAACCCGGCGGGAAACGCCATGGCGCCCATCGAGGCGTACTCGCGCAGCGTCAGCGAGCCGCCCGAGATGAGCAAAACCAAAAGGAAGATGCCGGCAATCGCGGTGGCAGAGAGTTCCGCACGCCGGCGGAGGCGATGGTAACGGCTGGCTTTATCCTCGTTCACTGCGTGTAGTCGCGCGTAGCGAGTAACGAGTAGCGAGGGTATCACGCACCCTCGCGACACGCTACACGCTACCTGCTACTACGTGGTCGACCGGCTCAGACGCACGCCGCCATTGACCGTCTCGAGATCCACGCGCGCGCCGCCGCCGTTCAACTTGCCCTGAACCCGGCGCCGCGTCTGTTCGCCGACGATTTCGAGTTCGAGCCCGTTGACCGTAATCCCGCCGTTGACGCATCGCGCCGTCACGTCGGCTTTGCTGCCGGCGGGCAACACGAGCGCGACGCCGCCGTTCACGCTTTCGAGCTCGATTGATCCCGACGTCGGCGCGCTCGCCAGCTCGATCTCCACGCCGCCGTTGGTCACCGCCGCGTCGACGTTAGTGGCCACGATGCTCTGCCCTTTGATACCGCCGTTGGTCGACCGCGCACGCACGTCGCCCTGCAAGCCCGTGAGGGCGACTCCGCCATTCACCGTCCGGAGATCGACCGCGATCCCCTTCGGCACCTTGATCGTCCATTTGACTTCATGCCCGGAACGGCGCATCTGCGGCGTTCGCACCTCAACGCGAACACGGGCATCACCAACCTCTTCCCGCATTTCCATCTTGGAGAGAAGCTCCTTCGCCGCTTCCTCCGATGCCGCTTTGATGCTGCGCTCGGCCTTCAGTTCGAGGGCATTGCCGTCACTGGCTTCGGCCGCAATCCGTCCGTTGACGTTGATCAGCTCGAGCCGCCCGCCCGCCGCCAGCGTATAGGTGCGGGTCCACGTGTCCTCGGCCCGGGCACCGTAGTCGAAGTGCAACCCGCCATCGCCATTGCCCTGAACGGCAATGTCGCAGGCGGTGAAACCGGCGGCAAAGACGAGGAGGGCCGCCATCTGGGCGATCGTCCGGAGTCGTCGGTCCATGAAAACCCCCATCTTCTGACTATACGGGTAAGCGCATGCCGAGGTTCTGTGCGCTCCGCGGTCCTCGTCGACTGGCGTCGCCTGCCCTGAGCGACTCGCGATCATCGGAGGCGAAGGACTTATTCGATCGTGAACGTGAGGTACATCAACTCACCGCGCCGCTCAATTTGCAGCACGACCGGCTCGCCGGATTTGAGCCCATCCACCGCCGCACGAAGCTCGGTCACTTTCGCCACGGGCCGACGATTGATGGCAAAGATGATGTCGCCCGCCCCGAGCCGTCCGTCGCGAGCGTCGATGGCGTCGGAGACGGTCGAGGCGACCACCACGCCCGATCGCACCCGCATCGCGGGCAGTATTTCCACCAGGCGCTCGTCGAGATCGAGACCAAGAATGCCGAGGCGCGAGACGAGATTCTGCCGCGGATCGACAGCCGAAGCGTCGGCGAGGGTCTCCTCACGCTCGGTCATCGCCACCGGGACTTTCAACGGCTGCCCATCGCGCAAAATGTCGAGCGTCACGACGTCGCCAACGAAGCGCCGATACAGGTTGACTTGCAGCTGGCGGCCGTTCTCCATCGCCTTGCCATCCATGGTGAGCACAACATCGCCGACGCGCAATCCGGCACGCGCGGCGGGACTGGCGGGTATCACATCAGCGAGGATGGCTCCGCTGTCGCGCGCGAGTTGCAAACCAGCGGCGAGCGCCGGAGTGATCGTTTGCGCGCGCACGCCGATATCGCCGCGGCGCACGCGCCCAAACTTTCTGATTTGCTCGTACACGGTGCGCACGATGTTGCTGGGAGCGGCGAAAGCCACGCCTTCGTTTCCGCCCGACTGCGAAGCGATAAGCGTGTTGATGCCGACGATGCGTCCACGCAGATCGACGAGCGGGCCGCCGCTGCTGCCTGGATTGATCGAGGCGTCGGTCTGCACGTAGATCATCGGCGACTCCGGCTCGAGCTGCCGCGCCACGGCGCTGACGACGCCGAGCGACAACGAATTGCGCAGCCCAAGCGGACTGCCGAGCGCGAGCACGAGCTGTCCGGCCTTGAGTTCATCAGAGTCGCCAAACGAGAGTGCCGGGAGCTTGGCTTCGTCGACTTTGATGACCGCGAGATCCGTTTCCGCATCGATGCCGACGATCTGCGCGCCTACCGTGCGGCTGCGCGCGCCGAGAATCGACTGACCGCCGGAAATGACCGGAATGTCCACACGAAGCCGTTGCGCGGTGCGCACCACATGCGCATTCGTGATGATGTAGCCGCTCGCATCGACGATGACACCTGAGCCGGACGCGCGCTGGGTGGTGATGAGATTGTCGGCGGAAGGGACGCGCGACTCGTTGGCCGCGTACGACGTTGTGAAGATCTCGACGACCGCAGGACCAGCCGTTCGAGCAATCGTTTCGAGCGACGTGCTCAGATCGCCGGCGGCCGTCGTCCGTCCCTGCGACTGGGCAGACACCACCGTCGCGCACAGCAGCAGGTGGACGCCGGCAAATCCGAAGAGCGCTTTCGACTGACGCACGATGGTTGCTCGCGACGACCGGCTGCCCATGAAAAAGGGTTCTGGCCCCTTTCGCAATTGGTGGCCGATTAGTTCGTCACTGTTCCTTATAGTGAGAAGACGCCGCCACGTCCACTGCGAACCGTGGGCTGGCGATACCGCGAAGGTGGTCGAGAAGCTCGGGCGTAAGCACGCGATGGCCGGTGTGCAGTCCAAGACGCCGATAGCTCTCCCACTGGGCTTCGTCGAAGAACTGATCGATCGTCGTTTCCTGCGGAAAGTCGGCGTGGGCGCGGTGGTAGTGACACACGTCTTCGGGTTCGTCGCCCATCAACGTGGCTTTGATATACAAGAGCCAGGATCGTGCGTGATTATCGAGATAATCCACGCGCGCGAGCGCGGCGTGCGCCCGCGAGACATGCGCGCGGTTCACGTCGATGGTATAGCGCACGCTCGCTCCGCCGGCGGATGCCGGCAGCCGCTCGTCGGTCCAGCGGCCGCGTCGCAGCGCGTCGAGGCTGCCGAAGTACGGGCGTACGGACGGCGGCAGCACTGGCACACGTCGATCGCCGGTCAGGGTCAACGTCCCGGACAGCTCGCGTTCGCTGAGGAACGTAATCTCTGCGTTGAAATCGAGACGCGCTTTGCGGACGAGGTCTGACAGACCTTGAAACGTGTAATCAGGGTCGGCCTCGGCGTCGACAATCACGATGAGCGCGAGCCGCCGGCGAATCAGCTCGTAACCACCCATGTTCTCGAAATGCCCGCCATCCGACAGATTCCAATAGCGGCCCGCCGTTCCGCGCGTTCGCGCGAGCAGTTCTGCGGCGAGCTGCGCCTGAACCGGCAGGACTGATTCGAACAAAGACCACGGCGATCGATAGGACGCCGGCATGCCCGAATTCCACCAATAGCCCAGCCGCACGTTGAACATTCCAGCAAGGATCGCTGTCGGCACGTTCGTATGCGCGCCCGCGGCCGGTGTGATCGCCGCGCCCGACACGCTCATCCAGCGGCCAAGCGACAACGGCTCCGGTGTCGTTGCGCCCTCGTGTGCGGCCTTGAACACCCGGAAAACGGGTTCACCGTGTGGCGCCGCTGCGGGGTGCGCCATTGCGTCACCAGCTGCAGGCTGCACGAGATGATGCTGAATGCCGAGGCTCAACCCGCACGGTCCGATCGCGAGCGCCGCTCCTTTGCGATCCTGATTCTGAATTTTGGTTCGCACGTCGACCGTCTCGTTTACCGTCGCATTGACGATGTGGAGCGGTCCGCCCTTGGCCCACGACCATGCGCAGGTTAACTTCGATCCCTTCGCCCGCCGCACCTGCGGCCAGCGCCAGTAGTCAGCACCCGAGAAGTCGTCACCGCTGACTGTATCGGTGACACCCGTATCGTGCGAGAGTCGCGCCGGGTTCGAGGCGCCGAGAAACGTACGCGTGAGACGGGCCGCGTAGAATGCGTGGATCGACGACATGTTGGCAAACGTGCGCGTTTGGCCGAATATCACGGTAAACACGACCAACACGATGAACACTTCGAGGGGAAAACGGGCATCCGGGCGAGCACCTGGCGTGACGGGCCAAAGTTCCACGCCACCGCCTGCGACATCACGTTGAGGCTCACGAGCCAGATCGCAACCACGGCGACGGCGGCGACCCACGACACAATCGACACCGAGAATCGCGGGCGGGGCGGTCGCACGAGTCCGCGCACTAAGGGGAGCCAGCGCGCAAAGGCGCCGAGACCGGCAAACGCGGCAAACAACATCGCGCCCCACTGCGTCAATAACCGGCCGCTTGCCGCCGCATAGACCGATCCGCCGAGCGTATCGATTGCACCCCACGCAATCACAAACCCGCTGGAGACAAGTCCGGTCTTGACATAACGCGTCAGCCGGTTGCGCAAGGTATTGGCCGTGTCGGTGGCGCTGCCAGTGCCGCGGACGCGTAGTTCGCCAGTCAGCCAGTACGCGAGCACAAGAACGCTCACACCCGCGAGGAGTGCGAACAGCCAGAACCGCTCGGGATGCGCAACGCCGTCGGGACCAACGACGCGATAACGGAACGCGCCAGCGAGAGCAAGCGCGGTGACGAGGACGACCGCCAAAGCGGGAGATATGCCGATCGTTCCGTCGGGCCGGCGAATCACCAGCCAGTACGCCCATCCCGCGGGGATGGCAACGAGGAGAAGAGTCGGCACGAGCAGCAGAATCCAAGGGCTCCAGCAAACCAGATCGCTCGCACTCGGCTGGCACGCGAAGAAACGGCCGGCGAGAGCGTTGTGGTCGCGAATGAGCCACTGCTCGATTGCCGATCGCGCCAGCTGCACTCCGACAAACACCGTTAGCACCGTCGTCATCATGACGACCTGAACCGACATCCAGTTTCTGAGAAGGATCGCGCCGAGCAGAAGCAGATCGCCCGAGCCACGCGGCGCCAGATAACGGCCGTTCTCGCGCAGCCATCGGAACGTCCGCGCGGGCCATCCGTCGTTGGTCTGCGCGACGCTGGGGCGCAGAACTTCCTCAACGTCGCCGATACTCCGGATCCAGTCGCGCGTGAAGAGACGGCCCAGAAAGGATCCGAAATAGCCGCCGCCCGACACCGTAGAGAGAAAGTCGATGTCGCGGAGACGACCGGCTTGACCAATGGCCTGGAACACACCCAGACAGAACGTGGCACTTCGCACTCCCCCACCAGACAAGCCCATTCCGACCGCATCGTCCGGCAAAGTGCCCGGCGTCGCGGCCGCACCATCAGGTGCGGCATACGTTGTCGCCGCTGCCGTTTGAGAGGCCTGCCGCCGCTCGCGAATCAGCTCGGCTTCGGCAGCTTCGAGTTGGAAGGGATACGCAATCGGGTCGCGGGCCTGCATCGTCGTGTGACTACAGCGTCTTGAGATACGCGAGCAGTGCCCCGACTGGTGAACTCAGGAGCCGTTTTTCGATCTCCCGCCGATCGCGAACCGGATCGAGGCCGCTCGTATCCGGGCAGAGATCGGCACCGAAGGTGTGTCCCGTGTTGGCCCTGCTCGGAACGCTCGTGTCGTATTCCTTGATCAGGATCGTGTCGTTCGGCCCGTATCGCGCGATCGGTTTGTCCGCCCACTCGAAACCGATCAGCGCTTCGTCGTAGTAGAGATTGCCGCGGAGAAACGTCTTCGGACGCGTATCGGGACACATCAAGTGACCGATCGTCGGCACCGAGCCGTTGTGCAGGTACGGCGCTTGTGCCCAGACGCCGTGCAGCACATCGGCCTTATACCCGTTGGTGTGCTCGGCGACGCGGCGCGGCGTGTCGTGAAAATATTCGTCGAGTCGCGCCTGCCAGTCGCCCTTGGGCACGCACCAGTCCGCGCCCGGTTTGCCCTGATTGTTCAAACCGTAGATGCTGCACGCTTCGGTAACGAGCGCCGCGAGGCCGAAGCGCGACACGCTCGTGTTGACCATGCTGCGATTCGCATCGACGCCGAGCATCGACACGGGATAAATCGTCTCATTGCGCGAGACGTGACACGATGCACACTTGGATCTGAACAGCGTCTTGCCTTCGCGTGCGCGCACAAGATCGACACTGTGGAAGGGATACGGCGGCGGCGGCAGGTTGTCGATGAAGGGATTGAGCGGCTCGTGAATGCGCACGTTGACCATACGCGGATCGCCGGTGGCAGACGCACCCGAAGCGAGCGTTCGTGACGAGGCGCCCTGATTGCCGTCCCAGTTGGCGTGGTAGCGATCAGTCGCCCAGTTGATGCTCTTGACGTCGATGGGCGCAGGCACCGGCGGTGCCCACGCGGAGATGTTCTTGAAGATTCGTTCGCCGGCGGCCTTCGGGTCGGTCACCGCGTCGGTCATGCCGGGAACGTCAACCGGCAATCCATTGGCTTTCGAGAATCCCGTAAAAATCGGACTGTTCGGATTGTCGCGGCGGACGAACTCGAGATAGCTGTTGTCGGGTCGGCGCGTATGAATCGCCACCAGCCCGGAGGCGATCCCGAACGCGTCCATCTGTCCGGGACGATCCTCCAACACATCGGGCAACGCCTGCTTATAGGCGTTGTTCTTCGCGACGACGTAGTAGATGAAGTGCGTCTTGACGCCGACGGCGATGAGATCCTTCATCACCTTGGGAAATTCGTCGGCTACTGCCAACGTCTGGATCTTGGCGCGCGCGATCGCCGAGCCCGACGTTCCGTACAAGCTCTCCGGGTGTTGCCGCGCCTTATCGAGCATCTCCGTATAGAGCGCGCGGATCGCGCTCGTATTCGGCTCGATCGTGTTTGGATTGATCGGCGTGCGGGATGCCGGGTCGAACCCCGTTCTCACCAGCGCCGCGGCGGTGAGCAACAGCAGCTTCGAGTAATACTGCGCTTCCACCTCCGTGTTCGGCATGCCCGGAAGAAATCGCATCTTTCCGGCCACCATCACCCGCCCGACGTGACACGCCGCGCACGAGAAGAACACGCGATCGAGCGTTCCAGGACTGCCGAAATGCGGCCGATCCTGCTCCCAGTTCTCCTCGGTGTCGGCGCTGCGAACCTTCGCAATCAGCAAGCTCGTGTTCTGAAACACCCGCCGCGTAAACAAGCGCGTGTCCAACAGCTTGCTCTCGACTGCGGTCAGCGGCTCGAACACGCGCGGATTCTCGAACGCAAAGCCGAATGGAAGCGGCGACTGGCGCTCGCCCGCGGGACGCGCGACGCCGTCAACGTAGTCACGCGGATTCGGGCCGATGCCGAGGTGATCGAGCGTCCAGGTGTTTTCAATCGGATGAGAACCAACTGGCACCATGGGGTGGCGCTTCCAGATTCGAGCGATCGTCCGCAGCGTGTCGTTGGAGTGGTTTGGATCGAGATCGAGGATCGTTTTGAACAAGACAAACGGTACGCCGTTGAATCCAACCGGGTTGTCCTGGAACCAGCTCCAGGCCATGCTCGGATGTTGTCCGCTGCGAAAGCCGTACTTCACGGCGTGTTCCGGGTTGGCGTCTGCCAGATATCCCTGGATGGCGCGGTCGCGTTTGGCGATCTCAGCAGCCCAATCGGTCACCGGCTGACCGTCGACCCACGACACGATGTCAGCGCTGGTGTCGTTGCTCAGCGGTGCGACGAGCCCTTGCTTGTGCAGTAGCGCAGCGTTCTCTGCCGCCGCACCCCCATTGGCCTCATCTTGCCTGCATGCAATCGCCACCAGCGAAATCAGCGCGACGGCGATGAGCATGCGATGGAAGTGGATCGACATGGCAACCTCGATGTCAATTTGCGGCCGTCGCGGGGCCTTCGACTCCACGCCGATCGTTCAGAGCAGGCCTTTCGAGTCCCCGTTGGTCACTAAGGGCGAACCCTTCGACGCCACGCTCGTCGCTCAAGGCAGGCCAGTACCGTCGCGTGGTGCCGGCGTCGGCAAAACGCAACGAGAACGTGGTGGCGTAGAGGTTCTGATCGTCGAGCTGAAGCCGACCGAAGCGCCGCTCAAATGGAAATGACGATTCGCCTGCTGCCGGTTCCGGGCGAGACAGGTTCTCGAGCCCAAGCAACGCGATCACCGACTCCACGATGATCACGGGCGAGACGTGCTGACCGAGACAGGTGTGTCGATTCCATCCGTAATGGAGGTAGTGCTCGCGTGGGCGATCGAGGATGAACGCGTTGGGTTGCGGCACGTCCTTCATCGCCCAGGCGTGCGACGCAAACACCAGCGTGCCTGCGGCGATCGGCCGGCTGTCGGCGATCCGTGACCCGTCACGTCCGCACTTCCGCAGTAGCACGTCCCCTTGCGGCTGCAGCCGGAGCGCCTCGAGCACATACTTGAACAAACCCGCACGGCTCTCCGTCACGTTTGTGCCGCTCAAGACGTTGACGGCGAGCTGCTTTGCTTCGTCGAAGCTGCCGTAGCGATAGCCGCCGGCACCTGCGGTTTGATACTCCCCTTCGCGCAGACGGATGAATGAATCGACCACGCGGCATGTCGCCTCTTCCTGGCCGGCGATCGCACCGACGATCGTGCCCATGACGTTCTCCGCGATGCGCAAATCGCTCACCAGGCGAGGATCGAGATCCGGCGGACGCGTGACGGTCGGAGCGGACTGGCCTAATTGGAAGCGCACCAAGCGCGTAAGCAGGGTGTCGTCAACGGATTCGCCGATGAGCAATCGGTGCCGCTGGATGTCGATCTCGCGCAGCAGGTAGGCAAGAAGCTGGCGGCACGCGCGCAGCCCCTGAATCTGCACCGCCGGATCTTTCTGCACGTTGTTGAAGAAGTGCTGGAACGCCGCTTTGATCCAGAGATACATCTGCCGCTCGTCGGGGATCACACCGTCTTCCTTTTTCAGCGCGGTGTCGGCCTGCCCCTCGATCGGCGCGCCATAATACGTCAGCATTTCCGGCGCGAGCGCGAACGTTCCTGGTCGTGCGGCGACCGGCACACCGAGATATTTGTGGCCGAGCGTGACCGGCACATAGCGCGCGAGCGCCTGCACGACATCGATCGTCGAGGAGCCATGCGCCCTCGCGTCGGCCAGCGCAGCCCCCATACGACGCCGGCAGTCCTGGTGAATCAGGTCGGTAATTCGGGTGGCATCCTCGCGATTGACCACTGCTGAGAGCAACCGCTTGTCAGGCTCGTACACGGCGGTGTCGTCGGTGCTGAGAACGAACGTCTTGAACCCGCCGTTGTGGAGCGGCGACATCACCTTCACCATTTCGGCTCCGTACGGATCCACGGTGAAGTCCTGATTGCGCTGCAGCACGTCGCGGACCGTGTCGCCATCGACCACGAGCACGGGACCGAACGGCGGTTGAAACAGTTTTCCCCTCCCACGGATTTCCTCGAGCGTGGGATACGGCTTGAATTTGAGGAAAAACCCGACGACAGCGGCGACTGCTTTCCCCTGCCGCATTGCTTGTATCTTGAGCGACGCCAGTTCGCGGATCTCGTCCGCGGTCAGCAGAGCGGCCGCCGCTTTGGCCAGCAATTCCTGTAATCGCGTGGTGGCGACCGGATTGTCTGCAGTGATTCGCTCGACGGTCGCGAAGAACGATCGAAGCGCACCCGAAAAGTCGTTCTTGAGGTAGCTCAGATCTGGCGTGGTGGGATCGGGTGTGACCGGCGCGGTAGAGACCGCAACCGGTGTGTTGTGAGCGATGGAGAGTCGCATACTGGAAATCCACCGCGTGCCGCGCCCGGGGGAGGGGCCGCTCAAAAGAACACGCGATGAACACTAGACGGACGGAGCGCGGTAATTCTACGCCTTGTTCGGTATTCCTGTGGGGCACGTTTAAGTACATGACGCGGGAGGTGCGCATGAAGACGATTCTGGTCACCGGCGCCACCACCTTTCTTGGCTATCACGTGGCAAAGCGGCTGAACGAAGCCGGCATTTGCCCGCGTGTGCTCGAGTTGCCTGGAAGCAGGACGGAGGTGCTCGAACGGCTCACCGTTGACCGCTGCGCCGGCGATCTTAGCGATTCCGTGGCGATTGCGGCTGCCTGCACCGGTGCCGACACGCTGCTGCACACCGCCTTCAAGGTGAGCGTCGGCGGCGGCGCGGCACAAGTCGAAGAGATGCGCCGCATCAACATCGACGGCACTCGTAACCTGCTCCACGTCGCCGCTGCCAACGGCATCCGCCGTGCGGTCGTGACGGGCAGCGCTCTTGCCGTCGGCGTCAATTACGAGGCGGCGCCGCTCGACGAATCCGCGCGTTGGTCCGATTACGCGTTCGATCTCCCCTACGCCAAGATCCGGCGGGAGGCTGAACTGGACGCTCTTGCGCAGGCAAGGCCAGGGTTCGACGTCCTGACGGTGTGCCCCTCGTTCACGTTCGGACCCGATGATCCCGTGGGCGCGCCCGCTAACAAGCTGCTCCAGGCGCTGATTTCGGGAAAGCTCCGGTTCACTCTGCCGGTGGGCTTCGGCTGCCTCGACGTGCGCGATTTTGCGCAAGGCATGGTGCTCGCAGCCAAGTGCGGACGTTCGGGCGAACGTTATCTCCTGAGCGGCGACAACGTCACGACCAACCAGCTTCTCGAGCGTGCGTCCGCAATCGCCGGGGTTCGTGCACCGCGATTCAAGCCGCCCACGTTTCTCCTCTACACCCTGGTTGGCACGCTCGAGCTCGTGTGCGCAATCCGCCGCAAACCGGCGCCGGTCACGCGCGATGTGCTTCAGATCATCGGACGTTACGCCTGGTACCAGACGGCGAAAGCGCGCGCCGAGCTGCGTTGGCGGTCGCGTCCGCTCCGCCACACGCTCGACGACACCATTCAGTGGCTTCGTGATCCAGCGGCAACTCTCACGCCTGCGCAGCGCGGCGGTGGAACGCCGGCCGAACCTGATGGAGAACACCGGGCGGTGGCGCAATGAGAAACGCGATTGTCGGCCTCGTCGTCGTGGTGGCGATCATCTGGTGGTTCGCCGCCGCGCCGCGATCCGAAATCGAGCTCGGCCCCTCCATCACTATCGATCCATCGACCGCCGCGGCGATTGCGGCGGTGGACCACTCCGCCGACTTCGTCGCGGCGCTGGAGCAGTTTCCCTCCAGCGTGCCCACGTTCGACGATGCGGTGTTTCTCGACCACGGTGCCACGGCATTTGTTACCGCGACGGATGGCCGATTTGGCATCTCAACGTGATGAGTCATTTCGCGGAACCGTTCGTCCACGCGCCGTTGATGGCGTACGGCATTCATGAAGCGCCAGGCGACCCGAATCACCTGTACTTCTGCTCTTCGCGCGCCTATGCGGAGCCAACGCCCGGTGAGCGTGTGGGACTGTATCGCCTGACGGTCGATACGCGTCAGATCGAGCCGCTCGTGGTTGACGTCCCGGCGACCGATCTGTCCCACGAACAGCCAGTCGTGTATAGCGACAGCGACTCCCGCGCGCCGGAGTTGAGGCGTGGAGCAACGACGCCGCGCCGACCGTTGATCGTGTGCGACAACCTCGAGGTGTCGGAGGACGGGCGTCGCATCTACTTTTCAGAGCCATTCGATTACACCGGCGCGTCGCTCGACGACGCGCTCGACGAAGCGCTCGCGTTGTCCCCGAACGGCCGGCTGTGGCGCTACGACCTCGACACCGGGGCGACGCGGTTGATAGCGGAAGGTTTTCACTTCCTCAACGGTGTGCTGTACGACCTGCATCCGGGACAACCGCGCGAAGAGTCGGTGCTGGTCACACAGACGTCGCAGTTCCGTCTTACCCGGTTCTACGTTGCCGGCCCGAAGGCCGGCCGCGCGGAGGTCGTACTGGATGGCCTCACCGGTTTGGACGACGGCATGGATCGCGACGCAGACGGGCGGATCTGGCTGGCGATGTTCGCCGACCGCAGCCGATTGCTCACGTGGGCGCACGAGCACGCGTGGATCAAGCCGCTGTTGATGCGCATCCCGGTGAAGTTGCTGATGTCATTGCCGCAGCGGACAGGGGTCGTGGTCGTCAGTCCCGACGGGCACACGCCGCTGTTCGCCGCGATGTACAACGGCGACGTGCTCGACTCGATCGCGTCAGCCGTGCCGTCGCCAGCCGGCGTGTATTTGGCCAACGAGGCGCTCGGTCCCGAGAATCAGGCGCAGAAGAAGGTCGTGCGACTGAAGTCGCCGCAGCAGCTAGCGGTTCGCGAAGTCCGGCGATGATGGAGATCGCCGGTTTCCTTTCTCCGTCGTCGGTCGTGGGTTCTTACTCCTTACTTCTTACTTCTCACTTCTAACTTCTTACTTCTTACTTCTCTCCCGCCGCCAAGCGTCCGCCACATAATGCGGTCGGTTTGACGATCGGAACCGAGGAGGAACTCGTGGCTGCCGACGTCCGCGAAGCCGCACTTTTGATAGAACGCAATCGCGCGCCGGTTGTGTTCCCACACGCCGAGCCATACCGCGTGAGCGCGCGCCGCCGCGGCGTCTTCGACGGCGAGCATCAACTGGTGCGCGATCTCGCGGCCGTGCCAGGCGCGATCGACGTAAAAGCGAACTACTTCGAGCGCGTTGCGATCCGGAACGCACAAGGGCGGCATGCGCGCGCCCAGCTGTGCATACCCGACAAGCGTGTCGTCGTCCTCGGCCAGAAGCGTGATGGTGTTGCCGTCTTCGATTTCCGCCAATTGACGCGCGTCGCTGAAGGCGTATGAAAGATACGCCGCCATGTCTTCGGGCGTGTTTTGCGCCGCAAACGTCTCGTGGAACGTGCGGCGGGCAAATTCGGAGAGCCGCTGGGCGTCATCGCGAGTGGCGGTGCGGATGGTCAGCACTGTTGGTTGGCGGGTTTGCAGGTGTGCCGGTTCGCAGGTTTATGGTGCAACCCCGCGAACTAATTTAATTGGATCGATATCAGCTTCGAGACTCCGGGCTCCTCCATGGTCACTCCATACAGGCGATCGGCGATCTCCATCGTCTTCCGATTATGCGTGATGATGATGAACTGCGTGCGGTCCATCATCCCTCGCAGCATCTCGACGAAGCGGCCAATATTTGCATCGTCCAGCGGCGCGTCGATTTCGTCGAGCAGACAGAACGGGCTCGGCTTGTAACGGAAGATCGCGAACATCAGCGCGATCGCGGTGAGCGCCTTTTCTCCGCCCGAGAGGAGCTGCACGTTCTGCAGACGCTTGCCCGGTGGTGAGGCGACGATGTCAATGCCGCTTTCGAGCGGATCGTTTTCGTCGAGCAGCGTGAGCCCGGCATGTCCGCCGCCGAACAGGGTGGAGAACGTTTGCTGGAAGTTGCTGTTGATTGCGGAGAAAGCCTCTTTGAATCGCGCGTGCGTGGTTTCGTCGATCCGCTTGATGGCCTCGTTGGTCTGCGCGATCGAATCGATGAGATCCTTGCGCTGTGTTGTCAGAAACGTGTGGCGCGTTTCGAGCTCGTCGAACTGCTCGATCGCCATCATGTTAACCGGGCCGAGCCTGTCGATCTTGGCCTTGAGCTCGGCGATGGCTTCCTCGGCGGTCATCCTGTCAGCCGGGCTCGAGCCCTGCTCCGCGACCGTCGGTTCATGCTCTCCGTCGGCAAGGGGGCTGGCCTTAAGGCCAGCCGAATCAGAATCAGATTCCTCTTCATCGGCATCAGGAGCTTCGGCCGCGCGGATAGCTGCAGCATCCGGCTCCACCTCGCCGGCCGCTTCCATCCGCTCCACTTCGGCGCAGACGTCATCGAGGGGAACGGCGACAGCGTCGAAACACTGCTGCGCGAGGTGACCGAGGTCCGATTCGGCGGTGGCGCGCGTGACGTCGAGCTCCGCTGCCAGCGCGCGCACTGCATCGAGCGCACGACGAGCGTTGCGGATGGCTTCTTCCTGCTGCTCGGTCTGCGCTCTAAGGTCCGCCGCCTTCGCGTCAGCAGTGCGCATGTCCGCGCGCAAGCTCTCGAGCGCGCGCACGTCGTCGTCCATCAGGCGCTGCCCCTCGCCGACCGCCGCGAGCAAGCGCTCGCGCTGATCGCGCATGAGCGTCAGATCGGTCGCGCAGCCTTCGACCCGGCGTTCCAGCTCCTTCGCGGCCTCGACCAGGCGCTCCACATCTGCAACCGTGGATGCGCTCCGCTCGACGAGCGCCGCGTGCGTCGCACGCGCTTCGGCCGCGCGCTGCGCGAGCGATTCCGCGGTTTCGCGTGCCATCTGCAGCGTCCGCTGCGCATCGGCGAGCAGCTGGTCGGCCGCCTGCTTTTGCTCATCGAGACGGGCAACGGATTCGCGCGCTTCGGCCTGCCGTCCGTCGAGGGCGGCGATCTCTTCGCGCGTACGCGCCATCTCAGTGGCAACCACGTCGGTGCGCTGCGACAAGCGCGATTCGTCCTCGCTCGCGCGCTGGAGCTGGCCTTCTACCGCCACGATCGCCTTCTCCTGCTGATGCAGCTCCGCAGACAATGCCGCGATCGCGGCCGTCACCTGTGCGATGGTCCTCTCGAATTGCGCGGTCTCGGCGGCGATGCGTTCGAGCCCCTTGCGATCCTCGGCGACGCGCTCCCGCAACTCCTTGATTTCGCGCTTGGTGGCGAGAATCCCGCGCGCGTCACCCTTGCTGCCGCCCGCCACCAGGTGGGCGCCGCGCAGAATGTCTCCGTCGATTGTGGCAACCGGGATGTCGAGCTGGGGCGCCAGATCGCGCGCCGCATCGAAACTATCCACAATCACCGCATCGCCGAGTGCGCTTCTGACGATAGGCTCAAACTCACTCTCGATCCGAATGATGTTCGACAGCAGCACGGCGCCCGGCGGCGCACCTGCGACTGGCAACCGCACCGGACCCGACGCACCTGCCGCACCCGCCGCACTCGCGTCTACGATGACAAACCCACAGCGTCCTGCGTCTTCCTGGCGGACCAGGGCCAGGCCTGCCGCCGCGTGCTCATGACGACGGACGAACACGTGCTGCAGGAGCTCGCCCAGACACGCTTCCACCGCGCGTTCGTAGCGCGGCTCCGCTTCGATGACGTCCGCCAGCGCGCCCATCTGACCAACGTGGCCGTTCGCCTGCACGAGCACCATGCGGGCAGCATCGCTGAAACCGGCGCGATGCGCGTCCAGTTCCTCGAGCGAACGCAGCCGCGCCGTGAGTGCGGCGAGCGCGTGTTCGCGGGAACGCAGCTCGCGCGCGCGCCACTCGTGTTCGGTGCGTGCGGCGGCGAGTTCCGACTCGCGTGCGGCGCGAGCGTTCCTGGTTGAGTCGAGCGATTCGTGTGCGTGCGCCAGCGCATCGCTGGCCGATTTGTGCGCAGCCAGCGCGCGCTCGTGCGCCGTGCGCAGATCGCCGGCTTCGATCTCGAGGCGGCCGAGTGTTCCGGCGGCGCGCTCGCGCTGGGCGGATGCCGAGTCGAGCGCCGCTTTGAGCGCCGTCACGGTGTTCATCACCGCGTAGACCTCGCCGCGCGCGCCTTCCACATCCTGTTCGGCATCGTCGATCGTGTGTTGAGCGCGCGTGTACTCTGCAGCGGCGTCACTCGCAACCGCAGCCGCCTCGTCGCGTGCCCGTTCGGCTTCGACAGCCGCGCGACGACGCTCTTCGAGCGCGATCCGCTCGGGCTCGCGCCGCGCTTCGAGCGTGGTCCGCTCGGCCTCGAGCTCCGCACTGCGCGTCTGCAGCATGTCGGCCTGCTGACCGTCGAGGGCGATCTGCTGCTGCCGCCGGTTGATTTCAAGCTCGCGCGCGTGCGCCGATTCGCGCACCCGCGACGCCGCGGCCTCGGCCTCGGCCAGCTCGATACGGAGACGCGCGAGCCCGTTCTCAACTTCCGCCAATCGGCCGGCGGCGCCCGCTTCGTGCTCGCGCGCACTCGCCAGCCGCGCACGCCCCGACTCGATCAGCTCGCCCAGCGCGCGATAGCGGCGCGCAAAGAGCACCTTTTCCCAGCGACGCATCTCGTCGCGCAGGCGGGTGTAGCGGCGTGCCTTGGCAGCCTGGCGCTTCAACGACCCGCGCTGCTTTTCGACCTCGAACACGATGTCGTCGATGCGCGTGAGATTCTGCTGCGCCGCTTCAAGCTTGAGCTCGGCGGCGCGACGCCGCGCTTTGTATTTGGTGATGCCCGCGGCTTCTTCAATCAGCTGCCGCCGATCGGTCGGCCGCGAGCTGAGGATCATGCCGATCTTGCCCTGCTCGATGATCGAGTACGCCTTGGCGCCGAGTCCTGTATCCATCAGGAGCTCGTGAATGTCCTTCAGGCGGCAGATGTGGCCGTCGATCAGATACTCGCTCTCGCCCGATCGATACAGCCGGCGCGTGACCTCGACTTCGCGAACGGCTTGAAGGAGGTCCGAGCCTGCCTCACCGGCCCCCGGCGTGGCTCGGGACGGCCCTGAGCTTGTGGAAGGGCCGAAGCTCGCATTAGCGAGCGAAGGCTGGTGGTGGTGATGGCCGTTGCCGTTCCCGTTTCCGTTGGCACCCGGGGCGATCGCGACGCCGCTCAAGCGGAGACGAACCTCAGCCGCACCGGTGGGCTTGCGCGCATCGGAGCCGCTGAAGATCACGTCCTCCATCCGCTCGCCGCGCAAGCTCTTTGCGCTTTGTTCGCCCATGACCCAGGTGATGGCATCGGCCACGTTGCTCTTGCCGCATCCGTTCGGGCCGACAATCGCCGTCACTCCTTGGTCAAATGAGAGTTCGGCTCGATCGGAAAAGGATTTGAAACCGGCGATTTCGAGTCGTTCAAGGCGCATAGCGGCAGCGGAACCTGGAAACTAAGAAACTAGGAACGAAAACGGGGGCCGGTTCTCCTTTATTTCGGACCCAGATGGTAATTTCTTGATGCCTCGTTCGTTCGGTCAGTTCGGCAGGCAGTCTAGCAAGCCCAGCCCGTGGTGGCAAGGCGGAATGGCAACGCTATATTTAGGGGCCGGTGACCCAACTCAGATACCCAGGTATCCAGCTGTCGGGTGTAAGAAAAGGGACCAGGACGTTTTGCCCCGATCCCTTTCCTGATACCTGACACCTGATCCCTTGGTCTACTGCGGAGCTCCAACCTTGGTGGTCCGGTTGCGAGTGAGCTCAGTCAACTTGAGCGCTTCCGGGAACTGCGTGAACGCGAACTTCGCCTGTGGATCCGCTTCGATCAGGTGCTGTTGCGCAACCGCCACCGAGAACAGCGGCACGTCGATCTCGTAGCGGAGCATCGCGCGGATGAATTCCTTGTCCTTGTTCCAGGCTTCTTCGTCGAT
The DNA here is from genome assembly GCA_046726375.1 of Acidobacteriota bacterium. Taxonomy (GTDB): domain Bacteria; phylum Acidobacteriota; class Vicinamibacteria; order Vicinamibacterales; family UBA2999; genus DASPWV01. The sequence goes on from JBKPAJ010000022.1 coordinate 82,418, forward strand.
CGTCATCTTGCGGCCGATTGCGAACTGCTTGAAATCTTCGAGCATCGTATCGTCCACCACGAAATTCCGCCGGACGACCCTGCGATTCTTTCCTTGCGCGCCTGGCCGTGTATCGCCTTCCGCAGTGAACTGCTCGGCGTAGCTGGCAAACAGCTGCCGCGCGAAAAGCGTGCGGCCGAACCGCGTGGGATTGAAGCCCTCGATTGGTCCGTCGTATCGTTTATCCGGCTCGATGCCGCCGCCGCTGTAGACCTTGCGGCCGCCCAGCGTGGTCTTCATCTGCTCCGGGGTGTGCTGACGCTCCGCCTGCTCGCGCAGCGTGTAAGTGAGGTACTCATCAAAGGTGCCGTCCCACGGACGCTGAATCATGCGTCCGCTCGGCGTGAAGTAGCGCGCCGTCGTGAGCGCGAGACCGGCGCCCTGGCTGACGCGATACACCGACTGCACCAGCGCTTTACCAAACGTGGTTTCGCCAACGACATAGCCGCGATCGTGATCCTGCAGAGCCCCTGACACGATTTCCGACGCGCTGGCGCTATTGCGATTGACGAGCACGACCATCGGCAACTCGAGATACTCACCCGCCTCGGTGGCGCGGTAATCCTGATCCGAGTTGGACGTGCGGCCGCGCGTGTAGACGATCATCGAATTCTTCGGCACGAAACGATTGACGATGCGAATGGCCTGATCGAGCTGTCCGCCAGGATTGCCTCGCAAGTCCAAAACAAGGCGCTTCATCCCTTTCGCCGTCATCTCGTCGAGCGCCTTACCCAGGTCCTCGTCGGTGTGTTCGGCAAAATCCTCCACCTTCACATAGCCGGTCTGGGGATCGACCATGAAGGCGGCTTTGATGCTTGGGATGTTGATTTCGTCGCGCATCACGCGCATCGGAATCAACTCCTCGAGACCCCTGCGACGAATCGCGACGTTGACGAACGTGCCTTTCGGGCCGCGCAGTTTGCGCACCGCTTCGTCGGTGGTCACGCCTTTGGCGTTCTCGCCCTCGATCTGCGCGATCACGTCGCCGCGGCGTACGCCCTGCTGATACGCGGGTGAGCCTTCGAACACGCGCGAGATCGTGATATCGCCGTCAATGGAAACGATGGAAAGTCCAAGGCCGTAATAGCGGCCTTCCTGCTGCTCGCGCATGCGCGCATACGACTTGGGATCCATGAAGCTCGAATGCGGATCCAGCGTTTGGAGCATCCCGTTGATCGCGCCGTAGACGAGCCGATCCGATTCGATCGGCTCGGCGTAGTTGGTCTGGATGGCGGTGAGCGCCGCCGTGAACGCGCGGTAGTGCTCGGGAAGGCGATCCTCGGTCGCCAGCGCACTCCGTCCAAAGACGCCGCCGGCCAGGGCGGACAGCAGAATCGCGAGAGTGGCAGCGGTCAGGGACTGGTACTTGCGCATGTTTGGATGCTAACAAACTAAAGCCCGTAATCGCAATGATTTCCGGGCATTTTTCGGGGTCGAACGCCTTGACCGCCGGATAAGCCGGTTCCTATACTTGAATCTAGTGCAAACGACGCCCGAGTGCCTGCCCGACGTCCCGTGACGCGGCTCGGGACGGCCCTGAGCCTGTCGCAGGGCCTTGGCCCGCAAATGCAGGTGGCGAGCGAAGATGCGGGCCGGGAGAGCAACAATGTTTGGTTCCATTGGCATGCCAGAGCTGATCATCATCCTGGTGATCGCGCTCATCATCTTTGGTCCGCGCAAGCTGCCGGAGCTCGGAAAATCGCTCGGCAAGAGCATCAACGAGTTCAAGCGTGCCTCGGCCGACCTGCAGAACACGCTCGAGCAGGAGATCAAGCTGGAAGAGCAAAAAGACAAAGAGAAGGATCGCGCCACCTCGCCGCCCCCGCCCGCCGCGACGCTGGAGGACACGCAAACCGTCTCACGCAGCGCGGACGATCGTCAGTAGTTCCTTCGTTTTGTCGCGATGGCATTGGTGCCGTTTCCCGGAACCGAGTCGAGGACTGACGACGATCTGGAGTCGCGCGGCGAGGAAGCGCCGCGATCGCCCTTTCCCGGTGAGCCGCCCGAGGAAGAGGAATCGTCCGAAGGGCGAATGACCTTTCTCGAGCATCTCGACGAGCTGCGTAAACGGATTACGCATGCCGTCGTCGGATTGCTCGTCGGGTTTGTCATTGCGTTTGCCTTCGTCGATCGGATTTTCAATTTCGTGTACGCGCGGCTCGCTGCGGACGTTCCCGATCACCATCTGATTTACACGGAACCCGGCGAAGCCTTCTTCATCTATCTCAAGATCGCGGCGCTCTCGGGTCTTTTGATCTCGTCGGTGTACATCATGTGGCAGGTGTGGCTGTTCATCGCGCCCGGCCTTTATGCCCACGAAAAGAAGTTCGCGCTGCCGTTTGCGATTTTCGCGTCGGCGCTCTTCATCGCCGGTGCCGCGTTCTCACACTACATCCTGTTTCCCTTTGCATGGAAATTTTTTGCCAGCTTCTCGAGCGGCGTGCTCGTGTTCATGCCGCGCGTCGAACCGATTTTCAGTTTGTACGTGAAATTGATGCTCGCGATGGGGCTGGTTTTTCAGCTGCCGATGCTGATCTTCGTGCTGGCGCGCTTCGGCATCGTCACCGCCTCCTTCCTGATCAAGAACTTCAAATACGCCTTTCTGATTTTCTTCGTCGTTGCCGCCATCGTCACGCCTGACGGCAGCATGGTGCCGCAGGTGATTATGGCCGGATCGATGACCGCGTTATATGTGTTGAGCATCGGCGTGGCATGGATGTTCGGCAAAAGACGCGACGCCGAAGCCGACACGAACGGCTGAGGTCGCACGGTTTTTACAGTTCACACATTCGCACACCCTACGGCTAAGTTTGACTTGCTGGCGGTAGCGGTCCTACCATAGTGCACCGTGCTACCGCTCCGCCGCCCGTTTTCCTGTGGAGGTTGGCCCTATATGAGAGCCCTTCGCCAGCTGGCCACGGGCATGGTGCTTTGCGCCTTGATCTCGTCCCAGGCATGGGCACAGACCCAAGGTACACAGGCCCCGGCGTCCGACGAATCGACGCGCCCAGCCACTCCGACCGTCATTGGCGACACCGGTCTCTGGTTCGTTCCGACCGGCGAAGTCCTGCCCAGACGCAAATGGTCTTTCAGTTTCTATCGGACAAACTGGGACCGTACCGAGGCGATCTCGGACGTTTCCAACCTTCGCCTCACGTTTGGCGCCGGGGCGACGGATCAACTGGAGATCTTCGGCTCGATCGACGCGCAGCGCCGCATCGACTCTGATCAACGGCCGTTTAGCTTGATTCGCTCGAACGGCGCGCCGATGGACGACCCGTTTATTAATAACGCCTGGTCGACAGGGTTCGGCGACGTTCGCATCGGCGCGAAGTACAACTTCACGTCGCCGTGGCGGCAAAACCCGGCGGCCTTTGCTGTTCGCGGTGTCATCAAGTTCCCCACTTCCGACACGGACGAGGGGCTCGGCACCGGAAAGACCGATTTCTACATCGACGGGATTATCAGCGGCGAGGCTGCACAGGCGATCGAGCTTTCCGGGTACGGCGGTTATATCCACCGCGGCGATCCCGATGAGTTCGATTTGAGCGAGGGGATCCGCTGGGGCATCGGCGCCGGCTTCCCAAGCCGGGGCCCCTTCCGCGTCACCGCCGAGCTCGTCGGCGAGTTCTACATGGACGACGAGATCATCTCGAATCTCTCCGCGTCGCAGCGGACTTTCGGCGAGCCATCATCCTGGCCGGTCAAGAACCCGGTGGACTTCATCGCCGGCTTCACCTACCAGATGCGCAACGGATTCTTCGTTGGCTGGGGCTTCAGCGTCGGCCTGGGCACCAAGAACCGCGAGGACATCCCGGGCGTGGGCTTCACGCAGGAAGAGTGGTACGACACGTGGGGCAACCAGGTTCGCATTGGATGGCACCCCGGCGTACGAATCTATGTGCCGCCACCGCCGCCGCCGCCGCCGCCACCGCCACCGGCCGCTCCGGAGAACCGGCCGCCAACGGTCAAGGCGCGCTGCGAACCGTGCGTGGTCGAAGTCGGCAGGACGTCCACGGTGACGGCGGATGCCAACGATCCGGACGGCGACGTGCTCTCGTACAAGTGGAGCGCGCCATCGGGCACGTTTGCGAACCCGGCTGAACGGCAGACGATCTTTACCTGCCCGACGACGCCAGGCTCGATCCCGGTCACCGTCACCGTGAACGATGGCAAGGGCGGCACGGCGAGCGACACGATCACCATCCAGTGCGTGCCGCCGGCGAAGGTCGAGTACAAGTTCGAGGACGTGCACTTCGACTTCGACCGCTACACGCTGCGGCCTGAAGCGACCCGCCTCCTCGACGAAGCAGTGGCCGCGATGCAGAAGGACAGCACGCTGCGGCTGACGATCGAAGGCCACACCTGCAACATCGGCACGGCCGAATACAACCTAGCGCTCGGCGAGCGTCGTGCCAACGCGGTGCGCGATTACCTCGCGAGCCGCGGCATCAGCGGCGATCGCTTCAACACCGTCAGCTACGGTGAGGAGCGGCCGAAGCACGACAACTCGCGCGAAGAAACGCGGCGTCTCAATCGTCGCGCCGCGTTGACGGTGCGGTTGCAATAGGACCGCGCCGGAGCCGGAGCAGAAACAACAGAGGGCGGGTCGCCTCCGGGTCGGCCCGCCCTTTTTGCTTAGGCGCGCGCGCAACACATGGGTTCCTTACGAGAGTTCCTTAGGGGTTCCTCACGTAAGTTCACATGCGTTCCTCACGAAGGTTCCTTACATCGGTTCCTCACCGAAGTTCACGCCGTTCCCTACGTCGGCTCCCGGCGTTGGTTCACGAACGTTCTAAGCAGGCCAGGGTACGCAAGGAACATAGGGCACCAACGCCGTGAACCTCCGGGAGGAACCTACGTGAGGAACTCACGTTAGGAACCGACGTGATCGCCCTAATACGCTTTCGCAAACCACGCGTACACTTGCGCTCGTCTGTTGCACTTGATGCACGGCCCGCTGGGCTTGCTCTGTCCGAACGGAATGTTGCGGACCGTCGCCTGCGTCTCGGCCTTGATCTCGGCCTCGCATTGCGCCGACTCGCACCAGGGTGCGATCACGAAGCCGGGACGGCCCTCCATGATCTGCTTGAACTCGTCGTAGCTGCTCGTGCGGCTCGTGTGCTCCTCACGGAATGTGCGCGCGCGCGCCAGGAGCGTGGCTTGTATCTCGTCCAGGATTCCGCGAACGCGCGCGGCGAGTCCATCCATCGCGATCGACTGCTTCTCGCGGGTGTCGCGACGCGCGACGAAGACGGCGTTCTTTTCGATGTCCTTGGGCCCGATTTCGAGGCGGAGCGGCACGCCGCGCATTTCGTATTCGGCGAATTTCCAGCCGGGCGTTTGCGTCTCGTCGGCGTCAAGCCGCACACGAATGCCTGCCGCAACGAGCTGATTGCAAATCTCCTCGCACTTGGGCAGCACGGTTTCTTTCCAGTTGCCGCGGGGAATGGGCACAATCACGACTTGCCACGGGGCGATCTTGGGCGGAACGACCAGGCCGCTGTCATCGCCGTGGGTCATGATAACCGCGCCAATAAGGCGCGTGGTCACGCCCCACGACGTCGTCCACGCGTACTGCAGCGTCTTGTCGCGTCCCTGGAACTGGATCTCGAACGCTTTCGCGAAATTCTGCCCGAGGTTGTGTGAGGTACCGGCCTGCAACGCGCGGCCGTCGCCCATCAGCGCCTCAATGGAGTACGTGGTCGACGCGCCGGCGAATTTCTCGCTCTCGCTCTTTTGACCGTCGATGACAGGAATTGCGAGCACGTCTTCGCACACCTCCTTGTAGAGCGCCAGGATCTTAAGTGTCTCCTCCTGCGCCTCCTCGGCCGTCTCGTGCGCCGTGTGTCCTTCCTGCCAGAGAAACTCTGTGGTTCGGAGGAACGGCCGCGTCACCTTTTCCCAGCGAACGACGTTGGCCCACTGATTAATCAGGACCGGCAGATCGCGCCACGACTGAATCCACTTGTGGTACATCACGCCGATGATGGCTTCAGACGTCGGACGGACGATCAGTTTTTCCTCGAGTTCTTCCGTCCCGCCTTTGGTGACCCAGGCCACTTGCGGCGCGAAGCCTTCAACATGCTCCGCTTCGCGCATCAGCAGGCTCTCTGGGATGAAGAGCGGAAAGTAGGCGTTGACGTGCCCGGTGGCCTTGATCCGCGTGTCCAGCTCGCGCTGGATGTGCTCCCACATCGCATAGCCATAGGGCCGGATGACCATGCAGCCTTTGACCGGCGAATAGTCAGCCAGTTCCGCGCGGCGTACCACGTCGAGATACCAGCGGGAAAAATCTTCTGATTGAGGCGTGATCTCGGTCACAAACGCTTCAGCGCTCTTCGCTTTTTCAACCATGGTTGTCCAGGCGGGGCTGAAGCCCCGCCATTGCTCTTCCGCTCAGGCGCGGCAAAGCCGCGATGGGCGCACCTTCCGCCTCTGCTCAAGCGTCGGCGGAACCGCCGTAGGCTTGGCGAAGGTGGTTAGGTACGCCTTCCTTCAGCAACGTGAAACTTCCAGTTTACATCGTCTTTCGCGGGGAAATCCTCGCGGCGATGCCCGCCGCGCGATTCCTCGCGGCGGAGCGCGGCGCGGGCGATCAGCCAGCCGACCGTGGCGAGCGGCGAGGCGTCGCGCCACTCTTCGAGTTGATTCACTGCGTGGCGCAGCGAATCCGCCGCGCGCAGCAGCCCCACCTGATTCCACATTAGTGCCCGAATCTCGACCTCTTCGCCTCCGCTCGCGCGGGATTCAGCCGCGAGCTCCGGCGCGACCTCGCCGACGCGGCCTTCGTCAGCCAGTCTGCAATTCTCCATTCCGCCAGCCGTCGGAGGTTCGAGCATCGCCTTCGCGGCGCGCGCGCCGAACACCAAACCTTCAAGCAGTGAATTACTCGCCAGCCGGTTTGCGCCATGCACACCGGTGCACGCAACCTCGCCGGCGGCGAAGAGAGCCGGCAGCGTTGTTCTCGCCCAGATGTCGGTTTCGACACCGCCCATCATGTAGTGCGCGGCCGGACCAACGGGGATCGGATCGCGCGCGAGATCGAGGCCCGCGGACTGGCACACGGCGGCAATCGTCGGAAACCGCGCGTGCACAAAGTCCGGGTCGAGATGCTGCAGTGACAGATAAACCCGCCTGCCGGAAGCGGCCGTTTCGCGGACGATGGCGCGCGACACGACATCGCGCCGCGCAAGATCGCCGGCCGCGGCATAGCGCGTCATGAACCGCTCACCTGCGTCGTTGACCAGCCAGGCACCCTCACCACGCAACGCTTCCGACAGGAGAAACCGCGGCGCACCAGGAACGTTCAGCGCGGTTGGATGAAACTGCACGAACTCGAGATCGGCCACCCGCGCGCCAGCTCGCCAGGCGAGCGCGACGCCGTCGCCGGTCGCGATCGGCGGGTTCGTCGTTTCGCTGAAGACCTGTCCGGCCCCACCGGTTGCCAGCAGCGTTGCGCGCGCCACGACCTGCTTCTCGTCAGGACCCTCGACAAACCGAGCGCCAGTGCACTGGCCGCCAGCGACATCGAGTGCAACCGCGCGGGTGTGATTACACACGCTCACTGCCGGATTGGCCGACACCTTCGACCAGAGCAGCCGACCGATCTCGCGGCCGGTGGCGTCACGCGCGTGCAACACGCGGCGCACGCGATGGGCGGCTTCGCGGCCCAGCGCGATCGCGCCGTGCTGGTCGCGATCGAACTGCACGCCCCACGAGACAAGCTCTTCGACGTAGCCAATGCCCTCCTCGACGAGCACGCGCACCGCGCGTTCGTCGCACAAGCCGTCGCCCGCCGCCATGGTGTCGGCAAAATGCTCTTCTGGAGAATCCTCGGGACCGATCGCAGCCGCGATGCCGCCCTGCGCATAACCGGTGTTGCTCTCGGTGGGATCGGCCTTGGTGAGAATGAGCACGCGGCCGTGCGGCGCCAGGTCGATGGCAGCGCGAAGACCGGCAATGCCGCTGCCAATGATGAGGAAATCGGTCTGGAGGCGCAGGGTGCTATCCTACCATTCGCATAAATGCCGCCTACTCGGATCGAGGTGGCTGCCGGCGCTGGTGCGTATCCCGTGGTGATCGGAGCGGGCGCGCTCGCGTCGCTGCCTCGGCTGCTCGATCAATCCGGCCTCGGCCCGCGCCGCATCATCGTCTCGAGTCCGATTGTCTGGAACCTGCATAGCGACGCGATCAAGCGCGCCGCGACCGAACCTCAACCGATCTTGGTCCCTGACGGCGAACGCTTCAAGAACAGCGTCACCGTCGGACGTGTCTACGAAGCATTGATTTCACTCGGCGCCGATCGATCGACGGTGATCGTCGCCGTCGGTGGCGGCGTGATCGGCGACCTCGTGGGATTCGCCGCTGCCACCTACCTTCGCGGTGTGCGACTCGTGCAGGTTCCGACGACAGTCATGGCGCAGGTGGACAGCGCCATCGGCGGCAAAGTGGGGATCAATCACCCGCTCGGCAAGAACCTGATCGGCGCGTTCCACGCCCCACGTCTAGTCGTCGCCGATCCATCGGTGCTGGCCACGCTGCCTCGCCGCGAGTTTCGTGCCGGCTTGTACGAGGTCGTGAAGTACGGGGTGATTGCAAGCCCGGCGCTCTTCGATCAGGTCGCAAATACGCTTCCGGTGCTCTTCGCGCGCGATGAAAACGCCGTCGCCTCTGTCGTGGCCGAGTCGTGCCGCATCAAGGCCGATATCGTCTCGGCCGATGAACGCGAGTCGGGACTGCGCCGCGTGCTGAACTTCGGTCACACCATCGGGCACGCGCTCGAAGCGGCCACCAAATACCGCCGCTTCCGTCACGGCGAAGCTGTCGCCTACGGCATGCTGGCCGCCATGCACCTCGGTGTAGCTCGGGGTGTCACGCCGGCCGGCGCCCGCGACCGGCTGAGCGACATGATCGCCAAGCTCGGTCCCCTTCCGCCGGTCGCCGATCTATCGGGCAAAGAAATCGTCGCCGCAATCGCACACGACAAGAAGATCGTTGCGGGAACGCTTCATTTCATTGCCGCCACCGATATCGGACAGACGATGACGATCAAGGATGTGACGGAGAAGGAGTTGAGGGTGGCGGTCAAGGCGATCGGGGTGAAGAAAAGCTAACAAGCTTGCCCCGCCCAAGCTCGGGAACGTCGCGCCGAGCGAAGGCGGGAACGAAACCGGGGCGGACCTGAAGTTCGCGGCCGCACAGGTGACGGACGGGTAGCCGCGGCCTCCTTACAGGCCGTACTGCTTCAATTTCGCCGTCAACGCTTTGAACCCAATCTGAAGGCGCTCGGCGGCGCGGGCGGCGTCTCCGTTTGCTTGCTGCAGCGCCCGTGCGATCGCCTCGCGCTCGGCGGCTTCGGTCACGCGGCGCGTGACGTCGGCGAGGCTTCCCGAATAATCCACGCTCGCAAGCGGCGAGTCGCTCGCCGCGACCGGCACACGTTCGGCGGCGAGATTGAGGTGGCTCGGATGAATCGTCCCGCCATCCGCGAGGATCACGGCGCGCTCGAGGCAATTCTGCAACTCGCGCACGTTCCCGGGCCACGAATACGATGTCAGTGCATCGAGCGCGCTCGGCGCAAGCGCAAGAGGAGGCTTGCCCAGGTCGCGGCAGCCACGCTCGATGAAGTGACGCGCGAGAATAGGGATGTCTTCCGGCCGTTCGCGCAGGGGCGGGATCTCGATCGGAAAAACCGAGAGCCGGAAAAACAGATCTTCCCGGAACTGGCGAGCGGCCACTGCCTGCTTCAACACGCGATTGGTTGCCGCCACGACGCGAACATCCACCTTGACCGCCGCCGTCGCTCCCAGCCGATCGAACGTGCGCTCTTCGAGCGCGCGCAGAATCTTGCCTTGTAGCGCGAGCGGCAGCTCGCCGATTTCATCGAGAAACAACGTGCCGCGATTGGCGACTTCAAACTTCCCCAGTTTCCGCTGCGTGGCGCCCGTAAAGGCGCCCTTCTCGTAGCCGAAGAGCTCGGCTTCCAGCAGATTGTCGGGTATGGCGGCGCAGTTGATCGCCACAAACGGTCCGTTCGCGCGCGGGCTGAGCGCGTGGAGCGCGCGCGCAAACAACTCTTTGCCGGTGCCGCTCTCGCCCTCGAGCAGCACTGTTGTATCAGTGCCGGCCGCGCGTTGTACCGCCTGCGATACCTGCTTCAGCGCAGCCGCCTCACCGATGATCGTCGGTGCACCGCGACGCTGCGCGAGCTCTTCTTTGAGGAGCGCATACTCGCTCACGAGACGCCGCTGCGCGAGTGCCCGTTCCACGCGCAGCAGCAGGTGGTCGGGATCGACCGGCTTGGCGAGAAAGTCCATCGCGCCTGCTTTCATCGCCGCCACGGCGTCCTGAATGCCGCCAAACGCGGTCATCACAATCACCGGCAGCTCCGGATCGACATCCTTGGCCGCTTTGAGGACGCCAAGCCCATCGCCGGCGGGCAGGCGCAGGTCGGACAAAACCGGCCGGCGGGGTTTGGCGCAGGCGCTCGACCGCCTCGCTTTGATCGCGCGCCTCGATGACCAGATGGCCCTGCGATTCGAGCGCGTGGCGCATCATGACGCGAAGCGAATCTTTATCTTCGACGAGAAGGATGGGAAAGGACATGGAGGAAGCCCGACTAGAGCCAGGCCGTACGACCGATCAATCAAGACACAAATTGCCGAATCCCGCGGTAGTGGGGCCGGGCTTTAGCCCGGCCTTGAAGCCTACCGCAACCACCCCGGAGGAACACCAGCCTTCCGAGCTTCTTCCTGAATATCAGCGATTGCCTTCGTCTGCTCCGCGATCTCCTTGCTGACGCGATCGAGTTCCGCCATCGCGCGCTGACGCTCGAGCGACAGTTGCTGGCGCTGCGCCGGGTCGTCGCGATTGACGAAATCGGTCGTAAGCGCGTTGATTCGACTCTGCAGGGCGTCGGCAAACACCTTGCTGCGATCGAGGGCGGCGCGCGCGGCGTTGATACGCGCGCTCCAGTACGCCTGATCTTTCGCCGGCTCCTCTTCCGCCTTGCCGGCAGGCAGGTTGAGCGAAGGCACGCGTGTGTCCGGTTCGGACGGCGATGCGTTCATCGCGCGCGACGCGGTGAAATCGGCGCGCAGATCTTCGTTGGTGTACTTCTTGGCCGGCCGCTTGATCGCCTTGCGGCGCGCCTCTTCCGTTTTTGCCACGTCCACCAGGCTGGGCGTGGACTGCGCCGCCACACGAAACGTCACCGCAGCCAGCAGCGCAACAATCACGAAGGCGATTTTTCTCATGGTCATACCTACACGGAATTATCGGCACGATCGTACGACCTCATGCGTAGAGCGGTCAAGGAATCGCGCCCGACGAAACGCGCCACGACTGCACATGAATGCCGGATCTACACGCGATCGTGCCGCCTACAATTTCACACGGCCGCACGAAGTCTGCTTCGATCGCGCGCCGCGATCCTCCGCGTACGAACGCTTCTGCCCTGGCGCGCACCACGTTGCGTCCTTCTTGGCCGGCGCCGCCATCCACGAGCGGATCGCCGTCCCTCTCGCGGGCATCGTCTCCAATCCACACCACGACGTAAGCACCGCGGAATACGTCAGGCACATCCGTGAACGCCGCGAGCGGACCGTACACGAACGGCTGCCAGCGAGCGTTGTTGCTGCCCCACGGCCTCTCCGCGGTGCTGGTACGAATGGCCGCGTCCGTGCAGCTGCGGCTGCCGCATGTGAGCTGACTGGTCAAGGCCGTCAGATCGATCGAAAGCGGCGGCAGCGATCGCAGTCCCGACGGCGCCCCGTCGGTCAACCGCGACTGACGCGATCCCGATAGAACCGCGTTCCAGTCGTCGATACCGGCGAGCTCGCGCGCGGCCAACTCCAACGCCGCCTCTGCCGCGTCGAGGCTATCGACGCTGTCTGCGTAATTGGCGCCTGTGAGTCGCTCTGTTGCGCTGGTCAGCACAAGAGCGAGACCAAGGGCGGAGAAGAGTGCCAGAACGATCAACGTGATGACGAGCGCGACACCGCGCTCCTCACGGCCATGTGATCGGTCCCAGAGATTAAGCCGTGGTTTTTGACGCACGGCGATCACTTGATCCGGAGCGCGACCGATGTCCGCACTTCGATATCGGGCACCCATGCGCGCGGCGAGCGGGTGGTACCTGCGCGACGGAAGAGCGCCCCTTCCGGTCCTCGCAGATCGGCAGAGGCTGCTTCGACGCGTAGCCGGACGTCGATACGCTGCACACCTGACGCCGGTGCCACTGGATCGGCCATTGCCAGTTCAAAATCAACAACGTGATCGGCAATCGGCTGCTCTGCGCCGCCCGAAGTCACGCGCACAAGCCTGTTGCTCCCGTCGGCGGCTGCACGGAGGCCGTAGGTCGCCTGTTCGACCCCGATCACCGCAGCCCCCCGAGGGAAGGCGACCCCAACCGGCGCAGCCAATGCAATTGTGCTCGTGGCCGGGTCGGCGCTGTTGACGACAACGTCTCTGGCCGTCAACGCCGCGACAACGACGCCGCGGTTGCCGGCGGAAAAGCCACAGGTGGCGTTCTGCAGGGCGCAGGGCGCAGCCGGATCGAGCGGCAGCGTGACCGCATCCTCCGCAACTGCGTCGGCGAGCACACCTTGCGCAAGCGGCAGCACGCGCGTGATCGACACTGCTGTCAACGGTGCCTGCATCGTGCCGTCATCGAGTGAACGTCGCAGCACGATCGCGGGCACGGCATCATGCAGCGTGCCCGCCGGTTCACCGATGGCGACCCCATTACCCGCCTGCTGCAAGTCGTCAACAACAGAAGCCAGCGCCATCCGCGCTCTTGCCACGAGATCACCGTCGGCGAGGCTGCGATCGATCGCATGGTGAATTGGAGACGCGAGCGTGGTAATCGCGGCAATGACGACCATCAGGACGGCGCACGCGACGAGGAGCTCGACGAGTGTAAAACCGCGATCGCTCATGGCCGGCGTGTCCGAATGGATGCGACGCACGCACCAGGCGGGTCGGCGTTCGGCGAACCATAAACGCACACCTGCAACACCAGCGTGTCCGGGTCAGTGGAGTTCAGAGGTCGAATGGCCCAGCGGCGAAAAAAGGAAGCGCGGTCGCGCTCGCTCGCGTCGAGCACACTTGTTGCCCGGTCCAAGTACTCGACATAGCCGGAGGCGTTTTCGAGCAGCGCACGCGGAGGCGATAACGCGAGCTCCGGCGCTTCAGCACCGTAGCTCCACGTCATGGCTTGTAGTTGACGGAGTTTCCCCTGCGCCGCTGTAATCGCGAGCAAGGCGCTGCGAGTTCTCAGAGCTTGCGTCGCGCCAATCGTAAAGAGGTGTGCGAGCGCGACGATGGCGGTGGCGACGATCGCGGTGGCCACGATCGCTTCGACGAGCGTGAACCCATTCTGTGGGCGTGCTGAGGGAGTCATAGTGTCGACTCCTTAGTGCAACCCCCGGGCCTGGACGCGTTTGGGGCTCTTTTTGCGATTTGTCCAACGGACAGCGCCATGCGCCGTGGCATGAAGTTGGTGAGACGCAGGAATTGCGATCGCCCGCGCGGTGGGGGCGCGTAATTTCCGCGATCAGACGATCTAAGGGTAGATGGCGGGGCTGAAGCCCCGCCACGACAGGTTAATTCGAGTTCGCGGCTGTGGTCGAACTGAGCGCGTCGAGGAGCGCTTGGACGCGTGGCACTTCAGGATCCTGTGGCGCTGTGTCATACGCGGGCCCACCGATGAAGCTGAACGCATAGAGGTTGGCGTAGAACGGCGAACCAAGGCTGGGCTGCAAAACAACGCCCAATCTCAGCCGCAGCGCGCCGAGCGAACCGAGCGGTTATGAGTAGGGCGCTGACGCGTACGCGTTGGCATTCATCGTGAGTCGTCGAGGAAACCGAGATACCACGCCAGCAGGCTGTCGCCCATCAGCATGGTGACAAACGCACCGAGCGCGAGGAACGTACCGAACGGCAGCGCGTAGCGCAGCCCCTTCGCTGACGCGCGCATGAGAACAACCCCGATCAGCGCGCCGGCAAACGACGAGAGCACCAGCGTGAGGAGGACGGCACGCCAACCGAGAAACGCGCCGATCATGGCCAACATCTTGACGTCGCCCATTCCCATCCCTTCTTCTTTGCGAACGGCGTAATAGACCGCGGCAATGCCGTAGAGCACGCCTGCGCCGAGCAGGATGCCGGCAAGCGATGCACGAGGTCCCGGCTGCGCGATGAGGCTGAAGAGAAACCCAATCGCGATGCCCGGCAAGGTGATGACATTGGGCAGAATCTGAAGCTCGAGATCGATGACGAACAGCACGATCAGGATGGCCGTTAACGTCAGACGGCTGGCGAGGAGTGGACCTGGCGGGGTCACGAGCACGACCACGACAGCGGCAAGAGCCGTGATGAACTCGATGATGGGGTACTGAATCGAAATCGGTTCGCCGCATTTGCGGCAATGCCCGCGCAGCATCAGCCAGCCCAACACTGGAACGTTGTCGTACCAGGCGATGTCATTCCCGCAACGAGGGCAGCGCGACGGCGGGTAGATCAGCGACTGCCCGCGCGGTATGCGATAGATGCAAACGTTGAGGAAACTGCCGACGGCGAGGCCGAGCGCCGCTGTGACGAGGATCAGGGCTGGCAAAGGCATCACTGGCCGTACTGTTCCACGCCCTGGGGCACGGGCCAGAGCTTGGAGGTCCGCGCAATGCGGACGTCCTCGTTCACCGTATCCAGGAACAACGGCTCTCCTGTCGGATCGCTCGGAACGGCTCGCAGCAGGCGGGCCGAGACGACCGCGCCCCAGTCCGGTGGAAAGTGTCCGGTGCGGCCTTTGTAGCGCCAGAGGATCGGATTGAGCTGATCGATCACGTCAAACGTGTCGAGCTGCGCCAAGCGCAACGCCGCTGTTTCTTTAATCGTCTCGTTATCAGCGGCTTTGTACAACTCACGCCACAGCAGGCGCGACGCGTCACGCTCGCCGCCGCGGGCAAGCGTCGTCGCGGCCATGGTGCGCAGCCAGATCGGTGCACCCGGCAGTTCGCTCGCACGATTGAACCATGCCGCTGCCTCGGAATAATTCGCGTAGTTGAAGTAGTAGACAAACGCGATGTCGTGCGAAAACTCCCATCGCGCCGGGTTCTGCTCCATGCCGCGCATCAAGAGCGCGATCGCGAGATCGGGACGATTCGGCCCTTCGGGGTACTTCTCTGACAGAAAGAAGGCGCCAAAGCGATAGGCGACCAAGAAGTGCGGATCGAGCGAAGTGACGAGATCGAGGTATGGATACAGCAGGTCATAGTTTTTCCCTTCGACCTGCGAGAGCCGCTGGCGGCCGAAGTAGACCACGGCGCGCATCCAGTAGACGTCGGACGCGAGCGCGTCGTAACCCAGCGCCACGCGCTCCATCGCGGGACCGGCTTGCAACCAGAGGACAGGTGTCCTGGGCTCGTACGCCTGCCATCCCTGGTCGCGGCGTACTTGCAAGCCAATTGAGACGGCTATTAACACGGCAATGGCGATCAATATCTGCGACGTGCGCATCACTTGAAATCGCGCCGCCGGAAAATGGCGATCGACGCGAGCAGCAGGACGGCCACGTAGACAACGGCATACGCGAGCGTGAGCAACACGTGGGCGCTCGACACCGGCATGCCATGCACGACTTCGGCTTTGACGTTGAACGGCGCAAGATTCGGGAGTACGTAATAAAACACGCGCGCCACGGCTCCGGCGATCGGCGAATCGACGACTTCCTCGAAATGGCGCAAGTCAGCGTTGAAATGTCCCGCAACCCACAATCCAAGTGTCAGCATGGCCGAGAGCAACGGACTCGAAAAGGTCGAAAAGAACAACGCCAGGGCCGTGACGAGCGTCAGCTCGCCGAAGATCAGCACGACGGCGATGAGTAAGCGCGGATCGAGAATGGGCGCCTCAACGGCGCCGCGCATGCCTTGCGACGCAGCCAGGTACTGATAGCCAAGCACCGCGTAGAACGCTAGGCACATGGCGCCGAGATTCACCGCCAGGGTCATCACCAGCCCGAAATATTTGCCGAGCAGAAACTGCTCCCGTGTCACCGGCTTGCTCAGCACGCTGTAGATGCTCTTGCGCTCAACTTCTTTGGCGACGAGCCCAATGCCGATGAACACGGCGATGAGCAAGCCAAGGATCGATAGCGCCGCAAGGCCAAGATCTTTGATGATCTTGATGTCTTGCCCTGCTGTCATCTGGCTGATCAAGTACGACGCGCCCACCAGCAGCACGCCGAAGCCGACGATCATCAGCGGGACGCGATCGCGCACCGATTCTCGGTAGGCGGCCAGTGCGACGCGGCGAATGGCGCTCATGACGTTTCGAGAAACGCGGTGTCACGCGGAGCCGTGGCCCCGACCGTAGATACGAAATAATCCTCGAGCGTTGTCCGCACAGGATTGAGTGACACCACCTGCACGCCTTGCCCGGTCAGCTCGTGAATCAGTTTTTCCGGCCGCTCCGCTGGAGACAACTCCAGCGTGTAGCGCTCGTGCGAAAGCGCGGTCACCGCCGCCACACGCGCGCGTAGCGACTCGAGCAGGCTATGCGGCACGTTCGCCACCACGAGCTCCCATCCGCGCAACTCGAAGGCGACGATATCGGCGAGACGACCCTGCGCCACGAGTTTGCCCTCGGCGAGGATGGCCACGCGGCTGCAAAGCGCCTCTGCGTCCGACAGGATGTGCGAACTGAAAAACACAGTGCAGCCGCGGTCCCGCAGCCGTAGCATCAGTTGCCGCAAGTCGCGTCTGCCGAGCGGGTCCAGTCCCGACATGGGCTCATCGAAAAACACAATTTGCGGGTCGTTGACGAGCGCCTGCGCGACGCCGACGCGCTGGATCATCCCTTTTGAATAGGAACGCAGCTTCAGCCTGCGCTCTCTGCCGAGCCCGACTTCGTCGAGCACCGCGGATACGCGCTCCGTGCAGTCAGCTCCGCGCAGGCCGTGCAGGCCGGCGAAATACACGAGCAATTCTTCGGCGGTGAGGTAGTCGTAAAAATAGGGGGTCTCAGGAAGAAACCCGATCAGGTGGCGTACGCCGAGGTCGCCGATTGCCTTGCCGAGGATGCGTGCGGTGCCGCTCGTGGGAAAAATGAGGCCCATGAGCAGCTTGAGCGTCGTGCTTTTGCCGGCGCCGTTCGGTCCAAGGAATCCGAACACCTCGCCCTGTTCGACCGACATCGACAAACGATCGAGTGCGCGATAGGGCTTCGGGCGCCAAAACCCGAGGTAGTAGTCCTTGCTTAACTCCTCTGTCTCGATTGCAACCATATGACGCGATTCATTTCGCGGCTCCCACTCGCTTGAGCTCCATCAACACGGCGGCTTCGAAGATCTCACTGCGGAAACTCGGCAATCGCAGGCCATTCATGAAGAACGTCGGTGTGCCGTTGACCTTCAACTGCAGCCCCTGATTGATGTCGCCCTTGACGAGTTGAAGCGTGCCGACGTATCGCGCGTCGAAATCGGAGACGCCTGCCACGCTTTGCAAACCGCTCTTGACGAGTTCCGGCGTCAGCTGCGGCTGGTTGGCGAAGAGCCAATCCTCCATCGCTTCCGCTTTACCCTTTTCTCGGGCGAGGCGGACCGCAACTGCAGCCTCGCACGCGGCAAGATGCGCCCCGCCCATGCTGTTGCATTCGGGATCTAATGGGAAATCACGCGTAACGAAGAGAATCTTGCCGGGGTTTTGCCGTTGCAGCTTCGCGATGATCGGCTTGTATTCCAGATACGTTTGCCGGCACGGCGGACACATGTAGTCGTTGAACTTCACGATGACGACCTGGGCCCCCATCGTCGGCACCATCACTGGTACGCGCGGAGAGGTTGCGAGCATGTTCTCGAGCTGCTGACTGACCGATGGCGTCAGTTGTCCGCTTGGCTGCTGCGCTGCGGGCGGTGACGTCGCCTGTTCCGGGGCGGGCGAAGAAGATGCGGAAGCCGCAATCGGTTCGCTCGGGAAGAACACGATCGCAATGACGGCCACGGCGACGAAGGCGAGCGCCGCAGTGAGCGCCGCAGGGGTCCGAACCAAGGTGCGCAGATCGCGCGAGAGCCGACCGGGAAGACTCGTCATGGGATACCGGGTTGCTGCCCCTGCAAGCAGGAACAGCGCGATGATCGCGGCGTAACTTCCGACACACAGAAGGCATACCGCTTTGAGAATGAAAAATGAGGCGTAGGCGAGATACAGCACACCCGCAAGTCCGAGCGTGGCGAGCGCAAACACGTAGCCGCCGACGTTTTGTGCAGCCGTGAGCGAGCGCCGGCAGATCGCAATGAGCGCAAGTACGAACCCGAAGTACACGACACCGATCAAGGCAACCGGCACGCCGCCTACCGAACCAAACCTGCTCGTGTAGGCCTCGGTGCAATTGAACGTCGCGTTGACATCACACACGCTCGAGTAGAACGGATCGCGCAGGATGCGGTAGTGCACCCACGTGGATGCCACTGCGAACGCCAGTCCGACCATGGCTGCTACCACCATTCCCGTTGTTCGAGGCGCAGGAGGTACGACGGCGGCGTGCGCGGTTCTGTGGTGACGAGCCATAGAGCGATTCTAAGGGATCTTAAACGTGTCCAATGCGTCGGCCGGAACCGCCAGACCACCCGTCGCCATGTCGGTTTCAAGCGGCGCAATGCCGTCGAAGAACGCGTAAACACGGCCCCACGCCGTCAGTGCAAAGGCTTGTCGGCCGGCCGTTTCATCGGCGGGTCGTGCAGCCGCGTAAAAGTCGGTTGCGGTGGTCCGGCCGTGACAGTCGGTGCTGGCAGTTCGCGACTCTCGCGCGGCACGCAGCACGAAGACATAACCGTTGCCTGGGGATCGCACATTCTCGGTAAGCACTGGCTGGGACTCGCCGGGACAGGGAGTGGTCAGGCTGGCAAAGTCCGTGGCATAGCCGCCACGGCCTCCGGCGCGTCGAAACACGCGTTGAGCTTCGCCAACGGCGATCAGCGTGTCGCGCGCCGCGTGCTCCGCCCGTTTCATGCGCGCATACGTGAGCACCGGAATCATCACCGCGCCCGCGATACCCACACACGCAACCGCGATCATCGCCGCAAACGGTCGCGTCATTGGCCGATTGTATATAGAAAGCAAAAGCCGCACAGCGCATGCTGCGCGGCTTCGGCTAGGAGCGAGCGACGAGTATCGATTAGCGGCCGAGCGGCATCTGTGTCGCGGTCGGCGGCGCAGACATAGCGGCATCGGCGGGCGGCGTGCCCGTGCCGTCCACATTCTGCCAAAGTGCCATCAGAGCATTGGTGGCAAAGCCACGATTGCCTGTCACTCTCACAGTTTCGGGAGTCGCCGAGGCATAGAAAGAGGTCGCATTGGCTTCGCCGCACTGACCGGGCGTGGGGCTGGCCGCGCCCGATCCTGGATTCACGTCAAAGATATAGCCGCTCTTCGCCACGAGGTCGACGTTGAGGTCGGCCGAGATGAACGGCGTGCTGACCGCAGGGCACGTCAACGCGAGATCGGCAAGATCGTCCGCATACGCGCGGTTCAGACCGTTGTAATCCGCCTGTCCGGAGACGATTGCGCGAAGCGAACCGATCGCCGAGGCCTCGTTGCCGGCGATCCGGGCGCGGAGAAGACCGGGGACCGCGATAGCCGCGATGATCCCGATGATCGCCACGACGATCAGCAATTCGATCAGCGTGAAGCCCTTGTTGTCACGAATATGCATGGTTACATTCCCCCAGGAATCGAGTTACCGACTGTTGTATTCGACTCTGCGACGCCGCCCACGGTTCGAGCGGCATCGCCGTCGAGCTCATCAGCAACCGCTGTACCAGCACAGCGGGCCAATTGAGAAAGCTCTGTATCTTTAAGAATCGAAAAGGTTTACGAGTCGAGTGATGCTTTTCGATGTGCTAGTGGAACGTCGCGATCGCGGGCGCGTCTGACAATAAAGCTCAATCGATTCTGACAAGAAACGTCAGGCACGGCCCTATCTGGTCAGTGTAGCAGGATCGGCGCTGGCCGATGGCTATCCGCGGAGTGCATATTTCTTGACGAGATAGCGAAACGATCTCCTCGGTCCCGACAGGTCAAGCTGCTGCGAGTGTTGCAGGAGCGCAAATACCGGCGTCGGGCGCTCCAACCGCACATCTGCGCTGCGCGCGCGTTCGGCGAGCGAGCCGGACAAAAACGCGACCGCGAACAGGCCGAACACGTTGAGTCCGACCATGTACTGCGCCACCCGCGCAGGCGGCAGCTCTGTGTTCAATGCAAAGCCGACGAGCGATTCGAGCGAGCCACTGGACGCGGTGTACTGCGCCAGCACCAAACTTGAGTAGAACGACGACCCGAGGCCAGCCACTTGTAACGCCCCGCGGCGGAACTGCAGGGTGCTCGCGGCGACGATCGGCAGAACGTACAGCGACGTGAACAAGCTAGTCACGCCGCCGGTCAACGCGACCGCCGCCGACACCATGAACACGTCGAGCGCGAAATGGAGATCGGTCAGCCACGGAAAGCGATCGGCGAAACGCAGCGCGGGAATGAAGGTCAGACTGACGCCGTACACCGCGGCGATCAGAACAAAAAAGGATTGACCGCGTACACCCCTGGGGCGCGGACTTGCACCACGATCGCCGACCCCAGCAGCACCGTCGCCGCGATGAGCCGCAGCGTAATGAGCAATAGGAGCCGGCGACCGAGCGGCCGGGGCATCAACTCGCCAGTTCGGAGATGAGTCCGAAGATGGGCAGGTACATCGCGATCACGATGCCGCCGACGACGACGCCGAGAAACGCGATCATCACTGGTTCGAGCAGCGTCAACATGCCGGCCACGGCCGTGTCAACCTCGTCCTCGTAGAAATCGGCGATCTTTGCCAGCATCGTGTCGAGCGCACCGGTCGCCTCGCCGACGCCGATCATCTGGACAACCATCGGCGGAAACACGCCGGTCTGCTTGAGCGGAGACGCAATCGTTTCACCGCGTTCGATGCTCTTGCGCGTGCTCATGATCGCGTCCTGAACGATGACGTTGCCGGCGGTTTTCGCGGTGATGTCGAGGCCGTCGAGAATCGGCACGCCCGACGCAATCAACGTACTCAGAGTGCGGCAGAAGCGCGCGACCGCAATCTTGCGCAAGATCGGACCGAGCACGGGAAGACCCAGGAGGAGCTTGTCGATCACGTGCTCTCCCTTGTCGGTCGCGTAGTAGCGCTTGAAGCCGTAGACGGCAGCGCCAATGCCGATCAAGTAGAACGGCAGGAAGCGCACCATGTATTCGCTGATCTTCATCACGATCACGGTCGGCAGCGGCAGCTGCGCGCCGAGCCCTTCAAACAGCTCCTTGAAGGTGGGGATGACGAAGACCATGATGGCGGTCACCACCGCCGCAGCGATGACGAGCACGGCGATGGGATAGATCATCGCGGACTTGACCTGGCTCTTCAGCTTGACCGCCTTCTCGATGTAAACCGCGAGACGCTTGAGAATGCCGTCGAGAATACCGCCTGCCTCGCCGGCGGCAATCATGTTGGTGTAGAGCGGGTCGAAGATCTTGGCGTGCTTCTTCATCGCGTCGGCAAGTGAGGCACCGCCCTCGACGTCCGCGCGCGTCTGGAGAATCACGGCACCGAAGTTCTTGTCCTCTTCCTGCGTGCCGAGAATGTCGAGACACTGCACGAGCGGCAGACCAGCGTCGATCATCACCGAGAACTGACGCGTGAACACCGCGAGGTTCTTCGCCGGCGGCGCTTTCGGCCGGACCTTGATCGTACCGGCCCCTTTCGCGGCCTGCGCCGGCGTGATGCGCGTGACGAGAATCTGCTCTCGTCTCAGCGCGGCAACGACGGCGTCCATGGTGTCACCGACACGCTCGCCGTTGACGCTTTCGCCACCTCGTGTCCGGCCGGAGAATGCAAACGTAGGCATGAGTCGTCACCTCTGCATGGTCGGGCGCCCGCCGGGAGGGGGTCCACCTGGGCGGCCCATGCCGGCGCCGGCGAGCACGCCGACGCCGCGATTGATCATTTCGTGCAGCTCGTCGCGATGCGATGACGCGCCTATCGCGGTGTCGAGCGTGATCAGCTTTTTGAAATACAAGGTCGCGAGCGACTGATTCATCGTCTGCATGCCGATCTTTTCCTGACCAGTCTGCATGGCCGAGTAGATCTGGTGAACCTTGTCCTCGCGAATCAGGTTGCGAATGCCGGAGGTCGGCACCATGATCTCGAGCGCGACAACGCGCCCCTGTCCGTTCGCTTTGGGCAACAGCGCCTGACAGACGATCCCTTCGAGCACCAGCGAGAGCTGCGTGCGAATCTGCGACTGCTGGTGTGCGGGAAAGACATCGATGATGCGGTTGATCGTCTGCGCCGCGGAGTTCGTGTGCAGCGTGCCGAACGTCAGATGGCCCGTTTCCGCAATCTTCAAGGCGGACTCCACCGTCTCGAGATCGCGCATTTCGCCGATCAGCACGATGTCCGGGTCCTCGCGCAGTGCGGCGCGCAGCGCGTTGGAGAAGCTCTGCGTGTCGCTATGGACTTCGCGCTGATTGACCAGACAACGTTTGTGTTGATGCAGGTATTCGATCGGGTCCTCGATGGTGAGGATGTGATCGTGGCGTTCGGTGTTGATCTTGTCGATCATGGCGGCCAGCGTCGTCGACTTGCCGCTGCCGGTGGGTCCGGTCACGAGCACGAGACCGCGTGGACGCTCGGCCAGCTTCGAGATCACCATCGGCAGACCGAGTTCCTCGAACGGCCGAATCCGCTCGGGGATCTGCCGGTAGACCGCGCCAACCGCACCCTTCTGGTTGAACATGTTGCAGCGGAAGCGCGCGATCCCGCGGATGCCGAACGAGAAGTCCAGCTCCATCGCTTCTTCGAAGCGTTTCTTCTGCGCGTCGGTCAACACGCTGTAGGCGAGCGCCTTGGTATCGGCCGGCGCCAGGTCGGGGAAAGAGAGCCGCTTCAAATGCCCATGCACGCGTACCTGCGGCGGCGTTCCAATGCTCAAGTGGAGGTCCGATCCCTCCATCTCGACGGTCGTTTTCAACAGTTCAGGAAGGGTTGGCATCGCCTATCTCACCGTTTCTCGTAAGACCTCTTCGATCGACGTCATTCCCGCGGAAATCTTGCGTAGGCCGCTCCCGCGCAGCGTGACCATTCCTTCCTCGATCGCCGTGCGACGGAGCTCGAGCCCGGACGCGCCCACCAGAATCAGCTCGCGCAGTTTGTCCGTGATTTCCATCACTTCGTACAAGCCCACGCGGCCCTTGTAGCCGGTCTTGTTGCACTTCTCGCAGCCGCAGCCCTTGAACGCTTTCACTTTTCTCGCTTCTTCGGCCGTGAATCCGATTTGCTCGAGGGCCTGCGCCGGCACGTCTTCCGCGACCTTGCAGTTTTGGCAGACGCGGCGCACCAGGCGCTGCGCGCACACCAGGTTGAGCGAGCTCGCGACCAGAAACGGCTCGATGCCCATGTTCATCAAGCGGTTGATCGTGCTCGGCGCATCGTTGGTGTGCAGCGTCGAAAGAACGAGGTGGCCGGTAAGCGCCGCCTTCACCGCGATTTCAGCAGTCTCGAAGTCGCGGATTTCGCCGACCAGAATGATGTTGGGGTCCTGACGCAGGAAGCTGCGCAGCGCGGCGGCAAAGTTGAGGCCGATGCTCTCCCGTACCTGCACCTGGTTGACGCCCTGCAGGTTGAACTCGACCGGGTCTTCGGCCGTCATGATGTTCGTTTCGGGCGTGTTGATCTTCGAAATCGACGAGTAGAGCGTGTTCGTCTTGCCGCTCCCCGTCGGACCGGTGACGAGTACCATGCCCCATGGCTTGTTGATCGCGACTTCGAGCCTTTTGAGCGACGCGTCCTCGAAACCCAGCTTCGTCATGTCGAGCATCAGCTTCGATTTGTCGAGCAGACGCATGACGATTTTTTCGCCGAACAGGGTCGGCAGGCACGAGACGCGGAAGTCGATGTCTTTGCTGGAGCCGTTGTCGGAAAACCGAATCTTGATGCGGCCGTCCTGCGGCAGGCGCTTTTCCGCGATATCGAGCTTCGCCATGATCTTGACGCGCGACGTGATCGCGTCGCGCATCTTCAACGACGGCGACATGATGTTGTAGAGGATGCCGTCGATGCGATAGCGGATGCGGTACTCCTTTTCGTACGGCTCGATGTGAATGTCGCTAGCGCCCTTTGAGATGGCGGACATCAGGATGACGTTCACCAGCTTGATGACGGGCGCTTCTTCGCCCTGTTTCGCCAGCGTCTCGGCGCTGATCTCCTCGAGGTCCTCGATGACCTCGACGTCGTCCTCCTCGGCGGCTTCCATCTCGCCGAGCGTGCGCGCGGCAAGTTCCAGTGCACTTTCGCCAGGGCCGCCGGCTGCGAACTTTCCCGCTATACCGGCGCCGTAGTACTTCTCGATCGAGTCAAGGACGGCGTTTTCTGACGCGACGACGGGTTCGACGTTGTAGCCGGTCATGAACTTCACGTCGTCCATCGCGAACACGTTAGTCGGATCGGTCATCGCGATCGTCAACGTGGCGCCGGCACGGCTCAGCGGCACAATTTGGTATTTGCGAACCGTCTCCGCTGGAACGAGCTTGATGACGGCCGCATCAATCTCGAATTGGCCGAGCGCGATCGAGGGCACACCGTACTGCTTCGAGAGCAGCGCCGTGATCTCCTCATCCTTCACATACCCCAGCTTCACGAGGTTGGCGCCAAGCTTCCCCCCGTGCGTACGCTGATAGGTCAGCGCGTCCTGGAGCTGTTCGGCTGTGATGCGCCTCTCCTTGAGAAGCAGCTCACCGATACGAACTGGCATTTGGTTTCGGTCTCGAAAACGTCAATACATCAATCGCCCGGCGATGCCCCACCGCCGATCCCGATCGCCACCCGCTGCGTAAACCTCGACGTACGTACCCGCGCGCACGGCCAGCGACATGCCTGCGCTCGCGATCGGCCGCGCACCCGCGGCGGTACTCGCACGCACGCCGCCACGGATGCCGACCGTTCGTCCGCGGAACCAGCGTTCCACTCCTGCCGCTATGTCGCGACGCTCACCTTGCGGGTAAGCGACGCGCGTCACATCAGCATCAACCGCCACAATCAAACCCGAGTTCCCGGGCCAGCGATCGGCCCACGCCGCACCGACGCGGACATGCCGCGCGAGCGTTATCTCGTTGCCGTTCTCGCTCCCATCGTCAAACGTCGGCGCGGCCAGATTGCGCGCGACAACGCCAAACCGCATGCGGCCTGCTGATGCGAGGACGCCGACGTCCACATCCCCCGTGGTGCGACTGTGTCCTGCGAGCGATTCGGCAACGTCGAATCCTTCGTCCCAGGAGCGAATCGCGATGTCGCGCGCGGCGAAATCGCCACGCACGAGCTTCGCTGTCGCTCCTACCGTGAGGTTGTCGGCGAGCGACTGCAGCACGGTGATCCCCAGGTGGCTCGTAACCACCGAGCGGACAGAGACTTGCCGATCTTCTCGGCCCGGAGGGTTCCCAACTGCAGGGCTTAGCTCGGTCTGCCGGCTGCGGGAATAGGAAATTCCGAACGGCGGGAGCCCGGCCGCGAGAAGGAGGGTCCCCGTTTGTCCGGCCGGTCCGGTGGCAGTGAGCACGGACGGAGGCTCCCCGCCTCCATGCCCTAAGTCGAGCAGAATGTTGAAGATTGGTCCGTTGACCAAGCCAGCAGGATTCCAGGCGACCGCCGACGCATCATCGGCGATCGCAACAAAGGCGCCGATTCCAGCGGCGCGATTTCCAAGCTGATCAAGCGGTTGGGCTGCGAGCGTCGGTGCAAAGCCAAAGCCGAGCAAAACTGCGAACACGGCCACCGTGATTTTTTGCGCCATAACAATTAATTTTGACTGAGCTAAAATAGAGAGGGCGATTGGGAAAGCCATCGTATTCAGCGATTTGAACGAGTGTCAAGGAACTGGACTGTGGTCAATCGTCGTATGTTGTTTGTTGGGGGGAGACGTTGATCCGCCGTATCGCGGGCGTCGTCCTGCGTCCGCGATCCACTCTGGTTGAGCTCGTTGATCGGCCTGTCTGGTTGGATACCTGGTTCTTTATCCTGATCGTTGCGGGTGTCTGCGCCGGTGCGTTTCTGCGCACCGACGTGGGACGACAAGCGGTCGTCGACGAGCGCGTGCGCGTCGCCGAAATGTTCGGCGGCACGGTGACCGATGCCGACTACGCCGCGCTTCAAGCGCGTACGCCCTGGTGGGTGTACTTCGCCAGCGGCAACCGGATGCTACTGACGCCCGCGGCGACATTGCTCGTGGCGACGGCCTGCTGGGCGGTCGCGCGCGCGGAGGGCACTGATTCGCGCTTCACGCAGGCGCTGGCCATCGTGGTGCACGCGAGCGTCGTGCTTGTCATCGGGCACGTGATTGCCACGCCGCTTCACTATGTGCGTGAATCGTTGACGAGCCCGCTGAATTTCGCCGCCGTTGTGCCCGGTATGGACGAAGGCACGTTGCCGGCACGTTTCTTTGGCTCGATCGATCTGTTCGCGGTGTGGTGGCTGGCGCTCGTAGTCATCGGCCTCGGCGTGCTGACTCGCCGCGGCACCCGGCGCTATGCCATGTCGGCAGCAGCGGTCTATCTCGGTTTCGTGGCGGTCATGGCGGGCGTGATTGCGGCGATAGGAGGAAATTAACGGTGTTTCGCAGGAAATGGCTCCTGGTCGTGATTGCGCTCGTCGTCATGGGCGGGATCGCGGCCGCCGTACTCTCGCGGCGCCGTGATGACGGTGTCACCGTTTCGTCCGAGAGCATCTACAAGCGCGATCTCGAAGCCATCGTGACGGCGTCCGGCAAGATCGATCCCAAGAAGACCGTCAACATCAGCGCGCAGTCGATGGGTCGGGTGACACGGCTTGCGGTGAAAGAAGGCGACCGGGTCAAGGCGGGCCAGTTCCTGCTGCAAATCGATCCGATTATGGCCGAGAGCGCGGTGCGCCGGGACGAAGCCGCCGTGGCAGGCGCGGTCACGGGTCTCGAGCAGGCCCGCGTGCAGTTACAAAGCGCACAGGCGAATCTGGAGCTGGCGCGGCAGACGCTCAAGCGCCAGCAGGAACTTTGGCAGAGCGGGCTCACGACGCGTGAGACGCTCGAGCGCGCACAGGCGGAAGTCGATGTGCGCGAAAGCGATTTGCGCGCGCGCGAACAGGAAATCCGCACACGCCAGGAGCAGGTGCATCAGCAGCAGGCGGGACTGTCGAGCAGCCGTCACTCTCTTGCGCAGTCGCGCTTCGAATCGCCATTTGACGGGATCGTCACGCGCCGCAACGTCGAAGAAGGCGAAAACGTGGTCGTCGGCACGATGAACAACGCAGGAACCGTGCTGCTGACGATTGCCGACATGTCGGTGATCGAAGCCGAAGTGGAAGTGGACGAAACCGACATTCCGCTCGTGCGCATCGGGCAATCCGCAAAGGTGACGATCGACGCGATCGACGGCAGGACCTTTACGGGACATGTCTCGGAAATTGGTAACAGCCCGATTCAAGCCGCCGGCGCACAGCCGCCGGGCACGCGAACGGCGACGAATTTCAAGGTGGTCGTGACCCTCGAGGGCGAGATTGCGGAAGTGCGTCCCGGGTTCACGTGCACGGCGGAGATCACGACGGAGAAACGGCCGCAGGCGGTGGCGGTGCCGATCCAGGCGCTCACGGTGCGCGAGCTCCTCTACGACGAGAAGGGCAACGTCATTCACGAGCCGCGCCCGCCCAAGCCGTCCCGTTTCCGTTTTGGACCAAGCGTGACACCGCCGGTCTCGGCCTCGACGAACACGGAACTCAAGCCCGGTCAAAAGCGCGAAGAAACCGAGGGCGTGTTCGTGATTCGCGACAACAAGGCCGTGTTCGTGGCGGTGAAAGTCGGCATTGCCGGCGAGCGCTACTTCGAGGTGACGTCGGGGCTCAAGGACGGTGATCGGGTAATCACGGGGCCATTCGACACCGTCCGAAACATGTATGACGGCGATCTCGTGAAGGTGAATCAGCCAGGCAAGTAATGTCGCAAATCTTCGAGTCGGTCAAGCTCGCGCTCGCGTCGATCTGGGCGAACAAGCTGCGTTCGCTCCTGACGCTGCTCGGGAACATCGTCGCCGTGTCGTCGATCATCACGGTGGTGTCGTTGATTCAAGGCGTCAACAGCGCCGTGACCAACGCGATCGTGTCCGACCTCGGCGCCGACTCGTTCACCATTCAGCGCACTGGCATCGTCCGCAATCAGGACGAAGCCGACAAGCAGCGCAACAATCCGCGTGTGACGCTTGCTGACGCGCAGGCGATTCGCAAGTACGCCACCTCGATTGATGCCGTCATGGCGCAGGCACAGACGTCGACGACGGTCGCTTACCGCGACGAGGAGCTGCAGTCGATCCAGGTGCAAGGGGTGAGCGAGGACTACATCGAGTTTTCCACCTTCGACGCCGAGCGCGGGCGCATGATCAATCCGATCGAGATCGAGCGAAGCCGCCCGGTCGCGCTTCTCGGCTGGCAAACCGCCGATCGCCTGTTTGCCTCGGAGGACCCGCTCGACAAGGTGATCAAGATTGCGGGCCTCCCGTTTACGGTGGTCGGCGTCAGCAAGAAGAAGGGGGCGTTCTTCGGCAACTCGTTCGACGAGTTCGTCGTGATTCCTCTCGGCCATTATCAGAAGCTGTTCGGTTACCGGCAGTCTCTCGCGCTGATGGTGAAGCCGCGCAGCGCGGCGGTCGTCAGCGAGGCGCGCGACCAGGCCCGCATGGCGTTGCGGATCGAGCGCCGCCTGAAACCGCGCGACGACGACAACTTTGGACTGGTGGCCTCCGACGCCGTGCTCGACATTTACACCCAGGCGACCGCCGGCATGTTCGCCGTGCTCGTCGGCGTCGTCGCCTTGTCGTTGGTGGTAGGCGGCATCGTCATCATGAACATCATGTTGATGGTGGTGAGCGAGCGCACGCGCGAGATCGGGCTGCGCAAAGCGCTCGGCGCCAAGCGCCGCGACATCATGTCGCAGGTCCTCACCGAATCGATCACGCTCTCGCTGACCGGCGGCGTGATCGGCATTTTCATTGGCGCGTTGTTCGCGCGCGGTCTGTCGGCAGTGACGCCGCTGCCAGCGACGCTGGAGATGTGGTCGGTGGCGCTCGGGGTGGTGATTACCGGATTGGTCGGATTGTTCTTCGGGTGGTATCCGGCGCGGCGTGCTGCCATGCTCGATCCGATCGAGGCGCTGAGGCGAGAGTAATGGGCCGCTTCACGTCGCAAATCGCCCTGTTCAAAGAGACCGCGGTCATGGCGCTCGACACGCTGCGCGCCAACACGATGCGATCGGTGCTGACCATTCTCGGCGTCGTGATCGGAATCACCTCCATTGTCGGGATGACGTCGCTCATTCGCGGCTTCGATCAATCGCTGCGCAGCACCATCATGGCGCTTGGACCGAGGACGATGTTCGTGGCGCGTTTCAGCGCGATCAGCTTGTCCTCCGGCGCGGCATTTGTCGATCTCTTACGGCGTCCCGCTGTTACCGTGGACGACGGCGAAGCCATCAAGCGGCTGTCAACCAAGATCGCGCTGGTTGACACATGGCTCGGTGCGGGCGGCGGCCAGCCCACGATGGAACGCATTTTCTATCGCAACGAGCGCACGGCGCCGATGCCGATCATGGGCACGAGTGAGCTGTTCGTCGACATCAACTTCGCGAAAATCGTCGCCGGGCGTTCATTCACGGAGCAAGAGGTCCAGCATCGCCGCAACGTTGCGGTTCTCGGCTACGGGCCTTTCGAGGCGCTGTTCGAAAAGAAGGGAATGGACCCGGTGGGGAAAAAAGTCCGCATCGGCGCCATCGAGTACACCGTTGCCGGCGTGATCGGCAAGCGACCTGGTCTGGGCTTCGGGCCGAGCTCAGACGATTTCGTCATCATCCCCTACACCAGTTGGCGCAAGCAGTTCGGTTCTGAAAAGCTGCGGACCGGCCCGTTTGGCGGTCGCAGCGTCATGGTGGCCGTGGTCCCGCACGAATGGGCGACGCAGGCCGAGGCGATGACCGAGGTCGAGGAGATCATGCGCATCCGCCATGGCCTGACGCTCGACAAGCCCAACGACTTCGACATCGTGACACAGGACGCTGCCCTCAAGGTCTGGGAGCGCGTGTCGCAGGCGGTGCTGCTGTCGCTCGTGGTGATCTCGTCGATTGCCTTGATGGTCGGCGGCATCGGCGTGATGGCGATCATGACGATCTCGGTGACCGAGCGCACGCGCGAGATCGGTGTACGCATGGCCATTGGTGCACGCCGGCGCGAAATCCTGGTCCAGTTCCTGATCGAGGCGGCCGTGCTCACGAGCATTGGCGGTGTCATCGGCATTGCGCTCGGGAGCGGCATCGGTCTGCTGGTCAATCTCGCATCCGGCTTCCCGATCTCGCTGCCCTGGTGGTCCTTCGCCCTTGGGCTGGGATTCTCTGCGGGCGTCGGCGTTTTCTTCGGGATGTTCCCTGCCTGGCGCGCGGCTCGTCTGAACCCGATTGAAGCGCTCCGCTACGAGTAGTTCCAAGTTCAAAGTTCAAAAGTTCAACGTGAGTTTTTGGAGTTCTCAACTTTGAACTTTGAACTTTGAATTTTGAACTTATATGATGCGCGTACGAGCTGCTCATTCCAGCTCGTGAGAGGGATAGCGCTATGAAGGTTTATGACGGCGCCAGCATCCGCAACGTGGCACTCGTCGGCCACAGCGGCAGCGGCAAAACCCAATTGGTATCCGCACTGCTCTTTACCTCCGGCATGATGAACCGGCTGGGCAGAGTGGACGATGGGACGACAACGACCGATTACGACGAAGAAGAAGTCGCGCGCAAACATACCCTCTCCGCCACGCTCGCTTACGCCGAGTGGAACAAAACCAAGATCAATTTCATCGATACGCCGGGATTCGGGAATTTCTTCAGCGACACGCGCGCGGCGTTGCGCGTGGCCGATGCGGCGCTCGTCGTCATTGACGCCGTCGCGGGCGTCGAGGTGCAAACGGAGAAGGCGTGGGAGGCCGCCCAGCAGCTGGATCTTCCGCGCATCATCGTGCTCAACCGCCTCGATCGCGAGCGCGCGTCGCTCGCGCGATCCCTCGACTCGCTGCATCAGGCGCTCGGCCGCACGATCATCCCCATCCAGTTACCGATTGGCGAGGAGAAAGATTTCAAAGGCGTGGTCGATCTCGTTTCGATGAAGGCCTACACGTTTGCAACCGACGGCTCGGGCAAGATGACCGAAGGCGCGGTGCCGGCCGAGATGAGCGATGCCACCACGGCGGCTCGCGACCAGTTGATTGAAATGGTCGCCGAAGCCGACGAAGCGCTGATGGAGAAGTTCTTCGACGCCGGCACGCTCTCACAGGACGAGCTCGTGAGCGGCCTCAAGAGCGCCACGCACAGCGCCAAGATTTTCCCGCTCGTGTGCACGGCGGGTCTGGCCAATATGGGCGCCCAGACGCTGCTCGATGCGGTGCTCGCCTACGCGCCCTCGCCCGCCGATCGCCCGTTCAAGGCGCTTGCTGCGTCAGGAGACGAAGTCTCGAAGCCGGCCGACGACAAGGCGCCGTACGCGGCATTCGTGTGGAAGACGGTGGCCGATCAATTCGCCGGACGCATCACCATGTTCCGCGTGTATCAGGGTTCTCTGAAGTCGGATACCACGGTGCAGAACGCGACCCAGGGGACACAGGAGCGCGTCGGCCACCTGGTGGCGATGCAGGGCAAGACGCAGACCAACGTGCCCGAGATTCGCGCCGGCGATCTCGGCGCGGTGGCAAAACTCAAGGACACGCGCACCAACGACACGATCGCGGACAAAGCGTCCGGGATCACATTCGCGCCGATGACCTTCCCGGAGCCGGTGCTCGCCTATGCGATCGAGCCGAAGAGCCGCGGCGACGAAGACAAGATCAGCACCTCGATGCATCGCCTCGAGGAAGAAGATCCGACCATTCGCTATTCACGCGATCCGCAGACCCACGAATTGCTGCTGGCCGGGCAGGGACAGCTGCACATCGAGGTCACGGTGGCGAAGCTGAAACGGCGGTTCGGCGTCGAGGTCAACCTGAAACCGCCGCGGATTCCGTACCGCGAAACGATTACGGCGCGCGCCGAAGCGCACGGGCGCCACAAGAAGCAGAGCGGCGGCCACGGCCAGTTCGGCGACTGCAAGATCCGCATGGAACCGCTGCCGCGCGGCAGCGACTTCGAGTTCGTCGACGAGATCTTCGGCGGCGCCATTCCGCGGCAGTTCATTCCGGCCGTCGAGAAGGGAATCCAGGAGTCGCGCATGCGCGGCTACCTGGCCGGCTATCCGGTGGTCGATTTCCGGGTGGTGCTGTACGACGGCCAGTACCACGATGTCGACTCCAACGAAATCTCGTTCAAGACGGCGGGGTGGCTGGCTTTCAAGGACGGAATGTCAAAGGCGCGACCCACGCTACTCGAGCCGATTATGAACGTCGAAGTGTACGCGCCGAGCGATTACGCCGGCGACCTGATGGGCGACTTGAACGGGCGGCGCGGGCGCATCAGCGGCATGGACCCGCGCGGACAGATGACGGTGATCAAAGCGCAGGTGCCGATGGCGGAGATGCTCACCTACGAACAGCACCTCACGTCGGTGACGGGCGGCCGCGGCTCCTACCACATGGAGTTCTCGCACTACGACGAAGTGCCGCAGCATCAGCAGACTAAGATCATCGCCGCGGCGAAGGCGGAGCGGGGGCAGGAGGCAGCAGAGCCGGCCTAGGAGTACGGGGTGTGCAGGGCGAACGCACGGAAGCCGGATACGTTCGCGACATGTGGCGATGTCGCGATTGGCGATGTCGCGATGGAATGTCGCGATCTGTGGATGTGGTGATGTGTCGGGCGATGTGGTGATGTGTCGGGCGATGTGGCGATGTGAGGTGGCGATGTGAGACAGCGATGTAACGCGGCGACATCGTTACATCACATCGTTACATCGCCAGACACCTCGCTAGATCGCAACGTCGTGACATCACATCGCCACATCACTACGTCACGACATCGCCAGATGTGCGTCATCACTGATTCGGCCTTGGCGGCCGCTCCCAGTCGAAGATTCCGTTCCGCGCTTCGAACCATTGCACGATCGCATCGCGCCGCTTGAGCAGCGCGTTGATCTCCGCCGGGCCCAGATAATCCTTCATCGTTTGCGTCAGCGTTGGCTTGTCGAGCGCCTTGAGTCGCTCGACCACCTTGCGATCGCACTTGGCAAGATTGCCGGGCGCCTTCAGGGCGTCCATCAGGCGGAACGATCGCGAGTGATCGATCATCCAGATGCGCCAGTCGTTATCGATCAGCAGGTTGCCAAGGTTGCGATCGACGTTGTAAATGAGCTGGTCGAACATCCGCACGTGCCACATCTGCGCGTTCCACCGCTCCGAATCGGGCGCCTCGATCTTCTTCTTGAAGCGCGCGGTTTCGTCCATCATCACGTCGTCCACCCACCACGTGAACGAGCCGTGCTTGCCGTTGTAGCCGCGCTCCACACTGGGGGGAATCATGCCGAGCTCGAGAAGGCGATCGAGACGATAGGCAGCCACGTTGAAGCGCCAGGTGTCGCGAAAGTTGAACTCGGTCCCGCGATCGCTTTCGAACCTCTGCTTGAACTCGTCGATCGTCTGGATGCTCGCATCGTGCGTGATGTGACCGTCGGAGAGCGTCGCGCGCAGCGTGTGGGTCACGCCGGTGCTGACGCCTTTGGTGCGCACGACCTTCGCCTTGAGCAGGAACTGTTCTTGTTCGGCGAGAGTTAACGCCGGTGCCGGCGTCGTCGCCTGCGGCTGCCCCGCAAGAGACGTCGCCGAGGTGAGGAGTAAGAGCGCGGCGAACAGCACGCGTGCCATGGTGCGAAAGCCTACCGTACAAGACGAACGCCTGGCGATGGAGTTCCCCGCCAAGCGCGGTCAGGTGCCAGGTATCAGGCATCAGGTGTCAGGTGTCAGCAGGTCGCAGGTCGCACCTGGCAGGTGCCAGGTGCCAGCTGGCGTGGCAGGTATCAGGTATCAGAACGCCGCTATCTGGCAGCACCTGATACCTGATACCTGATCCTCGGCTAAGAGCCGCCAGCCTTTCGCGGTGTCGTGGTCTTCTTCGCCGCTCGACGAGCCGGCTTGGAGGCCTTGGCGCGGTCCTCGGTTTTCCCCGCGTCTTTCTTGCTGCCGCGAATACTCTGCGCGGCCGCCTTGAGACGCTCCCCGACGCTCTTCTGCTGCTTCGGCGCTCCGCCTTCGGCTTCCTTCGCCGCCTTTTCGGCTTCGGCCTTCTTTGGATCGAACTCACTGCCGAGGAGTTCGATCTGCGCCACCTCCGCGGCGTCGCCGCGGCGATGACCGAGCTTGAGGATGCGGGTATAGCCGCCCGGACGTTCCCTGAAACGCGGCGCAAGCTGATCGAACAGCTTGGCGACGACGTCCTCGTTGACGATGTCGCGCATCACGAGTCGGCGTGCCGTCAGGGTTCGGCCATTGGCTTCGTTCGCCTTTACGCCGCGCTTGGCGATCGTAATCAGGCGCTCCACGAACGGACGCAGCTCCTTGGCCTTGGGTACCGTCGTCTCGATGCGTTCGTGCCGCAGCAACGCTTCTGCCTGATTGCGCAGTAGCGCGATACGGTGCTCGGTGACGCGACCGAGCTTGCGGTGGGCAACTCTGTGTCTCATAGCTTCATTCCAGTATGGCGAGTGGGGCTGGTCGACCCGCCCTACCTGCCCAACTTGCCTAGTCCTGATTCGCGCCGGCGGGCTGATCGAGCTTCATACCGAGGCCCAGGCCCATTGACGACAGAATCTCTTTGATCTCGTTGAGCGACTTGCGCCCGAAGTTCTTGGTCTTGAGCATCTCGGCTTCCGTTTTCTGCACCAGCTCACGGATGGTCCGGATGTTTGCGTTCTTCAGACAGTTGTACGACCGCACCGAGAGCTCGAGCTCCTCGACGCTCTTGTCGAGATGCTCGTTGGTCGCCCCGGCATGCGCTGGTTCGGCCCCGCCCTCGCTCGGCTGATCGTCGGCTTCATCCAGGTTGACGAAGATGTTCAAGTGATCGCGTACCAGCTTGGCGGCCAGCGACACCGCATCGCGCGGCGTCTCCGACCCGTTGGTCCATACATCCAACGTCAGCTTGTCGTAGTCCGTCGTCTGGCCGAGACGCGCGGCTTCGACGAGATAGTTCACCTTCTTTACCGGCGAGTGAACCGAATCGATCGGGATCCAGCCAATGCCGAGATCCTCGTCGAAGTTCTTGTCCGCCGACACGTAGCCGCGTCCGCGCTTGATACGGAGCTCCATGTGCAGTTTGCCGCCATCGGAGACCGTCGCAAGGTGCGCATCAGGTTCGAGAATCTCGACGTCGTGATCGACTTCGATGTCGCGTGCGCGTACTTCGCCGCCCTTATCGACACGCAGATAGAGTGTCTTCGTGTAATCGACGTGACAGGTCAGCGGAATCTGCTTCAGATTCAGAATGATGTCGGTCGCGTCTTCCACGACCCCGGGAATGGGCGAGAACTCGTGCAACACGCCGTCGATCTTCACGGCGGTGATCGCCGCACCTTCGATCGAGGAGAGCAGCACGCGGCGCAGCGCGTTGCCAATCGTGGTGCCGAAGCCGCGTTCGAACGGCTGCGCGTAAAAGCGCCCGTACCGATCGGTGAGCGTTTCGCGCTCGACTTCAAGCCGCTTCGGTCGCTGAAAACCTTTCCAGAGCATCGATGTGTCCTTTCGCTTACGGGCCGGCAGCCCGGCCTCCAGGCTTGCAGGTAACGATCACCGCTCGCTCGCTGCAAGCCTGACAAGCTGTTGGAGCGGTGGGTGCGAATCAGCTATCAGCTATCAGCTGCCAGCTGTCAGCAAGCGCTTGCTGAAAGCCGAGAGCTGAACGCTGAAAGCTTCATCATTTCGAGTACAACTCCACGATCAGCTGTTCCTGCACCGGCAGATTGATCTGCTCGCGCGTTGGAACAGACACGACCTTGCCCGACATCTCGCCCTCGAGCAAGAGCCATTCCGGCACGCCGCGTCCCTTGACCTCTTCAACGGCATGCAGGATCGACGCGTCGTTGCGACTGCTCTCGCGCACCGTGACAACATCGCCCACTTTCACCGAGTAGGACGGGATGTCGACCTTGCGGCCGTTCACCTGGAAGTGGCCGTGCCGCACCAGCTGCCGCGCCTGCGGACGCGAGGTCGCAAAGCCCAGGCGATACACGGCGTTGTCCAACCGCCGCTCGAGCAATTGCAGAAGGGTTTCGCCGGTGATGCCGCGTGTGCGCTCCGCCTGCTCGAAGTAGCGGCGGAACTGATCTTCCAGCACACCGTAAATACGCTTGACCTTCTGCTTCTCGCGCAGCTGCACACCGTAGCCGACAAGCTTGGCCTTGCGCGTGCGGCCATGCTGGCCTGGCGGCACGTTGCGCTTTTCAATCGCGCACTTTTCCGTGTAGCAGCGCTCACCCTTGAGGAACAGTTTCATTCCCTCACGGCGGCACAGTCTGCAGACGGGTCCGTTATATCGAGCCATCTTTTTCTCTGATCCTTGTCAGTTCACAGTTCACAGTTCACAGTTCAAAGTTCAAAGTTCAGAACTTGTAACTTACACACGCCGTCTTTTCGGCGGCCTACACCCGTTGTGCGGAATCGGGGTCACGTCGCGGATCGACTTCACTTCGAGACCCGCGGTTGAGAGCGCACGGATCGCCGATTCGCGGCCGGAGCCCGGCCCCTTGACCAGCACTTCGCAGGAACGCATGCCAAACGCCTTGGCTGCGTTGGTGGCGTTGAGCGCGGCCTGCGTGGCGGCAAAGGGCGTCCCCTTGCGCGAGCCCTTGAAGCCGATCGCGCCCGCGCTCGACCACGCCACCACAGCCCCGTCGGCATCGGTGATCGTCACCAGCGTGTTGTTGAATGACGCCTGAATGTGCACGAACCCGTGGTGCACCACGCGCTTTTCGCCGCGCTTCTTGAACGTCTTTTTTTTCTTGGTCGGCTTATCCGCGCCGCCACCTTGTGTCTCTGCCTTCGCCATGTTTGTTCGCTCGCTGTCGATACCATTTCAAAGGTCAAGATTCAAAGTTCAAATTCTGTTTTCAAAGTCCGTTAACTTTGAACTTTGAACTTTGAACTTTGAACTTGTAACTACACTGTCTTCTTCTTCGCCACTGCGCCCTTGCGCGGGCCCTTACGCGTCCGGGCGTTCGTGCGCGTCCGCTGGCCTCGCACCGGCAGATTGCGCCGGTGACGCGCGCCGCGATAGCTGCCGATCTCGATGAGCCGTTTGATGTTCATCGAGATTTCCTTGCGCAGATCGCCCTCGACCCCGCCCTGCTCCTCGATCACACGGCTGATCTTGCGGACATCGTCTTCGCTCAGGTCCTTGACGCGGATATCGGAGGTGACGCCCGCCGACTGAAGAATCAGGTTCGAGCGATGACGGCCAATGCCGTAGATATAGGTCAGCCCGATCTCGACCCGCTTGGTTCGCGGGAGATCAACACCTGCAATGCGTGCCATATCGTGTTCTCCGAGATTTCAGATTGCTGATTGCAGAGGACAGATTGGATTTATTCAATTGACAATCTGCAATGGCCAATCTGCAATCTGCAATTCCCTTATCCCTGCCGTTGCTTATGTTTCTGATTCGTGCAGATCACGCGCACCACTCCGCCGCGCCGCACGATCTTGCACTTGTCGCACATTCTTTTCACCGAAGCTCGAACCTTCATGACAACTTCTCCACTACTCTCCCGCGGCTGCGATCTCCCGGCAGGAGCGCTACGCGAACGCGATCGCCAACCAGTACGCGAATGAAATTGCGGTGCACCGGCTCGCGCAAATGCGCGATCACCTGATGCCCTTCGAGCTGCACCTTCACCAACTGACTGGGCAGCAGCTCGATGACGATCCCTTCCGCCTCATTCGGTGGCAAGGCTAAGCCGTGCTCAACTACCGTAACTGGCAGCGGCGGTGGTGGGACCCGGCGTCAGCCCGGTCTCTTCCCCTTCGGCGGCCAGGGTCAGAATCCGGCATCCCTGCGCGGTCACGACAACGGTATGTTCAAAATGCGCAGACAAGCTGCCGTCCTTCGTCACCGCCGTCCAGCCGTCGCCGAGCACCTTCACCGCCGGTTTGCCCGCATTGACCATCGGCTCAATCGCGAGCACCATGCCTTCCGCCAATCGCGGTCCGCGTCCAGGCGGACCGTAATTCGGAATCTGCGGCTCCTCGTGCAGCTTGGCGCCAATGCCATGTCCCACGAATTCACGCACCACCGAGAATCCGTGCGCCTCGACGTGCTGCTGCACCGCGGCGCCGATGTCGGACACGCGGGCACCGGCGCGCACCGCCGCCAGCGCGCGATACAACGACTCCTCGGTCACCTTCAACAGGTTTGCCGCTGCCGGGCTGATGACGCCAACCGGCACGGTCACGGCCGAATCGCCGAAAAAGCCGTCCATCTTCGCGCCCATGTCGATCGAGATCACGTCTCCATCGACCAGCTGACGCGACGAGGGGATGCCGTGCACCACCTGCTCGTTGATCGACGCGCAAATCGTCGCGGGATAGCCGTGATATCCCTTGAACGCCGGCTCCGCGCCCGCCTCCTGCAGCCGCCGTTCGGCGACGGCATCGAGCTCCGCCGTGGTCACGCCGGAGCGTACCAGCGCCTTCAATTCCGCCAGCACGCGCGCGACCAGCGCGTTGACTCGCGCGAGCCGTTCGATCTCTCCCGCAGAACGGCACACAATCACGCGGTCGACCCCGGGCGCGTTGCATCGCCGCCCGAACCCCTTGTCGGCCGGCCCAGGGCCGACGCGACCGCGTCGACGAGCGACTCGCGCACGCGCTCCGGCGGCTGCGCGCCGTTGACCACGCGATACGTCGGACGCGCGTGATAATGCGTGATCATCGGCTGCGTCTCGCGCCAGTACACCTTCAGGCGATCGCGCACCACCGCTTCGCTGTCGTCCGACCGCGCGACCAGCTCGCCGCCGCACGTTTCGCAGCGCGCGACGTGCGCGGGATCGTCGTTGAACGCCGAAACCGTCCGGCCGCAGCTGACGCAAATTCGCCGGTTTCGAACCCGCCGCACGAGCTCATCGTCCGACACTTCGATTTCCACCACGATGAGCGGCCCGCGCCCTTCGAGCATCCGGTCGAGCGCGTCCGCCTGCGAAACGGTGCGCGGGAATCCATCAAGCACGAACCCTCGCATCGTATCGGGGCGCGACAGGCGATCGCGGACGATGCCGATAATCATGTCGTCGCTCACCAGCTTCCCGCTATTCAGCTGCGCGCTCACCTGCTGACCGAGCGGCGTGCCTTCGTGCACAGCCTCGCGAAGGATGTCGCCGGTCGAGATCTTCGGAATGCCGTGATCCAGCGCGAAGCGCTCGGCCTGCGTCCCTTTGCCCGCGCCCGGCGGGCCGATCACGACGAGGTTCAACGCCACGTCACCCGCGCCGTCCACGGATCCGCGTCTTCTTCATGAAGCCGTCGTAGTGCCGCATGATCAGCTGCGACTCGACTTGGTTGACGGTATCCATCGCCACACCGACGACAATCAGCAGCGACGTGCCACCGAAGTAAAACGGCACGCCCAGGCCCTGCGTAAACCACTGCGGCAAATTCGCTTCGAGCGTTTCGCCGATGAACGGTATCGGTGCGACCCGGAAACCGCTGATCAAGAACGTCGGCAGAATCGCCACCATGGCCAGATAGATGGCGCCGACCAGCGTCACACGCGCCAGAATCGTGTCGATGTATTCGGCCGTTCGCTTGCCCGGCCGAATACCGGGGATGAAGCCGCCGTATTTGCGCATGTTCTCCGCCACGTCGTCCGGATTGAAGATGATCGCGGTGTAGAAGTACGCAAAGAAGATGATCCCGACTACGTACAGCAGGTTGTAAAGCGGCATGCCAATGCCAAGCTGCTGCACG
This sequence comes from Acidobacteriota bacterium, assembly GCA_046726375.1. GTDB lineage: Bacteria > Acidobacteriota > Vicinamibacteria > Vicinamibacterales > UBA2999 > DASPWV01. The sequence goes on from JBKPAJ010000022.1 coordinate 122,438, forward strand.
ATGCGATCGCCCCAACTGCCGGGTGTAAACGCCGGCGCAAACGTCGCCGGGAACGCCAGGATGGACGACGCGAAGATCACCGGGATGACGCCGCCGGTGTTCACCTTGAGTGGGATGTGCGTGCTGGTGCCGCCGTACTGACGACGTCCCACGACGCGCTTGGCGTATTGCACCGTAATTCGGCGATGCCCACGCTCGACGTAGATGATGGCGGCGACCACGCCGATCATGACCGCAACCAGAATCACCACCTGAAACAGGCTGATCTGCCCGGTCCGCATCATCTCGAGTGTCTGCAGAAACGCGCGCGGCAGGCCGACGACGATTCCGGCATAGATGATGAGCGACATGCCATTGCCAATGCCGCGCTCGGTGATCTGTTCGCCGAGCCACATGATGAACATCGTGCCGGTGGTGAGCGTCAGCATGCAAAGCAAACGGAAGCCCCAACCCGGCTCGTAGACGAGCGGCAAGCCGCCCGCGATTTGCGTGTTGCGCTCGAGCCAGATGGCAATGCCGAGCGACTGAACCGCCGCCAGCACCAGCGTCAGATAGCGCGTGTACTGCGTGATCTTCCGGCGTCCAAGCTCGCCCTCTTTCGAGAGCCGCTCGAGATACGGCCACACCACGGTCAGCAGCTGCAGAATGATCGAGGCGCTGATGTAGGGCATCACGCCGAGCGCAAAGATCTGAATCCGCGAGAGGCTGCCTCCCGTGAACATGTCGTACAGACCAAACATCGTGCCCTGGAGCTGACGCGACAGCTCCGCCAGCGCCGCCGGATTGACACCCGGCGTCGGAATGTGACTTCCGATGCGGTATACGGCGAGTAACCCGAGGGTGAACAGCACCCGGTTGCGCAGGTCCGAAACCGAGAAGAGATTTCTGATCGAGTCGATCACGTTGCTGCCTCTGTTTCGAGGCCCGGGAGATGAGGAGATCAGGGATGAACTGGGAGATCGGAAGATCGGGAGAAGAATCTTCTGTTCTTTCCTCCCTGATCTCCCTGATCTCCCTGTTTCTTTTACTCCCTGGCCTCCGGCCCTCTCCCTGACCTCCTAAATCGCCTCTGCCTTGCCGCCCGCCGCGGCCAACTTCTCCGCTGCTTTGCCGCTGAACTTGTGCGCCTGCACCGTCAACGCCTTGGTGATCTCGCCGCGGCCGAGCACCTTGATGGGCAGCCCCTTGCCGCCACGAATCAAGCCGGCCTCGCGCAGCGCCTCGGGCGAGACCGTCGCGCCCTTTTCGAACTGCGCCTCGAGCTGATCGAGGTTCACCACCGCGTATTCGGTGCGGAACATCTCGTTGTTGAAGCCGCGCTTCGGCACGCGGCGATGGAGCGGCATCTGACCGCCCTCAAAGCCACGCTTGTAGGAGTAGCCCGAACGCGACTGCGCGCCTTTGTTACCACGGCCCGCGGTTTTGCCATTGCCCGAGCCCGGTCCACGCCCCACGCGTTTACGTGACTGCTTCGACCCGGCCGCAGGTTTGAGATTACTCAGATCCATATGCGTTTCTTCGCAGTGACTTTCAGCTTTCGGCTGTCGGCTTTCGGCAAGTGCCTTTGCCGAGAGCTGACCGCTGATAGCTGATAGCTACTCGCTGACCTCCACCAGGTGGCGGACTTTGTCAATCATTCCGCGCGTCTCCGCCGTGTCGTTCAGTTCCACCGTGTGGCGGATCCGACGCAGGCCGAGACTCTGCACGACGCGGCCCTGCTTCTCATTGAAGCCGATTGGGCTTCGGAGCAGGGTCACCTTCAACTTCTTGTCCGACCTCTTTTGCTTCGCCATAACTACTCGACAGCTCAAAGTTCAAAGTTCAAAGTTCAGAGTTAGTGATGAAGTTCTGAATTTTGAACTTTGAACTTTGAACTCGTAACTACTGCGCGACCGGCTCCTCGGTCGTCTTTACTTGCCGCTCACGGCCGGTCGCGTAGATTTCTTCTGCATCTTTCCCGCGCAGGCGTGCGACGCGATTCGGATCGCGCAGCATCTGCAGCGCGGTGAACGCCGCGCGCACCACGTTGTGCGCGTTCGCGCTGCCAAGCGATTTGGTCAACACGTTCGTGACACCGGCGGATTCGACGACCGCGCGCACGGCGCCACCCGCGATGATGCCGGTGCCGTCCGGCGCAGGCTTCAGCAGCACGCGCCCCGAACCGAAGTTGCCAGTCACCGGATGCGGAATCGTCGAACCCTTCAACGGCACGCGAATCAGGTTCTTCTTCGCCGCCTCGATGCCCTTCTTGATTGCCGACGGGACTTCCTTCGCTTTACCGACGCCGTAGCCCACTACGCCATGACCGTCGCCGACCACCACCAGTGCACTGAAGCTCAGGTTCTTGCCGCCCTTGACAACCTTCGTGACCCGGTTGATGGACACCACCGTGTCTTTGATCTCGAGTTGTGACGCGTCGATCTTCTCGCGAGTGCGAATCATCTCGTTCTTCTCCGAGGCCCCGCGGCCCCCGTGCTGCGGTACTTCTGCGCTTCCGTGCTGGCGCGCCTAGAACTCCAGGCCGGCGTGCCGCGCGGCTTCGGCGACGGCGCGCACGCGCCCGTGATAGAGGAACCCGTTGCGATCGAACACGACGCGGCTGATGCCCTTTTCCTTGAGCCGCTCGGCAATCGTGCGGCCGACGAGCTCGGCACCCTTGCGATTGCCGCTGCGAATGTCGCCGCTGAGCTTGCCCTTGACGGCCGGTTCGATGCTCGACGCGGACGCGAGCGTGGCGCCGGCGAGATCGTCAATCACCTGCACGTAGATATGCGACACGCTGCGAAACACCGTGAGCCGCGGACGCTCGGACGTCCCCCGCATCCGCTTGCGGATGCGGAACTTGATTCGATCGCGGCGGTCTTCCTTCGTCTTGATCTGCATAGATCACCAAATCACCAAATCACCAAATCCCGATATCCCGAAATCTCCAAATCGGCTCCAAATCTCGAGATCACCAAATCTCCAAATTCACGCTCATCACGCCCCCGTTTTGCCAGCCTTCTTCTTCAACGTCTCACCCGTGTAACGCACACCCTTCTGTTGATACGGGTCCGGCTTGCGCAGGCGTCGCAGATTCGCCGCGACCTGGCCGACCAGCTGACGATCGACCCCGGTCACGGTGAGGTGCGTCTGTTTGTCAATCGCGATGTCGATACCCTGCGGCACGTCAAACACGATCGGATGCGAGTAGCCGAGCGACAGCACCACGTGCTTGCCCTTGACCTCGGCGCGGTAGCCGACGCCGACGATGTCGAGCTCCTTCTTCCAGCCGGTGGTCACGCCCTGCACGGCGTTGTTGACCAGGCTGCGCGCCAGGCCATGAAACTTGTTCAGCTCACGCGCCTCGCTGTCCTTCCTGGTCACGAGGCTGCCATCTTCGACGGCGGCGCTCACACCTGGCGGCAGCGGCTGACGCAGCTGTCCCTTCGGCCCCTTCACGTCGACGACGTTGCCGTCGACTTTGATGGTGACCCCCGTGGGAATTGCGATCGGTTTCTTGCCAATTCGAGACATGATCAATTCCTGCCGGCCGGGCTCAAGCCCGGCCCCGCGACCGCCGCTGTCAGTTGCCAGTTTCGGTGGCGGGGCTCGGCTTTAGCCGAGCCTTTACCAGACATTACAAAGGATCTCCCCACCAACACCGGCCCTCTGTGCCGCGCGGCCGGTCATCACCCCGCGCGAGGTCGTGAGGATGTTCACACCGAGTCCACCGAGCACCGGCGGCACTTCGTTGCGGCTCGCGTATACACGGCGACCGGGTCGGCTCACGCGCTCGAGCCCGCTGATGACGCGCTCGCCGCCGGGCCCGTACTTCAACTGCAGGCGAATCACCTGGCGCGACGCCTTCCCGGGCCGGTCGGCGGTTTCGTCCACCAGTTTGTAGCCGGCGATGTAGCCCTCGTCCTGCATGATGCGCGCGATCTCGACCTTCAACTTCGACGCCGGAAGGTCCACGCGCGTGTGACGCGAACCCACGGCGTTGCGAATCCTGGTGAGCATGTCGGCAATCGGATCTGTCATAACCTTCTTCTCTTAGCTCTCAGCTTCGGCTCTCAGCTTCCGGCGCTCAATTCGTCGAATCCGGGAACCCGAACTTCAGAACTTCAAAACCCGGAACTCCGGAACCCTGGAACCTCGGGACTTCGCAACCCCGGAACCTCTTACCAGCTGCTCTTGGTGACGCCTGCGACGTCGCCCTTCAGCGCCAGCTCGCGGAAACACAGTCGGCACAGCGCGAATTTACGGAGGAACGCACGCGGCCGGCCGCAGCGGCGGCAGCGGTTGCGGTGACGCACCTTGTACTTAAGAGCCTTTTTTTCTCTAGCGACTTTTGCGGTCGTAGCCATGCGTATCCTTCGCTGTCAGTTCAAAATTCAAAGTTCAAAGTTGAAGTTGCGAAGTTCTCAATTTTGAACTTTGAACTTTGTAACTTCCCTAACTCTGCCTAAATGGCATACCCAGGAATTGCAAAAGCTTCCGGGCTTCCTCATCCGTCTTCGCCGTGGTTACGACGTTCACGTTCATGCCGCGCGCTTTGTCCACCTTGAGGTAATCGATCTCGAGGAAGATCAGCTGATCGCGCAGGCCGAGCGTGAAGTTGCCGCGACCGTCGAAGCCCTTGGGCGACACACCGCGGAAGTCGCGGACGCGCGGAAGGCTGATGTTCATCAGACGATCGAGGAACTCGTACATCCGATCGCCGCGCAGCGTCACCATGGCGCCGATCGGCATCCCCTGCCGTACCTTGAACTGCGCGATCGATTTCTTCGCGCGGCGCACGGCAGCCTTCTGACCGGTGATGCGCGAGAGCTCGTCGGCGCCCGTGTCGATCACCTTCGCGTTCTGAGTCGCTTCGCCCAATCCCATGTTGACCACGACCTTGGCGATCTTCGGGACGGCGTTGACGTTCTTGTAGCCGAACTCCTTCTTGAGCGCGGGCACAACGTCCTTCACATAGCGTTCGCGTAAGCGCGCGGGGCCTGCTGAGCGCTGCGCTTTGGCCGCTTTCGCCGGAGCCGCGGCTTCAGCTTGTTCCGTTTTGGGTCTCTTCGCCTTCGCCATTATTTGTCCAGCACCGTGCCGCTCTTGCGGCTCATTCGAACACGCCGGTTGTCGGTCAGCGTTTTGCTGCCAATACGCGTCGGTTCGTTCGTATCGGGATCCAGCAGCATGACATTGGACGCGTGAATCGACGCCTCGCGCTCCACGATCCCGCCCTTGATGTTCTTCTGTGGGTTGGGACGCGTGTGCCGCTTGATCATGTTCACGCCTTCGACGATCAGGCGGTTGCTGTCCGCGATCACGCGCAGCACGCGTCCGCGCTTGCCGCGATCCTTGCCGGTCCGCACGATGACCGTGTCGTTCTTGCGAATCGGAGTCTGCAGTCTTGCCATCGCTACAGCACCTCTGGCGCGAGCGAGATGATCTTCATGAACTTGCGCTCGCGCAGCTCGCGCGCCACCGGCCCGAACACACGGGTTCCGATCGGCTCGCCCTGATCATTGATGAGCACCACCGCATTGCGGTCGAAGCGGATATAGCTGCCGTCCTTGCGCCGCTGCTCTTTGCGCACGCGCACGACCACCGCCTTGACCACCTGGCCCTTCTTGATGTTCGACTCGGGCGCCGCTTCCTTCACGTTGGCGGTGATGATGTCGCCGAGGCGCGCATACCGACCCGTGGAGCCGCCGAGCGGATTGATCATCGACACTCGGCGCGCGCCGGAGTTGTCGGCGACGTCGAGGATCGATCGCATCTGAATCATTGCTGTTCTCCCGAAACTATCAGCGCTCAGCTTTCAGCGATCGGCTTTCAGCTAGCTGTCAGCCTCTGAATGCCTTTGCTGATAGCAGACAGCTGATAGCTGTCTATACCTGCGGCGCGCGTTCGATCACCCGCGTGACCGCCCAGCGCTTGCGGCGGCTCATGGGACGCGTTTCCGCAATGGCTACCTTGTCGCCCACTTTCGCTTCGTCGTTCTCGTTATGCGCCAGAAACTTCGACGTGCGCTTCTGAAATTTGCCGTAGAGCTCGTGCTGCACCCTGCGCTCGACGGCCACGACCACGCTCTTCTGCATGCGGTCGCTGACGACCACGCCCTGCAGTTCCGCTTTCGTGCTCATGACTACTTCGCCTTCTCCCTGAGAACCGTCTTGACGCGCGCGAGCTCGCGGCGGATGTTCCGTATCTTGCCTGGCGCTTCGAGCTGCCCCATCGACTTCTGGATTCGCATCCGAAACAACTGATCATCGAGCTCCCGGACCTTCGCCTCGAGTGATTCGGTGTCCATATCTCTGAATTCAACCGCCCTCATCACACCTTCTCCTGGGCGAAGCGCGTCGCGAACTTGGTCTTGATCGGCAGCTTCGCCGACGCCAACTGCATGGCTCGCCGCGCTTCGTCCGGCGTGACGCCTTCCATCTCGAAGAGGATGCGGCCGGGCTTGATCACCGCCACCCAGCCCTCCGGCGCGCCCTTGCCCTTACCCATACGCGTTTCCTGCGGCTTTTTCGTGATCGGCTTGTCGGGGAACACACGCACCCAAATCTTGCCGCCGCGCTTGACGAAACGGGTCATCGCGACACGCGCCGCTTCGATCTGTCGATCCGTCAACCAGCAGGGCTCCATGGCCTTGAGGCCGTAGTCGCCGAACGACACGTCGCCTCCGCGCCACGCTTTGCCGGTCATGCGGCCGCGCTGCTGCTTGCGGTACTTCACCTTTTTGGGCATCAACATGATTCAGTCTCGCTTCGCTCGCGTCAGCTTTGAGCTATCAGCTGTCAGCTCTCAGCACGCATGTTCTTGCTGAAAGCTGATAGCTGTGGGCTGAGAGCTATCTCATTTCAGGTCGCGGCCGGCGCGGACCGCGGTCGCGATCCTGGCGATCAGCGCGCCCGCCGTAGCCTTCTTCTTCACGACCAACCCGCGGCGTCAGCCGTTCACCTTTGTAGAGCCACACTTTGACGCCAATCTGGCCGTAGGTGGTGTTGGCTTCCGCAAAGCCGTAGTCGATGTCGGCGCGCAGCGTCTGTAACGGCAGCTGGCCGTGCAGATACCACTCCGAGCGCGCGATTTCCGCGCCGTTCAACCGGCCCGACACCCGCACCTTGATGCCACGCGCGCCGAAGCGCAGCGCCGATTCAACCGCCTTGCGCATGGCACGACGGAAGGCGACGCGCTTTTCGAGCTGCATCGCGACCGACTCGCCGATGAGCTGCGCGTCGAGCTCGGGCTTCTGGATCTCCTGGATGTTGATGAAGACCTCGCGGCTGGTCCGCTTCTGAATCTCCTGCTTCAACTTGTCGACTTCCTGCCCCTTGCGGCCGATGATGATCCCCGGGCGCGAGGTGTAAATGTCGATCTTGAGCTTGTTCGCCGCGCGCTCGATCTCCACCTTCGACACGCCGGCGTGCTGGAAGCGCTTTTTCAGATCACGCTTGAGCGTCAGATCTTCGTGCAGCAGCGACGCGTAATCCTTGTCGGCGAACCAGCGTGACTTCCAGGTTTTGTTGAACCCGATGCGAAATCCGTAAGGGTGAACCTTCTGGCCCATAATTTCCTTCACGGCCGACCTAAAAGGCGGCCTCTACAGGTGACTAAGCCTTCGCCGTCTTCGCGCTCTTTGCGGCCTTCGCCGACTTTGCCGACTTCGCGGCGCCGCGCGTTTTCTTTTCCGCTTCGCCGGTGGCAACCGCTTTGATCACTTGCGGCTTCTCGGCGACTTCCACGGTCAAGTGCGTCGTCCGCTTGACGACGCGGAACGCGCGGCCCATCGGCGCCGGACGCACGCGCTTCATCGACGGCCCGTTGTCGGCGTGACACTTCGAAACGAAGAGCCGCTCGACGTCGCCGCCGAAACCTTCCTTGTTCTGCACGTTGGCCACCGCCGAACGGAGCACCTTTGCGATCTCACGCGCGACCGACTTGTTGCTGAACTGCAGCGCGGTCAGCGCCTTGTTCACGTCCTTGCCGCGAATCAGATCCAGCACGAGGCCGGCCTTCTGCGCCGATGTGCGGACGTATTTCGCTGTCGCCTGTGCGCTCACCATGGCTTAGGCCTTTCCTCCCGCCGTCGGCGCCGCGCCGGCGCCACCAGGCCCGCCCGCCACCGGAGCGGCTGCCGCCGCCTTGTCCGACTTTGCCGAGTGACCTCTGAACTGGCGCGTCGGCGAAAACTCGCCAAGCTTGTGGCCGACCATGTTTTCGGTCACGTACACCGGCACGAACTTCTTGCCGTTGTGGACCGCGAGCGTGTGCCCGACCATCTCGGGAATCACAGTCGATCGGCGCGACCAGGTCTTGATGACTTTCTTGTCGCCCGCGCGGTTCATCCCCTCCACCTTCTCGAGCAGATGCGTGTCGACAAACGGGCCTTTTTTCAGTGAACGACTCATAAGATCCCTGAATGTGGAGATTTGGAGATTTGGGGATTTGGAGAAAATCTGGAGATTTGGAAATTCTTAGATTTCCAGAACGCCAGACTTCCAAATCTTCAAATCACCTCCAAATCTTCACGTCTCCAAATCTTCAAATTCGCTACTTCGGACGCCTTTGCACGATGAATTTGTCGCTCGGCTTCCGCGTGCGCGTCTTGTAACCCTTGGTCGGCACGCCCCACGGCGTGACCGGGTGACGCCCACCGGAGGTCTTGCCTTCACCACCCCCCAGCGGGTGATCGACGGGGTTCATCGCCACGCCGCGCACGTGTGGGCGCTTGCCCAGCCAGCGGCTCCGCCCCGCTTTGCCCATCGACACGTTCTCGTGATCGAGATTGCCGACCTGGCCGACGGTGGCCATGCACTCCAGGTGCACTCTGCGGATCTCGCCCGACGGTGTTTTCACCGAGACGTACTCGCCTTCTTTGGCAACAACCTGGACAGCAGCACCGGCACTGCGCGCCATCTGCCCGCCGCGTCCCTGCTTCAACTCCACGTTGTGCACCATCGTGCCGAGCGGGATGTTTTTGAGCGGAAGTGCGTTGCCGGGAAGGATGTCGACCGCGTCGCCCGCGATCACGGTATCGCCGACTTTCAACCCGAGCGGCTGCAGGATGTACCGCTTCTCGCCATCCGCATAGGTGACAAGCGCGATCCGCGCCGAACGATTCGGGTCGTACTCGATCGTCGACACTTTGCCAGGGATGTTCTTCTTGTCCCGCTTGAAGTCGATGATGCGATACAGCCGTCGATGACCGCCGCCGCGCCACCACATGGTGACTTCGCCGGTGTTGTTGCGGCCGCCCGAGCGCTGCAGGCTCTCGGTCAGCGGCTTGTATGGCTCGTTGGTCGTGATCTCGTCGAACGTCTGCACGGTCATCTGTCGACGACCAGGAGATGTTGGCTTGTACTTACGGATAGGCATTTATGCGCCCTCCAGGAAATCCGGCAGCTTCGCGCCTTCCTGCAACTTCACATAGGCCTTTTTCCAATCGGAACGGCGGCCCTGGAAGCGGCCCTGGCGCTTCATCTTCCCGTGCGCGTTGGCAGTGCGAACCTCCGACACTTTCGCGCCGAGGAGCTTTTCCACCGCCTGCTTGATTTCAATCTTGTTGGCGTCGCGCGCCACCTCGAACACGACAGTGCGCCCATCTTCGCGCATCACCGTGGTTTTCTCCGTTACGAGCGGCCGACGAATGACGTCTGTGAGTTTCATTGCGCCAACACCTCCTGCAGCTTCTCGAGCGCGGCCTGCGTCAGCACCACTTTGCGCGTGTCCATTACGTCGCGGGCGGTGATGCGATTGCTCGGGATGAGACGCACACCAGCGATGTTGCGCACCGACATCGCGAACTTCTCGTCCGGTTTCACCGCTACCAGCAGCGCCTTCCCAGTGACGCCCAGTGCGTTGAGCACGTTCGCCGCGGCTTTCGTTTTGATCTCGTCGGCAGCGAAGGCTTCGACAACGACCACGTCGCCTGCCTGGAACTTGGCGGCGAGCGCGGCGCGCAGCGCGCCCTTCTCGACCTTCTTCGGCAACTGGTATTGGTAGCTGCGCGGCTGCGGGCCAAACACCGTGCCGCCCTTGCGCCACAGCGGATTGCGGATCTCGCCCACGCGCGCGCGGCCGGTGCCCTTCTGCCGCCACGGCTTCTTGCCCGAGCCGCTCACCCGCGCACGGTTCTTCGTGGCGTGCGTGCCGCGGCGTGCGGCGGCATTGGCGCGAATAACCGACTCGTGGATCAGATCGACCTTCACGCGCCCGCTGAAGAGCTCATCGCTCACCTCGGCAGTGCCGATCTTTTCGTTTTCCGAATTAACGACATCAACAGTCATGACAGCTCTCGGCTGTCAGCTTCAGCCGTCAGCACCGAACGCTGACAGCTGATAGCTGAAAGCTATCTCTTGCCCTTCTTGGGCTTTTCCTGCAGTTGCGGCTGCGGTTCCGGCTTGGCGGCAACCGCCTTGCGAATCAGCACGTAACCGCCATTGGCGCCCGGCACATTGCCACGCACCAGAATCGTGTTGTTCTCCGCATCCACGCGCAGCACTTTGAGGTTGCGCACGGTGACGCGATCCGAACCCATGTGCCCGTGCATACGCATACCCGGGAACACACGCGAGGGATACGAAGAGGCCCCAATGGAGCCCGGCGCACGGTGGAACATCGAGCCGTGCGTCTTGTCGCCGCCGCGGAAGTGATGGCGCTTGACGTTGCCCTGAAAACCCTTGCCCTTGCTCGTGCCGATCACATCGACGCGCTCGCCCTGATTGAAGATCGAGCACAGCACCTGATCGCCCGCCTTCGGCGCTTCGGCACCTTTTTGCACTTTTACTTCGCGGCGCACGCGCGTCGGCGGCACGTTGGCCTTCTTGAAGTGGCCGGCCGTCGGTTTGTTCGCGCGCGGCGGACGGCTCTCCACGAGGCCGATCTGCACCGACTCATATCCGTCGGTCTGCGCCGTTTTCTGCTGCACGACGATGCAGGGTCCTGCCTGCAGGACCGTGACTGGAGCCACGGTGCCGTCCTCGAGGAACAGCTGCGTCATGCCGACTTTCTTGCCGATGATTCCGTTCACCATTTCGCGGTTCCCATCGTGTCAGGTATCAGGTGTCAGGTAACGGATACCTGACACCTGACAGTTACTTGTGGTCTTTCCCGAACGCTTTGATTTCCACGTCGACGCCCGCGGGCAAATCGAGCTTCATCAACGCATCCACTGTCTGCGGCGTCGGTTCGAAGATGTCGATCAGCCGCTTGTGCGTGCGCACTTCGAACTGTTCACGCGACTTCTTGTCGACGTGCGGCGAGCGCAGCACCGTCCACTTGTTGATTTCGGTCGGCAGCGGAATCGGTCCCGCCAGCCGCGCGCCCGTGCGCTTGGCTGTTTCCACGATCTCGCCCGTGCTCTGATCGAGCACGCGCGCGTCGTAGGCCTTCAGACGGATTCGAATCTTGTCACCCAACATGTCGAGTCCTCGCCTACCTAAAGGTCCGCGCCACGTACGTCCGCCTTATTTCGTTCCCTGGACGCGGGCAATAACCTCTTCACTAACGTTCGACGGCGCCTGCTCATAACGATCGAAGTGCATCGAGTAGGTGGCTCGGCCCTGCGTGCGTGAGCGCAACTCGGTGGCGTAGCCGAACATCTCGCTCAGGGGAACCCGCGCGGAGATGATCTGCGTGCCGCCGCGATCCTCCTGGGACTGGATGCGGCCCCGGCGCGACGCCAGATCCCCCATCACATCGCCGAGATAATCCTTCGGCACCACCACTTCGACGCGCATCACCGGCTCCATGAGCACGGGACGCGCTTTCTTCGCGGCATCCTGGAACGCCATCGAACCGGCGATCTTGAACGCCATTTCCGACGAATCGACTTCGTGATACGAGCCGTCGTAGAGCTCGATGCGCACATCGTCGATCGGATAACCGGCGAGCACGCCGCGCGTGAGCGCTTCCTGAATGCCCTGATCGATCGGCTTGATGTATTCGCGCGGTACCGCGCCGCCGACGATCTTGTTCTCGAACTCGTAGCCGGTGCCAGGCGGCAGCGGAATCAGATGAATCTTCGCGTGGCCGTACTGACCGCGGCCGCCGGTCTGACGCACAAACCGTCCCTCGCCTTGGGCCGGCGCGGTGAGCGTTTCCTTGTAAGCAACCTGCGGCTTGCCGACACTCGCTTCGACGCCGAACTCGCGCTTCAGACGATCGACGATGATCTCGAGGTGCAGCTCGCCCATGCCGCGAATCACGACCTGGCCGGTCTGCTCATCGGTGTTGACGCGGAACGTCGGGTCCTCGGCCATCAACTTGGCCATGCCCTGTCCGAGCTTTTCCTGGTCGGCCTTGGTTTTCGGCTCGATCGCGAGCGAGATCACCGGCTCGGGGAATTCCATCGACTCGAGCAGAATCGGCTTCTTTTCGTCGCACAGCGTGTCGCCGGTCGTGACTGACTTGAGGCCGACGGCTGCAGCGATATCACCGGCGTTGACCTCTTTGATCTCCTCACGCTTGTTGGCGTGCATCTTGAGAAGGCGGCCAATGCGTTCCGTCTTGCCCTTGGTCGCGTTGAGCACGGATGAACCGGTGGTCAACGTGCCCGAGTACACGCGAAAGAACGTGAGCTGACCGACGAACGGGTCGGTCATGATCTTGAACGCGAGCGCCGCAAAGGGGGCGTTGTCTTCAGCCTTGCGTTCGGTCAGCGCGTCCTCTTCGCTTTTCTTGCTCAAGTCGATGCCGGTGACGGGCGGAACGTCGAGCGGCGAGGGGAGGTAATCAACCACGGCATCGAGCAGCGGCTGCACGCCCTTGTTCTTGAACGCCGAGCCGCAAATCACCGGCACGAACGGCGCATCTTCCTTGCGAACGGATTCGATGGTGCGCTTGCGGAGGGCAGCCTTGATTTCGCTTTCGGTGATGGTCTCACCGTGGAGGTATTTCTCGAGGAGCTTGTCGTCGACTTCGCTGACCTTTTCGATCAACTTCTCGCGATACTGCTTGGCCTCTTCCAGCATGTCGGCTGGAATCTCGCCGACGATGTAGTCGGCGCCCATGGTTTCGTCCTTGTAGGTGATCGACTTCATCTTGACGAGGTCGACCACGCCGATGAACTTGTCTTCCGCGCCGATCGGGAGCTGAATCGCGACCGGGTTGCCCTGCAGCTTGGTTTCGATCTGCGCGAGCGTTTCCTTGAAGTCGGCGCCGACGCGGTCCATCTTGTTGACGAAGCAAATGCGCGGGACGCGGTACTTGTCGGCCTGACGCCACACGGTTTCCGACTGCGGCTCGACACCCGAGACGGCATCGAACACGGCGCACGCGCCATCGAGGACGCGCAGCGAGCGCTCGACTTCGACGGTGAAGTCGACGTGCCCGGGTGTATCGATGATGTTGATGCGGTGATCGTGCCAGAAGCAAGTCGTCGCGGCCGAAGTGATCGTGATGCCGCGTTCCTGTTCCTGCTCCATCCAGTCCATGACGGCGGTGCCTTCGTGGACTTCACCGATTTTGTACGTAATCCCGGTGTAGAAGAGGATCCGCTCGGTGGTGGTCGTCTTCCCGGCATCGATGTGGGCCATGATGCCGATGTTCCGGGTTTTTTCTAATGGAGCCTGTCTCGCCATTGTTGCAACGCTTTCGGCTGTCAGCTTTCAGCCTTCAGCTGTAAGCCGATAGCTGAGAGCTGAGAGCTCTACCAGCGGTAATGCGCGAACGCCTTGTTCGCTTCCGCCATCCTGTGTGTGTCTTCGCGCTTCTTCACCGCGCCACCGCGAAGATTCGCCGCATCGAGCAACTCGTTGGCCAGCTTCTCCTGCATCGTCTTGCCGTCGCCGCGCTGACGCGCGTAGCTCACGAGCCAGCGGATGCTGAGGGAGAGGCGGCGGTTCGGGTTCACTTCGATCGGCACCTGATAGTTCGAGCCGCCCACGCGCCGCGATTTCACTTCGAGGCTGGGCTTGACGTTGTCGAGCGCCTTCTTGAACACCTTGAGCGGGTCGTCGCCGCTGCGCTCTTTGATGATGTCGAAGCTCTGATAGAGGATGCGTTCCGCGGTGGAGCGCTTGCCCTCTTTCATGATCGTGTTGATGAACTTCGTCACCAGGGCGCTGTTGTAGAGCGCGTCGCTGGGAAGTTCTCGCTTTGGAATCTCTCTTCGTCGCGGCATAACTGTTAGCTCTCAGCTGTCAGCCATCAGCTCTCAGCGCGCTCTCAGCGTTAACTGCTGAAAGCTGACAGCTGAAAGCAGAAAGCCTTACTGCTTCGGTCTCTTGGCTCCGTACTTCGAACGACCCTGCTTGCGCCCCTGGACGCCGACGGCGTCCAGCGTGCCGCGCACCACGTGGTAGCGCACGCCGGGCAAATCCTTCACGCGGCCGCCGCGGATGAGCACGAGCGAGTGCTCCTGCAAGTTGTGGCCGACGCCCGGGATATACGTCGTCACCTCGATGCCGTTGGTGAGACGCACGCGCGCAACCTTGCGCAGCGCGGAGTTCGGTTTCTTCGGCGTTTGGGTGAAGACGCGCACGCACACACCGCGCTTCTGGGGGCTGTCCTGCAGCGCGGGGCTCTTGGTCTTCCACTTCACCTGTTCGCGTCCTTGACGGACAAGCTGACTAATCGTTGGCACGAGCGCTTTCGGCGGGGCTCAAAGCCCGGCCCTCCAAAAACAAAAACACGCGCGCACGGGGAGTCGCGAATCTGCGCACGCGGCGCTACGGGCCTGAAAGCCTCCGCCGAAACGGAGCTTGGCACCCGCAGCTGTTGACCCTAGTCGTTGTGTGTTGGCAGCACCGGCGGACGCGTACCCCTCATCGAGGTGGCGGCGTCACGGTGACACAGGGGGCTAGATAGGGTGTCCCAGCCCCACGAGAACCTACGAAATATAGCATTCTTCGTGTCGAGCCTGCAACTTACGGGGTGCGCCGGCCTGCAACTTACGGGCGCGTCGGGCAAGGGGAATCGGAAAGTGGTCACCCTGTTTTGGAAGGCACCGCAGCGAAAAAGGCGCCTGACCCCTTTCCGCGACTTCTTCCGCGACTTTCGCGACCGGTGTAGCATGCGGGCCATGCGATTTTTCCTCGGTTTTCTCGTCCTTGGCGCCACACTGACAGGCCAGGGCCTCCCTAAGCCCGCGATGGCCGAAAGCCCTGGCATCAAGGTCTTGACAGGCCTGACCGTGCCCGAATTCGAGCAGGAAATGCAGAACATGGTGCTCGCGCTCGGCGTCAATTGCGGGTTTTGTCACGTCCGCCAGGACTTTGCGAGCGAGGCAAACGAGCGCAAGCTCACGTCGCGGCGCATGGTTGAGATGGTAAAGCTCATCAATAAGCAGTTTTTCCCTGACTACGTCCCGCCCGAGGGCGAGTCGAAATTGGGCAAGGTGTCTTGCACGACGTGTCACCAAGGGAATCAGAAGCCACCCTCGCAGTAGCTCCGAATTTGGTGTTTTTGGCGATGTGGAGATTTGGAGCAGATTTGGCGATCTTCAAATTTTCCAATTTGCAGATTTTGAAATCTCCAGATTTTCTCCAACTCTCCAGATCGCCAAATCTCCAAATTCACGCGACGTTACTTTCTCTTCGCCAGATACGCTGCGAGAGCGTCCATCTGGTGCGCGTTCAGCCGCTCACGAAACATCGGCATCACCGTGTCCGGATACTCGCCTTTCGGATCGGCGATCAATTGACGAATCGACGCCGCACTCCGTCGCGCGCCGACCTTCGATAGATCGGGACCGGTCGTGCCGCCTTCCCCCGCGATCCTGTGACAACTCACACACATCGCCGCAAACGTGCCGGCGGCGAGGTGATCCTCGGCGCTGACATTTTGCGGCACCCTCGCGCCAGCGCGCACCTTGCGGAGATATGCGACCACCGACTGCGCCTGCAGGCGCGTCATTTGCGGTTCGGGCGCGGGATCTTCGTCGCTGCGGACGCCGGGCGCGATCGCAACGGGATCAGCCATATGCGCGAGGAGCCATTCGTCGTCTTTCGTGATGCGGGTGTGGGCCAGTTCCGCCGCCGGGCCGCCGGTCACGTGGCACGTCGCGCATAAGCTGCGCTCGCTCATCGCGATGTCATATCCGGCAATCGCGCGCGGGCCCCAGTCGTTGGGATCGGGCCGCTGCGCCGTGTCGCCGAAACCGAGCACGGTCAACACCACACTCGCGGATCCGATCAGCAGCATCGCAACCGTGACCGGCGCCCGCGCGCGCGCGAACGGCTGACGCTCCCGGCTGCGATCGACAAATGGCAGCGCGAGTAGAAAACCGATGATGAGGCCCGGGATGACCATGGTCGCGACCGGCTCGAGCGGGCCTGGGAAGTACTTGAGGAGTTGAAACAATCCAAGGAAGTACCACTCAGGCCGCGGCACGTACGACGCGTCCGCAGGATTGGCGACGTCGTCGAGGGTTGCGGGCAGCTTCACGGCAAACGTGAGCAGCAGCGCGAACACGCCCGCGATCACGAGCGTGTCCTTGATCGCATGCCAGGGATAGAACGGATGCGTGAGTCCCGCTTGCAGGCGCAGCGGTCCCGAGATGCCATGCCGCCGCATCAGCGCGACGTGCGACACCACGAACAGCACCATGGCCGCGGGCAACAGGAATACGTGTGCCGAGTACCAGCGGCCGAGCGTCAGCGCACCGAGCGCCGTGCCGCCGCGCATCACGTCGGCGACGTATTCGCCGATGAACGGCGTCCCGCGCGCGATGTTGATCGTGACAGTCGTCGCCCAGTACGCCTTCTGATCCCACGGAAGCAAATATCCACTGAGCGCGAACCCGAGAATCAACAACAGCAGCACGACGCCTGTGATCCACGTCACTTCGCGCGGCGCTTTGTAGGAGCCGAAGAAGAACACGCGCAACATGTGCACCACTGCGGCAACGACGATAAAGCTCGCGCCCCAGAAGTGAAGGCCGCGCACGATGAAGCCGTACGTGAGCTCGCTCGTGATGAAGCGAACGCTGTCGTACGCCAGCGCCGGCGCCGGCACGTAGTACATCGACAGCACGATGCCGGTAAGCACCTGTACGGCGATCAGAAACAGCACAATGCTGCCGGTCGTGAAAGCCCATCCGGTGCCGTTCGGCAGTGGTTCTTCGAGCAGATGACGAAGCAGCGCCTGGTAACCCGTGCGGTCGTCCAGCCACATTCGCACCCTTCGAAACACCTTGGTCCGTTCGTGTTTCCCGCCTTCGTGTTTCGTGCCTTCGAGATTCATAACCGCACCAGCACGCTGTCGTTGTCGACGCGCGTAGAAAGAACCGGCAGCGCTGCTGGAGGAGGGCCCGCAATCACGTTGCCCCGCACGTCGTACACGCCGCCGTGACAGGGGCAGAGAATGCGCCTCGTTTCGCGGTCGTAACTGGTGCGGCATCCGAGGTGCGTGCAGGTCGAGTGCATCGCTCGCACTTGCTCGCCCGACTTCACGAGATACACGACGGTGCGCTCGACCACCTGTGTGAAGCCGTCTTGCCGCACGACGCGCAGCGTCACGGGCATCGGCTCGTCGTCGCGCAGCGCGTCGAGCGATGCCGCGCGGAGCCACGCATCGCTGCGCCGGGCGAATGCCGGCGCGAGCGTCGCGCCGCCAAGCACGAAGGCAAGCGTCCCGCCGATCACGGCATGGACTGTGGCAATGAACCGGACAAGGAAACCGCGACGTCCGGAGACGTCAGGAGTGTGGAGCTTTGGATCCTGCATCGTGAGTCACCGTTCAGGAAGAGCGGTCCTCGCCGGCGCAGGCGTGGGTCCCCGGTTCCGCTCGGGGTTATAGAGGGATTATACGGTGCCCGCCGCTGGGCGTCGTCTTTCGTTGTCTTCGCGTTTCTGCATTTGTGTCTCGCCGGCCTGAAGGCGGCCGCTACAGGTGAATGGCAGCGGCGATTTATTCTTGAAGCGATGATCATCCCGCCCGCGCACGAGTGGCCGTTTCAGCATCCGCTCGTGCCAACTCTGCCGCCAAGCGTCCTGGACATCCGCGTGCCGGACCTTCATGAAGCATTCGTCAATCGCCAAACCGCGAATACTCGGCTCGTGACGACAAACGCGTCTTATCTCTTACAGGAATGGCTGCAGGCGATTGGCGATCGTGACGATGTGCGCATTTTCGCGTCGGCGGATCTCGAGGTTCTTGCCGACCATGCCCCCGAAGTGCTGCAGCGGCGTGGGCCGTTTGCGCGGCCGAACGTAATCATTGAGCCCCGCACTCCACCTGCCGCAGCTGCCCCACCTGACCAACCTGCCCAATATCACGTTCTCGCCCGTGCCATTCGCGCGCAGGACCCCGCGGAGCGCCTGGCGCTGTGTGTGGAGGCGCTGAACGCCGCGCGAACCGCGCCGGTGTTATTGACTACGGCGAGCACCTGCATGGAGGTCAACGATCTCGATGCCGCCGCGCGCGACCTCGAGGAAGCGCTTGCGCGCGCACCCGAGTGGGCCGCCGCGCACTTCGAAGCCGGCAAGCTCTGGCTGCGTCGCGACGACATGGCGCGGGCGAGCGTAGCTTTCGAGCGCGCCGCGACGATCCTGCCGTCGTTCACAGCCGCCTGGTCGAATCTTGGCGCCACACTTGGTGAGCTGGACCGGCCGGCTGAGGCGTTGGGCGCGTTTGAAATGGCCCTGGCGCAAGACCCGACGAACCCGCAAGCGTTGAACAACGTTGGCGTGGTTCTCCGCGAGCTCGGTCGGCTGGACGCGTCGGAAGCGGCATTTCGCCGGGTCCTAGAGCTGGTGCCGGAGCGCGCCTTTGGCCATTACAATCTCGGGCATACGCTGTTCTTGCAGGGGCGCTACCAGGCGGCGTTGTCGGCCTATGCGGAGGGACAACGCCGCGATGCGGAGCGAAATCCGGTGCAGGCCACGCGTCTCGCCATGTGCCGGCTGGCGACTGGCGACGCGCCGGGTGCGCTGAACGATCTTCAGCAGGCCACGGCGTCGTTGCCGCGTGACTACAAGCGCCAGCTGCTGGCCGATACGCAGGCGATTGCGTGGGCGCTGCTCACGCATCGCCCCGATCTGGCGGGTTGGAAGGATGTCAGCGACTGGCTCGGCGTGGAGATGGCGCGCACGAGCTAATAAATAAGCGGCCGAGTTGCTTCGTAATGAGGAGGGATGATGCCTGAAGCTGGCGAGAACAAGACGCCGACGCGCCCAAACGCGATGACGCATCTCTTCCACGATCGCGCCGTTCGCTTTGCCGCGGGTCTGGCCATCGTCGTCGCCATTCCGGTGGCCGTGCTCTTCTACTTTCAGTTCCGCTCGCTGAATGACATCGAGAAGACATCGGCTGTCGTCCTGCGGCAATTGAGCGGAGATACCGCAGACGTCCTGGCCAAATCGATCGACGAAGCGCTCAAGCGTCCACACATCGACGTTATTTTGCGTGTTCAGTCGCTCCGCACCGAGCCGCTCGACCTGGCGTGGATC
Organism: Acidobacteriota bacterium; assembly: GCA_046726375.1. Taxonomy (GTDB): domain Bacteria; phylum Acidobacteriota; class Vicinamibacteria; order Vicinamibacterales; family UBA2999; genus DASPWV01. The sequence continues at coordinate 141,817 of JBKPAJ010000022.1, forward strand.
GAGCCCGTGTTCGAGGAGGGGCTGCGTGAAAGCCCGTTCATCGACGAGTTCTGGGTCTGGTCCGAAGTGTCGCCGGATCGCGCCAACCGCTGGTATACGTTCGACCGCGCGAGTCTCAACGAGCCGGCCGATGCGATCGACCTGCGCTTTCGTGAATCGCCCGCGCGCGCGGCGTTGCTGATGCCCAAGCTGCGCGAGCTGGTGCGCGAACGGCGGGCCATCGTCGCCTTTCCGGCGGTGATCGACGGACGTGAGAAGTACGTGCAGGTGCAGCTGCGTTTCAGCGGCGCGTCACGCGAACGGTTTACGAGCTTCCTTGGCTTCGCGGTCGACATGGAGCGTCTCAAGACGATCCACTTGCCCGCGCTCGTCGAACAGCGCATGGCCACCGTGCAGCAGCCCACTGGTTTTCCACCGCTCCGTGCCACGCTCGTCGATGACAACGGCAACACGCTGGCGGGCGACAGCTCGGGCAGCTTTGTGGACGAGCGAACGTTCCCGATCGTGTTCTTCGATCGCGAGCTGTTGGAATATGCCGCGCCCTACGAGCAAAAACGCGAGACGTTCAAGCTGCGCACGAGCTACGGCGCACCGTCGATTCAAGAGATTGTCAGCGCCAGCACGCGGCCGCAAATGGCGCTGATGATCGTGCTCGCCCTCGTGATGGGCGGCGGCGTCTTTTTCGTCGCCGGCGCGGCCGCGCGCGAAGTGCGCGTGGCGGAATTGAAATCCAACTTCGTCGCCTCGGTGTCGCACGACCTCAAGACACCGCTGGCGCTCATTCAACTGTTTGCAGAAACGCTGGAGCTCGGACGCGTGCGCACCTCCGAGCGCGCGCAGGAGTATTACCGCGTCATCAACGGCGAAGCACGCAAGCTCACACGGCTGATCGAGAACATCCTCGATTTCTCGAAAATGGAAGCGGGATTGCGGCCATATCGCGTCGCGCCGTGCGACCTCGGCGATTTGACTCAGCACGTTCTTGCGTCGATGGGCAGCCAGTTTGCGCAGGGGCATTTCAACGTGCACACCACGATCGATCCGCGGCTGCCGCGCGTGCTGGTGGATTGCGACGCGGCCGAACAGGCGCTGGAGAATATTCTGTCCAACGCGATCAAATACTCGGGTGAGTCGCGCGACATCGAAGTGCGTGTCGGCCAGATCAACGGTCACGTCACCGTGGGGGTGACCGACCACGGCATCGGCATCTCGCGCCGCGAGCAGAAACGCATTTTCCGCAAGTTCTATCGCGTCAACAGCGGTCTCGGTGGCGGTCCGCAGGGCTGTGGCCTCGGCCTCGCTATCGTCGATCACACCATGCGAGGGCACGGCGGGTTCGTCAACGTCGAAAGCGAACCGGACCGTGGCAGCACGTTTACGTTGCACTTCCCCATCCCCACAGGCGCCGAGGGACAGGTACATGAAGCGCATTCTAGTGATCGAGGACGAGCCACAGATGTTGCTCGGCCTGCGTGACAACCTCGAACTCGAGGGTTATGAGGTCCAGACCGCGGCCGACGGCGACGAGGGCCTGGCAAAAGCGTCGAGCTTCAATCCCGATCTCGTGATCCTCGACGTGATGCTACCCAAGAAAAACGGGTTCGACGTGTGCCGCGAGCTGCGCGGCCGCTCGAGCTCGCTGCCGATCGTGATGTTGACGGCGCGATCCGCGGAGACCGATAAAGTTCTCGGCCTCGAGCTCGGCGCCGACGACTACGTCACCAAGCCGTTCTCGATCACCGAGCTGCTGGCGCGCGTGCGCGCCGTGCTGCGCCGCGCCGGCACGCAGAAGGCGACCCCCTCTGCCGATCTCGTTCGCATTGGTGACATCGAAATCGACTTCAAGCTGCACCAGGCACGTCGCGGTAAGGCCCGTATCGAGTTCACGGCGCGCGAATTCGACTTGCTGCGCTATTTCGTTCAGCACACCGGGCAGGTGGTCACGCGCGAACAGATTCTGAACGAAGTCTGGGGATACGAGGAGTTTCCGACCACGAGAACGATCGACAACTTCGTCGCCAAGCTGCGGCAGAAAATCGAACGGGCGCCGCACGCACCCGAGCACATTCTCACGATTCACGGCTCGGGCTACAAGTTCGTCGGATAGAATTCACGCCAATGGATGCCAAACTCATTCTGCTCGGGGCGCTGATTGCTCTCACTCTCGGATATGCCGTCGCGTGGTGGATCACCGCCAGAAAGCGACATGCCAGTGGCCACCATGGCGCTCACGAGCCCGTCAAGCCCACGCCACTCATGTTGGCGATTGGTTTCGTCACCAATTTCTTTGACACGTTGGGCATCGGCTCGTACGCGACGACGACGACGGCGTTCAAGTTTTGGAAGCTTGTGCCCGATCAGCAGATTCCCGGCACGCTGAACACGGGACATGTCCCGCCAACCATCGTGCAGGCGCTGATTTTCATCACTGGGGTCGCGGTCGATTTCCGAACGCTTGCTCTGTTAATCGCCGCCGCCTGCGCAGGCGCGTGGCTGGGCGCGGGAGTGGTCGCAGGTTTTTCACGCCGAAAAGTTCAACTCGGCATGGGCACGGCGCTCATGGGCGCGGCGGTCGTGGTTCTCGCGCAGCTCCTCAACATCGTGCCAGCAGGCGAGGCATTGGCGTTGACCGGAGCGAAGCTCGCAATTGGCATCGGTGTGAACTTTGTCCTCGGAGCATTGATGACACTCGGCGTGGGTCTTTACGCGCCGTGCATGGTCCTTATAAGTGTCTTGGGAATGAACCCCACTGCCGCGTTCCCAATCATGATGGGCTCCTGTGCGTTTCTCATGCCTGTCGCAAGCATCCAGTTCGTCCGCCGCAACGCCTACAACCTGCGAGCCGCCCTGGGTCTCGCATTCGGCGGTCCACTGGCTGTGCTGCTCGCCTACTGGCTCGTCACGAGCTTGCCCACGCCTTTGGTGCGCGTGCTGGTGTTGATCGTCATCCTGTACACGTCGATCACGATGCTGCGCTCAGCAGCCACCGAGCGCAAAGCCGCGGCCGCGAGGGGAGGAGTTACACAGCCGGCTTGATCGTTCTCCGCCCGTTACGCCCGCGCTCGAAAGGCGGACCTGAAGGTCCGCGGCTACATGTTTACCCGCAAGTAGCCCAAGGTTGCCGCTACGTCTACGCGCTCACGTCGTCGCGGACCTTTCCCCCCTCAATTCACTTTGAGTTGATGATCGTGGCAATTGAGCCGACCTCAAAAATTCGGGCCGAAAGTCGCATTGGTCGAACGTTCAACGCCGTTGGCGCTGCGAACTGAAGTGAGCTTGGGGTTTAGGTCCGCCTCAGCGCAGAAGACCAGCCGCGCTGCTACTCGGCGCGCAGCACTTCCGAAGGCGACGCCTTCATTACTGGGGCAAGCGTAAGCGCGATCGCCAGCAGCGCCGCGCCCGCGACGCACACGCTCGCAAGCACGAGCGACGTAGCCGCTCCAGCGACATCCGCCACTCCCATGGTCGCGACGACGCGCAATGCCGACGGCGCAAGCGCGAGTCCGAGGGCGAGGCCAGCGGCAAGTGCGCCGGTCATCGAACCGAGCGGCGCGCGTGCCGCCCTGAACGGCGACGCGCCAATCGCCTGACGAATCGCCACGTCACGGCGCGCGATGCGCAGTACCGTGGCCGCCGCCCCGAATATGCCGAGCGCGAGCAGCACCAACCCGGTGGCGCCCGTCATCGTCATTGCCGTCGCGAGCAGACGCGAGGGCGCAAGCACACGATTGACCGCGTCGGCGGTGGTTTGCACGCGTTCGAGCGCGAGGTCGCCGTCCACGGCGTGAAGTGCCGCACGCAGCACTGCTTCTGTGAGCGGCGCTTGCGGATGGCGAATCACGAAACTGCCCAGCGCGAGACCTCCGCCGCCATGAGGCACATACACTTCCAACGCCGGTAGCTCCAACACGCGCGATCGCACCTCGCCGGCGACGCCAACCACGACGTTCGGCTGCCAGCCACGGCTCAACGTGAATGTCTCGAGCCGCTTTCCTATCGCAGACGCGCCTCCCCATAGCGTTTGCGCGAGGGCCCGGCTGACGACAACGGCCGGTGGCGACGAGCGCCAGTCTTGTTCGCGGAGCGATCGGCCTTCGCGAATCGCGATTCCCATGGCACTGAAATAATCCGGCGTCACGATCACGCGCGCGGCGGCAACTGCGTTGTTCGCATCGACGGTCACGTCCTCGGGACGACGCACCGGCATGCCATCGGCGATCTCGCCGAATCGAAACGGGCGAATCGACACGCCGGCCGCGGCGGACACGCCCGACACCTGCTGGAGGGCGGCGACCACGCGCTGATCCAGGCGCGCCCGCTCGGCCGGCGTCGAGTACTTCCAGTCGGGCACCGCAACGTCGATCGTCGTCACGCCGCTCCTGGAAAATCCGACATCGGTCGCAGCCAATCGCGCAAACGCGCGGAAGGCCCCCGCGGCAGCGGCGACGAGGCAGATCGCGACAGCGGCCTGCACAATCAGCAAGGAAGCCGTGAGGCGGGATCCACGAGTGACGGTCCGATTGATCAAGCGAACGTCCGTTACGTCGATTCGCTGGACGCTCACGAGCGACGGCGCGGCCGAAACGATGATCCAGGCGACAACTCCGAGTACTGCCGCCGCGGCAATGAGGACTGGTCGCGCGCCAGCGAGATCGATCCCGCTTGCCTCGACAACCGGGATTTGACGAAGCCAGGCTTCGAGGCCGGCGCACACGGCGAGCGCGGCCGGAAGCGACATCGCGACGAGCGCGGTCCCCTCCGCGGCAACCTCGCCCGCCAAGCGCGCGCGGGTTGCACCGAGACACAAACGCGCCGCGAGCTCCCCCGCTCGTTCGCGCAAGTGGGCAAGCCTGAGCGCCGCGACGTTGACGGATGCAAACAGCAACACGGCTGCGGCCATCGCGAGCGCAATCCACAATCGGGCACCCAGCCGCCCTAAGACAAACTCGCTGAACGGCGAAGACACCACAGCGACGGCCGCGCTCTTGGGGCTGTGCTCCAGTCGCAACGCGCCTGCGATCTGCGTCAACTCGCGAGCGCCGTCAACCGATGAGACACCAGCGCGCAAACGACCGACGACTTCGAGCACACCAACCATGCGTTGCTGCGGGAGCGGCATCTCGGCAAATGCGCGGCCGAGCGTCCGTTCAACAGAAATCCAGACGTCGGGCGCGTCGGGGAACGCGAAGTCGCGCGGCATCACGCCGATCACGCGATGTTCCTCGTTGTCGATAAGGAGCGGAGAGCCGATCGCGTTGGCGTCTCCGCCGAACCGGGTCTGCCAAAGCCCATGGCTCAGGATTACTGGGGGTGGAACCGACAAGGCGACGTCATCGGCGTTGACGTCGCGCCCGGCAAGCGGCTTCGCCCCGAGTGTGCGGAAGAAACCGCGCGACACGGCGCGGGGCGCAATGGGAAAGGCATCGCTGCCGGGCACCCGGCCGATGCCGGGCCAATGAGATGACGCGAATGCGGCCATCGAGCCAAAGCCGGTCGCGCGTTTCTCCCAGTCCTGGAAGTTCAGCAGGGACACTTCGATCAGGTCGCGCGGGCGCGACGAATCCGATTCCCACAGAACGACGAGGTTCGCAACCCCCGGGAGCTGATACGGGCGGAAAACAGCCGCATCGAGCAGGGTGAACGCCGTGGCACTTGCGCCAACACCAAGCGCCAGACAGAGGACGGAAACGATGCCAGCGCCCGGGCGGCGGCCGATCCACTTTAGGCCGCGCACAAAATCGGCGGTCATGCCTCGCTATTGTGCCCTGTTGCCGGTTGCGGACGCTGCCCGTCGTGGCGTCGCCGCCGCAGGACATTCGACCGGCTACGCTCGCTCAACGCAGGCGAGAGCTTGGCGATTTCGGTGAAACGCCTGAAAAAACGCGCTACTCTTGATGGTCGGCGCTTTGCTTCGATTCTTCGGCTTCCTCCGCGGGAACTATGCGGAAACGCAGTCTCCCCGTTGTCGTGTTGAGTGTGCTACTAAGCGCGGCGTCTCCCCTTGCCGCACAGAACACGGCGCCGCCCGGCGGCGCCCAAGCCACTAGCCCCTCGCCCGGCAGCCCGGATTTCCTGTTTCGCCCACCACGCGGCTCGCTCACCGTTCGCGGCGCATGGCTCTTCGCGCGCGCCGACAGCGATCTGTACGACTTCGTGCAGCGGCATCTCACCCTCGACAAAAGCGACTTCAATACGCCGATGTTCGGCGTGGACGGGTCGGTTGTGATCACACCTCGCATTGATGTCGCATTCGGTGTGGAGCTCGGTCGTACAACGAAGGGCTCTGAGTACCGCGACTACGAGGACAATCTGCATCTGCCGATCAACCAGGAGACCAGCCTCAAGCAAACCAACGTGAGCGGAAGCGTGCGGTTCAATCTCGTGCCGCGTGGCCGCAGCATAAGCCGGTACGCGTGGGTGCCTCATTCGGTCACGCCCTTTGTGGGCGCCGGCGGGGGCATGCTCTGGTACAAGTTCGAGCAGAGCGGCGACTTCGTCGACTTCGTGGACCTTTCCGTCTTCACGGACTATTTTTCGTCGTCCGGCTTCACGCCAAGCCTGCATGTCTTTGGCGGTGCGGACCTGCATCTTTATCGCATCCTGTTTTTGACCACCGAGGGACGGTACGTCTGGGCGAACGCGAAGCTCGGACAGGATTTCGTCGACTTCGATCCGATCGATCTGGCCGGGTTCCGCCTCTCAACCGGCATCAGCGTGATGTTTTAGGAGTCCATCATGACCAAAGCGACCGCGATCCTGACGGCAGTGCTCGTTGCGAGTGGGGGCGCGGCGTTCGCACAGCAGACCATTCCCTCAGCACCCCTCGACTCGCGTGCGCTCGCGCGGGGCGGGCCCACCGATGCACGCTGGCAACCATGGGTTGGCTGCTGGCAACTTCTCGACGAGCACGTGCGCAACCACGGCGACGTCTCGAGCGATCCGGTGGCTGCCGCGAGCGCGCCGGCACGGCTCGAGCGCAGCGGCGCGAACACGCGCGTCTGCATCGCACCCGCCGCGCAGGGCGTCTCGCTGACCACAATGGTGGGCGATCAGCGCGTGCTCGAGGACTCAGTCGTCGCGGACGGGATCGATCATCCGATGATGGACAACGAGTGCCGCGGCTCCAAGCGGAGCGAGTGGTCGAAGACGGGACATCGCCTTTACACCGCCGCCGAAATCTCCTGCGCCGACCAGGCGCCGCGCAAGGTCTCGGGTCTCACGATGATGATGACCGGGCCGACGTGGGTGGACATTCAGCTGATCGATATCGAAGGACGGAAGAACATCCGAGTGCGGAAATTCATACGCGCCGCTCCCGTCGCGCACGCTGCGGGGACGTTCACCGGCGAAAATTCGTGGTCGGTCGCTGACGTGAAAGAGGCAAGCGCGAAGTTGATGCCCGAAGCGGTGCAGGCCGCCCTCGTCGAGCTCGGGACCGGTTTCAACTTGAAGAGCAAACAGCTCACCGAACTCGCCGACGCCGGGGTCGCAAGCAACGTGATCGATCTGATGATCGCGCTCTCGTATCCCAAGCACTTCGTCGTGGAACGCTCCGTCAGCAGTGGCGGAGGCGCACCGTATTCGTTCGGCGGCAGCGACTACGGCGATTACCTCGGCATGTGGCCATGGATCGCAGATGCGATGTTCTGGCCCAGCTACTACTCGCCCTTCGCGTACCGTTACTGGGGTTACTACGACCCCTACTACGTACCCAACTCAGGCTACGTCGTCATCGAACCGCCTGGCGGCGGCAGCGAGCCAGTCGCGTCGGGCACGGGTCGTGTTGTCGACGGCCGCGGCTACACGCGTGTCACCACACGCGAGCCACAGCCGGTTCCGCGGGACGGCGCCAACGGCGGCGGCAACTCGTCCAGCGGCTCCTCGAACGGCTCGGGCGGCGGAAGCGTGACATCAGGGGGGTACTCGAGTGGAGGTGGAGGGGACAGCGGTGGGCGCACCGCTGTTTCGCGACCACCGGGTTGGTGACACCCGAATTTGGAGATCTTGAGATTTGGAGATTTGGAGAAGATTTGGTGATCTCAACTCCAAATCTCCAGCTCGAGTTGGTGACACGTGAATTTCGAGATCTGGAAATCTGGAGATCTGGAGTTGATTTGGAGATCGCCAAATCTTCTCCAACTCTCTAGATCTCGAGTTGGTGACACGTGAATTTCGAGATCTGGAAATCTGGAGATCTGGAGTTGATTTGGAGATCACCAAATCTTCTCTAACTCTCTAGATCTCGAGTTGGTGACACGTGAATTTCGAGATCTGGAAATCTGGAGTTGATTTGGAGATCACCAAATCTTCTTCCAACTCTCTAGATCTCGAGATCTCCAGATTCACGAGATCACCAAATCTTCTTCAAATCTCGAGATCTCGAGATCTCCAAATTCACCGCTGTACCAATTCCACCTTCGCCCCAATCGGCGACTCGACATACGCGAAATTCACGACTGCCCCACTCGCCAGCTTCAGCGGCCGCGGCTCGGTCGTGAACTTCACGTTCTGCGCTTTGAATTCGGCTGTCTTGGCGGCGAGATCGGTGGTGCGGAAGCCGATGTGATCGATCGCGTGGCCGTCGCTCGGCACCGCCTCCCCCGCTTGCGCCAGCAGCCATACCTTTCCGAACTTCAGTCCGTCAATTCGCCCTTTGAGCTGGCCTGATTCACCGCCGAACTTTTGCGAGTACCACGAGAGCACGTCCGCCGCATTGGGCCCGCGCAGATGCACGTGATGCAATCCCGGCGTTTCGGGATCCTGCACTACTTCGATTTTGGTTCCCCACGGGTCTTCGACAAACGCGAGCTTGAACAAGCCAGCAACATCACGCGCGGGATTGAGAATTTTCGCGCCTGCCGCTTCGAGCTCCTTCAGCTTGGCATCGAGGTCGGGCACCGAAAAGCCGATGTGATCGATCGTGCTGCCGTTGCTCGGTTTCCCCTCCGCGTTGCGCAGGAAAATCAGGCGCGTCTCGCCGAGCATCAGACGGTCAGGTGCTTCGGTCATCTTCTCGCCGCCGAAGGCTTTCTGATACCACTCCACGCCGGCCGCCTGATCGGGGACGAGCAGATGAATATGGTCGAGCAGCGGGAGAATCGGCGTCTGGCCGTAAACACCGAGGGGCAGCGCAATGAACGCGAGGGCTACAAGAACACGTTGCATGGGATCCTCCGCCGATCGCGGTCCTAGCCGTCTTCGCCGAGGCTACGGCGATCTCGCCGAAGCTTGTAGCGGAGGCGGAAGCTCCGCGCTACATGTGATTAGAACCGCAACAAACGCGTTATCTTCGCCACAAAGGCCCGATTACGCAACCGGGTACCAGGCCGCGCCTGAAACGTGTCGTGTTCGTCCGTCCACACCAGGAAGAACTCGCTTCCCGGACGGTATTCCCAGCGGTAGCGCAGGTTGCTGCTGAAGGTGCGCTCGCTGGAGCTGTACTGCAGCAGCGCGCTCGCAAACATGCGCGGTGAAAAGCCGTAATCGACGCGAGTGCCCACGAGCTTGGTCGTAAACCTGCCTGCAGGAAGATCGACACGGTTGACCGCCACGCGCGGCTCCATCGAGAACTGCTTGAGGATCGACACGCGCGCGCTGCTGAGGCTGACCATCGTGATGTGACCGTCGTAGAACTGCCCGTATTGCAGTGACACGTTGCCCGAGACCGGCCGCTGCTGGCCGAAGTTGTAGCCTGCGATCAGATCGCGGAAGTTGTAGCTGCCGCGCGGAATCACCACGCCACGCTGGACCTGAAACGGGTCGACCAGCAGCTCGAAGTAATCGTTCACTTCAAACGACATACGGTCGCTGCTGTTGAACTCAGCGCCGAACTTCACCGCCTGCTGCCGGCTTTCCATCTGGCCGGCGCCGTTCTTGAAGTATTCGAGCGTGCCTTCGTACGAGAACTTGCGCACCGACGTGAAGCGGTTTTTCGGGCGCGGGCTGAAGCGCAGCGACAGCATCGACTTCTTGAAGTCGTCGCGCCGCACGAAACCGATCTCGGGATTGAAGTTGTCCCCGACCTTCAGGAATTCGGCGCGCACGCCGTAACGATCCGGCGTGTAATCGAACTTCGCCTGGTAGCTGTCGTCGTCTCGCGCGACATCGGGCGTGATCGATTTCGCATAGTAGGTGCTCGCCGACACGTTCTGATAAAAGGCGAACGACGCGTCGACGCCGTACGACTGGTTCGAACCATCCACGATGGTCGAGTGCGATCGATTGGTGAACATCGCGCCGATGTTGCTGCGGCGCAGGATGTCGCGCTTGGCGCGCAGCACCGTGAAGTTCGTCGCGCGCGTGAGCGGTTGTATCGGGGTGGCCTCGAGATCGCCGGCCTGGATGTTCAGAACGCCCACTGCGAACGGGCCGACCTTTCCTGTAAGGCGCGCGCCGGCGTCGATGGGAACGACCCGACCGCTTTGCAGGCCGATACGGCGGCTGTAGAAGAGATAGGGCGTATCGGTGGTCGTCGCACCTTCGGGGCTGGCGCCCGTGCTCGATCCGCCGCGCGCGAAGTCGAAGATGCCGCGTCCTTCCAGAAAGAAGTCACGCTTCTCGGGAAACTGCAGCAGAAAGCGCGTCAGGTTCACCTGCTGTTCATCGATTTCAACCTGCGCGAAGTCGGTGTTGAAGGTGAGATCGGCCGTCAGGTTGGCGGTGATGCCAAGCTTGACGTCGCCGCCGATGTTGGGATCGACGTCGTTGCGAATTCTCGGCGTGCGCGTGTAGTCGCTCTCTACGCGCGTAATCGCGTACGGTTTCAGCTCGATGTTCTTGCTCGCCGGTGGAAGGTCCAGCCCGATCAGCGTGCCGGCCGCGGAAATCCGATTGAATGCCTGGGGCCCCGCGATCTGCCGCGGCACCGGTGTCAGATAGTTCCACTCGTTCTTGTGGCGGATGGCGCGCCGCGCCTGGAAGCCCCACACCTGATTCGTGCCGGACTTGTAACGCAGCGTTTTGAACGGAATCGCCATCTCCACTGACCAGCCGCCCTCGAAACGCGCGGTGCGCGAATCCCACACCGGATTCCAGTCTTTGTTCGAGCCGCCTTCGTCGACAACTGAGTAATCGGCCAGCGCACCAAGCTGATTGGTGTAGAAGATGAAGCCGCTGCGACGGTCGTAGAAGGTATCGAACATCACCCCGAAGTGATCGTTCTCGCGCAGCTGGTTGGTGTCGCGGCGCAGCTCGTTGGCCACCCACTCGTCGGGCGGATGCGAATCCCACACGCGCGCCGCGACATAGATAGTGGTGGCGTCGAACATCACCCACACGTCGGTCTTCTCGCTCGCGGGAACGAGGTACTGTGGCGCGACCTGAATCATTCCGCCGAAGGGCTGAAACTCGGAATACACGCCCTCGTCTAGCTTGCCGTCGACGTGGAGCGGCTCGCGCAGGCGGATCGCGCGCACGGTCGCGCGTCCGTTCGCGTCGCGGCTGATCATCTCTGGCGTTTCCGGCGGCGGCGGGCCGTCGATTGCGACGGCCAGCGCATCGACGCCATTCCCGCTCGGCATCGGACCTGATTGCGCCAGCGCTGGCGCCGCTGTGAGACACACGCTTATCGCGATAATGAAACGAAGAGAACGAATAGGGCTACTCTGCATCTGAAAATCTGAAAGTCCGAGAATCTGGCCTGCAACCTAAAATCTGCAACCCAAGCTGCAATCGCAAATCTGCAATCACAAATCTGCAATCGCAAATCTGCAATCTAAAATCTGCAATCTAAAATCTGAGACTGACACCTGAATGGAACCCACCTTCGCTGGAATTCGCATCACTCATCCCGAACGCGTCATGTACCCGGCGTCGGGTCTTACCAAACTCGATATCGTCCGCTACTACGACAGCGTCGGCGCCCGCATGCTGCCCCACCTGCGCGGACGGCCGCTCACGCTCAAGCAGTGCGCACCGGACGCCGACCACTGCCGCTTCATGCGCCATTCCGGCGAACGCGCACCGGCGCAGGTACGCATCGTGAACATCCGCGAGAAAACCAAAATCGGCGACTACATGATCGTCGACGACTTGCCCGCGCTCATCGCACTCGCGCAGCGGAACATCATCGAGTTCCACACCTGGAACTCCGGGGTCGAGCACGTCGAGCAGCCCAATCGCATCGTCTTCGATCTCGATCCCGGGCCTGCCGTCGCGTGGCGGCAGATGATCGACGCGGCGCGCTTGATGCGCAGTGCGCTCGCCTCGCTCCGTCTGAAAGCCTGGATCAAAACTACCGGCGGCAAGGGGCTGCACATCGTCGTGCCAATTGCCCCGTTACACGACTGGTCGGTATGTCTCGCGTTTGCGCGCTCAGTGGCCACCGAGATGGTTGAATATGACCCGTCGCGGTTCACCACCAAGTTCTCCAAGGTCGGCCGCGAGGAGCAGATTCTGATCGACTATCTCCGCAACAACCGAACTAACACTTCGGTCGCGGCTTACTCTGTCCGTGCTCGCCCGGGCGCAACCGTATCGGTTCCCCTCGCCTGGGACGAGCTCACCACCCGATTTCGTCCCGAGCGCTGGACGATCGAGACCCTGCCCCGTCGATTGAAGACGACTCGCGACCCGTGGGCGGGTTATTTCAAAACATCGCAGCAGTTACCTGTTTGAACTCCGGCTTCGTGTCTCCCAGGATCTCGAGCATCGCTTCGCGGTCGGCCGCGGACAGATGCGCGAAATCGGCGCTGGTGTCGGCGCCGCTGAAAACCTCAAACAGCCGACGATACACGTGATCTTTGGTCGCTGCAGGGAGCGCATTGAAGCTATCGGAGTAAATCAGATAGCTGAGGGGATAGCGGAACACGCGTGTCTGCAGATCGAGATCACGCAGCGACCGCCCCTTGCCGTCGCGCGGGCTTGACTTCACGAAGTCCGCGGCAAACGTCGACGTACCTTTGAGCGGCGCCTCGAGCTTTGCCGCTTTCACGAACAGCAGGGCGCGCACCAGGTGCTCCGCAGCGATCTTTGCGTCGCCGCGGCCGGAGCGGGCCGCGTAACCGGCGCTCGTCATCAGGTTGTGAACCGACGCCTGGTGCGCGAGCACCATGAGCGCGACGATGTCGCTATCACCGTTGAGGTATGGTTCGGTGTCGAATTGCCTCGACAGATCGGTGACGTTGCCGCCGGAGTATAGATCGAACTTGGCGAGGTACTGCTTCACCGGGCCGATCTCATGCGCCACGGCGGGCGCCATCACGTTGCCCACGTGGCGTGCGGACCCGTGCGTGCCTGTGACGTACCAGCCTCCCCATCGCTCTTCGATTGGCGTTTGATCGTTGGTGACGCTCGTGCCGATCGCGGACAAACCGTATCCATACTTGTCCGTGAACATCGAACGCACGATCAGGCCAGGCACGCCGCCGGTCACCGACGAGGAGTCGTGGCACAGCAGGCAGGTCGTTGTCTCGCGCTGGAACCTGGGCGGCGCATCGGGCGTTTGCGGCAGCGTGTAGAAGACCGTTCCCAGCTTGGGATCCATGGACGCAAACTCCATAATCGGCCCTTCCTGCACCCAGCCCGCGTAGATCTGGTCGTTGAAGTACAAGGCGCGCGGTGACCACGGAGCAATGCGATCGAGCTGCAGGCTCGTTTTCGAGAACACGAGGCCCTGTGACGAAGCGGGAATCTCCAACGCGTCGAGAACGGACCTGAGATAGCCGCGGCCTGGTTCGAACGTGAGCTTGACCTGGCCGGCATCGATTTTCTGCTGCAGGCGCGCGATCGCGTCGGTCAGTGTGCTGCTCGAGTAGGCGATGGTCGGATGCTCCGCGAGAGTGGGCATCTGGCCGAGCGCGCTCGCGGCGACCGACGCCGCCAGCGCGCACACACACATTGAGACTGCAACTCGAAACATCGTCGTACTGCTTCCTGGGAACCTTCTGAGTTGTGAGATTTTGGATTGTCGATTGATGATTGCAGGTTGATATGGATTGATTGATTGATGGATTTCAGCCAATCAAACAATCAATCTGCAATCTTCATTCGACAATCTGCAATCGCTAAACGGTAGTAACCACCCCTCCGTTGAGATCGATCGCACCCGTACTGTCGCCGAACTTCGGCATATCGAGGTCGAGTGTTTGCGCGATGCTCAACATAGCGTTGGCCAGCGGCGTCCCGTCCGGCATCTTGATATGCGCTCCGCCCTTCAACTTGCCACCGGCATGTCCTGCCACCAGGAACGGCACGCGCTTGTGGTTGTGCACGTTCGAGTCGCCCATCGGCGAGCCGTAGATGATGAGCGAGTTGTCGAGCAGACTGCCCTCGCCGTCCGGCGTCTCCTGTAGCTTCTTGAAGAAGTACGGCAGCATGCTCACGTGATACCGGTTGATCTTCGCGAACTGCATGATGCGATCTTCGCGTTCCTGGTGATGCGACGCCGAGTGGAACGCGGTGGTGACGCCGCTGTCGGGATAGACGCGGTTCGAGGCATCGCGTCCGAGCTTGAACGCAAAGACGCGCGTGGTGTCCGACTGGAACGCGAGCACCTGCAGGTCGAACATCAGCTTGACGTGCTCCTCGAACGAGTCTGGGACGCCGATCGGCGCTTCCGGCAACTCGCGCTGCGCGCCGCTGCTGTTGTAGGCCTCGACGCGCTGAATGCGGCGCTCGATCTCCCGCAGGTTGTCGAGGTAATCGCCGAGGCGGGCACGATCGGTCGCGCCGAGGGCGCCCTTCAGCCTGGACATGTCGGCGGCGATCCAGTCGAGGATGCTGCGGTCTTCGGCACGGCGCTCCGCGCGATCCTTTGCGCTGGTGCCAACGCCAAACAGCTGATCGAACACGGCGCGAGGATCGCGCACCATCGGCAGCGGCTGATCCGGCGCCGCCCAGCTGATCGAGTCGGTGTAGACGCAGGAATAGCCGTACGAACATCCGCCCGCCTGGTCCACGTTCTCGATGCACAACTGCATCGACGGAATCGGCGTGTCCTGCCCGAATTTGTGGGCGTAGTGCTGGTCGAGCGAGGTCCCCACAAAGACGTCCGACCCCTGGGTTTGCCGCGGGTGCAGCTGGGTCAGGAACACCGCGCTCGATCGGAAGTGGTCGCCGCCGATTTCCGGCAGTTCGAACGCCTCGGCATTGCGCACGTCGGTGTTGCTGACGATGGTGATGTCATTGCGGAACGGTTCGAGCGGACTCAGCGCGCTGGTACTGAGGTCGAAGTTGCGTCCAACCTGCGCCGGCGCCCACATGCTCTTCTCGATCCCGAACTTGGTGCTGCCGGCAGAACCATGGACCATCTCGATGGCGGCAAACCGGATCTTGCTTGCCGCGCGCGTCTTGGCAAACGCCGTACTCGCGGGAATCATCGCGTCAAGGAGCGGCAAGGCGACCGTGGCGCCCAGTCCCCGCAACACGGTGCGGCGCGAGATGTGCTTTTTCGTGATGATCATCGGTTCCCCTCGTTCCGTTCGGCCGTCGTCGACGTAGTGGTTTCCGGACGATCCGCCGTCATCATCTGGAATGCCGGGCTCCTGATGACGCCCAGGAAAAACTCCGACATCCGGTAGTCGTTCTTCGCCGCGTCACGCACGATCTGGCGGATCGTCGGCATGTCGTAGTACTCCACCCGCCGGCCAAGCGCGTACGTCATCAGGCTCTCTGTAAAGCTCTGAAGAAACGCGTCCTTGTGTTTCAACAACGCGTTGCGCAGCCCCGCCGGGCCTGCCATCCTGATGCCGTCGTACAACTCGCCCGTCGAGTCGATCGCCACCTCATTGTCTTTTATGCGCCACGCGCCCGTCACGTCGAAATTCTCCAGCGCCAGGCCGAGCGGATCGATGACGCGATGGCATGAGTTGCACGCGGGGTTTTTCCGATGCTCCTCCATGCGCTCGCGGACCGAGAGGAATTTGCCGTCTCCCGTGGGCTTGGTCTCATCGAGTGACGGTACATTGGGAGGTGGCGGAGGCGGCGGCGATCCGAGCAGCACTTCCATCACCCACTTGCCGCGCTGCACAGGCGACGTGCGATCCGAGTTCGAGGTCAACGCGAGAATGCTGCCCTGACCGAGCAGACCGCGGCGCTCTTCCGGCAGTCGCACACGGCGGAATTCCGGGCCAGCCACGTTGTCGACACCGTAGTGCCGCGCCAGCCGCTCGTTGACGAAGGAATAGTCGGCCGTCAGCAGTTCCAGCACCGGGCGGTCTTCGCGTACCAGACTCTGGAAGAACAACTCGGTCTCCCGCTTCATGGCGTGCGAGAGCGTGTCGTCGTAGTTGGGGTATTGCAGATAGTCGGGAATCAGCTTGTCGAGATCCTGCAGCCGCAGCCACTGTGCGGCGAAACGGGAGGAGAGCGCCTGCGCTTTCGCATCCGTCAGCATGCGGCGGACTTGCTTTTCGAGCGCGGTCGGCGTTTTGAGCATGCCCTGCGACGCAACTTTCAACAGCTCTCCATCCGGTACCGTCGCCCACAAGAAAAACGCCAGGCGCGAAGCGAGATCGATATCGTTGACGCGGTAGGCGCGGGCGGTACGAAGCGTCGTGGGCGTTTCTTCAAACCGGAACACGAATCGCGGACTCGCGAGAATCGCCTGCAGCGCCAGGCGAATGCCGTTTTCGAAGTCACCGCGGTTGCGGCCCTGTTCGTAGAACGCGAGCAAGCCTTTCAGGTCGTCACCGCCGACGGGACTACGGAACGCGTGGGTTGCCAGCCGCTTGACGATCTCTTCGGCACACGCAGGTTCCTCGCTGGACGACGTGGGACGGCAACTGAAGATCTTGCGCCGGCTTAGGGTATCGGAGACGCCGGTGACAAGCGACGGGCCGATGACAGTGAAGTCGCGAATGTGCGGCAACACCGTGATGCCCTGCGCGATGCTGACGTCGGCCAACGTGTTTTCAACCGGAACCAGCAGATCGTCGGGCAACGCACTCATCTTCTCGATGAACGCCGCGGCAACCCTGTGTGAACCCGCCGACACGTGCACCGGAGGCGTGCGCGGCTCGAGGTTGTTCTTGGGATCCGACTCGCTCATGCGCGGGTTGAGATCCAGCACCGCCACACGCTCGCCGTCTACCGAGATCTCCACCTGCTCGTCGATGTTGTACATCGCCATGGTGGACCGGCCGTAGAGACCGCCAAGCGGCTCGTAGTGCAGCGCGACCTTGAACACGTAGTCGCCGTCGGCCGGGAACACGTGTGTCACGGCGCTGCCACCGCGCGTCCCGATCGGCGTGCCTTCGATGTGCCGCATCTGCGACATGGTGCGGCCGATCTTGTATGTCGTCGATGTTGCCGACGCGTTGCGATCACCGATGGCCAGCCGGCTGATTTGGCTGGCTGCGCGCAGGTAGCCTTCCATCAACGTCGGCGACAGCGACTGCACATCGGCAACGTTGTCGAATCCGTGACTGATCGTATCCGGCGGCAGGTATGGCGCCACGTCGATGTCGAGATCGAGGAGGCTGGCAATGGCGCGCCCGTATTCCGCGCGGTTCATCCGCTGAAACGGGCGCCGGCCTGGATTGGGGTTGAGCGCGGCGGCGCGATCGAGCCGCGTCTCGAGCGATTCGACAAACGCCATCAGCGTGGCCGCATCCGGGCGCCGCGCGCCGGGCGGCGGCATCATGCCGAGCCGCAGCTTGCGGATCATCTTTTCAGAGACGGCCGCGTTCTCGACGGCGGTGGTGGCGGCATCGAACGACGCGAGCGAGAGGCCACCCGACTTGCCGCGTTCGCTATGGCAGGTCGCGCAGTATTGCTTGACGAGCGCGGTTTGCGCCTCGAGCGTCGCACCCGATTCCACTGCAGAAGGTTGGGCGTGCGACACGGCGGGCTTCGGAGCCGCGGGTGTCTGCGGTTTCGTCGCGGTAGGCGCTGCGGGGCGGATCGGCGCTACGGACTGCGCCGCCAGCGAGAGCGTAGCGACAGCGACACCCAACAAGGGAAGCATTGATTGTTTCATTCGTTTACCGCCCGACCTGCCCCGACCAGCCCAACCTGCCTACCAGCCCTAACAAGACACGCACTTGTGATTATTCATCGCGCCCAAACTCTCGAGCAGCGCCAGCGCTTCGGGATACGGCTGGGTGCGCTGCACGGGTCCGTTCGCCATGTCCGCGGTGCTCTGGCCTTCGCGATTAATCGCCTTTGGGTTCGCGCCTTTCGCCACCAGGTACTTGATCATCTCCACATCGCCGCGCGCCGCGGCCTGATGGAGCGCCGTGTTGCCTTCGTGATCGGCGGCGTTGACGTCGGCGTGCAATTCCTCGACAAGGTACTTCACCGCGGCGAGCATGCCGCCGGGCGCAAAGCGATGCGAGTTGGCGGCAAAGCCTTCGCCGTAGCCCACGCCGGCGGCCGCCTGCAGCGGCGTCACGCCAGGCCCGCCCACTGGGACGGGCGGAAGGCCGGATTTGTCCTCCACCTGCTCGCGTCCCCCGTCACCGGTGCGTGGACGGCCTGCCGGCTTGGATGTGGTGATGTTCGGGTCGGCGCCGTACTGGACGAGAAGCTTCATCGCATCGACATCGGACGCGTAGGCGGCGCGCCAGAACGCGGTCGCGCCGATTTCATCGACGCCGGAAAGATCGAAGTTGTAGCCCGAGTACCAGACTTTCTTCGCGAGTCGTGCGTCGACGTCGGCGCCCTTATCGAGCAACGCCTTCATCAAGTCGAGGTGCGTGAGCTTCTGCTGCTGATACGCGCGCGGCTGCGGATACAACGCTTTGGGCGCCCATTGGACGTTCAGCGCTGCGTAGAGCGGAGTCGCGCCATTGTCGGCGGCGATATTCGGATCGGCGCCGCGCTCGAGCAGATAGTTCGCGAGATCGAAGTGGCCGTTGATCACGGCGACGAGCAGCGGGCTGCTTTTGTCGCCAGCGCTCACTTGATTGATCGGCGCGCCCGCATCGAGGAGCACCTGCACGGCCTCCTGATGTCCCTGGCGGGTCGCCATCAACAGCGGCGTGAGCCCGCCTTGATACGCCACGAGCTCGTTGAAGCGGTACTGTCGATCGATGCCGGCCTTGCCGGTTTGCGGGCCAAATCGGCCACCGCCTCCACCTTGACCGCCCTGACCAGCCTGGCCTCCTTGACCTCCCGGGCCTCCTTGTCTTGCTCCCTGCGCTCCCTGCGCTCCCTGTGCCGGCTGACCTCCCTGCGCTCCCTGTGCCGCCTGACCTCCCTGTGGCGCCTGACCTCCCTGACCTCCCTGTGGCGCCTGGCCTCCCTGACCGCCCGGTGCCGCCTGACCGCCCTGGCCGCCCTGGCCGCCCTGTGGCGCCGCCTGGCCTCCCTGACCGCCCTGTGGCGCCTGGCCTCCCTGACCGCCCTGCTGCTGGCGGAAGAACTCCTCGTCCGGTGAGCTGAGCGCCGAGAGATCGATCACTTTGGTGTTCGACTTGAGATCGGCGCCACCCTTGAGGAGCGCTTTCATCGCATCGGTTCGGTTGTACGCCGCCGCGAACATCAGCGGCGTTTGCTGCATCACCGACTCCTTCGCGTTCACGTCCGCGCCGTTCTCGATGAGCATCGTCACCGCGCGCGCGTTCCCTGACGCCGCGGCCAGCATCAGCGAAGTGGTTCCAGTCGTGGTTGCGGCCTTTGGATCGGCGCTCGCGGCGAGCAGCGTCGCAATCACGTCGGCGTGTCCCTCGCGCGCGGCGAGGATGAGCGGCGTATATCCGCCGAGCCGGGTCGTCGCCTTCACATTGGCGCCGGCGTAGACGAGCATCTGTGCCAGGTCGGCGTCGCCTTGGAGCGCCGCCCAGTGCAGCGCGGTCATCCCGTCACCCTGCGCCGCGTTGACATCGCCGCCGCCCTTGAGCAGCGCACGTACGGCTTCCTTGTCGCCTTTCATCGCCGCGTCGGCTACACGCGCGTCTGCCGCGGCGTGCAACACCGCAGACAAACACCACGCGCCGACGAGACTGAGGCACAAGCCACTGAGCAACCGTTTCCGCATTCTCCCGCTCCACTTTTCGCGGACCTGAAGGTCCGCGCTACATGTCTTCTCGAAGCCCCGCGCGCCCGGCGTCAAACGAAGCGGGACGCTGGGCTCCGTCCGCCACGGTCGTGTCCGGCACTCCGTTCAACTCCATCGCACCCGTGCTGTCGCCGAACGACTGGATATCCACCTTCAGCGCTGTCTGTGCGAGCGTGAGGAACGCGTTGGCCATCGGCGTGCCGTCCGCGGCCTTGAGATGTACGCCGCCCTTGAGCGCGCCGCCGGCGTGGCCGGCAAGGAACAACGGGCAGCGCTTGTGATTGTGCACGTTCGAGTTGCCCATCGGCGAGCCGTAGAGCACCAGCGTGTTCTCGAGCAGGTTGCTGTCGCCATCCGGCGTTTCCTTCAACCGCTTGAGGAAGTACGGCACCAGGCTGACGTGGTATTCGTTAATCTTGCCGAACTGCGTGACCCGATCTTCGCGGTCGCCGTGGTGTGACGCCGGGTGGAACGGCAGATTGACGCCGCTCTCCGGATAGACGCGGCTCGATCCGTCGCGTCCCATCTTGAACGAGAACACGCGCGTCGTGTCGGACTGGAAAGCGAGCACCTGCAGGTCGAACATCAACTTGACGTGTTCGGTGAACGAATCCGGCACGCCCATCGGCGCTTCCGGCATCTCGCGCGCCTCGCCGCTGCTGTTGTACGCCTCGACCTTCTGAATGCGCCGCTCGATCTCACGCACGTTGTCGAGATAGTCCGACAACCGTGCGCGGTCGGCCACGCCAAGGTCGTTGCGCAAACGCGAAACCTCGCTGGAAATCCAGTCCAGGATGCTGGCGTCGGCGCGCCGGATCGCCGCACGCTCGGCGGACGTGGCGCCCACACCAAAGAGTTGATCGAACGCGGCACGCGGATCGCGCACCATCGGCAACGGCTGCGTCGGCGTGGCCCAGCTGATCGTATCGGTGTAGACACACGAGTAGCCGTAGGCGCAGCCACCAGCCTGATCCACGTTCTCGATGCACAACTGCATCGACGGGATCGGCGTGTCCTGCCCGTGCTGTTGCGCGTAGAGCTGATCGATCGACGTGCCGGCGCGCACGTTCGAGCCCTGTGTTTGATGCGGGTGCATCTGCGTCAGGAACACCGCACTCGAACGGAAGTGATCGGCGCCGATCTCCGGCAACTCGAACGCTTCAGCGTTGCGTACGTCAGTGTTGCTGATGATGGTGAGATAGTCGCGGAACGGCTCGAGCGACTTGAGGCTGCTCGGACTCAGGTCAAAGGCGCGGCCGACCTGCGCGGGCGACCACATGTTTTTCTCGAGACCGATCTTGGTGCTGCCCGCAGCGCCATGCACCATCTCGATCGCCGAGAAGCGAACCTTCGGCGCGGCCGGCGTCTTGGCAAACGCCTTTCCCGCGGGCGCCATCGCCTCGAGGAGAGGCAATGCCAGGCTCACACCCATGCCGCGAAGAATCGTGCGGCGCGACAAGTGCTTGTTGGTGATGGTCATCGGACAGATGCCTCCGTCGTTTCGCCCTTTTCCGCCCGGCTCATCTGGAACGCGTTGCTCTTCACAACGCCCAGAATGAACGCGGACGTCTTGTTTTCGTTCTTCGCCGCCTCGCGAATGATCTGGCGAACGGCGGGCATGTCATAGAACTCCACGCGCCGGCCAAGCGCGTAGGTCATCAGATTCTCGGTAAAACTCAGCACAAACGCATCCGTGTGCTTCAGGATCGCGTTCCGCAACGCGATCGGGCCGTCCATCCTCGTCCCGTCGTAGAGGTCGCCCGTCGGGTCGATCGGATTGCCGTTGTCGCGAATGCGCCACGCGCCGGTGACATCGAAGTTCTCGAGCGCCAGGCCGAGGGGATCGATCACGCGGTGGCACGAGTTGCACGCCGGATTCTTGCGGTGCTGCTCCATGCGCTCGCGCACCGTGAGCAATCTGGCGCCATCGGTCGCGTTCGATTCATCGAACGCCGGGACATTGGGCGGCGGTGGAGGCGGGGGCGATCCGAGCAACACCTCCATGATCCACTTGCCGCGCAGCACGGGCGAGGTGCGATCGGCAACCGAGGTGAGCATCAATACGCTGCCATGGCCGAGAATGCCGCGGCGGTTCGGATCGGTGAGCGGCACGCGCTGGAAGTCGCTGCCCGACACGTCCGGAAGCCGGTAATGCTCGGCAAGCCGCTCGTTGACAAACGTGAAGTCGGCCGTCAGCAGTTCCTGGATCGGTCGATTCTCGTGGATCAGCGCGTTGAAAAGGAGCTCGGTTTCGCGCCGCATCGACTCCGCGAGGATGTGGTCGTAGGCCGGATACGCCAGCGCGTCCGGCTTGATCTGATCGATATCCTGCAAACGGAGCCACTGCGAAGCAAATCGCGTGGCAAGCGCTTCCGAGCGCGGATCGGCGAGCATGCGCCGCACCTGCTTCTCGAGCACGACCGGATTGCGCAGAGTCCCCTGCGACGCCACCGCCAGGAGGTCCTTGTCAGGAACACTGGCCCAGAGGAAGTAGGAGACGCGGGACGCGAGATCGTAGTCCGAGATCCGGTAGCTCTGTCCCGGCCTCGTGGTGGCAGGCGCTTCTTCCAGCCGGAAAATGAACTGCGGGCTCGCGAGAATCGCCTGCAGCGCCATCCGGATACCCGCCTCGAAATTCCCGCCTTCCTTGCGGCCCTGATCGTAGAACTTCATCAAGCCAGCAACGTCGGTGGCCTCCACCGGCCGGCGATATGCCTGCTCCGCAATGCGCGTCACGATCTTTGTCGCGCAGGGCGCTTCGTCCGCCGCCGAGAGCGGACGGCACGCGAAGATGCGCCGCCGGCTCGGCGTGTCGGAGATTCCCGTGACTTTCAGCGGACCGGTGATCGCGAAGTCGCGCACGTGTGGCAGCGTGGTCACGCCAAACGAGCTCCCGATTTGACTGTCGGCGAGCGTGTACTCGATCGGCGCGATGATATCGTCAACCGGCGCAACGGCGTGCTCGAGGAAGGCCGCGGCCACCCGCTGCGGCCCCGCCTTCACGAAAATCGCCGGTGTCTTGATGTTCATGCCGTTGGGATCGGACTCCGACATCCGCGGATTGATATCGAGCAGCGCGACGCGCTCGCCGTTGATCGAAAACTCGATCTGCTCGCCGCGCACGATGCTGCCGTAGAGCTGCCCGGTCGGAATCGAGTGCAGCATCACGCGCAACACGTACTCGCCATCCGCCGGGAACACGTGATTGACGACGATGCCGCCGCGCGTGCCGATGGGCGCGCCTTCGACATGGTGAAGTTGCGACATCGTGCGCGGAACCTTGTAAGTGGCTTCAGCGGCGGTCGCGGCGCGATCACCAACCGCCAGCGTGCTGATCTTGCTCGCGGCGCGCAGGTAGCCTTCCAGCAACGTCGGCGAAAAGTTCTGTGAGTCGGCAACGTTGTCAAAGCCGTGACTGATGGTGTCGGCGGGCAGGAACGTGGAAACGTCCACGTCGAGATCGAGAAGATCGCGAATCGAGCGCGCGTATTCGGCGCGGTTCAGCCGCTGGAACGGCCGCCATCCTGGATTGGGATCCACCGCGGCCGCGCGATCGATGCGCGTTTCGAGGGCGACCGCCAGGTCGAGCAGCGCGCCACCTTCAGGGCGCTTGGCGCCGGACGGCGGCATCATCCCGGCGCGCAGCTTTCGGATCATCTTCTCGGCGACCGCCGCGTTGTCTGCCGCAAGGGCGACATCGAACGACGCCAGTGAGAGGCCGCCGGCTTTGCCGCGATCGCTATGGCACGTAATGCAGTACTGTTTGACGAGCGCCGTCTGGGCCTCTGCCGGCATCGCGTCCGAAGCCGCAGGCGCGGTGGGCGGATGAGACTTCACCATCGGCGGGATCGCGGGCTTTCTCGTCGACGGCGCGGCCGTAGGCCCGGGTGTCTGAGCCGCGACACCGATACAGAGCAACAGCCCGCCCGCAATCCCTAACAGCACTCTCGACATACGTCCCCTGAATCGCGCGCAGTATAAAGCCGAAATCCTACAGAACCTCCCTATTTTCAGGCATTTAGTTGCGTGGGTTGTCACATGTTGTCATAGGGGACCGGCCTCTTCGCCGCGGTTGGGATTCCTTCGCGTAGGGCCGGGCTTCGCACGGTGGGGACCCCGCGGGTGGGACCTTCGCCTTCGGCTCGCGGTGAATCGCGGACCTACAGGTCCACGCCGGCACGTTCAAAAAACCGAACGCCGACCTAAAGGTGCGCGCTCCACAAACTTAAAGTACGTGAGCGGACTTCTTTAGGTCCGCGCCCCACGCGGGTGCAGGCGGTTCCCACCCGCGCCGAAGGCGAGGGATCCTAGCGGCTGAAAATGATCCGCTCGCGCGTGAAAAGGGACGTCGTCATCCGCACCAGGACCAGCGCCACCAACACTGTCGCCAGGGCGCCCACGACAAAAGGCAACGGATTCAGGGCACGTCCGCCCAGGACCGCCGTCATCAGCACCTGTTGCCCGATGATCGGCACCGGCTGGAGCCATGCCTTATCGCCCAGCGGGTAGATCGTGCCCAGGAACCCGGGCAGCGTGGGCAGCATGATGAGCATGCCCATATAGCTCTGCGCTTCCTTGAACGAGCGCGCAAACGTTGACGCGTACGCCTGGATGGCCGGTGCGAGAAAACAGACGGGCAGGACCGCCGCGAGCAACCCGCCAACCTGCGCGCCGTCGAGGCGGAAGCGAATCCCGAGCTCCTGCAGCGGGATGTAATTCAACATCAGCAGCGACAGCGCCAGCGTCAAACACACGCTCAGCATCGATCCGACCGCCGCCGCCAGCCACTTGCCGGTCACGAAGACCGAACGCGGCGCGGGATTGACGAGCAGCGGCTCGAGCGATCCGCGTTCACGCTCGCCCGCCGTCGAGTCCATCGCGATCTGCATGCCGCCCATGAAAGCGGCGAGGACGACGAACAACGGAATGAAATTGAGAATCTGCGCCGCGCGCTGCTGCGCGCTCGACACCTCGACGTCCTGCAACTGGAGCGGCGACGAGATCGACGGCGTGATGCCGCGCGCTACCAGCCGCAGGCTACCGACTTCAGTGTTGTACCGCTGCAGCAACGCCCGCACGCGCTGCACCTTCGGGCGGGTCGTTGTCCGTGAGCTGTCTGAAACGATCTTGACCTGCGCGGGCGACGACGATCGAAACTTCTTCGCGAAGTCCGGGGCAATGACGACGATGACTTCCTGCTCGCCCCTGCGAACCGCGTCTTCGAAATCCGCCGGACCCGCGACAATCGCAACGCCGGCCTGCTGACGCATCCAATCGATCAACACAGGCGCGTGCTCGACGCCAACGACAGGAATCGTGATGTCTTCGAGCTCGCGCTGGCGGTCGGCGAGCCGGTTCATCATGAAGCCGAGCAGCGCCGGCGTGAAGACCGCCGAAAACACCAGCGTGACCAACGCGCGGCGGTCGCGGGAACCATCCTTCAACTCCTTGCGAAACACGACGAGCGTTTGCCCGATCCAGCGTTGCAATCTCATGACGACGCTCCCGCGAATGGTACGTCGCTCTCGCGCTCGAGTGCGGCGAGCGCAACAAAGGCATCCTCGAGGCTCTGATGCCCGGTTTGCGAGCGCAGCTCGTCGGGTGTTCCCATCGCCGCGACGCCGCCTTTGGCGATCACGATGATCGAGTCACAGAGGGCGGAGACTTCCTGCATCACATGGCTCGAAAACAACACACACCGGCCCTGTTCGCGAAGTCGGCGGATGATGTCCCGGACGGCTCGCGTGCTCATCACGTCGAGCCCGTTGGTTGGCTCATCGAGCAGAACATTGCCGGGATCGTGCACGAGGGCGCGCGCGAGCGCGACTTTCGTGCGCTCGCCGTGCGAGAATCCGCCGGTCCGCTGGTCCGCAATGCTCTTCATGTCGAGGGTGTCGAGGAGCAAACGCGCGCGGTCATCGAGCTCACGGCCCGACAGGCCTTGCAGCTCGCCGTAGTAGTAGATGTGCTCGCGCGCGGTCAGGCGGGGATACAAACCCGACACATCCGGCAGCACACCCAGCCGCGCCTGCGCCGCCTGCGGATCCTTTAGGGCATCGACCTCGTCCACGAGGATGCGCCCCTGGTCCGGGCGCATGAGCGCGTAAATCATCCGCAGTGTCGTGGTCTTGCCGGCGCCGTTCGGCCCCAGTAAACCAGTCACCGCGCCGTCACGCGCGCTAAAGCTCACGCCACTGACGGCGCGAACATCGCCGAACCGTTTGTGGAGGTCCTCGACGGTGATCATGGGGTCGAAGCACCGCTTACGCGCGTTGGATCCGGGCCGGCAGGCGTGAGGAAAAATGGCGGACGTTTCAACGCTCGCAGACAACTTTCGTCGAGGCCGTCGGCCGACCCGCGATCGTAGAACTCGCGAATCAGGCGCATGCCGCACGCCGTCGTGACT
>JBKPAJ010000023.1:0-64784 GCA_046726375.1 Acidobacteriota bacterium
GCCAACACGCCAGGGATCGCCGGCGTCATCGGCCGGCCCGGAAGGATGTCTGCGTGACGAAGCTGTAGCTCTGGTGTCCCGTCGCGGCCCAGCGCATCGCCGACCGCATGACGCACGAGTTCGTGCACGAGCGACTGTTCACGAAAACGCACTTCTGCCTTCGTCGGATGCACGTTGACGTCGACGCGATCGGGCGGCATCTCGAGAAACAGGTGCACTTCTGGACTGCGCTCACGATTCGACGCCACGCTATAGGCGTCGAAAATCGCATGCGCGATCGTGCGATCTTTGACGATGCGGCCGTTGACGAACACGTTTTGCGACCCGCGCGTCGGCCCTGTTTCGGCGAGCGCCGCGACGAAGCCGAAAATGCGGAGTCCACCCATCTCGCGCCGCACTTCGATGAGGTCCTGCCGATCGCCGTAGATTTGATAGAGCCGATCGCCCAAGCTCGAGACCGGCGGCCACTGCAGCGACTTTCGACCCGCGCTCGTCAGCGTGAAGCCAACCGCCGGGTAGCACAGCGCGAGTTGTGTGACCACCTTCGAGATCTGCGCGGCTTCGGCGGCATCGGACTTGAGGAACTTGCGGCGGGCCGGCAAGTTGTAGAACAGGTCGGCCACTTCCGCGAGGGTGCCCTCAGGGCCGCCGGCTTCCACAACCGACTCGATCGCCCCGGCATTGATCCGAATCTCCGTGGCGCTGGTCGCCCCGGTCGGACGGGTGCGCAGGCGAAGGTGTGACACCGACGCAATGCTCGGCAGCGCTTCGCCGCGAAAGCCAAGCGTCATGATGGCTGCCAGATCGTCGGCGCGGCGAATCTTGCTCGTCGCGTGCCGCTCGACCGACAGCCGTGCATCCTCCGGATCCATCCCGTGGCCATCGTCTTCGACGCGAACGAGCTTCTTGCCGCCGAATTCCGCGGTAACGGCCACGCGCGTCGCGCCGGCATCGATCGCGTTTTCGACGAGTTCCTTGACGACGGAGGCGGGCCGTTCGATGACTTCGCCCGCGGCTATCTGATTGGCGAGGTCCTCGGGAAGCCGGGTGATGCGACCCATCGACGGAAGATTACAGCCACTCCTGGTGTTTGAAGACGACGTAGACGCCAATCGTGATGGCGCCCATGATGCCCGAGATCCACCAGAACTGCGCGTTCTCGCCGCCGGGAAACTGCGGCAGCCGCACGTTCATGCCGAACATGCCGGTGATGACCGTTAACGGACCGAAGATCACGGCCAGCGCGGCGAGCACTTTCGAGACCACCGCGAGGCGGTTCGAGACACTCGCCAGATGCGCGTCGAGAATGCCGGTCACGCGATCCTGAAAAATCATGCTCTCGTCGGCCAGCCTCAGGAGGTGGTCGTAGACGTCGCGAAAGCGAAACGCCATCTCCTGATCGATGATCTCGAACTCGCGGCGCGCGAGCCGTCCAACGATGTCTCGTTGTGGAATGACGACGCGGCGCATCGACGAGATGTCGCGCTTGACGCCCAGAATCTCTCCCGTGAGCGTCGCGTGATCGTTCTCGAGCACCTGCCTCTCGATATCGTCAAGCCGATCTTCCAGCTCGTCCACCTCCGGCCGATAATGCTCGACCATGTTGTGGACGATGCGCTGCATCAGCGCGATCGGACCTTCGGCGAGGATGGCGTCGTTTTTTCCGCACATTTCGGTGACCTCGGCCACGCTGCGCCGCTTGCCGTCGTGCACCGTCACGAGAAACGCTTTGGAAAGAAAGAAATCGACGTCCTGTGTCACAAACGAGTGACGCTCCGGCTGAAAGTCGATGCCATGCAGGACCACGTAGAGGAAATTCGGATAGGCCTCGATCTTGGGGAACTGGAGTTCCTGCGACGCGTCTTCGACAGCAAGTGGATGGATTTTGAACACGTCACGAAGCACTCGCCCGTCTTCCGCATCCGGGGACGTCACGTCAGTCCAGACCACCACGCCGCTGCGGGGCACTAGCCACGCGGGGTCGATCTGGTCGACCTTCGTGGTCTGGCCGCCGCGGTGGACATAGTAACTAATCAATCTCCGACTCTCACCGACAGCGCCGCCTGCGCGGCCGCCAGGCGCGCCACCGGAATACGGTACGGCGAAGCACTCACGTAGTCGAGACCCGCCTTATGGAAGAAATGGACCGAAGCCGGATCGCCGCCGTGCTCGCCGCAAATACCGACCTTCAGGTCCCTGCGGGCCTGCCGGCCTTTGTCCACGCCCATGGCCACCATCGCGCCGACACCTACGATGTCGATGGTGGCAAACGGGTCCTTCTCGAGAATCTTCTTTTCCTGGTAAATGCGCAGGAACTTTCCAACGTCATCGCGTGAGAAGCCGAACATCATCTGGGTGAGATCGTTGGTGCCGAACGAGAAGAATTGCGCCTCGGTCGCGATCTCATCGGCAACCACGGCGCCGCGCGGCACTTCGATCATCGTGCCAACCAGATATTTGATCCTGACGCCGCGTTCGTGCATTACCTGCTCCGCCACGCGATCGACGATGGCCTTCTGGTCGCGCAGCTCCTTAACGTCTCCGACGAGCGGGATCATGATTTCGGGAACCACCTTGAAGCCTTCCTTCTGCAACTGGCACGCGGCTTCGACGATGGCGCGCGCCTGCATCTCGGTGATCTCCGGATACGTGATCCCCAGCCGGACGCCACGGTGGCCCAGCATCGGATTGAACTCGTGAAGCTGCTCGACGCGATGCAGCAGCTCGCGCCGCTCCTCCAGCTCCTTCCCCTTCTTCCCCGTCTCCTCCATGCGCGCGATTTCGACCATCAGCTCTTCGCGCTTGGGAAGGAACTCGTGCAGCGGCGGATCGATTGTCCGGATCGTCACCGCTTCGCCCTTCATCGCCTTGAACACGCCGTAGAAGTCGCCGCGCTGTAAGGGCAGCAACTCGAACAGCGCCGCACGGCGGTCGGTCTCGTTATCGGCCAGAATCATGCGCTGCACGATCGGAATGCGGCCCTCGCCAAAGAACATGTGCTCGGTACGGCACAAGCCGATGCCGCGCGCGCCAAACGCGTACGCGATCTGGGCCTGATCGGGAAGATCAGCGTTGGCGCGCACGCCGAGCCGCCGGAACTTGTCGGACCAGGCGAGCAGCTGATGGAAGCGCTGGTAGATGTCTGATTCCTCCGGCTTCATCTTGCCGGCCACCACCTGCAGGATCTCGCTCGGTTGCGATGCGACGCGCGCGAGC
Organism: Acidobacteriota bacterium; assembly: GCA_046726375.1. GTDB lineage: Bacteria > Acidobacteriota > Vicinamibacteria > Vicinamibacterales > UBA2999 > DASPWV01. The sequence goes on from JBKPAJ010000023.1 coordinate 3,217, forward strand.
TTGACCTCTCCGGTCAGACCGTCGAACGACACGAAGTCGCCTTCCTTGACCGTTTGCCCCCCGATCGAGAACTTGCGCGCATTTTCGTCGATCTGCAGCTCTCCCACGCCGACGATCGACGGCTTTCCCATCTGGCGTCCGACAACCGCCGCGTGAGACGTCATACCGCCGGTGGCGGTCAGGATTCCCTGCGACACCCACATGCCGTGAATGTCATCGGGCACGGTCTCGCGTCGCACCAGGATCACCGGTTTCCCCTGCGACGACCACTCGACCGCATCGTCCGCAGTGAACACCGCGTGCCCGGATGCCGCTCCTGGCGACGCCGGCAGGCCCTTCGCGGCCAGAGGAATCTTCGCCCACTCTTTGGCATCGAAGCCCGGTGCCAGAAGCTGCGATAGCGACTCGGGATCGACCAGCAGCACGGCTTCCTTAGGCGTGATCAGTTTTTCTTTGACGAGATCGGTGGCGATGACCACGGCGGCGTAGCCGGTCCGCTTACCGCTGCGGGTCTGCAGCATGAACAGCCGCTCGTCCTGGATGGTGAACTCGAAATCCTGCACGTCGCGGTAATGCTTTTCGAGGCGACTGGTGATGTCGCGAAGCTGCGTGTAGGCTTTCGGCATCACCCGTTCGAGCTCGCGAATCGGCTGCGGCGTGCGGATGCCTGCGACCACATCTTCGCCTTGTGCGTTGATCAAGAACTCACCGTAGAACTCGCGCGCGCCTGTCGCCGGACTGCGTGTGAATCCGACGCCGGTCCCCGATCGATCGCCCGTGTTGCCAAAGACCATCATCTGCACGTTGACGGCCGTGCCGATCGAATCCGGAATGTCGTAGATGCGCCGGTACTCTTTTGCGCGCGGGTTGTTCCAGGAGCGGAACACGGCGTTGCGCGCGAGGTGGAGCTGTTCGATCGGGTCCTGCGGGAATTCGCGTTTGGTATGCCGGCGTACGACTTCCTTGTAGCGCTGAACCACTTCGCGCAGCGCGTCCTCGTTGAGATCGGTATCGACCTTCGCGCCGCGCTCGTGTTTGACCGCTTCGAATTCGTGCTCGAACGCGTCTTTGGGGATTTCGAGCACCACCGCGCCGAACATCTGGATGAATCGTCGATAACTGTCAAAGGCAAAGCGGCCGTTGTCGGTGCGCGCCTTGATCGCTTCGACGGTCGCATCGTTGAGGCCGAGATTGAGGATCGTGTCCATCATTCCGGGCATTGAAAACTTCGCGCCGGAGCGGACCGAAACCAGGAGCGGATTGTTCGCCGATCCGAGCGCCGCGCCCGCGGCCTTTTCAAGTTTCCCGCGGTTGGTGTCGATCTCCTTTTCGATGTCCGGTGTGAGTTTGCCGCCCAGCTCGTAGTAGAGGTTGCACGCGTCGGTGGAAATCGTGAACCCGGGAGGTACCGGCAACCCGGCGTTGGTCATCTCGGCGAGGCCGCTACCCTTGCCGCCGAGCGTGTCCTTCATGGTGCGATCGCCGTCCGCTTTGCCGTTGCCGAAAAAGTAAACGTATTTCTTGTTCTTCCCTGCCCTACCTGCCCCATCTGCCCGACCCGCCTTACCTGCCCTACCTGCGCGACTCGCCTTACCAGCCTTTTTAGCCATTCACCACGCCTCGCCTGGCCGGTCGGAAGACCGGCCGCCACAGGAGCCTATGATTCCGGAACGATCTCTGAAATATCCGCCAACTGGAGAATCAATCCCTCGAGCCGCTTCATGAGCGCGAGCCGCGCCTCACGCAGCTTGGTGTCCTCCGCCATGACCAGCACGTCATCGAAAAACTTCGCCACGGTCGGACCAAACCGCGACGCTTCAGCAAACGCCTCACGGTAGCCCTGACCCGACGCCACCGAGGCGTCGATGATCGGCTTGCGCTGCTCGATCTCCTGAACGAGCGCGCGCTCCGCGGGCTCGTTCAACAAACCGTCGCTCGACGACGCGGCATCGCCGCTGAAGTTCTTCGCGATGTTGCGCACCCGCTTGAACAGAAGCGCAAGCTGCTTGAACTCCGGCGACTCCGTGAATTCAGGCAGCACGCTCAGCTTCCGACGTGCCTGCAGCGGCCGCAGCGCGCGCGGGTCGCCTGATGTCACCGCGCGCACGTTGCGCACATCGAAGCCGCGTTGTTCGAGCACGTAGCGAACCCGATCGACGAGGAAGTCGTAAACGGCTGGCTCCGAATCGGTTGCCGCGCCTGACTGTGCGAGTGCGAGGCCGACCAGGTCCCCGAGCGAAATGGCGCGATCGATCCCGGTCAGTTCGGGCAAATCGACGAGGAGGCGCACGAGTCCCTGCGCCGCTCGTCGCAAGCCAAACGGATCGCGCGAACCCGTGGGACGCTCGCCCGCGGCGAACATCCCCACGACCGTATCGAGCTTGTCCGCGAGCGACACGGCCGCCCACGATGTCGTCGCCGAGCCGAGTTGACCCCTCGATGGCGGCGCGTCAGCCTCCACGCCGACGGGCAGGTAATGGTAATAGATCGCCCTCCAGACCGCGTCTGGGCGCCCGTCCTCGCGCGCATAGATCCCGCCCATCGTGCCCTGCAGCTCGGTCATCTCCCGCACCATGTCGGTCGCGAGATCCGCTTTGCTCAAGCGTCCGGCCGTTTCGGCATGAAGTGCCGTGGCTTCGTCGGCGCCAAGCACGTCGGCGGCGGTCGTGCGCGCGAGTGCTGCCACGCGCTCCGCTTTCGCCGCGTACGTGCCCAGCTTCTTGTGAAACAGCACCGTGTCGAGCCGTGCAGCAAAACCCTCGAGCTTGCGCTCGCGATCGGAGTCCCAGAAGAAGCGCGCGTCACGCAGGCGCGCCGTCAGTACGCGTTCGAGATTTCGCGCGATCACTTCCGGTTTGTCCGGCTCCATGTTGAGGACGGCCAGGAACGTCGGCTGGAGCTTTGCCTGGTCGTTGACGACGGGAAAGAAGTGCTGATGGTGAATCATCGTAGTGGTCAGCACTTCGTCGGGCAGCGAGAGAAACTCGTCGGCGAACGTCCCCGAGATCACCGTGGGGTACTCGACCAGATCGGGAACTTCCTGCAGGAGCGTCTGACCAACCAGTTGGCGCGCGACGCGGCCGCCGCGGCGCCGCGCCTCGATGTCGAGCTCCCGCGTGATGCGGTCGGCGCGCTGGCTCCGTTCGAGCACGACAAAGTTCTCTGCCAGCCGTTTGCGGTAGTCGTCGAAGCCCTTGACCTTGATCGCGCGGCCGGCGCGGCCGCTGGTCGTGAGAAAACGGTGACCAAAGGTGACGGCGCCCGAGCGGACCTCCTGCACGAGCGGTCCCTGAGCGACTGCTGTCCGATACAGCGAGAACGGAACCACCCGGCCGCCGTACAGAAACAGAATCCAGCGAATCGGACGGCCGAATGGCAGCTCAGTGACACCGTCTTCGAGCGTGGCATCCCAGCGCATCGCTTTGGGGAAGGGCAGCTCGCGCAAGAGCCCGCTGAGAATGTCGGGCAGCACATCCACGGCCGCTTTGCCGCGCAACTGTTTCTTGAAGGCGAGGTAAGTGCCCTTCGGCGTTTCTTTCCGTTCCAGAGCTGATACGTCCACGCCTTGCTTCTTCGCAAAGCCTTCGGCGGCCGCTGTCGGCGCCCCGTCCGGCCTGAACGCCGCTGACACAGGCGGTCCCAGCAAAACTTCATCGGAATCCATTTGTCGTTCGGCGAGTTTCGCGATCCGCGCCGTAAGACGACGCGGCGTGCTGAACGCCTCGACTGGCGCCGATGGCGTGAGGCGAAGATCCTTGAGACGAGCCTCGAGACGCGCGCCCATCTGTGTGGTGAGGTTGGGCAGCCAGCTGGCGGGAATCTCTTCGACGCCGATTTCGATTAAAAGTTCGCGATCCATGTTTCAAAAACGCGCGTACGTCGCGCCGGCCGTCGGCGCGTGGTTTTCGCGGACCTCAAGGTCCGCGCTACATGTTTCCTCCTGCACGGCCACGGACCTTCAGGCCCGTTCAGGTCAGACCGTCGCTTCTTCAGCGCGTTGCGCCGCTGCGGCCGCTTCCTCCTCCTCGGCCGCATATTGCTTACAGATCGCCACCGCCAATTGCCGCACCCGCAGGATGTACGCCGTCCGCTCGGTCACACCAACGCTGCCGCTCGAGTCGAGCACGTTGAACAAATGCGAGCACCTGAGGCAATGCTCCAGCGCCGGCAACAACAACCCTGCTTTGAACAGCCGCTCCCCAAACTCATAGTTCTTGTCGAACTGGTCGCGGTGAAACGCGGCGAACGTCGCCTGGTCGATCCCCGTGTCCTGATTGAACGCGTACTTCGACTGCTCCACTTCTTCGCGTAACCGCACCTCGCGGTACTTCACGCCTGGCGCCCATTCGAGGTCGAAGACGTTGTCCACCTTCTGCAGGAACATGGCGATCCGCTCGAGACCATAAGTGATCTCCGCAGAGACCGGCGCAAGATCGACGCCGCCGACCTGCTGGAAGTACGTGAACTGCGTGATCTCCTGACCGTCCAGCATCACTTGCCAGCCGATGCCCCAGGCGCCGAGTGTCGGCGATTCCCAGTTGTCTTCTTCGAACCGAATGTCGTGCTGGCGCGGATTGATGCCGCACGATTCCAGGCTGTCGAGATACAGCTGTTGAACCTCGTCGGGAGCGGGCTTGAGGATCACCTGCATCTGCAGGTGCTTGAACAGGCGGTTTGGATTCTGTCCAAACCGGCCATCGTCGGGCCGCCGCGACGGCTGCACATACGCGACGCTCCACGGCCGCGGCCCGAGCACACGAAACAGCGTTTCTGGATGCGACGTACCGGCGCCAACCTCGAGATCCAGCGGCTGCTGAATCAGACAGCCGCGGGACGCCCAGAACGCGGAGAGTTTCAGAATGAGATCTTGAAGCGTCAATGGGATCGCCCGCGTTCGTCCTTCGGAGTATGGTCGAAGGGTCGAAGGGCGTTCATCACGCGCACCGACCTGAGTTCCTTTTCGAGATGCGACACAATGAGCGCCTGATGTTTACGTTCGAGCTCGCGCAGCACGCGCGGGGTGGCGCCTAACCCGCCGGCATCAGCGGGCGACGCCTGCCGCGTCGCGTCCACAAAGGCGAGCGCGCCGGGGGACAGCGAGAGGTCGGACGGATACACGCCTTGCAGCCGCAGCAGCCAGCACTCGAAATAGCGCGCGAGCGCGTCGGCGGGCGTGCCCGCCGACAGCGCGTCGAGCACGGAGCATCCAAGCCGAAACAGCCGTTCGTCGGCGTCGGCATCCGCCGCCCACGCGTCGATCAGCTCCGCGAAGTAGTGGGTGTAGCCAAGCGCTTCGGGGGTGGCGGCGCTCAAGGGCGAGCGCACCGGCTCCGCGTAATTGAGATTGACCAGCTCTCGCCGCTCCTTCTCGAAATACGCGATGCGGACTTCGGTGAGCGGCTCCAGGGCGCCGCGAAACTTCGATCGCGGCCGCCGTGCGCCCTGCGCGACACCACGCTTCTTGCCGCGATCGCGTGTCAAAAAGACGACGATGCGGTCGGATTCTCCGAGCTTATAGGTCCGGAGGATGAGGGCGTCAGCGGTGTAAAGCGGCACTTGCAGAGTCCGTGCCTTCGATTTTACCGTGGGCCACGGCCATTAAAGCGGCAGATACTGGAGGAAAACGGTAGCGAAGCCCAGGAACGAGGCAAACCCTACCACGTCAGTGAAGGTGGTAATGAACACCGATGAGGCGAGCGCCGGGTCGATGCGCATCGCTTTCAACCCCAGCGGCACGAGCGTGCCGGCGATGGTGGCCACGAGCATGTTGCACAGCATCGCTAGCGCAAGCAGCAGACCGATCATCGGTTGACCTTTCGCGATCCACGCCACGCCTGCCGCGATCACGCCCAGCGTCAAGCCACTGCCCAATCCGATCGCGATCTCTTTGAGCAACGCTTTTTGCGCATTGCCCCACGACAGCTCGCCGAGAGCAATACCGCGGACGATGACCGTCAGCGTCTGTGTGGCAGCGTTGCCTCCCATCCCAGCCACAATGGGCATGAACACCGCAAGCGCTGTAACCCGGCTGATCGTGCCTTCGAAGAGCGCCACGACTGAAGCCGCGACGAAGGCGGTCACGAGGTTGACGCCGAGCCACGGCAACCGCTTGCGTAACGCCTCGAACGGTGGCGTGGCAACGCGCTCGTCTCCCGCCACGCCGGCCAGGCGATAAAGATCCTCAGTGGCCTCGTCCTTGATAACGTCGATGACGTCGTCAACGGTGATGATTCCTTCGAGCTTGTTCTCCTCATCCACGACGGGGACGGCGAGGAGGTTGTAGGACGCCACCTGGCGCGCGACCTCTTCCTGGTCGGTATCGACGCGGACGCTGATCACTTCCGGCGTCATGATCCGCTTGAGCGGCGTTTCAGGTGAGACAAGCAGCAGCCGGCGAAGCGACGTTACGCCCACCAGATGCCGGCGCGAGTCCACGACGTAGAGGTAAAACACCATTTCCACGTCGCGGGAGCTCTGGAGCGCGCTAATGGCCTCGCCGACCGTTAGGTCTTCGTTGAGCGCGAAGACGCTCGGGTTCATGATGCGGCCGGCGGTCTGCTCGCCATACTCGAGGAGGCTCTCGACCTGCTGCGATTGGCGCCGCCGCATCAGTTCCAGCACCTCGTGCGAGAGCTCTTCCGGCAGGTAATCGATCAATGCCGCGGCATCGTCAGAAGGGATTTCCTGCAGGAGCTTGGCGATTTCCTCGGCCGATCGGCCGGTGAGCAGAAGCGCGCCTTGCTCGGGCCCCATTTCGCTGACGGTTTCCATCGCGAGCCGCGGGTTGCGCTCCACGAGCAGGCTGAACACCGCCTGGCGCTCGTTGTCGTGCAGCGAGCCGAAGATCTGCGCGAGATCGGCGGGGTGCTGTTTCTGGAGCAGATTCAGGAGGTTCGCGGTCGCACCAATGCGCAGTAGCCGCTTGACCGAGTCGAGAACGAGATCAATTCTGCGCGGTGCTGCCATTCACACGCCCTTGTGGACCAGTACAACTTCGCAAATGTAGCACGAGAAGTTCGCAGGTGGGCAGGTGTGCAGCTTCGCAGGAGGTCCGAACGCTCGCGAGTTTCATAAGATTGCAGGCGAGGGTGCCCGGCGCGGCAGAACCGCTGGGCGAAGTCGCGCCGGTCTTCAGTCCGGCGCGCGTGTTACCGATGCCGCCTTTTACGTGGAAGGCCGAGTTCGTCGAGGGCGCGTTCGTCTTCGCGCCAGTCGGCCCGCACTTTGACGCGGAGATCGAGAAAGACCCTGGCGTCGAAGAAGCGTTCGAGCTCCTGCCGTGCGGCGGTGCCAATGGCCTTGATCATCGCCCCGCCCTTGCCGACGATGATCGGCTTCTGCGATTCGCGTTCCACGAGAATCGTGCAATACAACCGGAGAAGGCCGCCGGGTGTTTCCGGCTCTTCAAAGCGATCGACGATCACGGCCGACGCAAATGGAAGCTCGGCGCGTGCGTGCTGCAGAACCTGTTCGCGCACGATCTCTGCCAGGAAAAACCGTTCGGGCTGATCGGTCAGAAAATCTTCGGCGTAGAGCGCCTCGCCTTCCGGCAGGTGCGATCGCAGCACGTCTTCGAGTCGATCGACGTTGTCGCCGTTGAGAGCCGACACGGGCACGATGTCCGCGAACCCAACGTCCCGGTCGTAGCGCTCGATCAGCGGGAGCAGCGCCTCCTTTTGCAGCCTGTCGACCTTGTTCAACGCCAGCACACGCGGCGCTGTGACCCTGCGGACCACATCCATGAGGAACCGATCGCCCCCGCCGGGCGGCTCGGTCGCATCCACGACGACCGTCACGACATCGACTTCGCGGAGCGTGTCCAGCGCCGCATCGAGCATGCGGACGTTCAGACGATGTAGCGGCCGGTGAACACCAGGCGTGTCGACGAAAACAACCTGCGCATCGTCGTAGTTGCGAACGCCGATGATGCGATTGCGCGTGGTTTGCGGCTTATCCGAAACGATGGCGAGCTTCTGACCGACGAGCCGATTGAGCAGGGTTGACTTGCCCGCGTTCGGACGTCCAACCAGCGCCACGAACCCGCTTTTCACTCCGGCTCCGCGCTCGCGACCGGCTCCGGCTCGAGCCTCCGCACACGAACGCGAGTAATGCGACGGCGCTCCGCTTCCAGGACCTCCACCGATAGCCCCTCGATGTCGAACGTTTCGCCAACCGCGGGAACCCGACCGACGTGCGCCAGCAGGTAGCCGCCCACGGTCTCGTAGCCTTCGCCCTCCTCGATGTTCACCTTGAGACGCTCGGCGAGCTCGCGCACGTGTGTCCGTCCGCTGAATACAAAGCTACCGTCCTCGTTCTCGAGCACCGGCTCGGCTTCGACGTCGTACTCGTCGCGAATCTCGCCGACGATCTCCTCCAGGAGATCCTCGAGGGTGACCAGCCCCGCCGTGCCGCCATATTCATCCACCACGATCGCCGCCTGGACGCGCTTGCGCTGGAACTCTTTGAGCAGCTCCGGCACGCGCTTGGTTTCCGGGACGAAGTATGCCGAGCGCACCAGCGGAGCAATCGGCTGATTGGCTTCCGCCTCTCTGAGCAGAATGAGGTCTTTGATGGAAATGAATCCGACAATGTTGTCGAGCGTTTCGCGATAGACCGGCATGCGCGAATACTGCTGCTCGCGCGCGAGCGCTTGCAGCTCGCCGAGCGTCGCATCAGCATCGATCGCCACGATGTCAGGGCGCGGCGTCATTACTTCGCGCACCATCGTCTCGCGGAACTCGACGAGCGACCGCAGCAGCTCGCGCGCCTGGCCCTCCTGTAAGTGCCCGTCGTCCTGCGGCGCCGGCTCGGGTTCCCCAGTCGCAGGCGCCTCGGGCTCCGGCGTGCCGGGCGAAACCGCTGGTTGACGCGTGCCCGACGCCGGTGCGCGCACAGAAGACGTCACGCGATCGCGCCGGGCGACCCCAAGGTGCACGAGCGCCATCGTCAGTGGCTTCAGAAGACGAGCCAGCACCTCAAACGACGGGAGAAGCAGCTCCAGAACTCGCTCGGGATGCTTCCGGATGAGGGCGAGCGGCACGATGTGCTCGCACACAAGGACAAACGCCACCATCGACGCGACGAGCAGCGGCAGGCCGCGCGCCGCGTCCACGCCGGTCACGCGCGCAAGCAACGCCGCCGCCGTCACGACGAGCAGCGCGAGAAGCACGCGCGCGGGAATAAACAGTCGTAATGGATCTTCCAGATAACGTCTGAGTGCGTCCTCGCGTCCCCCGCGTTCGGCCATCAGGCGGAGCGAGAGCCGCATCAGCGCGCTGAACCCGCTGATAACTGTGCTGACGTAGGCGACCAACAGTGCGATGAGAAAGATGAGGAGCGGCGTCATCGCTTCTGTGTGCGACCTTTAAGGCGGCCTGCCGCGAGCCTCGTCGAAGCGCCCGCCCTTAGCCTTGTCGAAAGGCTTGCCCTGAGCCTTGTCGACGGGCCTGCCCTGAGCCTCGTCGAAAGGCTCGCCCCGAGCTTCGTCGAGGGGCTTGTCCTGAGCCCAGTCGAAGGACCGCGTTCGATCAACCCTTCCTTGAGCCCTGCGGCTTTGCGCAAGCGCGCTTCGACGCGTCGCATCTGGCCCTCGTCACGTTCGTGATCGTAGCCGAGCAAATGCAGCAATCCGTGCAAGGCGAGCACCCGCAACTCGGTGTCAATCGAATGCCCCGCCTCGTCCGCCTGCCGTTGCGCGACGCCGGTGGCAATGGCGATGTCGCCGAGAAATGTCTCGGTATCGACAGGAAATGACAGCACGTCGGTCGCGCAGTCCTTGCCGCGAAAGGTGCGGTTCAACGTGCGCATGCGCGCGTCGCTGATGAGCGCGACCGTCACATCGCCACGCGCGCGCGGCGGCGCGGCTCTGCGCAGCCAGGTCGCGAGCGCGCGGCACGAGATGCGAGTGCTGTCGGGACACGTAACGACGACGTTCAACCGGCCCGGAGATCCGGAACGGCGTCGCTCGGCGGTAGCCATATGGATGCGCTGTCAGGCGGGCCGCAACCCCGCATCGCTGCGACGGCGCCCGCGCGCCTCGTCTCGATCAACCTCGGTATTGCCGTACGCCTCGTAGGCCTTGACGATTGCCTGCACCAGCTTGTGACGAACGACGTCGCGCTCGTCGAAATACACGAACTCGATTCCTTCGATCCGGCCAACCACGTGCATCGCTTCGACCAGACCCGAAGTGCGCCCGGTCGGCAGATCGATCTGGGTGATGTCGCCCGTCACCACCGCCTTCGAGCCGAATCCGAGCCGCGTCAGGAACATCTTCATTTGCTCGGTGGTGGTGTTCTGCGCCTCGTCGAGAATGACAAAGGCATCGTTCAGCGTGCGACCGCGCATGAAGGCGATGGGCGCGACTTCAATGGTGCCGCGCTCCAGCATCTTCTCGGCCTTCTCGATGTCCATCATGTCGTATAACGCGTCGTAGAGCGGGCGAAGGTAAGGATTGACCTTTTCCTGTAAATCGCCGGGCAGAAACCCCAGCTTCTCGCCGGCCTCGACCGCGGGACGCGCGAGGATGATACGTGAGACTTTCTTGGCGAGGAGATACGAAACGGCCTGCGCCATCGCGAGGTACGTCTTTCCCGTACCGGCCGGTCCGATGCCAAAGACGATGTCGTGGTGCTCGATCGCATCGAGGTAGCGCCGCTGGTTGACCGATTTGGCCGTGATGCGGCGCTTGCCGGCCTGCCGCAGCTGCCCGCCTTTGAGGAAGTGCTCGCGCAGATCCGTCTCGGCGTCTTCCGAAAGGACGTCGATCGCGGTCTTGACGTCGCGCAACGAAAGATTATGGCCTTCGCTGATGAGTGCGCTGATCTGATCGACCAATCGCGCGACTTTTTCAGTGTTGGAGGCATCGCCCTGGACGATCAGCTCGTTTCCCTGCGTCTTGACGCGGACGTTGAGAAGCGATTCGAGATGACGGAGGTTCTCGTCGTATGCCCCGAAAAGGGTCTCGATAGCCGCCTCAGGGACGGCGATCTTGCGCTCGGATGTCGGTGGGATTCGCGTATCTCCTTCAGCTACAGTGATTTAACCTGTCGAGATCGTAGCAAGCCGTCTCTGACGCGTCAAGACGGCGGGTGGGGCGAAAGGGCGTGTGGGACGGTACGGCGGTAAGGATCACGCAGATTGGTACACAGCGAAGGCGCCCAAATATTTTCCAACCTGTCCGACGAGCCGCACCTGCGCAACCAGCCCGACCAGCCTTACCTGCCCGGTCGGCTTGACCTGAGCTACTCGCCTTGCCTCGCCCAAACCTGCCCCGCCCCAACAACCCCTAAATGGTTCGAATCTTCAACTCGCGCAATTGCCGCGGATCCACTTTTGACGGCGCGTCCGCCATCAGGTCCACAGCGGCCGTGGTCTTCGGAAACGGAATCACCTCTCGAATCGACGACTCGCCCGCCAGCAACGCGCAGATGCGGTCCAGGCCCAGCGCGAGACCACCATGCGGTGGAGTGCCGTACTCCAAGGCTTCAAGGAAGAAGCCGAAACGATCCTTGGCTTCTTCGTCCGACAGCCCGATCAGCCGAAAAACCCTGGCCTGTGTCTCGCGGTCGTGAATACGGATGCTCCCGCCGCCAAGCTCCCAACCGTTCAGGACGACATCGTAGGCCTTCGCGAGCACCTTGCCGGGATCGCTCTCGAGCAACGGCAGATCCTCTTCGCGCGGAGCGGTAAACGGATGGTTCACCGGATCCCATCGACGTTCGTCCGCATTCCACTCGAACAGCGGAAAGTCGGTGAGCCAGAGCAGCGCCCACTTGCCTTCATCAATGAGGGTTTCTTTTTTCGCGACCTGCAGCCGCAACTGCCCGAGCATTTTGGAGGTTGCATCGGGCGGGCCGGAAGCGAGCACGAGCAGATCGCCGGGCTTGATGCCCGAGGCTTCGAGCACGCGTCGAATGCCGTCTTCGCCGATAGCTTTCACAGACGACTGCACCGCGAGGGCTGAAGCCCCCCCAGCAGCGCCTTCCGGCGCATATCGTGCCCACACCAATCCCGCGGCGCCGAGCTGCTTGGCTTGATCAACAAGCTCGTCCACTTCGCGACGCGAGTACTTCGCCGCGCCGGGAATCACAAATCCGCGAATCGTGCCGCCGTGCGCAACCGCCTCGCGGAAGATCCCAAACGGCGAATCGACAAAAAGGCCCGCAAAATCCTGAATCTCGAGCCCGAATCGGAGATCAGGCTTGTCCGACCCGTACCTCGCAATGGCTTCGGCGTACGGCATCCGACGGAACGGACGCGGCACGTCGACGCCAATCTCGCGAAACGCGGCGGCAAGCGCACCTTCCACAACGTTGAACACCTGATCCGGCGTGGCAAACGCCATCTCGAGATCGACCTGCGTGAATTCGAGCTGCCGATCGGCCCGTTGATCCTCGTCGCGGAAGCAACGGACGATCTGAACGTAGCGATCCATGCCGGAGATCATCAGGATCTGTTTGAAGATCTGCGGCGACTGCGGCAGCGCAAAGAACTCGCCTGGATGAAGGCGGCTCGGCACCAGGAAGTCGCGCGCGCCTTCCGGCGTCGACTTGGTCAGAATCGGCGTCTCGATTTCCCAGAAGCCCTGCTCGTCGAAGTACTTCCTGATGGCGAGCGCGATCCGGTGACGAAGCCCGATGTTGTACTGCAGACGCGGCCGCCGCAGGTCGAGATACCGGTACTTCAACCGGATTTCTTCCGAAACGTTCGATTCTTCGGAAATCGGGAAGGGCGGCGTGCGCGCCTCGTTGAGCACGCGCAGATCGCGCGCGCGCACCTCCACCTCGCCGGTCGGCAAGTTGGGGTTGGTCGTTTCTGGCGACCGCTGCTCGACCGTACCGATCACCGCGATCACAAACTCGGATCGCAGCCGCTTTGCGCGCTCGATCAGCGACTCGTCGCCCTCGATCACGACCTGCGTGTGGCCGTGCCGATCACGCACGTCGATGAACAGAAGCGATCCGAGGTCGCGAATGCGATGCACCCAGCCCAGGAGGACGACGTCTTTGGCGACGTCGCTTGCGCGCAGCGCGCCGCAGGTGTGAGTGCGTTTGAGGTTACCTAACTGTTCCGCCATACACTTGTCGTCAGTCGCCGGTCCCCGGTTGCCGGGAATTCCGCAGATTCTTTAGTCGCCGGTCGCCAGTCGCCGGGAATTCCGCAGATTGTTTATGAATTCGGCTGCCTGGTCGCGGGCGATCGAGACCTGCTCGCCGCTCGTCAAATTCTTGATCGCCACTTGACCGCGCGCGGCCTCATCGTCTCCGATAATGGCGACGAAGGGGACGTTTCGTGAGCTCGCGTATTTGAACTGCTTGCCAATTTTGTCGGTGTCGGGATAAACGTCCACGCGCAGTCCGCTTGCGCGAAGCTCGCCTGCCAGTCTTATCGCATCTGCGGCCCTATCGGCATTCCAGATGGTCACCATGACGTCAGCGGAGGTTGCGACGAGCGACGGCGGAAACATGTCGCGTTCGTCCATCACCACGAAGATCCGCTCGAGACCGAGCGAAATGCCGCAGGCGGGCACGTCCTCGCCAAGGAACATGCCAATCAAGTTGTCGTAGCGCCCGCCGCCGCCCAGCGACCCGGCGAGATCGGGCACGCGTAGTTCGAAGATTGCGCCGGTGTAGTAAGACAGGCCACGTGCAAGGGCTGGCTGAATCTTCACATAACGGCCGAAGCTGGTGGCCGCGCCCAACCGCACGATCTCCCGCACCTCGCGCAGCGCCATCGTTCCCCGCTCGTCGAGCGTCAGCTGCTGTGCTATCCAATCGAGCCAGTCGGCACGATTCGCAGCGGCAAGCCACGAACTGAGTTTCTCGCCCGCGGCAGCATCAATCGCGCGGTCCTGAAGCTCTTTCAACACGCCTTCGGGGCCGATCTTGTCCAGCTTGTCGAGCGCGACCAGCGCGTCGTTGTGTTTCGCAGCGGGAATGCCAGCGCCACGCAAGAGCGCTGTCAGCAGCCCCCGATGATTCAGGGCGATTTCAAATTGCTGAAACCCAAGCCGCAGCATGACGTCGGCTGCCGCCGCGAGCAGCTCGGTTTCAACGACCATCGATCGCGAGCCAATCGCGTCGACGTCGCACTGATAGAACTCACGAAATCGACCTTTTTGCGGTCGATCAGCCCGCCACACTGGCTGCACCTGATAACGCTTGAAAAACTTCGGCAGCGTCGCTCGGTATTCGGCGATCACGCGGGCTAGCGGGACCGTGAGGTCGTAGCGCAGCGCCATATCGGCGTCACCGGTTTTGCCTTCCTCTCCCCGCTTCAGAATCCGGAAGATGAGACGGTCGCCTTCGTCCCCGTACTTTCCGGTCAAGGTCTCGATGTTTTCTGCGGCGGGCGTCTCCAACGGCTCGAAGCCGTAACGCTGATACACGTCCCCGATCACGCCAATGACGTATTGGCGACGTCGGACGTCTTCAGGAAGAAAGTCCCGCATGCCGCGGGCGGGTTTGGTGTTCATGAGAGTTCAAAGTTCAAAGTTCAAAGTTCAAAGTTAGTGATTGAGTTAAAAGTTTGAAAGTTCCCAACTCCTCAACTTCCAATTTCCAACTTCCAACTTTCCAACTTTCCAACTTTCCAACTAACTTTGAACTTTGAACTTTGAACTTGTAACTTGTTCAGATCTTCGGCAGCGTCACTCCACGCTGCGCCTGATACTTGCCGGCCTTGTCCTTGTACGAGACCTCGCACGGCTCGTCGCTCTGAAAGAACAACACCTGGGCGATGCCCTCATTCGCGTAGATCTTTGCCGGGAGCGGCGTCGTGTTCGAGATCTCGATGGTGACGTGCCCTTCCCACTCGGGCTCGAGGGGCGTGACGTTCACGATGATGCCGCAACGCGCATAAGTGGACTTGCCAAGACACACGGTGAGCACATCGCGCGGAACTCGGAAGTACTCGATGGTGCGGGCGAGCGCAAACGAGTTGGGCGGCACGATGCAACAGTCGGCCTTGATGTCCACAAACGATCGCGGATCGAACTTCTTCGGATCGACGACCGAGTTGTAAACGTTGGTGAACACCTTGAAGTCGTCCGCCACGCGGATGTCGTAGCCGTACGACGACAACCCGAACGAGACCACACCCTCGCGCACCTGACGATCCTCGAATGGCTCGATCATGCCGTGCTCGAGCGCCATCCTGCGGATCCACCGATCGCTCTTTATTGCCATATGTTTGGTCTGGTTGATCCAGTTCGTCAGGTAGTACCAGTAAAAGCGTTGACCCGCCCGACCTGCCCAAGCTGCCCGAAACCGCCCTACCTTCTCAGGAGCAATCCCAACAGCGTCAACACCACGCTCACCAGAATCGATGTCGTAATTGGCAAGTAGAACGTGAAGCCCTCGCGTCGAATGACAATGTCGCCGGGAAGCCGCCCCAGCGGCACGCCGAGCCAGATCAACGCGCCGATCGCCACGATGACCAGCCCGATGACGACGAGCGCTTGACCCAAGGGACCGTTACCTGAGTTCCATGCCGCAGAAGAAGTAGCCGAGCTCGAAGGCGGCCGTGTCGGGCGCGTCGGATCCGTGCGTCGCGTTGTTGTCGATCGACGCGCCAAATTCCTTGCGCAGCGTCCCGTCCGCGGCCTTGGCTGGATCGGTGGCGCCCATCAGGTCGCGCCACTTGCGGATCGCGTCGGGGGCCTCGAGGCACATCACCACGCTCGGGCCGGAGGACATGAAATCGGTGAGCCCGCCAAAGAACGGCCGCTCGCGATGCACGTGATAAAAGCCTTCGGCTTCAGCCTTCGACATGTGAATCATCCGCATCGCGCGCACGTTGAAGCCTGCCTCCTCAACCCGCGCGAGTATGCGGCCCACGACACCCTTCCGCACCGCGTCGGGCTTGATGATGGCAAATGTGCGTTCCATATATCCGAACGATTATAGCCCGCCCGGCTCAGCCGCTGGCTTGGTCCCACGCTTGCAGTTTGCTCATCGGGCGGACGTGTGTTTGCCCGAGGAAGGGACATCATGACGCACTTCAAGCACGCTGTTACGCTCTTTGCCGCGGCCGCGTTCCTCGCTGGCTCCGCCGCTGCGACGGCTCAACAAAAGCCGGCCGCGATAGGCTCGACCGTGACGATCGTCTCGTGCGTGGAGAAAGCGCAAAACAGCAGCGGCGACAAGTTGGTGCTCACGCATGTCGCCGATGTGCCGACGCAGCCGGCCACCCACGGGCGCGTCGTTTACTGGATTGAAGATGTCAGCAAGCTGAAGCCGCACGTCGGACATCAGGTGCGCATCACCGGCAAGGTCGCCAACGTGGACAAATCAGAGATCGAAGTCAGGAACAAAACCACCGGCGCGGTCGCTGAAATCGAGGGACACGGCACTGAGGTGAAGACGACGCCGGACAAGGCGCGCGTCTCCAATCCAGGTCAGACTCCAAAAGAACAGGACATCCCAACGACGGTCGTAACGCTCGCGCTCGACAAGGTGGAGATGGTCGCTGAACGCTGCAAGCTCGTGCAGTAACTCGCGACTCTGGATTCCTGGAGATCTGGTGATTTGGAGCACATCTGGAGTTCTCCACATCATGGAGATCAGCAAATCTAGAAAATCTCGAGATCTGCTCCAAATCCATCTCTCCAAATCTCCATCTCTCCAAATCTCCATCTCTCCAAATCTCCATCTCTCCAAATCTCCATCTCTCCACCTCTCCACGTTTCCAGATTCACCCTCGCAGTACCTCAGCGACGGCGCTACCTATGTCCGCAGGCGACTTCACAACGCGAACGCCGGCAGCTGTAAGTGCGGCCATCTTTTCGGCCGCGGTGCCTTTGCCGCCGGCGATGATTGCACCGGCGTGACCCATCCGACGCCCAGGCGGCGCCGTCTGACCCGCGATGAAGCCGACCACCGGCTTTCTGAAATTCGCCTTGATCCACGAGGCCGCTTCTTCTTCCGCGGAGCCGCCGATTTCGCCGATCATGACCACGGCTTCGGTGTCGGCGTCGTTGGCAAAGAGCTGCAGCGCGTCGATGTACATCGTGCCGATCAACGGATCGCCGCCAATGCCAACGCACGTCGTCTGGCCGAGGCCGAGCTTTGTGAGCTGATCGATCGCTTCATAGGTGAGTGTGCCGCTCTTCGACACGATGCCAACGCACCCTTCCTTGCAGATATGGCCGGGAATAATGCCGGCCTTGGCCTTGCCCGGCGAGATGATGCCGGGGCAGTTCGGCCCGATGAGGCGGGTTTGGGGATGCGATTTGAGAAATGTGAGCGCCTTGAGCATGTCGAGCGTTGGAATGCCCTCGGTGATGCAAACCAGGAGGGCGATGCCAGCATCCGCGGCTTCCATGATGGCGTCGGCGGCAAACGCCGGCGGCACGAAGATCACTGACGTGTTCGCGTCTGTCGTCCTCACCGCTTGCGCGACGGTGTCGAACACCGGAAAGCCTTGGTGGACCGTGCCGCCTTTACCCGGAGTGACACCGCCGACAACGTTGGTGCCGTAGTTCTTTGCCTCCAAGGCGTGAAAAGTTCCTTCGCGTCCGGTCAAGCCCTGAACAATCAGCCGCGTGTTTTTGTCCAGAAGTACTGCCAAGTCCCAACCCCTGTAGAGGCCGGCCTTCAGGCCGGCCGTTTATCAACCAGCCCGCGACACAACTTTTTCTGCCGCTTCACTCATCGTGTCGGCCGTCGCGAAGTTCAGCCCGCTCTCGGCCAGCATTCGCTTGCCTTCTTCAACGTTGGTGCCCTTCATGCGGATCACGATCGGCACCGGCACGCCCAGTTCCTTGACCGCAGCGATGACGCCGGCGGCAAGAATGTCGCAGCGCAGAATGCCGCCAAAGATGTTGATGAGCACCGCCTTCACGTTCTTGTCGGACATCAGAATCTTGAACGCATTGCGAATCTGTTCAGCGTTGGCGCCGCCGCCCACATCGAGAAAGTTGGCGGGCATTCCTCCGGCGAGCTTGATGATGTCCATGGTCGCCATGGCGAGCCCGGCGCCGTTGACCATGCAGCCGATGTTGCCGTCGAGCCGAATGTAGTTGAGCGAAAACTTCGACGCCTCGACTTCGAGCGGATCCTCCTCGGAGAGATCACGCAGATCCCGGATGTCGGTATGGCGCGGCAGCGCGTTGTCGTCGAAGTTCATCTTGGCGTCGAGCGCCAGCAGGTCGCCGTTTTTGGTGACGATGAGCGGATTGATCTCGAGCAGCGAGGCGTCCGTAGCTACAAAAGCCTGGTATAACGCCAACATCATCGTGGTGGCCTTGGATATCTGGTCGCCAGAAAGTTGCAGTGCAAATGCGAGCTTGCGCGCCTGAAACGGTGTGAGGCCTACTGCCGGGTCGACGAACTCCTTGAAGATCTTCTCCGGTGTTTTTGCGGCAACCTCTTCGATGTCTACGCCACCGGCGGCGCTCGCCATCAGCACCGGCTTTTGGGTTGATCGATCGATGACGATGCTCAGATACAACTCGCGGTCGATCGCCACACCTTCTTCAATGAGGAGACGCGATACCACCTGTCCGGCGGGACCAGTCTGGTACGTCACCATCTTGCGATCGGTGAGCGACCTCGCGGCGCTCTCTGCCTCTTGGGGACTCTTCACTACTTTGACGCCACCCGCCTTGCCGCGACCGCCGGCATGGATCTGCGCCTTGACGACCACGACGCCGCTGCCGAGACGGCGCGCGATCTCGCCCGCCTCCTGCGCGGAGAACGCGACCTCGCCCCGAGGGATGGGTACGCCGTACTTGGCGAGGATGGCTTTGGCTTGATATTCGTGAATCTTCATAGGGAATATTGTCGTCGACAGTCAACGGTCGCCGGTTGAGGGGGAGGTCGACAGTCGTCAGTCGCCGGCCGACCTCTGAAAAACAGTCGACAGGAACCAGCGACCCCGGCGACTGGCGACCGTTGAGTGGCGACGGCTCTATACCGACCGGGCGACTGCCGATCGTTGACTGGCGGCAGCTTTATACCTTGATAACGTCGACTAATTCTTTAACCGCGCCTGCGGACTTCTGCAGTGCCGCGTTCTCGTCCGCCGTCAGCTTGACCTCGATGATCTGCTCGACGCCGCGGGCACCAAGTTTCACCGGCACACCCACAAAGAGGTCGCGGATGCCGTACTCGCCCTGCAGATACACCGAGCACGGCATGATTTTCTTCTGGTCCTTGAGAATCGCTTCCACCATCTCGGCGGCGGAGGCACCGGGTGCGTACCACGCGCTCGTGCCCACCAGTTTCGTGATCTCCGCGCCGCCATTGGCGGTGCGCTCCGAAATCGCGGCAATGCGCTCGGCCGGCAACAGTTCAGTAATCGGAATTCCCGCAACGGTCGAATAGCGAGGCAACGGCACCATCGTGTCGCCGTGGCCGCCGAGCACGAACGCCGACACATTCTCGACCGACACGTTCAATTCCATCGCGATAAAGGTGCGCATGCGCGCGGAGTCGAGCACGCCGGCCATCCCGATGACGCGCTCGCGCGGCAACTTGCTCAAACGATAGACGGCCTGCGCCATGGCGTCGAGCGGGTTGGCGACCGGCACGATGATGCAGTTCGGAGAGTGCTTGACGATTTCGGCCGTGACGTCCTGCATGATCTTGTAGTTGACCGAAAGCAGGTCGTCGCGGCTCATGCCCGGCTTGCGCGGCACGCCCGATGTGATGACGACGACGTCAGAGCCGGCAGTCTCGGCAAAATCTTTGGTGCCGACACCCACAACGCGTGCCGCCGATCCTTCGATCGGGCACGATTCGTAGATGTCGAGCGCGATGCCGGCGGCTTTGGTCTCGGCGATGTCGACGATCACGACGTCGGCGAGTTCCTTTTGCGCGATCGCGCGCGCGACCGTGGCCCCAACGTTGCCCGCGCCGCCGACGACTGTCACTTTTCGGTTCATATGAGCTCCGCGTATTAGGTCAGATCGCCCCGCGCTCGATCGGCGGCGTCCACAGATTCTGTGGAAAACCGTGTTGAAAACAGCGCGTCAACAACATGTAACGGACGCGTTTTCTAAGAAAACAGCGTATTGCACCATAGATGGTGAACGGTCCCACGTAGGTTCCGCACCGGGGTTCCGCACGGCAGCTCACGGCGGTTCCTCACCTACGTTCCTCACCTCGGTTGCTCACGGGCCTTCGCGTGCGTTCGGCACGTTGGTGCTAGAACCCACGTCAACTGGCGTCAAGAACGAACGTAAAGAACCTCCGTGAACCACTGGAAGGAACTCACGTGAAGAACTGCCATGAGGAACCCACGTGATCCGCCCACGGTGCGCAGTCCGCGTGGGCGCACAAACTGTGGAATTATATCTGACGATGAAAATCGTAGTCGCCGATGAACTGCCGGCGTCCGCCCTCGAGTTGCTGCGCGCCGAAGGATGGACTGTTGATGCGCGCAGCGGACGGAAGCCGCCGGAGCTTGCGGCCGATCTCGCCGACGCCGACGCCATTGTCGTCCGGAGTGCCACCAAAGTCACTGCCGATCTGATCGTCGCGGCGCCGCGGCTTCGCGCGATCGCGCGCGCGGGCACCGGCGTCGACAACGTCGATGTGGACGCAGCGAGCGCGCGCGGCATCGTGGTGATGAACGCGCCTGGCGCAAACAGCATCAGTGTGGCGGAGTTGGCGATGGCACAGATGCTGGCACTTGCCCGAAAGGTTCCCGCCGCTGACGCCTCGATGAAGCAGGGTAAGTGGGATAAGAAGAGTTTTCTCGGCGAAGAGATTCGCGGCAAGGTGCTCGGCCTGGCCGGTCTCGGCCGCATTGGACAGGAAGTGGCACGTCGCGCGCGCTCGTTCGAGATGATGCTCATCGCTCACGACCCCTTCATCAGCGCGCAAGTGGCACGCGACCTCGCCGTGGAGCTCGTCTCGCTCGACGCGTTGTGCGAGCGCGCCGACTTTCTATCGCTGCACATGCCGTCGACGCCGCAGACGCGTCATCTCTTCAATGCCGAGCGGCTCGCGCGCTGCAAGAAAGGCATTCGCATCATCAACACGGCACGCGGCGAATTGATCGATGAGGACGCGCTCGCGGCAGCCATCCAAAGCGGTCAGGTCGGCGGCGCCGCCCTCGATGTGTTCGAGCAGGAACCAACGACCGATCAGACGCTCCAGCTGCTGCCGCAGGTAGTCGCCACACCGCACATTGCGGCCTCCACGCGCGAGGGTCAGGAGCTGGTGGGCGTTGAAACAGGGACGGCCCTTCGCGATTTTCTGAAGAACGGGATCATCCGCAACGCCGTCAATTTTCCGTCGGTCGCGGCGGACGAATTCCAGCGGCTGCAGCCGTACGTTGCGCTCGCGCGACAGCTTGGCTGCCTGCTCGGACAAATGGGCGACGCGCGCATCGAGGGCGTGAGCGTGCGCTACTACGGCGAGCTTGCACGCGCGTCCAATCCACTGATCCTGAGCGCTGTGCTCGTCGGCCTGTTCCGCGCGATCCTCTCCGAGTCGGTGACACCGGTGAATGCGCTTGCTGTCGCCAAGGCGCGCGGCATCGAGATTACTGAATCGCACAGCAGCCGCAGCCGCACGTATGCCAGCCTAATTTCAGTCAAGCTGATGACCAGCGCCGGCGAGCGCTGGGTCGAAGGAACGGTTGTCCGCGACCAGCCGCGGCTTGTGCTGCTCAACGGCGTAGACGTCGAAGCGCCGCTCGATGGCACGATGCTGCTGCTGATGAACAACGATCAACCGGGCGTGATCGGCGCCGTCGGGACGATTCTCGGCCGCAACAATGTCAACATCGCAAGTTTTGCGCTCGGACGGCGGCCGGATGGCGCGGTGGGCGTCGTGAATCTGGACGATCCGAATGGAACGGGTGTCTCGAAGGAGATCGTCGACGAGATCCGCCAGGCGCCCGGGATTAATGCGGTGTGGGTGGCTCGGGTGTAGTAACCAGTCGCGCGTCATGCGTGCCGCGAGTACTCCCGCTACTGGCTACGGGCTACTTGCTCTTTCACGCGAAGTAACCTCTCGCTACTTCATGCGAAGTAACCACTGCGCTCCTGCGGCGTCAGCGAGCGTCACGCTACTTTCTGTAATCTCGACCACGCCGTAGCCCCTAACGGTCTCACCCACTTTCACAAGGTGCACGGTCACGCCATCCGAGATCACGGCAGTTCGCGCGGTGCCCGTCGTTCCGATTCCAGAGAGGCGCAGCGACGGGCCCGTGGCCACGGGCGCCGGTTGCGGTTCACTCGCGGGCGCGTTGGACATCGGAGCAGATCTCTCGGGCGCTGGCGCCATCTCGCGCTCTCGCGTGCCAAACACAAACGGATTGCGCTTCGGAACCGGAGGCAGCGGCGCTGCTTGCAGCTTGAGATGCAGCTGTTCGTTGTAGGAAGTGCCGCTGGCCGTCTCGCGCGGTGTCTCTCGTGGCTGATCGCGCGGCGGCAACGCTTGCAATTTCGCAACGGGCGGCGACACGATCGACGCAAGCAGCCAGCCAGTGCTAAGCGAAGCCGCGACGATCAACGCAACGAACTTCGGCTGCATGATGGGAACCGGCACTATTCTACTGCGTTTGTGCTATGATTCGCCGTGCCCGCTGTTCCGGTCGCGCGTTCACCATTTGCGCTGACGGAATCCTCGGTTCTCGCGATTATCCCCGCGCGATACCAGTCAACCCGACTCCCCGGAAAAGCCCTTCTCGAGATTGACGGCCGTCCGATGATCGAGCACGTGTATCGCCGCGCGTCTGCGGCGCGCTCCGTTGACGCCGTCGTCGTTGCGACCGACGACACCCGCATCGCCAGCGCCGTGGAACGCTTTGGCGGCGCCGCGCTCCTCACTTCGCCGTCACATCCCTCCGCCACCGATCGTCTCGCCGAACTCGCCGCAACGCTTGCGTGCGGTATCGTGGTGAACGTTCAAGGTGATGAGCCGCTGCTAGATCCTCGAGTGATCGACGCCACCGTGGAGGCGATGCGTGAGGACCCGCATCTCGAGATGGCGACCGCCGCGCGGCCAATCCATCCGCAGGAATTTGCGAGCGCGCATGTCGTCAAAGTCGTGACCGATCAGTCCGGCTTCGCGTTGTACTTTTCACGGTCGCCCATCCCATTTGCTCATGACGGCTGGGCGGAGGCGCTCGCCCGCGCGCACATTGGGCTGTATGTATATCGGCGCGATGTTCTCCTGCGTCTGGCCCGGCTTCCCCCCACACCACTCGAGCGCGCAGAGTCGCTCGAACAGCTTCGTGCCCTCGAGCACGGAATTCGCATCAAAGTAGTGGGGACCGACTACGAGTCCGTTGGCGTCGACACGGCAGAAGACCTGGAACGCGTCCGCAACCTCGTGAAGGAAACAGCTGATGACAGATAAACGACCGACGAAATACATCTTCGTGACCGGTGGTGTGGTCTCGTCACTCGGGAAAGGATTGGCGGCGGCATCGATTGGCGCGCTCCTCGAGGGTCATGGGTACCGGGTCACCCTGCAGAAATTCGACCCCTATATCAATGTCGATCCAGGGACGATGAGCCCGTATCAGCACGGCGAGGTGTACGTCACGGACGACGGCGCCGAAACGGACCTCGATCTCGGCCATTACGAACGCTTCACGAGCACGCACACCACGCGCAACAACAACTGGACCACCGGAAAGATCTACATGTCGGTGATCCAGAAGGAACGCCGCGGCGATTATCTCGGGCGCACCGTTCAGGTCATTCCGCACATCACCAACGAAATCAAAGACTGCATCCGCGCCGTCGGCCGCGACGTCGATGTCGTGCTGGTCGAAATCGGCGGCACGGTCGGCGATATCGAGAGCCTTCCTTTCATGGAGGCGATTCGCCAGTTTCGCCAGGACGTCGGCCGCGACAACACGCTCTATATCCATCTCACGCTGGTGCCGTACATCGCCTCGGCCGGCGAGCTGAAGACGAAACCGACACAGCACAGCGTTCGCGACCTTCGCTCGATTGGTATTCAGCCCGATATTCTCTTGTGCCGCACCGATCGACTGCTGCCGCGCGATATCAAGCAAAAGATTGGGCTCTTCTGCGATGTCAACGAAGAAGCGGTGATTACGGCGCGCGACGTCTCGACGATTTACGAAGTGCCGCTGGTACTACAGGCCGAGGCTCTCGATACCGTGATCCTCAAGCTACTCGGGTTGCCGCTGACCGAAGCAAAAATGCAGCCCTGGGAGGAACTGGTCGAACGGATCAAGCACCCCGACGACGAGCTCACCATTCACGTCGTTGGCAAGTACACCGGCTACGAGGATTCGTACAAGTCGCTCAACGAAGCGCTCTATCACGGCGGGTTCGCCAATCGCGTCCGCATCAACATCCAGTGGGTCGAATCCGAAGCGCTCGAGCAGGAAAGCGGGATGCGGCTGCTCGAAGGTGCGCACGGCATTCTCGTGCCAGGCGGATTTGGATCGCGCGGCACACGCGGCATGATGAAAGCCGCCGAGTACGCGCGGCGCCATCAGGTGCCATACTTCGGCATTTGTTACGGTTTCCAGTGGGCCACCGTCGAATTTGCCCGTCACATCTGCCTGCTCGACGGCGCCGACTCCACCGAGGTGGACGAAGCCGCGCCGCATAAGGTGATTTACAAGCTCCGCGACCTGCTCGGCGTCGATGACCTGGGCGGCACCATGCGTCTTGGCCGGTACGAATGCGAGCTCGCGCCGGGATCCAAGGCGCGTGCGATCTATGACCAGGACGTCATCTTCGAGCGTCACCGGCATCGATTCGAATTCAACTGCCTGTACGAGCCCGTGCTCAAGGAAAAAGGCATGCGCGTGTCGGGGCGATCTCGCGATGGCAAATTCGTGGAGATCGCCGAGCTCACAAACCATCCCTGGTTCATCGCGGTGCAGTTCCATCCCGAATTCCAGTCGCGTCCGCTCAAACCACATCCGCTCTTTGCGAGTTTCGTGGAAGCGGCACACCGGCAGAAGCTCGCAACCAGGGGCAACACGCTCGACGCGACCTCGCTCGCGTGATGGACCAGGTCGCGTCGGTGACCGCCGGCGGCGTGACGCTCGGCTCCCGTCATCCGCTTGCGTTCATCCTCGGGCCATGCGTCATCGAGAGCGAGGCGCACGCGCTCGAGATGGCAGCCGCGGTCAAAGAGATCGCTGGGCGCGCTCGCGTACCGTGCATCTTCAAGGCGTCCTACGACAAGGCTAACCGCACGTCGCTGACATCCTTCCGCGGGCCGGGCCTTGCAGATGGGTTGCGCATGCTCGCCAGGGTCAAGGAGCGCACCGGCCTTCCACTGTTGACCGATATTCACGAAACCGGGCACGCGGCACCCGCCGCCGAAGTGGTTGACGTGCTGCAGATCCCGGCGTTTCTGTGCCGGCAGACCGATCTGCTCGTGGCTGCGGCGCGCACGTGGCGGCCCGTGAACGTGAAAAAAGGACAGTTTCTGGCGCCGAATGACATGCGTCATATCGTGAGTAAACTGACCGAGTCCGGTGCGACAGGGGTGCTCCTGACTGAGCGCGGCACCTCGTTCGGCTACAACAATCTCGTCGTGGATATGCGCGCGCTGCCGATGCTTCGTGCGCTGGGCCATCCCGTTATCTTTGACGTGACCCATAGCTTGCAATTGCCGGGCGCTGGCGACGGCGTGACCGCTGGCCTCGCGGAATACATCGAGCCGCTTGCGCGCGCAGGTGTTGCGGCTGGCGTGGACGGCGTCTTCATGGAGGTCCACGACGACCCCGCCAGGGCGCGAAGCGACGCAGCTAACGCGCTGCCGCTGACGCGCCTCGAGCCGCTGCTGCGCCGCCTGGTCGAGCTTGATAGGATCGTCAAGGCGCATGCCTGACCTCAAGCTCGCCCGCCGAGTCCTGCAAACCGAAGCCGCAGCCGTTCTCGCGCTCGCGGATCGCATCGACGAGAGCTTCGGCCAAGCGGTGGAGATGGTGCGGAACTGCCGCGGACGCGTGATCGTCACCGGCATGGGCAAATCGGGCATCATTTGCCGCAAGATCGCGGCGACGCTTTCGAGCACCGGCACACCGGCGCTCTTTCTTCATCCGGCGGAAGCGGTACACGGCGATCTCGGCATGATCACGAGCGACGACGTCGTCATCGCGTTGTCCTACAGCGGCGACACCGAGGAGATCGTCAGGATCGTTGAAAACATCAAGCGGCTGGGCACGTGCTTGATCGTCATGACCGGCAGCCCGAAGTCCACGCTCGCCAGCGCTGCCGACGTGGTGATCAACTGTGAGGTGCCCGAAGAAGCGTGTCCGATGAACCTGGCGCCGACGGCCAGCACCACGGCGATGCTTGCCCTTGGTGACGCGCTCGCGATGACGGTGTGCGTGGCGAAGGGCTTCAAGCCGGAAGATTTCGCAAACCTGCATCCGGGCGGCAAGCTCGGTAAGAAGCTGATGCGCGTCGAGCAGCTGATGAACGCCGGCGAGCAGACACCGTCGGTGGACAAGGCCACGCCGATGCGCGACGTGATTTACGAGATGTCGCGCAAGGGCCTCGGCATGACCTGCGTGACCGACGGAGACGGCAAACTGCTCGGCATCATCACCGACGGCGACTTGCGGCGGAAGATGGCGACCGACCAGAACGTGCTCGAGCTCCGCGCCCGCGACGTCATGACCCCGAATCCGATTACTATCCACCGCATGGCGATGGCGGCCGAGGCGCTGAACATCCTCGAACGCAACAAGATCACGTCGATCGTGGTGGTTGATCGCGATCGCCGCATCGAAGGCGTCGTGCACCTGCACGATTTGTGGCGCACCCAACTGGTGTAGCACTCCGGTGGACCCGTCTTATCTGCCTTTCATCGCGGCGCTTCTCGCTTTGCTGGCCGGACTCGCCATCGGCAAGGCGTGGGAGCGCTACAAGCTGCGTGACGGCAAATGGATCGATCGCCGCCGGGCGCGCGACTCGCACCACTACGTCCTCGGCCTCAATTTTCTGGTGTCGGGACAAATCGATCTCGCCATTGAAGAACTGAGTCAGGCCGCACGCCTCGACGCCGAAGCGCTCGAAATCCACTTGATTCTGGGCAACGTGTATCGCGAGCGTGGCCAGGTTGCGCGCGCCATTCAGGTCCATCAGGCGCTGCTGCAGCGGCCGAAGCTGACGCGCGTCGAGCACGCGTACGTCTTGTTGTGCTTGGGCCTCGACTACAAGCGCGGCGGCTTCGTCGATCGCGCGCTCGAAGCGTTCAACGAGGTGCTGCGGCTCGATCCGAAAAACCAATACGCGCTGCTCTATCTCGAGAAGCTCCATGAAGAGCAGCATCAATGGGACGAGGCGTTCGTCATCCGGCAGCAGCTCGTGGAATTGAGCGGACCTGACACGCAGCCGCGTAACCAGGCCATCCTGGCGTTTCTCGAGAACGAGCGCGGCGTCGAAGCCATGAAACAGGGTCGGCTCGAAGTTGCCGTGAAACACTTCGGCTCAGCGATCGATCTCGATCGCTCGACGACGCCGGCGTATCTGAATCTCGGGGATGTCCGGTTCAAGCAGGACGATCGCGCGGGTGCGCTGGCGTCCTGGGATCGGCTCATCGACGTCTCACCGGATCGCGCGTATCTGGCGTTCGACCGGATCGAACGGCTCCACGATGCCAGTGGAGCGCCGCAGAAATTCGAAGAGCACTGCCGCCAGATTCTCGCGTCCAATCCCCAGGACTGGCGCGCCCGTGTCGCGCTTGGCCGCCATCTCGCGGCGCGCAACGAGCCGGTGGCGGCGCTCGAGTTCCTCTTCGAGGCGCTCGCGCACAACCCGCATGGTCTCACGGTGCATCAGGCGATCTGGACGGTGCTGCTCCAGGTTGGGCTCGATCGCGCCCTGGTGCAGCGCTACGTCGAATCCGCGCGCGAAGCGGTGTTCTTCCTCGATCCGCATGTCTGCGTGAAATGCCACTACCGATCGACGGAGCTGTTGTGGCAGTGCCCACACTGCCATGAGTGGAACACGTTTGTGGAAGAACGGATCGCGCCGGCCAAGGAGGCCGTCGAGATGTGAGAACGCCGAAAGCCACGCGTGACGCTTACGAATCGGACGCCGGATGCTTGGGCCGGGGACGCCCAAGATCGGCGGCGACGGCGCGCAAACGCTCGCCGAAGGAACTCATCCTTTGTTCCGATAGCGGGTCCACCACTTCGTCGTCGCTTACCGCTTCGGCGCTGGCCGTGGCGACGAGGTACGCACCCAACCACTCCGAGACTTCGTACACCCGACCAA
Source organism: Acidobacteriota bacterium (assembly GCA_046726375.1). GTDB lineage: Bacteria > Acidobacteriota > Vicinamibacteria > Vicinamibacterales > UBA2999 > DASPWV01. The sequence continues at coordinate 31,403 of JBKPAJ010000023.1, forward strand.
CTTCGTAGTCGCTGAGAGAGACGCCGTTGACGTCTCCCAATCGCGGCCGCGTAATTCGAACTTGCATGTCTTACAAACCTCAAAACAGCCGTGTTTCCAAATCGCATGCCGTTACATAAACGTTTCTTTTCAGACACAAATGCGTTAAGTCCTGTGTTGGCAACACTTAAATCCCGACAGCTGATTGGCGGGTTGTAAGGTTTTCAGACACTGTCTCGCGGAATGCAGGCTAAAACCTGACTCGCGCCGGTCTGATTTACCCCTTTAATTCACTTGGAGTTGATGATCGTGGCATTAAGCCGACCTCAGATTCGGGCCGAAAGTGGCATTGTTCGAACGTTCAACGCCGTTGGCGCTGCGAACTGAAGTGAGCTTGGGTTTAGGCTACGGATCAGCGCCTACTGCCAGCGCTTCCTCTTCGACGCGTGCCGCGCTTCGGCCTCCTCGATGGAATGCGACTTCGTCAGTTCGACATCGCGTTTCGCATTTTCCCCCAGCCGGCCATAATGCTCGTGCAGAACCTCGAGCTCGTGCTCCGACAGATCTTCGACCGAGATCAGACGATTGCTGGCGCCTTCGAGTGCTGCCACGATCTCGTTGAGTTTCAGTTGCACGGCGAGCGAATGCTTGTTCTGCGCGCGCTGGATCAGAAAAACCATTAGAAAAGTGGCAACGGTCGTCCCGGTGTTGATCCAGAGTTGCCACGTATCCGAGTACCGGAACAGCGGTCCGCTCAACGCCCATGCGACCACGATTCCGAGTGCGGTCACGAAACTCGGCGTCGAGCCGGTGATTTCGGTGGCCCTGGTCGCGAAACGTTCCAGCGGCGACTGTTGTCGCATCTGACGAGATGGCATGTCGTCCTCCGTTTGGCTCAAGCTGATACGCAGCGGCCCTCGGTTGGCGCGTCATCGACGAGGACGCTCAGTTCCATTTGAGGCCGCGCAACTGATCGAGATTGACGTTACCGCCCGACAGCACTGCCGCCACGCACGACCCAGACGGGAGTTTGATCAACCCGTGCAACAGGGCCGCCACTGGCGCGGCGGCGGCGCCTTCGACGACTAGCTTGCAGCGCTCCATGATCCAGATCATCGCGTCGAAGATGTCGCGATCGGGCAGCGCGACAATGTCATCGACGAATCGTTGAACGACGGAGAAGTTGAGTTCGCCGACGCGGCGCACGCGCAACCCGTCGATGATCGTCCGGCAATCGATCGTCTGCAGCGAACCGGCTTCCACGCTCATCTTCATCGCGGGCCCGTCGGAGGACTCGATTCCGATCACGCGAACGTTTGGATTATGGCTTTTGACGGCCATCGCGACGCCTGAAATCAGTCCTCCGCCGCCGATCGGCACGATCACGGTGTCGACCTCCGGCCAGTCCTCGACGATCTCGAGTCCAAGCGTCCCCTGCCCCGCGATCAGCTGTTCATCGTCGAACGGATGGACGTAGACGAGACCTTCCTCGCGTGCCAGCTCTTTCGCCTTCTCGTTGGCTTCGTCCCAGATAGTGCCGTGCAGCACCACTTCGGCGCCGTAGCCCCTGGTTGCGGCGATCTTCGCGGGTGTCGCGTTGGCGGCCATGCACACCACGGCGCGGATGCGGTGAATCTTCGCAGCAAGCGCCACGCCCTGCGCGTGATTACCTGCGGAGGAACAGACCACGCCGCGTTTCTTGTCGGCGTCGGACATCTGCGCAAACTTGTTGAGCGGCCCGCGAATTTTGTACGACCCGACACGCTGAAACATCTCGGCTTTGAGCCGCACATCGTACCCGGTGAGCTCGTTGAGTTGACGCGACGTCAACAGCGGTGTGCGTTTGATGTGCGGCGCAATGCGTGCGCGGGCGTCTTTGAAGTCCTGAACGAAGAGGGTGAACACCCCGTCTATTCTGACCGCAACGCCGCCGCAGGGTCTATCCGGCCCGCCCGAGGCGATGGCACCGCCGCCAATCGTCCCGCCGAGAACGCCGAGCTTTGCTGCGTGCCCGACCACGGCACTTGCGACATCGCCGCCGGATGCACCAAGCGCCATCCGAATGCCAGACTCGCGCGTGTGCTGGGTCACGGGATAGGCGACCAATACGTCGGTGCCAGAGAACGCAAGTAAAAACGCCACCGGTCCAAGCAGGGAGATCGCCAGCGAAAGCCGAGGCCGAGGCCGATTGTCCCGCCCATGCCGCATACAAATAGCTGCGCGCGCCGGAAGGTTCTCGGTGCGTAGCGGACATCCTGCCAGAGCGAGCCAGCACCTTCCCGTAGACCAAAGGGCGCCCGGTTAATCGTTCCGGCCGATTGCGACACCGGCACCGGCAACAATCAGGAGGCTACCACTGACGCGATTGGTCAGCATCCGGAACCGCGGCTGATGCGCCAATCGGCATGCGCTCGCGGCCAGATAGCCGTAACCGGCGAGGACGAGAAACTCGATGACTGCGGAGGCCACGGCGAGAATCAGCATCTGCGGCGCGATCGGCCGCGTGGCGTCGATGAATTGCGGCAGCAACGCCGCGAAGAAGACAAGCGCTTTCGGATTCGCAAGCTGCAGTGCTGCGGCACGCAGCCACGTGCGCTGCGCCGTCCCGGGCGCGGTCGCACGAGGCGAGGACAAGACGAGTCCGGCGCCCGCAATGGTTCGGATGCCGAGAAACACCAGGTAAACGGCGCCCGCATACTTCAGAGCGATGAAGACGCGATGGGACGCGAGCAGGACGGCACCCAGGCCAAGTGCCGAGAGAATGAAGTAGATCGCATTCGCCGTGAGAATGCCGGCGTTCGCCGCCAGCGAGGCGCGGCCGCCGCGCGCCAGCCCGTGAGAAACCACGAAGAGCACGGCCGGCCCTGGCGTGAGACACAGGGCCGTTTCCGTGAGGACGAATAGAAGAAAGAGCTGCTGGTCTATCGCTGTTTCTGCGGCTGCGACGTGGTGATCGGCCGATCGATCACGATCTGGCTGTCGATCGAATACTCGGTGAACGCCTGGTACATCTCGTCCCAGCTCTGCTCCGACCAGTAGACGGGCAAATGCGGCGCCGGGTTCCAGCGGTTCTTCGCCGAGTTGTCATATACGCCGATGCCGACGATCTTGCTGCCGGCCGGAATCCGCAGCGGCGTTTCGAGCTCGTAGTTGAACTGCCAGTTGAAGTCGAACCGCGGGACGTTGAGGATCACTTGATCGCGGCCGTCGGGATACGTCACGACCCACTTGAGGCTCTTGCCGCGAAGATGCATGTGCGGCGACATGTAATACAAGGTGATGTCTTCGGTTACGGGCGTGACGCCGATGATTTCCCAGTTTTCAGCGTAGGGCGGGATGTTCGGTGTCGCGCCGCGACGCCGGGTGCTGCCCTCCTCGGCGACGTACTCCACCTCTTTGCCCTCGACCCGATACAGCGACAGACCGCCCTTGTGCGTCGCGAGCGGATCGCCGGCCTGGCGAATCAACACTTCGTGGGTGACACGTTCCTTGTTGAACCAGATGCCGAGGCGCGTCCGATCCTTCTCCGGCTTACCGGTCGGGTTGTAATGAACCTGCCAGTTCAGATATTTGCCGGCAGGAATACGCTTTCCAACGTTCGGGCGATGCGTGTCAACGCCTCGGCCCGGCACCCACGACAAAAGCTTCGATGAGCCCGGCAAGCCCATCCCCTCGGTCCGCGGCAGACCCGCCGAACCGCGGTCGCCGACGATTTTGCCGTCGGGACCGATCAAACGGCCATTGACGATCGTGGTGCCCTCAGGAATATCGACAGCAAACAGGCCGGCGTGATGCACCACCGCGCGATTGCCAGGCCGCAGTTCGAGCGTCTCGGCAAACCGATCCTCGGTGAAGGGAATTGGCGAATAGAACATCTGCACGCCGAGTTCGCCTTCTGCGGGGATCTCGAACTCGATCGGCATCTCGAGCACGTAATCGGGCTCGGTGCCCTTCGTCCACCCGGTTGCGAACGTTGGCTCTGGCGGCAGATCCGCGTCGTTGCCTCTTGGCGCACCGGCGTCGACCCAGGCAGCGACGGTGTCGATTTGCGCCTGCGAGAGGCTCGGATCGTTCCGCATCTTGAGACTCTGCGACGAATCGGCACCCCAAGGGGGCATCTCGTGCGCGAGCACTTTGCTCTTGATCGCCTTGGCCCACGGCCGCACGTCTTCGTACGAGAGCAGGGACATCGGGGCAACTTCGCCCGGCCGGTGACACTGGGCGCAGTGTTTGTAAACGATCGGTGCGATGTCTTTGGCAAACGTGGGCGCCGGAACGGTTGGCGCTTCAGCGCTGCGAACGTTCTGCGAGGCAACCGCCACGGCGAGCGTGCCGAGCACAACCGAAAGCAGACGTCTCATGCCGCCCCCTCTTTTTGGACGAATCCGGCGATTTTACCCTATTTAGGCGAACATTCCGCCGAAACCATGGTTAGCGAGGTGAGATTCAGCCGGCTCATCGGAGTCGCCTTGTTCAGCAACCCTTTGAGCAGCACCGCTTGGCCGCGATGTTTGGGCAGATCGAACACTGCGACACCGATCAGCTGATATTCGTTCTTACCGCTCTTTGGAAATGCCGCGAGCTCTTTAGCGGAGGGCGCGTTCGCGTTGCTGACCACGGGGTCGGTCGCGTCTGTGAGCACCCACGAACCCGGAGTGGTTTCTTTCAGACATCCAGCAACCGCGACGACGTCCACTTTATTCGTTGCCGGGGCCTGCGCTTGAGGAAGAGCCAGGACGGCAAATACAAGAGCCAGACCGTTCATGGCTCGTTATGATACGCGCAGTGCGTGCATTCGCAGCCACTCTCATCGGAATCGCGCTGAGCGCACTCACGGTCCTTGCGCACGATGCAGAGAGGACACGCATCATGTTGTCCTTTCAGCACGACGGCAGCTTTGTGCTCAACGTCGCGAACGATCCAAATTGGCTGCTGCTCCGCCTCGAATCGTTTGCCGGCGGAGCCGTGCCGGCCGCAATTACGCCCCAAGCACGCGACGCGCGACTGCAGGAGCTTGGCGCCGTATTCATCGATCGCGTCGTGTTGTGGGTCGATGGAGACGAAATACGGCCCGAGTCTGCTGAATACGATCCGGCGGGAGCCGGGTTCGTTCTCCGCGGGCGGGTGCCGCGGGAGGCGCGAACCTTGCGATGGCTGTATGGACCGGTGATCGATCCCTACCCGCTCACGATTCGACGTGCAGACGGGCGATCAACGACGGAATGGATTGAAGGATCGAACTGGAGTGGAGTGATCGATCTCTCCGGTCAGTTCCGCCGCGCATACCAACCCGATCCCGTCCTAATCGTTGTCGCAGTATTTGCGATCGGCGTCCTCTGGCGTTTGCGCTCTGTAAAAGGGCCTGCCCCATTAGTTACCGCGAAAGACAAAACGTGGTAACCGTGACACGCCGTTGTTACCAGTTCTAACTAATCGGGCACGCCCTTTTACAATTCAACGCGACGTCGATCCCGACGGAACAAATTTCTGCAGCCGCTGCCCGTACGTGTCCGCCGCGTAGACCGCGCCTTTCGAATCCACAACAACACCGTGGACCCAGTCAAACTCGCCCGGGCCCCAGCCCTGTTTTCCCCACGTGGCGAGAATCTTGCCGTCCTTCAACTGAATCTTGTGCACGCGTTCGAGCGCGTGATCGGCCACAAACGCAAATCCATCGTTCCCTTTCCGCGAGGTGCCGATATCCCACGGATTCCAACCGTCGTTGGCAAACTGCCGGATGTAGGTGAGGTTCTTGTCGAACACCTGCACGCGATGGTTTTCGCGATCGATGATGTACAGGTTTTCGTCGGCGTCGACCGCGAGCTTGTGCGGCAGCACCCACTCGCCCGGACCGGTGCCTTTGTCCTGCGGTCCGCCAGCCCCTTTCCCCACTTGCTTGATGAACTTGCCGTCTTTCGAGAACAGCACGACTCGATTGTTGCCGTACCCATCGGTAACGACGACGTTGCCATTGCGCAGAACGGCGATGCCCGACGGAAGATCAAGGTGTGTAGCGTCGTTGCCGCGCTCGTTCGTCGTGCCCAACTGCAGCAGGAACTTGTCGAGCTTGGGACTGAGCTTGACGATGCGATGCGCGTCGCGCTCGATGACGTAGACGTTGCCTTCCCAATCGACGGTCCCGGAGTGCTGCCAGTTCGGGTTGATCGCCTTGCCGTTGATCTCCTGATCCGCGCCGCTCATGACCAGGTTGCCGTCGCGATCGAACACCATCACCGGCTTCGCGCCGCGATTGAACACGTAGATCCGATCGTTCTGGTCGATGGCCAGTCCGGAGATGCCGGGCTGGTTCGTGGGACCGCCCGGGTTTTGCGCGCCGCCGCCCGGCGACCCTCCACGCGCACGTCGCGCCGCCGCCTGCGCTTCGCGTTCGGCGGGAGGTGGTGGCGGGTCTTTCAACCCGAAGAACATGCCCGCGGGCAGCTTGGGCCAGTTTGGAACCAGCTGGTACCCGCCATCGCCCTGCGCGCGCACTCCAAACTGCGTGAGGAGAACCGCACTCACGGCCACGAGAACGGAAAGCCGTCGTGTCATCTCATTGTTCCTTCCGCCACCACGGATTGCCGTAGTTGGTATATGGGCCATCGTCGACGGAGATCGTGGTGGCGACACGATACGCCAGCGGTGATCCGGCGCGGATGTTTTGCTTGAGTCGAACCAACTTGCCGCCGGCTTTGAACGCCGCGCTTTCGAAAAAGATGTTGTAAAAGCCGCCGAGGTCGCCGCCGATCGTTGCCGTTTGCAGGTAGGCAAAGCCGCGGCTGTCGGTCACGCGGCGAGTCGCGGTTTTCTTCTCACGCTGATACTCGATGATCTCTTTGATCGCGATTGGCCCCGCAGGTCCCCGTCCCGTGGTCACGGCTTCGTAGAGCCCTTCGTTGATCTTGCGGTAAACCGTGGTCCCCTCAATGTGGCCCGCGGGCCCAAGCGGGCTGTCAGGGACGTCCCATTCGAACGTCCATTTGCCGAGAAAGTACGCCTCGAAATCGAACAGCGGCAACACGTCGTCGTTCTTGGTCGCCCTGCCCAGGTCGGGCATCTGTCCACGGGGCTGCTGTGGCGGCTGCGCCGTTTGGCCAACCAGCGTCGAACTGCAGAGAATGACGAGCGCGGCAGTACGGATGATCATGTGCGAGGCACTTATAGGGCATCGATGCCCAACTGCGCAAGCTTTCGCGCAAACCCCTCGGCGGTGTTCAGCGTATGCATGTAGGTGCCATCGTCGCGACGGTATGAAATCAATCCGCCGTCGCGAAAGCGGACCACGATGACGCGATCGCGTGCGGACGACACATCAAATTCGTGCGCTGGGAGGTCGCCGACAACGGACGAAGGCGGCTCGCGCACTGCGCCTTCGGCGAGCCCAAATCGCCCGGGACAGTTTCGGATCGGTGTCCAGCGGCGCCGGGCGAACAGCGTATCGAAGTCCATCGTCAGCCGGCGCGCGCGCCGTCAGGCATCGGCCGTTCCGGTACCGCAAGCGCTGGCGCGAGCCGATCGGCATAGCCGATATCGAACAACATCCCTTCGGAGAGCTCACCGGCCATCCACCGGGGTTCAAGATTGACGATGAACAGAGCTTGACGTCCAACGATTTCGCGAGGATCGCTTCGCTCGCCCTTCAGAGCCACGAGGATTTGCCGCGCGTGATCACCGAAACTGACGGTCAACTTGACCAGTTTCTTCGAGGCGGCGACGTCCTCTACTGCGTTGATGGTTCCAACACGAACGTCGAGTGATTCGATCACGGCAAAAGAAACCAGCGGCTTTACCGCCGCAGGGACAAACTTCTCCATGGGTCAGCAATTCGAGACCTATCGGAATAATTCTGCCGCAACCGTGCGGGGGCGCGCCAACCACGACGAGTTGAGCATGCCGCGAATGCGTTCGTTCTGCGCACGCGAGAACCGCACGAGATCGACCAGCCATGGGTGAGTGGCATCGGACGCATCGAGGCGCTTGATCCGCTAAAAGGCCTCCTCGGCCACGTCGAGTAGCAGGGTATTCGACGCCGACACCAAACTGCGCGAGGCCAGTCGAAAGTCAGAATCGTGCGGGCGATCGGGATAGTCGAGGCGCGCTTCGAACAGCAGTGAGCGCAGGCGATCCGCAATCGCGTCCTTGCCGTAATTGCGGCCAGCAAACGCGATAATCGAGAAGTCCCACAGCGCATCGAGCCGGTGATCGAGAAAGCGATAATCCGCCTCGAGCGCGGGACCCACCAACCGGCCTTCGGCTCGCATCTGTTGCTCCATCGGCGTGCCGACATATGGCAGTGTGCGACAGAAGCCGGCGACCGTGTAGCCGTCGGCGCAGAACTCGCGCAGGAATCGCAAGTTGTTCCGCACCGTCGCCATAGACGTGAGCTGAGCTGCAGTTTGGAGCGCGCGATCACAGAAAAAGGGGACAGGCCCCATTTCACCCGTTGCGAACAGGTCGCAAAGATTGAAAAGCTGTCGCAAAGATTGAAAAGGGGCCTGTCCCCTTTTTTCGGTTACTCAGCGCGCAGGCGGGTCAAGAGCTCCTGCACCTGCGCGTTCGTTTCTTCGTAACTGCCGTCGGTGCGAATCACGTCATCGGCCAACGCCACTTTGGCCTCGATCGGCAACTGTGCGCCGACGCGGCGTTCCGCTTCCTCGCGAGTGAGCCCGCCGCGCTTCATCACGCGCGCGATCTGCGCGTCGCGCGAGCAGGCGGCGACAATGACTCTGTCGAACTGGCGCTGGCGGCCGGTTTCGTAGATCAACGGAATGTCGGCCACGGCAAAGGGGACGTCGTCCGGCACGCTCAGAAAGAAATCGTCGATGCGGCGCCGGACGTAGGGGTGAACGATCGCTTCGAGATCGCGGCGTGCGGCTTTGTCGCGGAACACGATCTCTGCCAGACGTGCGCGGTCGAGCGATCCGTCGCGATTTAATACGTCGGTACCAAATCGCGCGACCACAGCATCGAGACCTGGTGAGCCCGGCGCCACCGCCTCGCGAGCCAGGACGTCGGCATCGATCACCGGAACACCGGCGTCGCGCATGCGCGCGAGCACGTAACTCTTCCCTGTCCCGAGCCCGCCGGTCAGCGCCACGCGCAGCATGGCCCGCGTCAACCCTTGTAGCTGACGTCCTGGAGCTGCACGGAGATGCCGTCTGGATCGGTGAGATAAAGCTCCTTGACATCGCCGCGCATGCGGATGCGCGCCTTCACGCCAGCGTCGTTCAACTGCTTCAGCGTGCGATCCGCATCGAACTGCTCGATGCCCAGGCAGAGATGATTGATGGCCGGTGGCGTATTGCCTTGCGCCGGATAAATGCCGACAAACCCGGAGCCTGGAGCGGTGGACAAATTGAACCCGGGATCTTGTCTGGTCAGCACCGGCATGCCGAACCACTTCTGATAAAAGTCCATCGATCGCTGCACGTTCGACGCGAACATCGTGACGTGGTTCAGCGTCTTGACCGGAAGCGGCGGGGAGGTCGTCTGCGCCTCCGCAGCGCTGGCGGCGGCAAGTGTTGACAGCGCGGCCAGCAGCTTGCGCCGCGCCAACCGGCCGTTTTCGTAGGACGTGAGAAGTCGATCGATTGTCATTTGGCACTCACGCGGTTATCGCCGCACCCTCCGATTCTCAGCCGCCGTGATCGTATTGCGAAGCACCATCGCGATGGTGAGCGGCCCCACCCCGCCCGGCACCGGCGTGATCGCGCCGGCCACGGACTCGACATCGGGATGCACATCGCCGATCAGGACACTGCCCTTCTTCTGGAACTGCTCCTGCTTCTTCGCGTTCGCGGGGAAGAATCGCATCACGTCCGCCTCCGCAGTCAGCGTGTTAATGCCGACATCGATCACCGTCGCGCCAGGTGTCACGAACTCTCTGGTGACGAATCCAGGACGGCCGATCGCGGCGACCAGAATATCCGCGGAGGACGCGACGCGCGCGAGATCGCGCGTCTTCGAATGGCACACCGTGACCGTCGCATCGCGATGCATCAGCAGCAGCGCCATCGGCTTGCCCACGATATCGCTGCGCCCGATCACGACCGCCCGTGCGCCGGCGATGGGGATCTGCTCCCGCTCGAGCAGCTCGATGCAGCCGAGCGGAGTACAGGCCACGAGGGTCGGGCGCTTCTGCACCAGCCGACCAACGTTTTCGGGATGAAACCCATCCACGTCCTTTACCGGATCCAGGGCATCGAAGACGCGCGGCTCCGCTTCACCGCCCATACCCTGGGGAAGCGGCGACTGCACGAGAATGGCGTCGATCTGATCGTCGGCATTGAGGCGCGAGACGGTGTTGAGCGCATCCTGCAGGCTGGCCGTGGCATCGAGGCGAACGAGCTCGGCGCGGCAGCCGGCCTCCGCCACTGCTTTGATCTTGTTGCGGACGTAAATCTCCGATGCCGGATTGTTGCCCGCCAGCACCACGGCGAGTCCGGGCGGCCGGCGATGAGCTGACGTGAAGCTGGCAACCCGTGGAACCAGCTCCGCACGGATTTTTGCGGCCAGCGCCGCACCATCGAGCCGCCGGCCCACTCAGCGCACGGCGGGGGTCATGTCCCGCCCTCCCCGCGACTTGCTTCCGCCAGCGGCCTCGTCGAGCGCCTTCAACTGATTCGCATCGCCGAGAACCACGAGTTGATCCCCGCCATGAAGGCTGTCTTCCGGCGAGGGGTTGAATTGCATCTGACCGCTCGCGCGTTTGATCGCGACCACAATCACGCCGAACGCCTGTCGCAGATTCGCGTCGCGCAGCGTCTTGCCGATGAACGGCGCCTGCGGGCCGATCTCCACTTGTTCGGCGGCGAGATCGAGACGCTCCGAGGTCGTCGCGAGCCGCATGAAGTCCACAACTGCAGGGCGCAGCGCGGTGGCCGCCATCTGCACCGCGCCGAGGAGATACGGCGAGATGACGCGATCGGCGCCCGCGCGCCTCAACTTGGTCTCGGCGTCCTCCGATTCGACGCGCGCGATGATGAACAAATCCGGCCGCAGCACCCGTGCCGACAGCACCGTGTAGACGTTCTCGGCGTCCGTACTGACCGCCGCAATCAGCCCGCGCGCACGATGAATGCCGACTCGCACGAGCACCTCTTCACGGCTGGCGTCGGCTTCCACCGCCAAACCGCCGCGTTCGATGATCTCGTGCACGCGTTCTGCACTCCGATCGATGACCACGTAAGGAACACGCTGCTTGTTGAACTCGTCGGCGATGATGCTGCCGATGCGTCCATAGCCGCAGATGATGAAATGATCCGAAAGTTGTTCGAGCATGCGATTGAATCGGCGCTGTGCGACGTGTGTATAGAGCCCGCCTTCGACCACCAGAGCCATGAGCGTGGACGCGGTGTAAAACAGCGTCGCCACGCCCAGCAGCAGAGTGACAACGGTCCAGAACTCGCCAGCGCGCGACATGGCGTGGACCTCACGGTAACCAACCGTGGTCACCGTGATCATTGTCATGTAGAAGGCATCGGAAAACGACCAGCCTTCTATCGCCATGTAGCCGACGATGCCGACCGCGCAGACAACAAAGAAAAGGGCGATCGCCAGCCCTGGACCCTTCATAAAGGTCAAGCGATCGCCCGTTTGGTTCATGCGTCCTCAAGGCGGACCTGAAAGCCCGCCGCCACATGCTGGCTAAGCCGTTGCCGTCCTCTCGCCCGATAGCCGGGCGAGAATCCAGCCAACGACATAGACGGCAATCGCGATGCCGAGGACCTGCAGGCCAAACGTGTCTGCTGTCTCGGCCGTCACGTTGAGCCCGGTCAGGTCTGCCAGCTCGCTCCATTTTGCCGTGGTCTCATTGGTCACGCCGAGCTCCGTGAGCAGACCGAGCAGGAACATGCACACCCCGTTGAACAACCCCAGCGCGCCGAACGCCAGCACGAAATTGGCGAGCGCCTGCAAAGGTGTGCGCCGGCGCTGTTCGTCTGGATTGGCGAGCGGGCTGTGCGACCGTCCGTAGAACCAGTAAATGATCAACCCGATATTCAGCCACACCAGGAAGCGCACCCACGTGATCACCGGCAGACTGAGCATGAGATATGCGCACGACGCGATGCCGAGAATCGGGAACAGCGGTCCGAGCGGCACACGGAACGGACGATGCGCATCCGGGCGCTTGATGCGCAGCATCAACACTGCAGCGCAGACGACGACAAACGCGAAGAGCGTCCCGATGCTCGTCATCTCCCCGACCACCTGAATCTGCGTCACGCCCGCGACCAGAGCCACGACGGCGCACGTGATGATGGTCGTGATGTACGGCGTGCCAAAACGGGGGTGTACCTTGCTCACGCCGGTCGGCAGGAGACCGTCGCGGCTCATCGCGAAGAAAATCCGCGGTTGGCTCATGAGCATGACCAGCAGCACCGACGTGATGCCGGCAACCGCGCCCGCCGACACGAGATACGAAGCCCAATCCTGTCCGATCGTGGCGAGCGCGTAGGCGACAGGCGCATTCAGAAACCGCACCGCCTCTTCAGGCGATACGCTCGGCACTCCGGGCAGGACATCCGCGGCCGAACGGAATTGCACGACGGGAACGATGCCCGCCAGGACCAAAGCGACCGCCAGGTACAGGAACGTGCAGACGAAGAGCGACGCAATGATTCCAATCGGCAGGTCGCGTTTGGGATTTTTCGCCTCTTCGGCCGTGGTCGAGACCGCGTCGAAGCCGATGTAGGCGAAGAACACCACCGCGGCGGCCGCCATGATGCCGGACCAGCCATAGGGCGCGAACGGCGACCAGTTGGCGGGTTTGACATACGTCGCGCCGGCCGCGAGGAAGAACAGAACGGCCAGGAGCTTGATGCCCACCATGATGGCGTTGGCCCTCGCCGACTCGCGGATGCCGATCACGAGCAGAATCATGATCACGAGCACGATCAACACGGCCAGCAGGTTGACGGCGCCAACCGGCGGCGCAGCCGCCAATGCCGTTGGCAGCGTGATGCCGACACCCGCCAACAGGCGCTGCATGTAGCCGCTCCAGCCGATCGCCACCGTCATCGACCCGACCGCGTATTCGAGAATCAGGTCCCAGCCGATCATCCACGCGACGAGCTCGCCCAGCGTGGCGTACGCATACGTGTATGCGCTTCCGGCAATCGGGATCATCGACGCGAATTCTGCGTAGCACAACGCAGCAAACGCGCACGCGAGCCCGGCGGCGAGGTACGACATGGTGATAGCGGGCCCGGCCTGATTTGCCGCCGCGGTGCCGGTGAGCACGAAAATGCCCGTGCCGATGATGGCGCCGATGCCGAGGAGCGTCAGATCCCATGCCGTCAAACTGCGCTTGAGCGATCGACCGCCATGCTCGACGTCGCTCACTAGCCGTTCGATCGATTTCGTCTTGAACAGATTCGAATCCATCAAGCCTCCCGCGGCGCGGCTGAAGCCGCGCCACTACCAATCGCGGTTCAGGCCGCGGCGCATCTCAGGCGCAGTGATTATAGAGGCAACTCAGCCAAGGACCGACAAATACTGCCGCACCCGCTCCTCCGGATTACCGCTGAGGAGATCGGTAATCACCGCCACCGACGCCGCGCCGGCTTCGATGACGCTTCGCGCGGAGGCGAGCGTGATACCGCCAATGGCCACAACCGGCAGCGCGCGTGGCGCCGCGATCTGTGCGGCTCTCCTCACGAGCTTCAATCCCACTCGTTCGTAACCGGTGTTTTTCGTTTCGGTCCAGTACACCGGTCCGATCGCAACGTACGAGATCGGCTCACGCGCGGCTTCGGCGAGTTGCGCCTCCGAATGCGTGGAGAAGCCGACCACCGCGTCGGCGCCAAGGATGCGACGAACGTCGCGCGGTAACAGATCATCCTGGCCCACGTGCACGCCCGCGGCCCCGGCGAGCACCGCGATGTCAGCGCGATCGTTCACCACCAGCTGCGCGCCGGCCGCGGCAGCGTCGTCTTGAATCGCCTCCGCCAATGCCAGAAACGCGCCGCTCTCGAGCGTTTTGGCCCGCAGCTGCAGCAGCCGCGCGCCCCCGCTCAAAAACGCTCGCGCGAGATCGCGCGGCGCCCAGCCGGCGCGCCCCGCGACCTCGGCATCGACGATGGCATAAAGCCGCGAGTGGATCACGTCTGAAGAGAATCGCGTGCGGATATGTCAGAAATCTGACGGACAGAGTTCAGGCAGACTCGGCCAGCGAATCCGCGCTCTTTGGGCGCGGCTTGTATCGCTCCATGAAATGCGTATTCAACCGCCCAGCGATGAAATCCGGATCGCTGAGGATCTTGAGATGCAGCGGGATTGTGGTCTGAATGCCTTCAACGACCGCCATTTCGAGCGTGCGCTTCATGCGCGCAATCGCCTCCTGGCGATCGCGGCCGTGCGCGATCACCTTGGCAATCATCGAGTCGTAGTACGGAGAAATCGTGCACTCGGAATGCGCCGCCGTGTCGACGCGCACGCCCGGACCGCCCGGAACACTGAAGGCGTGAATCGTTCCCGGTGAGGGAACGAACGTCTCTGAGTCCTCGGCGTTGACGCGGCACTCGATGGCGTGGCCGGTAAACGTCACTTCGCTTTGCTTGAACGACAGCCGTTCGCCCGCCGCGATGCGAATCTGCTCTTTGACGATGTCGATGCCGGTCACCATTTCGGTGACAGGATGTTCCACCTGCACGCGCGTGTTGACCTCCATGAAGTAGAAGTTGCACTTCTCGTCCATGAGGAACTCGAACGTGCCGGCGTTGGTGTACTGGACCGCTCGGGCCGCGTCGGCCACGAGGCTCCCCATCTTGCGGCGGATCTTGTCGGTCACCGCAATCGACGGCGATTCCTCCAGCAGCTTCTGGTGACGGCGTTGGATCGAACACTCCCGCTCGCCTAAATGAATGACGTTGCCGTGATGATCGCCAAGCACCTGGAATTCGATGTGACGCGGCGAGTCGAGATACTTTTCGATGTAGACGTCGCCGACGCCAAACGCGGCTTCCGCTTCGCGTTGCGCGGTCTTGAACGCGTGCGGCAGGTCCGCCGGCGCCTTGACGATGCGCATGCCGCGCCCCCCGCCGCCGGCCACCGCTTTGATGATGATCGGATAGCCGATGTCCTTCGCAATCTTGAGTGCCTTCTCCTCGCTGTCGATCGGCCCTTCGCTTCCCGGCAGCATCGGAACACCCGCACGCTTCATCGCGCGTCGCGCTTTGGCCTTGTCGCCGAGAAGGCGGATCACGCTCGGGTCAGGGCCGATGAAGCGAATGTGACACGCCTCGCAGACCTCGGCCAGGTATGCGCTCTCCGAAAGAAATCCGTAGCCCGGGTGGATCGCATCGGCGCCGGTGATTTCCGCCGCGCTGATAATCGACGGGACGTTCAGATAGCTGTCGGTGCTGCGCGCCGGCCCGATGCAGATGTCCTCGTCCGCGAAACGCACGTGCAGTGAGTTTTCGTCCGCCTCTGAATAAACGGCGACCGTCTTGATGCCGAGCTCGCGGCAGGCGAAGATCACGCGCAGCGCGATCTCTCCACGGTTGGCGACGAGGATCTTCTTAAACATGATCGTGAGGCTTTCAGCTCTCAGCTTTCGGTTTTCAGCGCCCTTCGGCTTTCAGCGTTTTTGCTGACAGCTGATAGCCGACAGCCGATAGCTGTCGTCATTTCAGCCGGATCGCAAAAAGACGTTCGCCGTATTGAACCGCCTGGCCGTTCTCCACATAGACACTCACGACTTCGCCGTCGTACTCGGAGTCGATCTCGTTCATCAACTTCATCGCCTCGATGATGCAGAGCACTTGCCCTTTCTTCACCACATCGCCGACGCTCGCAAAGGGTGGCGCACCTGGCTCCGAAGCGCGATAGAAGGTGCCGACAATCGGCGACTTCACAATCGCGAGTTCGGTACCCTCTTCAGGTGCGTCGGGTGCGTCAGGTACGGAAGGTGCGGTGCGCTGCTCAAGTGCAGCGGGTGCACCGAGTACGGGTGCGCCAGGTGCGAGAGGTGCGACAGGTGCGGCGATCACGGGGACCGCCTGCATCACTTGAACTGGAGAGTGTGGCGAGCTGCCGCTTTTGATCCGCAGCTTGACGCCGTCCTGTTCCAGTTCGAATTCGGTGAGTTCCTGCGCCCGAATGAATTCGATCAGGCGCTTTATCTCGTCCAGGGTCATGGTTTACGTTCAAAACGTCCGCGGGACGTCGGTCAGCCACTCGGCGCCAGCCGCCGTCACGAGCACGTCGTCTTCAATACGTACACCGCCCCAGCCGGGAAAATACACACCGGGCTCGAGCGTCATTACCATGCCGGGCGCGAGCGCAGGCTCGGCGCGATCGGCTCGTGCCCGCGTGACGCGCGGGCCTTCATGAATCTCGAGCCCTAGGCCGTGGCCCGTGCCGTGCGTAAACGCGTCGGCCAATCCGTGGCGATCGAGCGCGGCACGCGCGGCCGAATCCGCGGCTTCTGGCTGCCCTCCGGGCTTTAGCGCGTCAAAGGCGGCCTGCTGCGCCTCGATCACATGTGCGATCAGGCTTCGCTCACGCTCGGCAACCGGCGCGGCGTTCCCACCGCCGTTGCTGACGGCAACCACGGTCCTCGTGAGGTCCGTGCAATAGCCGTCGAGCGTGCCGCCGAAGTCCATCACCACCAGGTCGCCGGACTCAATCGTACGGTCCGACACCCGGCCATGCGGCAACGCCGCATTGGGCCCAGAGGCGACGATGGTATCAAACGCCGGTTTTTCGAACGCTACCCGTCGCAGCTCGCGTTCGATGTCCGCAGCCACGTCCGACTCGGTTCGGCCCGCTAAGGCTTTTGGGAGTATACACTTAGCGACGTCCGAAAGTCGCACGGCGCCGTCCCGCAGCCGCTCGACCTCCCAAGAGTCCTTCGTCAAACGAAGCTCTTCGACAAGGCCCTCCGTCTCGACCAGTTCCCGCTGGCCCTCGCCGCGACCCTTCGACGGGTTCGGGGTCGCCCCGTGCGAAGTCGAGGGGTGAGCGAGCGGCGCGACTCGCGGTGACACCTTTATATATGCGAGCCTCGCGGTGATGCCGCGATGGCGGTGGACGCTCGTATGCGTTGCCTCGAACCCGACCCGAAGTCCAGCGAGGGAGGCCAATACCGAGACGATAGCCTCGTCATAGCTCGCGCCGGGATCGAGGATCGTGGGCGTCAGCAAAGGAAAGTCTTCCACTCGACTCAGGAGCGCGCCTGCATAACGACCGTCGCCGATCACCTGGAGCGAGTCGGGCGTGACGACGAGGGCGGCGGCGGACGCAAAAAAGCCGGTTAGATACGCGATGTTCGGGAGGCTCGTGACGAGAAGCGCGTCGAGCGAGCGCTGCTGCAGCGCAGCGCGCAACCGCGCAACTCTCGGCTCGAGATAGTCGGCGGGCGCAATGCGCATGACTGCCAGTGGGTTAGCGTTTGAGTGCGGCTAGCCACGCCTCGAGTTCGGCGAGGATCGCGCGCTCAGAGCCAGGTGCGTCAGGTGGGGTGGGTGCGGGAGGTTCGGCAGATGCTGTGCGGCGGCGGTCGGGTCCGTCCGGTGCCGCTTGCCCCGAGCGAGCGGCAACGTTGCTTTGCGCGTCCGGGAGTCGAGCGTTGCGGTGCTCGGGTGCAGCGGGTGCACCCATCACGCCGGCAATCCGTACCTCACCTTCGGCACCTGCCGCACCGGTCGCACCTGTTAAGAGCGCTTCGACTTGCGGCGGCGCAGATTGGTCCGTGCGGCCGAGAGCGTTCAGCAACTCGTCAAAATCGATCCCCGGCTGGTCGTCACTAGACGATGGCGGTGCAGCAGCTACGCTGGCTTCGAGCTGCGGTTCTGGTTCGGGTTCGGGCGCCGGTTGGGTCTCGGCGGCAGACCCGGACGGCGTCTCAAGCGTTGTTCTGACGCTGGAGATTAGCGCCGCGAGATCCAGCGGTGGCGCGATATCTACCGTGGGCGGCGCGGCGCCGGCCGCCCGCCCGCTGTTGACTGCGGGCCCCGTGTTGACGGGCGGCCCGAGGTGTACTGGCGACGCAGCGTCGACCGGCGATGCCGCCAGAACCGGCGGCGCGAAAACCATCGGCGTCTGCGCGAGCGCTTCCGGAGGGGCCGCTTCGGCCAGCCGCAGCACCGCGTTCATCAGCTCGTTTTGCGCCTCCTCGAACGATAGCGTGCCCGGGTTCGCTGCCGGGGCCGTCTTGACGCCACCAAGCTCGCGATTGATCTGGTTGACCGTTTCTTCGAGCTCGGGATCGTGGCGTGCGAGCGGCAAGGCGCGATGGTAATACTGCAACGCTTGCTCGAGATCGCCGCGCCGCTGGTAGATGTCGGCGATGCCGCGAATGGCCGGGAGATTGTCGGGCGCGCTGTCGAGGACGCACTGCAACTCGTGCATCGCGGCGTCGAGATTGCCGCGTTCGACCAACGTCCGTCCGAGCGTCACGCGCGCCGACAAATACCCGGGATGGCGCGCGAGCCCCTCGCGGCACACTCGTTCCGCCTCTTCGAGATTACCGACGCGGCGGTACTCCTCAGCGAGTTGTGCGAAGGCGATTGAGGACGGATCGGCGTCAACGCGCCGGCGAAGCTCCAGGATGCGAGGGTTATCTGGCACGGCGAAAATTCCGAGGTTCCAAGTTCCTAGTTGCGAGTTCGTCGACCCGCGTTCCGTAGTTCTGACTTTCCGAAGTCAGGGTTCGACAGCCAGGATTCCCGAACGACGGAACCCGGACTTTCGAACCCTGGAACTTCGGAACTCCGGAACCTCGCGATGTTACCGCATTGACGCTCGGGTTGTCGTCGTGCTCCCAACCGTCACGCTAGCCGTCTTCGTGGCCGTCTGACCGATGTCGTCGGTGACAGTGAGTGTCACGTTGTAAGTGCCTGCAAGGTTATAGGACCGGCTGGTCGTAGTGCCCTCCGCCGAACGGCCGTTGCCGAAGTCCCATGAATACGACACGAGTGTGCGTCCCGTTGCTGCCTGCGATCCGTTGGCATTGAAGAACACTGTCTGGCCCACGGCTGGAGTCGTCGGCGAGAAGACGAACTCCGCGGTTGGCGGCGTTCCCGCGCCGACGCTAATCGGCCGGGCCGTTTGTGATGAGAGGCCCAAAGCGTCGGTCGCGGTCAGTCGCACCTGATACGTTCCCGCACTGCGGAACTGGTGCGTCGCGAAGATGCCGTTCGCGGTACTGCTGTCGCCGAAGTCCCACGTGTAAACGCAACTGGGACCGCACATGAACTCGTCACCTGTAATCGGACTCACGTCGGTCGTTGTGGACGCGTCGAAGCTCACGGTATCAAACACTTTCGGGTTGGCGGGATCGGCGGTAAAGCGCGCGATCGGTGCGGCGTTGGGAGGATTGATGACGCCCGCGACAGTGAGACGCACGTCCACTGACCGCACGTCGGCCCCTGAATAGTCCGTTGCAATCGGGGTCACGATCAAGGTCACTACATGGCCCCTGCCGTTGACCTCTTTCGGCGGCGCCGTATAGGTCGCGCGCGCTCGTCCGTCGTCGCCCGTCACGAGACTCTTCGACGAAAGCGTGCCGATGTCGTACAGCACGCCGCCCTCGGAGATGTCGATGCGCAACCCGAGTCCGCGCACGGGCCGCCCGTCGGCGCCTGTGACCTCGATGTTGAGCACGCTCTGCGAGAACCCGTCCTGCGGAATGGTGTCAGGCACGAGCGACAGCGCAATACGCGTCGCAAACTCGGAAGGGCCGGTCAGATCCGGCGCTTCGGTGTCGTGGACGGTGCAACCCGATACGGCAGTAACGAGCACCGCCATCACAAGGAATTTGAGAGACCTGCTCATGGCCAGACCTTTTGAGTTCTCGTGTATGAACGTCCCCAAGTGCCGGCTACTCCTCGTCAGCGAAATCAGCGAAGTTCACGTTCACTGTGCCGGTCGCTTCCACTTCGTTGCCTGCCTGGTCGTGCCCCCAGAACGTGACTTGCGCGATGGCGTTGATGAACCGCCCGGCGCCGATCCTGGCCAGGTTGCTGAGAGGGGGCTCTAATTTGTTCACGAGACGAACGAGATCGAACACGGCCTGGGCAGTACCGCCGGCGGGGACCGTGACGGTGACGCCACCATCAAATCCCCAAGGCACGTCCACGCCGGGTGTGTTGCGGCCGTCTGCGCGAATGAAGCGCACGCGATAGCGGTTGAGCGTGACCGAGTTCAAGCTCGTCGGGCTCAGCGGTGCGGCGTCGGTGCCTGGATTCTTCATCACCAGGTGAAACGTCGCGCGCCCCGAATCGTTGACGGTGCCTCCGTTGGTGACGACGTCGGACAAGAGGAAGCCCGCGTACGTCGTCCCGCCCCCGGCCGACGCTTCAATGGCATCGATGACGAGTATGACGGGCGCGCGTCCGGTTCGCGCCATCTCGCCGCACGATGTGCTTACCAACGTCGCGGCGGCCAAGACGGCAACGCTGATGCTTCTTTGCAGTTTCGTAGTCAACATCACTTCGCTCCACCTAGCTCCGCGTGATCCGTGGGGTGATGAAGATGAGCAGCTCGTTGCTCACATCGGTTAACGTGTCGCGTTTGAACAGCCAGCCAAGCAGCGGAATCCGGTGCAGCATCGGGACGCGCCCTTCAGTTGCCTGCTCACGGCCCAGATATACCCCGCCGATGACGGTGGTCTCGCCGTCGGCGACGAGCACCGTGGTTTGCGCGCGCTGGGTATCAATCGGCGGAATGCCGTTTACTTGACGACTGAAGTCAGGCGACGCGTTCTCGAGGAATACCCGCATGATGATCGTGTTGGACGCGGTGATCTGCGGCGTGACACGAAGCGTCAAGGCGGCCGGCTTGAAGCTCACGGTCACGGTGTTGTTGGCAACCGTTTGAATCGGGATTTCCGTGCCTTGTGTCATCTCCGCTTCCACGTTGTTCTGTGTGGCGACACGCGGGCTCGAAAGGACGCGGCCCCGGCCGGTCGACTCCATCGCCGACAGGGCCACGTCGAGGTTCAGTGCTCCGTTCACTGACCCGAGCGCGATGCCGATAGCGCTGGTGGCTGCGGGAACACCGAGGTTGATGCCAGTGTCGGCCCGCGAATCGCCCTGCACTGGTCCCTGCAATCCGCCGGTCCGACCCGTGAGGCTGCCGGAGTTCGGGAATGCCAGCGGCGTCGTGTTGCCAAGCGCCGGATCGAGGCGGCCGTTGAGGCCCCACTGCACGCCAACCGCGCGCGCAAACTCGCGGTTGGAAGCGACAATGCGTGCTTCGATCTCGACTTGCGGTTGCGGACGATCGAGTGCCTTCACCAGCTCGGCAGCCGTCCCAAGCCGATCGGCGAGGTCGCGCACGATCAAGGTATTGGTCCGCGAATCCACCTGCACTTCGCCGCGCGCCGAAAGCGCACTGCGCGTCAGGATGGGGACCAGGTCCGGCGCCTTTGCATAGCTGAGAGGAACGGTGAGCACGCGAAGATCGCCGGCAAGCGCCTGTGCCTCTGCGAGCTTGCGCTGTTCTTCCTGCTCCTGCGCGAGCACGTTGAGCGGTGCGATTCGCACGACGGTGCCGTCAACCCGATATCCAAGTTTGTTGGCTCTGAGAATGATGTCGAGCGCCTGATCCCATGGCACATCGCGCAGCGATACGTCGACGGTGCCGTTGATCGTCGGATCGATGACGATGTTGAGCCCGCTGATGTCTGCGAACGTGCGCAGCACCGCGCGCAGGTCGGCGCCCTGGAAATCCAGGCTCACCGGCGTCCCGCGGAAACGCGGCTGCGCCTGATTCTCGGCGGTCTGCGAGCCCGTGATCTGCTGACCGTCCAGCATCGTGCCACCCGATTGTTGCAGTCGCGCGTTCGCGGCGAGTAGTGCCGTTGCCGCGGGGCTGTTGCCGGGAATCGGTGCATCAGGGGCGCTCGGCGCCGCCGCCGGTTCCGGAACGATGTCGGCGGGCACGGCAGGCGGAACCGGTTCGCCGGCGTTGCCCATGGCGCTGTCGAACAACACGCGCAGCTCGTCGCCTGCCTGCCCCACGCGATACGCAATTTGCTTGACGAGATCGACGACGACACGGGTCTCCAGCGGCTTGGCGCTGTTGGTCGCAACGCGAATGCGCTGAATTTCCCCCTCGTTGACTTCGGTCACGGCCGGCACGCCGCGCGAGCTCACGTTGGCGAAATCGAGCCACACGCGCGCCGGGCCGTGCTTGGATTCCTGCACCGATGCGGCAACCAGCTGCCCGTCTGCGCGGATCGTGACACCAGCGCCACTGGGCAAGGCGCGCACACCACGCAGAGACTTCGCTGGCGGCGCGGCAGGGTCAAAGCCGCGCGACATTACGGACTTGCTTTCGGTATTGGCAACAGTGGGGCCGGCCTTCGGGCCGGCCGCGGGGTCGGCGTTCGTGCCAGCCGGCCTCTCCACATCGACATAGATCACATTGCGCGCGCTGTGCACGTTGGGCACCGCGGGTCGGTCCATCTTGACGCGCACGCGGGCAACCGATGCGCCATCAGGCGCTGTCGTCTCCTCGACGTCGACGCCGACCACCGGCGGCACCGGACCCACTGGCTCGGCGAGCACGCCCGCGGCGACGTTGCGCAGATCGATCACCACGGTGAGCGGATCGGGCTGGCTGGTGACGTACGCCACCGGCTCGCTCGACTCGATCATGATGGTGCTGACGCGCGCATCGAGCTTTGACGCGATCGCGGTGAGTTCCGCCCGCGCCGCAGAGCCGTTTTCGGCGCCTCCGTTGGCAGTCACCGATGCGACAAACGCGGCGCCGAGGACACTGGCGATCACCAGGGAACGCGCGTGACGGACGTTCGCGTGGAACGGCCGTGACGAACGTACGAAAATGCCCATTACTTGACCTCTCCGCGCAAGTACTTGCGCACTTCGCGCTGCTTTTCGAGCGACAGCGGATCGTTCACTTCCTGGAGCATGACGACGGACTGAGCGTTAATCCCGCGCACGCTGCCGTCCATCAAACGGTCACCGCTACGAACCGTGTAGGTCTTGCCATCGGCGGCACCCACCATCGCCACCCAGGCACCACGGCTGTGCAGGATCCCTTTGACAACGACCTCTTCGACCATCACGCCGGCAATCCCTTCGGCGCGCTTCTGTTGCGCCCCGGGTTGCCGCGCATCCGACGTGCCTCGATTGAAGAGGCTCACAAACGGATCGCGCCGGCTCTCCGGCAAGTACTGGAAGTTGGGCGGCGGCGTCGGTGCGTCCGACGGCGGCGCCGGCGGGGGAACCGGAGCGGCTGCAGGCGCCGGCGGCGGTGTCTGCCCGGCTTCGCCCGCGACGATGCCTACCGAAAACGCCAAAGCGAGCAGCATCGTCTTCATTCGGTCTTCTTCGGCGCGCTTGCGCTGGGCGCCAATCCTGGGGTGTTGGCTCCGCCGATCAACACGAACGTGGTTGCGGTGCAGCTCACGTTGATGCTGGCGTGGGGCTCAGGCTGTTGCTTGGCCCTGATGTCCAACTTGCCCACGTTGATCAAGCGCGGAAACTTGCTCACGCGATCGAGAAAGGCACCGAGATTGTGATAGCTGCCTTCGAGCTCGAGGCTGATTGGCCACTCGGCATGCATGGCCTTGGTGCTCACCGGCTGCGGCTTGAAGCTGCGGACGACGAGATTCGACTGCACGGCCAGCGTCTGAATGCGGCGCAGCAGATCGCCTGCGTCTTTCTCCGCGGGCAGGATCGGCTTCAATGCTTCGAGACGCAGGCGCCGTTCCTCGACCTCCTTGCGGAAATCGGCAAGCCGCCGCGCGGCCTCACGCCCCTTGTTGATCCGCGCCTCAACCTTCGCGAGTTCGGCTTCCTGGACCTTCATCGCTTCGCGTGCAGGCGTCTCGTAGCAGTAATAGAAGGCGCCCGCTGCGCCGGCCGAAAGCAGGACAAAGAGCACCAGCTGCGCTTTCCAGGAGAGCTTGCTGACCGAGAGATCAGCCATCAGTTACCACCCCTGCCGGCCGGCTTGGCTGCCGGAGGCGGCGCCAGCCCTGCCATTTGAAACGTGCCTTTGATGACGAAGCGGATCAGGTCGGGCCCGTTCTGCTGGCCTTGTGGCTGATGCTGGCCCTGCGCGACGGCGCTGTCGATGATTTCGACCGGCCGCTTGAAGTAGTGCGACGCTTCGAGGTTGCCGACGAAATCGGACAACGTCGTGAGCTGCAAGGTGCGGCCTTCGATCGTCACGTCGAAGCGGTCCTGCTTCATGCTCGTCAGCCACATCATGTCGGGCAGCGCGCGGCTCACCTGATCAACGATGTGCACCGGCGCGTTTTGACCCTTGCGAAGTTCGTTGATCAGCGTCTCGCGCTGCTCGAGTTGCGCGCGGGTCGCTTCCAGGCTGGCGAGTTGATTCAGCACTTCTGACAGCCGCTGCTCTTCACGGCGAGCGGCGTCGAGGTCGCGCGCGAGTTGCGCTTGCTGGTTTTGAATCGACCAGAAGCGCCAGCCGATGAGCAGCATGGTGATGATGAGAATGAAGCTGCTCGCGACCGTCATCTTCTGACCGACCTGCATCGGTCGGCCGACGCTCTTGGCGATGCGGCGCTCGCCCTCAGTGAGGTTGATGCGAATCATCGGTCGCCTACCCTTCGCAGCGCGAGACCGACCGCGACAGCCGCGAGCGGCGCCATTTCGTCGGGGCTGGCAGCGAGCTTGTTGACGTCGAAGAGAATCTGCCGGAACGGATCGAAGAGCTCGACCTGCGTGTCGAAGCGCTCGCGCAGGCTTTCCATGAAGCCTTCAACGCGTGACGCGCCGCCGCTCAGCATGATGAGGTCGATGTGATCGCTCGAGGCCGTGGCCTTGAAGAAGTCGAACGTCTTCTCCACTTCGAGCAGCACGTTGTCGGTCATCGCGCGCAGCACCGGGCGCGCATCCTCGTAGCTCACGCCGTCGACGTTGTCGCGCTTCTTCAGGTCTTCGGCCGACTCGAACGGAAGACGGAGCTCTTTCTGAAGCGCTTCGGTAAACGCGTTGCCACCCATCGAGATGTCGCGCGTGAAGACCGACTGCGATCCGGCGAGAATGTTGATGTTGATCGCGCTCGCGCCGGCGTTGAGCAGCACCACCACCGCGTTCGACGAGTAGCCGTAATTGGCTTCGTAGGCGTTCTGCAGCGCGAACGCGTCCACATCCACGATCACCGGCGAGCGACCCGCCTGCGTGATCACGTTCGTGTAATCCGCGATCTTGTCTTTCTTGGCGGCGACGAGCAGCACTTCCATCGTCCCCTGGCCATCGCCGCCGCGCGCGCCGTTGATGATCTGGTAATCGAGATTGACATCCTGGATGTCGAACGGGATGTACTGCTCGGCCTCCCAGTAGATCGCCTCGGAGAGCTCGCTCTCGGTCATCACCGGCAACGTGATCTTCTTGACGATCACCGAGTTGCCGGAGAGCGAGGCGGCGACGTCCTTCCCCTTGAACTGCTTGGTCGAAAACAGGCGGCCTACCGAGTCGGTCACCGCGCCCGAGTCGATGATCGAGCCATCGACGATGCTGTCGGGCGGGACCGGTTGCACGGCGATCGCAGAGACCCGATAATTCTTGCCGCTCGGCTTCAGCTCGATCGCTTTGACCGTGTTCGATCCGATGTCGAGCCCGACGAGGCTTTTGCTTCGGTTAAACAGCACCCTTTCACTCGCTTTCCGAACGTTCGTCGCGAACATTCGCTCCTCCGCCGTTCACGAACTTGGCGGCCCGGGCTGACGGCCGAGCTCCGCAAACTCGATACCACCTCGTCCGTTCGTGCCAAATTCGTTGAAACTCGCCCGGAATGCCACTTTTCGTATCCGACGAGCTGGCCTGTGGTGAACGGCCGAGCTACAGAAATGCAATCGGCCGTACGAAATCTGGATTGCAAGCTGTGCAGTCTCAGAACACCCCATACCGCTTTGGGGAGACTGGCTCGTCCGGCTGAGTTATCGGCGGCAGAGCGCGATATATGAAAGACGCGGCAACTGCGGTGCGCGGCCCGAGCGATCATCGGGAGTCCAGATGCGCAGTTGGTCCCGAGCGAGCGCACACGAGTGTTGCGGTGAGCGAGCACAAGTGAGCCCTCCCCCTGAGCGAGCGAACGCGAGTCGACGGGCGAAAGGCTTGTCGTGAGCGAACCGATGGAGTCGACCGGCGCTTTGACTATTCCGCCAACTCGTCGTATCATTTGCGTTTGCCGTCATCGAGACGGTCGATGTAATGGGGCGGCTTCGCCCTGTGGCGCAGCGTTCTTGTCCGCCCATCGCTGGAGCGGAGGGAAGCCGCGCCCTTGAAATCGCGTGGCTTGAACCACGCCTTTGTAGTGGCGCAGCGTTCTCAACCGCGCTCGCTTAAGCGGGGCGGAGGCCGCGCCGCCAGGATCCCTAACAATGCGCAGTTTCGTTGCAACCCCGAAGACCGTGTCTCGCCGCTGGCACGTCATTGACGCCGACGGCCAGGTCCTCGGCCGGATTGCTACCTGTGCGGCGCGCCTGCTTCAGGGCAAGCACAAGGCTACCTATACGCCGTTCCTCGACACCGGCGACCACGTCGTGATCGTGAATGCCGCGAAAGTGAAGCTCACAGGCCGCAAGGAAGACCAAAAGGTGTATCGCCGCCACAGCGGCTATCTCGGAGGCCTCAAGGAAGAGCGTGCCGGCAAAGTGCGCACGCAGCATCCCACGCGCCTCGTCGAAGAGGCCGTGCGCGGCATGTTGCCGAAGACAAAACTCGGGGACGCGATGTATCGAAAGTTGAAAGTGTACGCGGGCAAGGATCACCCGCATCAGGCCCAGCAACCAACTGCTCACGAGGTGGCGTAAATCTTGGCAGCACTTCAGTACTACGCAACAGGGCGCCGCAAGGAATCAACGGCGCGGGTTTTCCTCCGACCGGGCAAAGGCACCATCACCGTCAACTACCGCGAGTTCGCCAACTACTTCCCCACCGAAGCGTTGCGCGTGCAGGTTCGCCAGCCGCTGCAGCTCACCGAAGCGGGCGATAAATTCGACGTGGTGTGCACCGTGGACGGCGGCGGCGTCACCGGCCAGGCCGGCGCGATTCGTCTCGGCATCGCGCGCGCGCTCGTGGAGTTCAACGCGGAGCTGCGCCCTCGTCTGAAGAAAGAAGGACTGCTAACGCGCGACGCGCGCGCCAAGGAGCGCAAGAAGTACGGGATGGCTGGAGCACGCAAGCGCTTCCAGTTCAGTAAGCGTTAACGCACGTTATGGATGGAGGACATTTGACCCCGCTCGCGATGAAAGACCTGCTCGAAGCAGGCGTGCATTTCGGCCACCAGACCAAGCGCTGGAATCCCAAGATGAAGCCCTACATCTTCGGGGAGCGCAGCGGCATCTATATTCTCGACCTCGGCAAAACGGTCCGGATGTTCAAGACGGCCGAAGATTTCGTGCGTCAGCTCGCGGCCGAGGGCAAGACGGTGCTGTTTGTCGGCACCAAGCGGCAGGCACAGGACGTCATCGCGGAAGAAGCCACGCGCTCGGGCATGTATTACGTCAACGAGCGCTGGCTGGGCGGTCTCCTCACCAACTTCACGACCATTCAGCGCAGCATCGCGCGTCTGCGCGACCTCGAAGCGATGGCCACCGACGGCCGCTACGAGTTCATGCCGAAAAAGGAGATCGCGCGCGCGGAAAAAGAAAAGCGCAAGCTGCTGAAGAACCTCGAAGGCATCCGCAACATGTCGCGGCTTCCCGACGCGCTCTTCGTGGTGGACACGCGCAAGGAAAAGATCGCGGTTGACGAAGCGCGCAAGCTGAAGATTCCCGTGATCGGTATCGTCGACACCAACTGCGATCCCGACGAAGTCGACTTCGCGATTCCTGGCAACGACGATGCGCTGCGAGCGATCCGGTTGTTTGCGGCACGCGTCGCCGACGTGATCCTCGACGGCCGCGGCGAGCGCGAATCCGCGCTGGCCGAACAGGCGCAGGCCGAGGCCGAAGCGGTGGCCGCCGAAGAGGCGAACCGTACGGTCCGGCCGGCTAACCTGCGCCGCCCGCAGCGCGCAAGCGAAACGCCGACGCCGGCAACCCCATAAGTCCCAAGAGGGGTGAGTTTAGGAGCGCCGGCTGTATTTCGGCCGGCGCTTTTTCTGTACCGAGGAACCCATGGCTACGATTACTGCGGACCAAGTAAAACAACTTCGCGACAAAACTGGGGCGGGCATGATGGATTGCAAGACGGCCCTTACCGAATCCAGCGGTGACTTCGACAAGGCCGTCGAACATCTTCGCAAGAAAGGGCTCGCCTCGGCCGCCAAACGCGCGGGTCGCGCCGCGAAGGACGGCATGATCGGCCACTACATCCACATGGGCGGCAAGGTCGGTGTCCTCGTCGAGGTGAACTGCGAAACCGACTTCGCCGCGCGCACCGAAGATTTCCAGACGCTCGCGAAGGAACTCGCGATGCACGTCGCGGCGGCCGATCCGCGCTACGTCAAGCGCGAGGACATTCCGGCCGAGGTTGTGGAGAAGGAAAAGGAGATCTTTCGCGCGCAGGCTGCGGGCAAGCCCGCAAACGTCGTGGAAAAAATCGTCGAAGGCAAACTCGAGAGCTACTACTCGCAGGTGTGCCTGATGGATCAGCCCTCGGTCCGTGATCCGAACATTACGATCAAGCAGATGATCGCAAACGCCGCGGCGAAGACGGGGGAGAATGTGACAGTCTCGCGTTTTGTCCGATTCAAGTTAGGAGAGCTCGCTGAATAATGGCGAATCTGGAGATTTGGCGATCTCGAGATTTGGAGAGGATTTGGTGATCAGGCCAGATCGTCTCCAAATCTCCACATCTCCAGATCTCCAAATTCACGGACTATAATCCGCTTGCGTGTCCGAGCCGTCTGAACCCTCTTACCGACGCATCCTTCTCAAACTTTCCGGCGAGGCGCTGATGGGCGATCAGGCCTACGGCATCGATCCCGCCGTGGCCACCCGCATCGCGCAGGACATTCTCGAGATTCAGGCGCTCGGTGTGCAGGCCGCCATCGTGATCGGAGGCGGCAACATCTTCCGCGGCCTGGCTGCGAGCGCGCGCGGGATGGACCGTTCCACCGCCGACTATATGGGTATGCTTGCCACGGTGATCAACGCGCTCGCGCTGCAGGACGCGCTCGAGGCGCAGGGCGTGCCCACGCGCGTGCTGACGGCCATTGAAATGCGCGCCGTCGCCGAACCATTCATCCGCCGCCGCGCGATCCGCCATCTCGAGAAAGGCCGCGTCGTCCTGTTCGCCGCGGGCACCGGCAATCCGTACTTCACGACGGATACGGCCGCGGCGCTCCGCGCCATGGAGATCAAAGCCGAAGTGATTCTGAAGGCGACGAAGGTCGATGGCATCTACACCGAGGATCCGGTAAAGAATCCGCATGCGGTCAAGTTCGAGCGCATCTCGTATCTGCAGGTACTGCAGCAGCGGCTCCAGGTCATGGATGCCACCGCAATTTCGTTGTGCATGGACAACAAACTGCCCATCGTCGTCTTTAATCTGAAGGTGCCGGGCAACATCCGTCGCGTAGTGATGGGTGACGAGGAAGTTGGGACGACGGTGACCGCGTAAAGTTACAAGTTCAAAGTTCAAAGTTCAAAGTTGAGGCAGTTGAGCTATGGAAGCGAGTGACATTAAGAGCTTGTTTGCCGAAGTCAAAAAACGGATGGATGGGCAAATCGACTTCGTCCGCAAGGAACTCGCCGGCGTGCGCACGGGACGCGCGACTACGGGACTGCTCGACAGCGTGCATGTCGACGCCTACGGATCGAAGATGCCCCTGAATCAGGTGGCGTCGCTCTCGGTGCCCGAACCCGCGATGATCATCGCGCAGCCGTTCGATCCCACGCTGATGGCCACGATCGAAAAAGCGATTCGCGCGTCGGATCTCGGCCTCAACCCGTCGAACGACGGCAAGGTGATCCGGATTCCGATTCCGGCGCTTACCGATGAACGGCGCAAGGAGCTGTCGCGTCACGTCCACAAGCTCACCGAGGAGGGCCGCAATCACATCCGTACCGTCCGCCGCGACGCGAACGATAAGCTCAAAAAGATGCTGAAGGATCATCAGATCTCGGAAGACGACGAAAAGCGGGCGATTGCGGAGGTGCAGAAGATCACCGATCTGCACATCAAGTCGCTTGATGATCTGCAGCAGAAAAAGGACGCGGAATTGCTAGGAAAGTGACACGTGAATGTGGAGATCTCGCGATCTGGAGATTTGGAGAAAATGTGGAGATTTGGAAATGTGGAGACTGGGACATGTGGAGATCTTGAAATGTGGAGATTTGGAAAATCTGAAAATCTGGTGATCTCCAAATTTTCTCCAAATCTCCACATCACCAAATCTCCAGATTCGGAGATCAGCGCGCGGTGAGGTTTTTCACGCACCTAGAGTGTGCTTCTCAGTGCGGTGCGGGTCCCTTCAATCCGCGCGACCGTCACTTTCTCTGTCCTTCATGTGAACTGCCGCTCCTGGCCCGCTACGATCTGAACGCGGCGCGCGCGTGGCGGCGCGACTCGCTGCTCGGCCGCGAGGCGAACATGTGGCGCTATCGCGAGATGATGCCGCTTCTGCCAGGGGACACGGCGATCACGCTAGGTGAAGGGTTCACGCCGCTGCCCTGGGCGAAGCGTCTTGGACAGGCGCTTGGACTGCATCGCCTTTACATCAAGGACGAATCGCTCAATCCCACCAACTCGTTCAAGGCGCGCGGTCTGTCGGCGGCAATCACCCGCGCGAAGGCGCTTGGCGCGGAGACCATTGCGTTGCCCACTGCCGGCAACGCTGGCAACGCCGCCGCTGCGTACTCGGCGGCGGCCGGCCTCGCCTGCAAGGTCTTCATCCCTCGCGACGCGAAGAGGCCCTTCATCGACGAGTGCCGGCTGTACGGCGCCGACGTGACGCTCGTCGACGGACTGATCACCGACGCCGGACGGATGGCGGCCGAACAGGGCAAACCGCTTGGTTGGTACGACGTGTCCACACTGAAGGAGCCGTATCGCGTCGAAGGGAAGAAAACGATGGGATACGAGCTCGCCGAGCAGTTCGAGTGGCGCCTGCCCGATTGGATCATCTATCCAACCGGCGGCGGTACCGGACTCGTCGGGATGTGGAAGGCGTTCGACGAGCTCGAGGCGATCGGCTGGATCGAGCCCGGGCATCGTCCAAAGATGGTGTCGGTGCAGTCAACCGGTTGCGCGCCGATCGTTCGCGCGTTTGAAAGCGGAGCGCAACGCGCCGCGCCGTGGGCCGACGCCCACACGGCCGCCGACGGCCTGCGCGTGCCGCGCGCGATCGGCGATTTCCTGATCCTCCGCGCCATCCGGGAAAGCGCCGGCACCGCTGTCGCCGTTCCGGACTCGCAGATGATCGACGACATGATCGAGATCGGAAAGCACGAGGGGATCTCCGCCGCGCCCGAAGGCGGCGCCGCGCTGAGCGCGATTCGCAAGCTCGTCGTAGAGGGAAAGATTCAGCGCGACGAAACGGTGGTGCTGTTCAACACGGGCGGGGCTTTGAAGTACCTGGATGTGTTGCGCAGGTAGCTAAATCTCCAAATTCAAGAATCTCCAGATTTTCAATCTTCAACTCTCCAGATTCTCTCCAAATCCCCAGATCACC
The DNA here is from genome assembly GCA_046726375.1 of Acidobacteriota bacterium. GTDB lineage: Bacteria > Acidobacteriota > Vicinamibacteria > Vicinamibacterales > UBA2999 > DASPWV01. The sequence goes on from JBKPAJ010000023.1 coordinate 62,951, forward strand.
AGATCTCGAGATTCACGTTTCACCTAGTCGCCAAACCCGACACCGATCGCGCGTGCCGTTCGCAGAAGGTCGTAATCCAACGGCACCGTCTTCGTCTTCCCCACGACATCGCCCAACGGAATCGGGACGATGTCGGGCGGGTTGTTGGCCACCATCCGTCCAAACACTCCTCGGCAAAGCAGCTCCACGGCCTTGCCCCCGAAGCGGGTGGCCAGCACGCGATCGAAGGCGGTGGGCGCGCCACCGCGCTGAAGGTGCCCCAGCACCACGCAGCGCGTTTCCTTTTTCATCGAATGCTGGAGCTGCTGGGCCACAATCGCGCCGACGCCGCCGAGCCGCTCGACATGACCGCCATGCGCTTCCTCGATCAGCGTCTTGGTGCCGCCGATCGGCGTGGCGCCCTCGGCGACCACGACAATGCTGAAGCGTGCGCCAAAAGACTCGCGCTCGCGAATGTGCGCGACGATCTTGTCGATGGCGAACGGAATCTCGGGGATCAAAATAATGTCGGCGCCCCCGGCGACACCGGCGTGCAGCGCGATCCAGCCGGCATAGCGCCCCATCAGTTCGACGACCATGATGCGCCGATGCGCTTCGGCGGTCGAGTGGAGCCGATCGATCGCATCCGCCGCATACGAGACCGCCGTATCGAAACCAAAACAGCTCGTCGTGCCCCAGATGTCGTTGTCGATCGTCTTCGGCACGCCGACGATCGGGATGCCTTTCAGATAAAACTGGTGCGCAATGTGGAGCGTGCCGTCGCCGCCGATGACGACGAGCGCGTCGAGTCCCATCTCCTCAAAGGTTTGCACGACACGATCCGAGTAATCGACGTGACCGTCTTTGGTCTCGACCGGGTAATCGAACGGATTGCCCTTGTTGGTGGTGCCGAGAATGGTGCCGCCGAGCCGAAGAATGCCGGTGACGTCTCGCGGCACGAGCGTGCGCGTCCGCGAGCGATCCAGTAAGCCGTCGAAACTGTCCTCGAGCCCAATCACTTCGATGCCGTTGTTGAAGGCCGCCTTCACAACGGCGCGGATGACTGCGTTCAAACCCGGAGCGTCGCCGCCGCCGGTCAACACTCCGATTCGTTTCACTGGAGACATCAGGTTCGGACTATATCATTCGCGCTTGCAGCGATTTTGAGCTGTGCTATACTGCCGCCGCTTCCGATTCCTCCGAGGCTCTCCCGGCCCTCGAAAAACACAAACGCAAGAGCAAGGATTTCGGCCGTGCTGCCGAAATAGCAGGAGAAGGACTGTACCCGATGAACTTCAAGAAGACCACTGGCTTGGCCCCGGCCGTTTTTGGAATCGTCGCGTTTTTCAGCGTCGAGGCGTCGGCTCAAGGGCCGACCGTGACCGCTACCGCATCTGGCAACCAGATCACCATCAACGTCGCGCTGCCGCCCGGCACGCTGACGTACACGCTGGCGGCAGGCACCTCCCCTGGCCAATACAACATCGGCATTGTTCCGCAGGTCCCGGCGACGTTCACCAAATTCGTCATCGCCCCCCCCAACGGAACGTATTACATACGTGCCGCCGTCGGGAGCGCAATTTCGAACGAGGCACGAGTCACCGTCGGGGCGTCGGCTCAGGGGCCCACTGTGACCGCTACCGCATCTGGAAACACCATCACCATCGACGTCGCGCTCCCTCCCGGGACGTTGTCCTACACGCTGGCGGCAGGCACCTCGCCTGGCAATTACAACATCCGCGTTGTTCCGCAGGTCCCTGCGACACTCACCCACTTCGTCTTCAACGTCCCCAACGGCACGTATTACATACGTGCCGCCGTCGGAAGCGCGATTTCGAACGAGGTCCAAGTCACC
>JBKPAJ010000024.1:0-57862 GCA_046726375.1 Acidobacteriota bacterium
GTGACGCGCCGGGAAATGCCGCCGTGGCACATCGACCGCTCGATCGGCGAGTACCTGAACGACCCTTCGCTGAGCGATCAGGAGATCGACATCATTGCGCGCTGGGCGAATGGTGGCGCGCCGCAGGGCAATCCGGCCGACGCGCCGCCCGCGCGCGTGTTTCCGTCGACGACTGAGTGGACCTACGGTGAGCCGGATCTGATCGTGCGGATGCAGAAGGGCTTCAAGATTCCCGCCGAAGGACCAGACTTCATTCCGGAGGAAGTGATCGATCCGGGTCTCACCGAGGATCGCTACGTCAAGTGGGTGCAGATCATTCCCGATGCATGGCGCGCCGTGCATCATGCGCACGTCTACGTCGATCTGCCCGACGACGCCGACACCGATGGACTTGCGCTCAACATGGGATCCAATGTCGGCAACAGCATGGATCTCATCGAATACGGCGCCGGCAACGACGCCGACATCTTCCCCGACGGCACCACCAAAGTTCTCAAGAAAGGCTCGCTCTTCCGCTTCGAGGGTCACTATCACCCATATGGCGAAGAGACCTACGACCGGATGAAGGTGGGCATCAAGTTCTATCCAAAGGACGTGGTGCCGAAGTATGTGGTCACCTCGCACCGTATTCGCACCGGCGTGGGCAACGATTGGGTGCTGAACCGCGAGCGTATCGAAGATCTTCTGCTGCGCGCCGGCCACAAGATCTCGATCGACGAACCCACGATGCCGACGGGCGCGTTGATTGGAGAGAACCCGCTGCACGGCGCAGCGTTTCTGAGTATTCCGCCCAACACGGTGGCACGGCACGAACGCTTTTGGCCCTTGCCGAAGCCGGCGCTGATCATCAGCTTCCAGCCGCATATGCACTTCCGCGGCTCGCGCATGCTGCTCGAAGCGATTCATCCCGACGGCCGCCGCGAAGTGCTCACTGACGCGACGCATTACGAGCAGAATTGGCAGGTCACATACAAGTACAAAACGCCGCATCTGTTTCCGGCCGGGACCATCCTCCACACCGTGTCGTGGCACGACAACACGGCAAACAACAAGCACAACCCTGATCCGACGGCGTGGATTGGGTGGGGAAGCCGGACGATGGATGAAATGGGGCACGGGTGGACGGACATCGCCTTCCTGACGGACGAGCAGTATCAGGAGGAGCTCGCGAAACGCAGGGTGCAGAAAGCGACGACCACCACCGCGGGCCAGCGCTAGAATCGCGCCCCATGAAGCTTGCGGCGGCAGTGTTCTGCGTTCTCGGCGCCGTCACTGTCGCCGCCCAACACGGCACGACGAACGGCGAGTGGCGGGCATGGGGCGGTGACCTCGGCGTCACCCGCTATGCCCCGCTCGATCAGATCAACGCCTCGAATTTCAACAACCTCGAGATCGCCTGGCGGTTCAGGACCGACAATCTCGGCAAGCGCCTCGACTTCAATCTGCAAGCCACGCCGCTGATGATCAATGGCGTCCTGTACGCCACTGCCGGCGAGCATCGCAATGCCGTGGCCATCAATGCCGCGACCGGCGAGCTGCTGTGGATGCATCGGCTGGAAGAAGGACGTCGCGCAGAAGCATCCGTGCGCCGCTTGTCGGGCCGCGGTGTAGGCTACTGGACCGATGGCAAAGGCGACGAGCGGATCTTTTACGTCAGCATCGGCTACCAGCTGGTCGGGCTCGATGCGAAGACGGGGCATCCGCTGAAAGATTTCGGCGTCAACGGCGTCGTCGATCTGAAGAAGGACAACGACCAGGAGCTCGATCCGATCAGCGGCGAGGTGGCGTGGAACGGGGCGCCCGTGGTTGCCAGGAACGTCGTCATCGTCGGGGCCTCACATCGCGCCGGCACCGCGCCGCGAAGCAAGGCCAACGCGAAGGGTTATGTGCGCGGATACGACGTGCGCACCGGCAAGCGGCTCTGGATCTTCCATACCATTCCGCGCCCAGGTGAATTTGGCAACGAAACCTGGCTCGAGGATTCGTGGTCTTACACCGGCAATACGGGAGTGTGGACGCAAATCACCGTCGACGAGGAGCTCGGGATCGCGTACTTGCCCGTTGAAATCCCCACCGGCGATTACTTCGGCGGTCATCGTCCCGGCAACAACTTGTTCAGCGAAAGTCTCGTCGCCGTCGATCTGCAAACCGGCGAGCGGATTTGGCACTATCAGCTCGTTCATCACGGCATCTGGGACTACGACATTCCGTGCGCACCGATCCTTGTCGACATCACCGTCAACGACAAACCGATCAAGGCCGTGGCGCAGCCGAGCAAGCAGGGGTGGGTTTATGTGTTCGATCGAAAAACCGGCGAGCCGGTGTGGCCGATCGAAGAACGTGCCGTTGAGAAAGGCGCCGTCCCTACCGAGTGGTACTCGCCCACCCAACCCTTCCCTACCAAGCCGCCCCCGTTCGAGCGGCAGGGATTTCTCGAATCCGACGTCATCGACGTCACGCCGGAGCTCAAGGCGGAGGCGTTGAAAATCGTTTCGCAATACAAGATCGGCCCGATTTACACGCCGCCGATTACGCGCGGCTATCAGGGCAAACAGGGTCTGTTGTATGTGCCGAACGGCGCCAACTGGCCGGGGGGGTCGTTCGATCCTGAAACGGGCATGCTCTACGTGTATTCGCACACGCTGCTGCGCGTGCTCTCGATGATCAACGATCCAAAGCGCTCCGAGATGAATTACATCAGCGCGGGCGGGGGCGACGAGAGCGGCGGCGGCGGACTGACGGTGCAGGGCCTGCCGCTGGTCAAGCCGCCCTGGGGACGCATCACCGCTATCGATCTCAACAAAGGCGAGATCGTGTGGCAGATCGCTCATGGCGACACACCCGATGCTGTCAAGAATCATCCCGCGCTGAAGGGCGTTCAGATCCCGCGTACAGGCCGCACCGGCGGCGCCGGCGGGAGTTCCGGCGGAATCGGTACGCTCGTGACCAAGACGCTCGTGATCTCGGGCGAAGGCGGCACGGTGACAATGCCGGATGGGCGACGCGGCGCGATGCTGCGCGCATATGACAAGTCGACCGGTGAGGAACGCGGCGCGGTTTACATGTCTGGGGCGCAAACAGGCGGCCCGATGACGTACATGCTCAATGGCAAGCAGTACATCATCGTGGCCGTGAGCAGTCTCACGATACCAGGAGAGTTGATTGCTTACGCCCTTCCGTAAGTACGCAGAACTTGCGGAAAAGGGGACAGTCCCCTTTTTCTCAGTTTTTGCGATCGCAAGCGCCGTGACGGCGGTGCTGGTGGTCGCCGCGGCAGTCGGCGCTCACACGCAGCCGGACCGTCCGAACGTCGTCATGTTCATCATGGACGACCTCGGATATGGCGACATCGGCAGTTACGGAGCGCCCGACGCGAAAACACCGAATATCGATCGGCTCGCGCGCGAGGGCGTCAAGCTCACCGACTTCTATGCAAATCACGCGAATTGTTCACCCACGCGCACTGGTTTCATCACCGGGCGATATCAGCAGCGCTACGGCATCGAGTCTCCGCTGGCGTTTGCGAACGAGACCCGCGAGCTGCCACCGTCGGAGATGTCGCTTCCACGCCTGCTCAAAGGCGCCGGGTATGCGACCGCCCTGATCGGCAAGTGGCACCTCGGATCACGTCGTGAGGTGAGTCCGAATCATCACGGTTTCGATGAGTTCTGGGGATTCCTGCACGGTGCGGCCGACTACTATTCGCACGGCTGGACGCTGCCTGGTCCCGGCGGCACGCCGACGACGCCAGCGGCCGGAGGCACAGCCGGGCGGTTCGAAGCCGACCTCTATCACAACGAGGAGCCGACCACATCAACCGGGTACTTGACGGACGAGTTCACGGCGCACGCCGAGACTTTCATCAAGGACCATGCTCCCAACCCGTTCTTCATCGAGGTCGCGTACAACGCCACGCACTGGCCGTTTCAGCGACCCGATCTGCCCGTAGGCCGCCGCTCCTGGAGCGACGCCATTCGCGACGGCTCGCGCGCCGATTACGTCGCGATGCTCGAGCGCGCCGACCAGGGCGTCGGCCGCATTCTCGACTTGCTCGATGGGCTGAAGCTGGCGCAGAACACGCTTGTCATCTTCACCAGTGATAACGGCGGCGAATGGCTCTCCCGCAATGCTCCGTTGTTCCATCGCAAGAGCACATTGTGGGAAGGCGGTATTCGGGTGCCGCTTTTGATGCGCTGGCCTGCTCGACTCAAAGGCGGCATCACATCACCGCAAGTCGGCATCACCATGGATCTCACGGCGTCGATTCTCGCCGCCGCGGGCGTGAACCCGCCGACGAGTTATCGCCCCGAAGGGATCGACCTGATTGGTTCACTGCAAAAAGGTGCGATTGTCGAGCGCACGCTGTTCTGGCGCATGCCGGTACCGCCAGGCGCACCTGGATCCCCGCCCTTCACGCAACGCGCCGTGCGGCGCGGCAACTGGAAATACATCGACGATCGAGGGCAATACCTGTTGTTCGACGTCCGCAATGATGCGAGCGAACGCCAAGACATGGCACAGGAGCACAGCGCGCTAGTCGACGAACTGCGCGCTCTCGTCGCCAAATGGGAAGCCGACGTCAACGCCGAAGCTAAGCAGCGGGCAACGCCGGCAACGTCGTCCGACGTGGCTGTCACGACGTCGATTCACTCCAGCATCCAGCTCGAACACGGCGGCAAAGTGATTCAGATCGACCCTTGGAGTCAGGGCGATCTCTCGAAGTTGAAATCGGCAGATCTGATTCTGATCACCGACGACGTGAATCATCACCTCGACGTAAAGGCGATCACGAAGCTGCGGAAGCCGGGAACGCCGGTGGTGATTGCTGCCAACGGTTTGAAGCAGGTTCCGGACGGCATTGTCATGGCCAACGGCGAGACACGCGAGGTGGCGGGATTCACAATCGAAGCGACAGCGGCATACGATCTCACGCCTGGTGTGTCGTTTCATCCGAAAGGCGAAGCCAACGGCTACATCATCACCCTTGGCGTGCCGCCGTCCCTCGCCTCGAATACAAACGCGAGCTATGGCGGGGCAAGCAAGCGAATATATGTGGTCGGCGTCACCGAGTGCGTGCCCGAGGTTCGCGCCGCGAAAGATATCGACGTGGCGTTCTTCCCGATGAATCTGCCGGCGGGACGCATGGAACCGGCGGCTGCGATCGAGTGCATCAAGGCGTTCAGGCCGAAGGTTGTGTATCCCTATCACTACGACCAGGACTGGGTGACGCGTGTGAATCGCGGGGACCCACGCGGCAGCGCGACGACGCGCGGGTTGCAGGAACTGAAGGACGGGCTGCAAGCCGTGGGAATCGAAGTTCGACTCGCCAATTGGTATCCGCAATAGCTCGCGGCCCGGAAGGTCCGACAAGGCGTCCTTCATTCGCGTAGCCAGAACCGTCAAGCCCACCGACACGTCCTTCATTCATGTAGTGCGCGCCTTTCTTGGCCCGAGCGACCCGGGGCACACCGGAGTCGAAGGCGGATCCGCGATCAGTACCGGCCGGACGTCCTCGGCCGGTGTCTAAACAATAGCCAGCTACACGCGCCTGACCCGCGAAAGGGCGGTGAAACGATGAAGCCGTTGATTGCGCTGCTGATCAGCGTCGCCACGCTTGCACCATCGGGTACTACTAACGGTCGAAGCGGCGCGCTCGTGGACACTCCCTCAGGTACCAACGATCAATCAACTCGATCCGATAAGAAACTGCGCGCGTTCCGTTCGGATCTCGAGTTGAAAGAGTTCTTCCGCCAACTGGCCGCGGAGCAAAAGAAGCGCCGGCCGCGTCAGCAAGTCCGCGCCGGTGTGGCGGCTAGCGCTAAAACGGAGAGCGTGGCAGCGCCGTCGGCGGCGCCGGCGATGGGCGGGGACACGTCGATCACCAACGTGCAACACGCAGGTGTCGACGAAGGCGGCATTGTCAAGCTGTACGGCGACTATCTCGTGATGCTGCGACGGGGCCGGCTGTTCACCGTCGCGATCGCCAACGGGCAGTTGCGGCCGGTCGCCGCTGTCGACGCCTTCGCGCCGGACATCGATCCCAGCGGCACGTGGTACGACGAATTGATCGTCTCGGGCGACAGCGTCGTGGTCATCGGCTACAGCTACATTCGAGGCGGCACCGAAATCGGGCTCTTCGACATCGATCGATCGGGCGGCTTGCGCTATCGATCGACGTATCACCTGCGCTCCAACGACTACTACTCCTCGCGTAATTACTCGGCGCGATTAATCGGTACCAGCCTGGTGCTTTATTCGCCGCTGTACGTTGCCCCCGAAACCGAGGATCCGCCGCTGCCGGCGCTGCGGCGATGGCGCCCAGGCGCTGGCGCCGATGAGTTCCACACCATTGCGTCGGCGACCCGCGTCTATCGGCCCAACTCTCAATTCAATACCGACAACGGCATCGCGCTCCATACGGTCACCTCGTGCGATCTGTCGCGCCGCGACCTCTCGTGCGATGCGACGGTTGTCATGGGCCCGCCGGGACGCGTCTTCTACGTGTCGCCGAAATCGGTGTACGTATGGGCAACCGGTTGGAGAAGCTGGCGCGCGGGCGATGTCGCACGCGAGCGTCCAATGCTGTATCGCATGCCACTCGACGGCTCGTCCCCAACGGCAGTGCACGTGTCGGGCAGTCCCGTCGATCAGTTCTCGTTCCTCGAAAGCGAGGACGGTCATTTGAACGTGCTGGTGCGGTCAGATGCCGCGGGCGATGGGATGTGGGCAGCCGAAGTCACGCAGGGCGATGTCGCGCTGCTGCGGGTCGCGCTCGATAGTTTTTCCGACGGCAGCGACGCGGTGCCTGCGTCGAGCTATCGCCGCCTGCCGCGACCAGAGGGCTACACCTTCCAGAATCGGTTTGTCGGCAACTACCTGCTCTACGGCACCGGCACCGGCTGGGGCCGGCCGCGAGGCAACGAGCGGGCGCGGCTGTTTGCTGTGCGCTGGAGCGGACGAGAGCTGTTCGAGCTGTCGCTGCCCCACGGCGTCGATCGCATCGAAGCGCTCGGATCAGATGCCACGGTGATCGGCGCCGATGGACGCAATCTGCACTTCACCGCGGTCCACCTCGGGCAGCAGGCGCGCGTCGCCGATCAGTACGTGCGCGAAGGCGCGTCGCAGGGCGAGCTTCGCAGCCACGGCTTCTTCTACAAACCTGAAGACGGCGGCCGCGGCCTGCTCGGTCTGCCGATTCGAGGCGCGGCGCGGCCCGGGTACGAGCACCTGTTCCGCGATTCGGCGTCGGTTCTCTTCTTGCGCAACGAATCGCTGCACTTCAACGAGCTCGGCGAGCTCGCGTCGAGTGGCGAGAAGTCGAATAACGATGGGTGCCAGGCGTCGTGCGTGGATTGGTATGGCAACGCGCGGCCGTTGTTCATCGCCGGCCGCGTGTTCGCGCTGCTTGGCTACGAGTTGGTCGAAGGGGCGTTGCGCGACGGTCGCATCAACGAGCTGCGCCGCGTGAGCTACGCGCCGCGGTTGCTGACGTCGCGGTAAGGTTTCGCTTCGCTTGCTGCGAACCTTCACCTATGGTCCGCGTCCACCCACGTCAACCAGCCTCGCGCCAGAGCAGTCGACAACGCTGCCAAAAACTCAGGCAGGCTCACCGCCGCCGCGCGCTGGATGTAAGCCTCGAACAGTTCGCCGGGGTCCTTGAACTCCGGCGCCATTCGGATCAACTCCACGAGGTCCACATCGTGCGAGTAACGGCACCCCTGAGGACAATCGTCCCTGACCAGACGGTCTTCGAGAACAATCTCGCATCCGCTCACCGCGGGACGGGGTTCGACGCGCACATCGTCTCCTCGACGCACCGTCAACGCGGGCGAGGAGCGAAGCCGCTCGAATTCGTTCACCACGCCGACGTGATCGTCGTCCAGCGTCTGACCATCGTCCGAGAGGCCAATCCGGTCTGACCAAAACTGTCCGGCGTGGCCGGCGGCGCCATCGGCAAGAAAACGCCGCGTCAACTCGCGCAGGTGGCGGTACATGTCGCGTTCGCGCGCGTCAAAGAACTCGAAGGCGATGTGCCGCATCGCCGGCCGCGCGATTGCCGTGTGGGCGGCCACCGCGGCCAACCAACCCGATGCGAGTGCCTTCTTCACGCCAGCCGATGACAACGGATCGATGAACGAACCCGCGTCGCCGACAAGCAGCGTGCGGTCGTCGGCGAAGCGGGTCGACGAGTACATCGAGGCGTCCCATCCTCGCGGCCCTTCTTCGAGCCACGCGCCAGCCACAAGCGTCGAGAAGCCCCATGCCTTCACGATTTCAGCCTGGTAGATTTCACGCGGTGCCGCATCCGACAGATCCGATGCCCGCGGATCGACCATCGCCGCGATATACCGGGACCCACCCAGTGTCGGCACGGACCAGACCCACCCACCGGGATACGACTCGATAATCGTGTGCGTCTGATCGGGAATCGGCCAACCGTCGTCTCGACGCCAGCGTCCCACCAACGCGACCGTTTTGAGTGCCGGTTCGTACACGCGCCAACCCCTGGCGCGCGCGACGACACCGCTCCGCCCGGAACAATCCAGCGCGATTGGCTCTTGCGCTGCCGACACCTCGCCCGCGCTGATGCGCGCGTGCTGCACGCGAACGCCGGCGTGGCGTGCACAATCCAGGAGCACGCGACCGAGTTCAGCGCGTGTGACCTGCCAGCCACGCTCACCGGCGGCAAATGATTCGATGCGACCGTCCTCGTTGCCCCACCACACGGTGTTGCCTGTCGAACGAACAAATCCCTGACCATCGACGTCTGCGCGCACGCCGAGCGCGTCGAACAATTTTCCGCAGCTTGGAGGGATCGATTCGGCGAGCATCGACGCGGCGTCGGAAGGGGGCGCGGTCACCAAGCGCACGGCATGGCCCCAAAGCGCGAGCAGCCGCGCGGCGGCCGACCCGGCCGGCCCGCCGCCCACGATCAGGACATCGCTCATTCAGGCGGTACGATACCAGTCCACCGTCCGCCGCAGGCCTTCTTCGAGATCAACGATTGTGCGATATCCGAGCAGCCGCTCAGCTTTGGTGATGTCGGCTTGTGAATCACGCACATCGCCTTTGCGCGGCGGCCCGTAGACCGCGGTCAGGTTCGTGCCCATCAAGCGCTGCAGAATCGCGAGCAGAGCGTTGAGGGAGATGCACTCGCCGGTCGCGACGTTCATGATCTCGCCGGAGATGCCTGGCGCCGCTGCCGCGCGCAACACGCCGTCCACGACGTTGGCCACGTATGTGAAGTCGCGCGTTTGCTCGCCGTCGCCGTAAATCGTCGGCTGCCGCTTTTCGAGCAGCGCGCGCACGAACAACGAGATCACGCCCGAGTACGGCGAAGAGGGATCCTGCCGGGGACCAAACACGTTGAAGTAGCGGATGCTGACCGTCTCGAGTCCGTAATGACGTGTGAACTGCTGGAGGTACTGCTCGCCCACCACTTTCTGCAGCGCGTAAGGCGACAACGGGTTCACCGGCATGTCTTCGTGTTTCGGCAGCGTCGGCGTATCCCCGTACTCCGATGACGATCCGGCAAACACGACGCGCCGCACCTTGGCGTCGCGCGCGGCCACGAGGATGTTGAACGTGGCGTCGATGTTGGCCTGATGCGAACGGATCGGTTCGTCGATCGATCGCGGCACCGAAGGGATCGCGGCCTGGTGCAAGACGACGTCGATCCCATCAACGGCAGCCCTGGCCACATCGACGTTGGCCAAATCGCCTTCGACGAAATCGACCGACTGAAATCCGCTGGCGCCGCCGTTCACGCCTTCATTGCGCCTTGATGTGCGTAACGCGGTCACGACGGCGGCGTCGAGGTTCTGCCACTTACCTGTCGAGAGATTGTCGACAACTCTGACGGTCTCGCCGCGTCGCAACAACTCCTCGACGAGGTGCGAGCCGATGAACCCTGCCCCTCCAGTGACGAGAAACGCCGCCATCAGCTTGGAAATCTTTCCGCGGGCAGCCCTGGCACGAGCGTGAGCGCGTTCTTGTAATACAGGTTTTTGAGCACGGCGTCGGGCAGACCCATGCCGTACAAGTTCCAAAACGCGTGGTAATCGCGGTAGTAGTCGAAGTACTCGTCGGTGGTCTCGAACACGCGCCAGTAATACGGGTACTCGTCAGGCTGATAGCTGTCTTTGCCGAAGAGCACGCGGTCCTGATACTTGACGAAGAAATCGTGCGCCGTGCGCGGCTGGCGTCCGAGCTCTGCGAGGATCGCCGCAACTTCGAGGTAGACGTTCGGCATCTTGTCGAGCATCTCGGCGGCTTTCGCCAGGTTGTTCGCGCGGTACCCGAAGTGCGCCGCGATGAAACGAGTGCGCGGGTGCGCCTTGAACAGCCGATCGCGTTCGGCCATGAGCTCCTCGAAGCGCGGGAACTCGCCCTCCGGGTAACGGCGATCGCGATAGAGCGCCATCTCGAGCCAGCGCTCGTTGTTGTAGTCGATCTTCTCGAAGAACTCCTGCGGCTCTGCGGTGTGAATGAGCGCCGGCACAGCGAGTCGCCCAGGAACTTCCCATATCGGCGCAAGCTCCGGATCATCCAGCTTGAGACGCGAGCCGTCGGCCTTGCGGATGCGAAGGCCGAGATCCTTGAAGACCTTCAGACCCTTGGCGCCGGCTCTGATGTCGGCCTCGAGCTGCGCGGCGGCCCTTGCCGCCCACCCGGGCGTACCGGCGCCGCTCCAGTCTACGTTGGCAAAGACGACCATGCGATCTTTGTAGGGACTCGATGCAATGGCGGCGAGCCCCTGCTTGAGCCGCTCGCCGGATCCGCCACTCAGGTTGACGAGGATTTGAAGATTGTTCGCGTCCATCCCTTTGATCACGTGCGCGAACTGCTCTTGCGAGATCGGATTGGGCTGATGGCTGTGGATATCGATGACCGGAAACTTCGCGCGCGGAACTTTGTGCCGGGGCACCACCAGCGTCGAGCGCGGCTTGTAATCGATGATCGTGGGCGGTGGAAATTCCGGCGTGCGGCCCTCGCCGGGGCGCCTGCGGTCGCTCGATGCTCCGCGGCCCTGTGCGAGCAACCCTGCACCGATCGCGATGGCGACGGCCGCCACCAACACAACGCGTCGGTATTTCATGTGGTGATCCGAAGGTGAAAGACGTTGCAGCCGGCCTGTAAGCCGAATTCTGTTTCCGCCGTCGCGTCGCTTCGGCGGGATGACAACCATTCCTCTAGTCCCGGCATTACTGACGGGATCGAGCAACCTACCCGGAGACTTCGGACGAGCCGCCCTCAAACGTCTCTCTATTTGGTTTTGCTCCGTGTGGGGTTTTGCGTGCCGCGTCTGTCGCCAGCCGCGCGGTGCGCTCTTACCGCACCTTTTCACCCTTACCTTTCGACTCGCCCACTTCCGCAGGCTCTCTCGAGGCGGTATGTTTTCTGTGCCACTGATCCGTCGGGTTTCCCCGCCTGGGTGTTACCCAGCACACTGCTCTGTGGAGTTCGGACTTTCCTCTCCCGCGCGTACTTCAGGCCGTCGTGAGACGACATGGTTGCGCCCGGCAGCGGTTGTCCAGCCAACTGCAACACTCCATTATCCCATGAACGATTCTGACGCACTCACGGAGGCTCCTCACGCAGCCACGGAGGTTCCTCACCGAGGTTCCTGACGGGAGTTCCTGCCGTAAGTTCACAGGTGTTCTTCAGGGTCGTTCCAATACGGAGTTCACGCGGCTCCCCCAGGCTGACTCAGGGTGCGCGTTAGGAACCTTCGTGTAGAACGTTCGCGAACCTACGGACAACCTTCGGCGAGGAACGTAGGTGGGGAACCTACGTGAACTTACGTGAGGAACCCATGTAAGGAACCTCGTGCGGAACCCATGTACCGTCCGTGCGTGCGTTAGCCGTCCGTTTCCTGCGAGATCTGATACTGCTCGAGCTTTTTGTAAAGGTTGCTTCGCGGCGTGTCGATCACTTCGGCGGTCTTCGAGATATTCCAGCTGTTCTCCCGCAGCTTCGCCACCAGAAACGCTCGCTCGGAGGTGGATTTGAACTCCTGCAGCGTCGGCGCCTGCATCCAGTCGGTGCGTGATGCGCTGCCAGCGGCGCTCGCCAGCGCGCCGGCGAGCGCAGGCATCGAGGTCACGTCGGCCCGTCCGGCGCCAAACTCCGGCAGATCTTTGATGTCGATCTGATCGCCGGGACTCATGATGATGAGCCGCTCGACGAAATTCCGCAGCTCGCGGATATTCCCGCGCCAACCGTGTTGCCGCAGCCGTTCCATGGCCGCCGCGGTGAAGGCCTTGCGCCGAAAGTTGTTCTCGCGCGAAAACAGATCCGCGAAGTGGCGCACGAGCGTCGGAATGTCGTCGCGCCGCTCACGCAGCGGGGGGACCTGAATCGGAATGACGTTGAGGCGGTAGAACAAATCCTCCCGGAACGTGCCACGCGTGATCTCCTGCTCGAGATCCTTGTTGGTGGCCGCAATCACGCGCACGTCGACCTTGATGATGCGATTGCTTCCGAGCCGTTCGAGCTCCTGCTCCTGCAGAACGCGAAGCACTTTGGCCTGCGTCTTGAGACTCATGTCGCCGACCTCGTCCAGAAAGATCGTGCCCTTGTCGGCCTGCTCGAACTTGCCGATCTGGCGATCGGTCGCGCCGGTGAACGATCCCTTTTCGTGGCCGAACAGTTCCGACTCGATAAGGTCGTCCGGGATCGCCGCGCAGTTGACCTGGACAAACGGGCCGTCGCGCCGCAGGCTCTCGCGATGGATCGCGCGCGCTACCAGCTCTTTGCCGACACCGCTCTCACCCCAGATCAGGACGGTCGCGTTTGTCGGTGCCGCTTTCGCGATCGCCTCGCGCACGCGCGCGAGCAGGGGCGAGTCGCCGACGATTTGATACCGCTTCTCCGCATCGCGCCGGAACGTGCGGTTTTCGGTGCGGAGCCGCCGGGAGTCGACGGCATTTCTGACCGTGACGAGCACGCGCTCGCGTTCGAGCGGTTTCTCGATGAAGTCGAAGGCGCCGAGCTTGGTCGCTTCAACGGCAGTGGACACGGTGCCGTGCCCCGACACCACCACCACGGGCGTCACTTCGACAAGGTGGCGGAGCCGCTGCAGCACTTCAATGCCGTCCATACCCGGCATCTTGACGTCGAGGAAGACGAGGTCCGGTGCTTCGCGCTCGGCCTGCGCGATGCCCTCTTCTCCGGTTGCCGCTGATAAGACTTCGTAGCCTTCGTACTCGAGAATCATCCTCAACGAATCGCGAATGGCCGATTCGTCGTCGATGACGAGGATCCGCGGTTTCATCGATCCACGCGCACCGTCTTGATATTCCGCTGCTCGACGTCGGGGATGTAGATGTAGAGGGCGAGCGGTTCACCAGCACGCGCCGCCTCGAGGACGCGCCGGAAACGCGCGACCGAGTCGACCGGCTGGCGATTGATCTCGAGGATGATGTTGCCGCGCTCGAGCCCGGCGTCATATCCGGGACTCAACGGCTCGACACGCTGCACAAGAAGGCCGGTCATGCGATCGGGCACGTCGAACCGATGCGAATTCGCCCGGTCGATCTCGATGAGCGTCAGTCCGAGATCGCCCAGACCCATGACCTGCGTCGATCGATCCGGCCGATTGCTGTCATTACCGCCTCGCGCCGGCGCTTCGTCGCGGATGTTTCGTTCGGCCAGCTTCACAATTAGCTGCCGCGGACGATTGTCGCGCAGCAGCTCGAGCCGCGCGGTCGTTCCTGGCCGCCGGGCCGCGATCTCACGAATCAGCGAATCGTTGTTCGGCACGTCGCGGCCATCGACGGCCGTGATGAGGTCGTAGGGCTTCAAGCCTGCGCGTTCGCCCGGCGAGTCGGAGAGCACGTCCTGGACGAGCGCGCCGGCCGTGCGCGGCAGGCGCAGCGACTGCTGCAGATCGGGATCGACGTCGCGCAGCACCACGCCGATGTAGCCGCGTGAGACGTGTCCGCGTTCCATCAATTGCGGCAGGATCAGCTTGGCCTGATTGATCGGTACCGCAAAGCCGATGCTGCTGGCCTGGCGGCTGATCGCGGAGTTGATGCCGATCACCTCGCCGCGCGTGTTGATCAACGGACCGCCACTGTTGCCGAAGTTGATCGCTGCATCCGTCTGAATGTAGTTGTCGAGGCTCGTGTCGAACAGCTTGCGACCGATGAAGCTCACGACCCCGACCGTTACGGTGTGCTCGTAGGCCAGCGGGTTGCCGATGGCACACACCCACTCGCCGACGCGCAGCTCGTCGGAATCGCCGAGCGTCGCGTGCCGAAACTTCCCTTCGCCCTGGATTTTGATCAACGCGATGTCCGTGTCGGGATCCGATCCCACGACTTCCGCGCGCAGGCTGCGGCCGTCGGTCAGCTTGACCGTAATGCGCTCGGCGTTCTCAATCACGTGGTGATTGGTGAGGATGTGCCCGCGCTCGTCGATGATGAACCCGGTCCCCGCGCCACGCCGCGGTGTCTCGCCGCGGCGGCGGAACTCGAATGGATCCTCGCCGACATCGGGCCGCGCCGGCGCCCGTCCGTCATTCGGCCGCACGTTGCGCCGTGGCCGGCTGCTGGCGTCGATGTTGACCACGGCGGGGTTGAGGTGATCGGCGACGTCGGCGAAGTTGACGACGCCGGCGATGCCCGGCACGACCGGCCGGTCGTCACGTGCGGGGCGCGCGGCCACCGCCGGCGGCGCAGAGCTGGCCGGAGTCGGCGACATCGACCCGGTCACCACCATGCCCACCAGAAACGACACAGACGCCGTCAGGCACACGGTAAACCACGCAAACCGCCTGGTCATTTCTCAAACATTATAAGCGTCAGTTCGTTGAGCTGGACGCCGTCCGTACCAGTTCTGTGCTGCCCGTATTCACGTTTGTTGCCGACGGCAAGAGGCCCCGCGAGCGGTTGAACCGCCGCTTTGCTGCCGATCTGCGGATCGTCCTCGCACGATCGAGCGCAGAAACGCCACAGGGCGCGTGCAGAGGTGGGGCGCGGTCGTGCGCCGCGGTCACCGCACACGGCGGAACGGCCAATTCAGATGCCTATGCTCCCGGCGCGCGCGATGGCCGGTCACGGCTCGACCGCGATCAGCGCCAGGAACGCGGCCTCTTCCAGTGTCGGGACGCCTAATGTGCGGGCTTTGTCGAGTTTCGTCCCGGCATCCGCGCCGACAACCACGTAGCTGGTTTTCTTGCTGACCGAGCCGGTCACCTTTCCCCCGAGCCGTTCGATACGGGCTCGCGCCTCTTCGCGTGACATCGTGTCGAGCGTGCCGGTAATCACGAACGTGCGTCCGGCGAGCGGCTGCGGCCCTTCGGCCACCGCCTTGCGCTCACCGGTCAGCTTGAGTCCGGTCCGCCGGAAGTCTTCGATCAGTTCCCGGTTGGCCGGTTCGTCGAACCACGATCTCACCGACGCGGCCAGCACCGGGCCGATTTCCCGGACTTGCTGCAGTTGTTCGAGCGATGCCTGTGCGATGTCGTCGATGGATCCGAAGCGATCGGCGAGCACTTGCGCGCCACGTTCACCCACGTGCCGAATGCCGAGACCGTAAATCAGCCGCCACACATCGTTGGATTTCGACTTCTCGAGCTCACTGAGCAGGTTCGCGGCGGACTTCCTGCCCATGCGTTCCAGCGCTTCGAGCGTCTGCGCGTCGAGGCGATAGACATCGGCGAGGCTTTTGACGAGCCCTTTATCGCAAAGCTGTCCGATGAGCGACTCGCCGAGACCTTCGATGTCCATCGCCCCGCGCGACGCGAAGTGTTCGAGGCCGCGCCGCAGTTTCGACGGACAGGAGCTGTTTTCGCATCGCCATACCACTTCATCTACAGGTTTCTTCAGCGCGCTGCCACACACCGGACACGCAGTAG
Source organism: Acidobacteriota bacterium (assembly GCA_046726375.1). Taxonomy (GTDB): domain Bacteria; phylum Acidobacteriota; class Vicinamibacteria; order Vicinamibacterales; family UBA2999; genus DASPWV01. The sequence continues at coordinate 15,863 of JBKPAJ010000024.1, forward strand.
GCATGACCCACCGCTCCGGACGATTCGCCGCATCTGGATGGGCAGGACCGACGACGCGCGGGATGACGTCGCCGGCTTTTTCGATGATCACGAGCTCACCCGGACGGATGTCCTTGCGAACGATGTCGTCCGGGTTGTGCAGCGTCGCCATCGAGATGGTCGAGCCCGCAACAACCGTTGGGTCGAGGACCGCAAACGGCGTGGCGGCGCCGGTGCGCCCGATGTTGATGTCGATGCGGTGCAGCATCGCCACTTTCCGTTCGGCTGGAAACTTGAACGCTGTTGCCCAGCGCGGGAACTTCGACGTGTAGCCGAGGCGCTCACGGAACGCGCGCCCGTTCACCTTCACCACGACGCCATCGGTTTCGAAGTTGAGGGCAGCGCGTCTTTCGCGCCATTCGTGACAGAACGCCAGCACGTCGTCGATGCCGATGCACTTCTTCCAGTGCGGTTCGACGGGCGCGCCCCACTGTTTGAGTTCCGTCAGCATCTCGGCGTGCGTCGCGTGTTCAGGAGCTTCGCCCGGCCTGACAATCTGATAGGTCCACGCCAGCAGACCGCGCTTCGCGACCAGCGCCGGATCCAGATTCCGCATCGTCCCGGCGGCGGTATTGCGCGGGTTCGCGTACAACATCTCGCCCGCGTCCTGCTGCTCCTTGTTGATGCGCTCGAATGCACGTTTCGAAAGGTACACCTCACCGCGTATCTCAACGCGTCCACGCGGACCGCCCTGCAGCGTCAACGGAATTGCCCTCACGGTGCGCACGTTCGGTGTCACGTCCTCGCCGCGCGCGCCATCGCCGCGCGTGGCGCCGCGCACGAGCCGTCCGTCTTGATACGTCAGCGCGATGCTCAGGCCATCGATCTTGAGCTCGACGACGTACTCGACCGGATCCGTCGTGCCGAGGCCGCGCCGCACGCGCTCGTCGAACGCTCGCAGCTCCTCTTCGTTGTAGGCGTTGTCGAGGGAGAGCATCGGCACGACGTGCGAGACGGTGGCAAAGCCTTCGGCCGGACGGCCGCCAACACGCTGCGTCGGCGAGTCGGGGGACGACAGCTCCGGATGCGCGGCTTCGAGCTCCTGCAGCTCGCGCATCAGCGCGTCGAATTCGGTATCGGAGATTTCAGGCGCAGCCTGGACGTAGTAGAGCTCTTCGTGGCGGCGGATTTCGGAGCGGAGTTCGGTGATGCGTTCAGCCGGGTTCACAGAGAGATTGTGGAGTCAAGGGAGGTGAACAACAGGGAGATCAGGGAGATCGGGGAGACCATTCGGGGAGACCATTCGGGGAGACCATTCGGGGAGACCATATAAATGATTTTCCCTAATCTCCCCGATCTCCCAGTCGTCTTATTCTCCCTGATCTCCCCGATCTCCCAGTCGTCTTATTTTCCCTAATCTCCCCGATCTCCCAGTCGTCTTATTCTCCCTGATCTCCCCGATCTCCCAGTCGTCTTATTCTCCCTGATCTCCCCGATCTCCCAGTCGTCTTATTCTCCCTGATCTCCCCGATCTCCCAGTCGTCTTATTTTCCCGATCTCCCTAATCTCCCCGTCATCCTACCGATCGCGCGACAATACGTAATCGGCGAGGCCGGTCAAGGCATCCCGCTCATGACTGGGCGCGAAGAGCCGCAGATAGCGCTTGGCAGCCTCGCCGAATTCGACGGCGCGCTCGTATGCGTACTCGATCGATCCGTGTTCGGCGAGAAGCTCACGCAGGCGCGTCCATTCCTCCTGCGTCACATCGCGCTGGCGCACCACACGGTGCACCAGCGCGCTGGCTTCTTCGCCGCCGTGGCGCAACAGATGGATGATCGGCAACGTGATCTTGCCTTCGCGTAAATCACCGCCGACGGGCTTGCCGGTGTTGGTTACTTCTCCGGTGAAGTCGAGCAGATCGTCGACCAGCTGGAACATCACCCCGAGATTGAAGCCGTATTCGCGCAGGGCGAGCTCCTTTTCCTCTCCGGCCTCGCCGAGCATGGCGCCAATCTGCGCGCACCCTGCGAAGAGATACGCTGTTTTGCGGCGGATGATCTCGAAGTGCTCGTCCTCGGAAATGTCGATGACGCCGTTCTTGGTGAGCTGATACAGCTCGCCTTCGATCATGCGCAGCGTGACGTCACACAACAACCTGACAACGTCGAGCGTGTCCTGTGTGAGCGCCATCGCCATCGACTTGATGTACAGGAAGTCACCAGCCAAGACGGTGACGTCGCTGCCCCAGCGCGAATGGACCGCCTTCTGCCCTCTCCTGACCTCCGCATCATCGATGATGTCGTCGTGAACAAGCGTCGCGGTGTGAATGAATTCCACGACCGCCGCGTTGAGAACCGCGCGCGCGCCGGTATAGCCGCACAAGCGCGCCGCCATCAGGAGCACCGCCGGCCGCACGCGTTTGCCGCCGCTTTTCTGAATGTAGCGGCCGATTTCGGGAATGACGCCAACTTTCGACTGAACCTGGCGCTCGAACTCGCGCTCGACAGCTTCCAGGTCGGCGCGCACCGGCTCGAACATCTGCACCAGATCGATGCGGGTCTTTTGTGCGGCGTTGATCAAGCTCGTCAATCTCATCACACAGGCGCGATGCTGTCAACGCGAGCGGAATGCGCTAACTCTCGCTCACGCTGAGCTTTAGGCCGCATCTACAGGTGTCGACGGTTCTTCACGTCAGTTCCTCACGGAAGGTCTGGTGCGCCGCCGAACAGTGCATCGAAGTTCGCGATCATCTGCCTTCCCAGCGACTCGGGTGGCGTGGCGCGAAGCTCGGCGAGCGCGTCGAGCACGCGCATGACATACGCCGGTTCGTTGCGCTTTCCTCGATGCGGGACGGGCGCGAGATACGGGCTGTCCGTTTCGACCAGCAACCGATCGACCGGAATCGCACCCGCGGCTTCGCGCAGAGCGGTCGATTTTGGAAAGGTCGCGATTCCGGGAATCGAGACATGAAACCCGGTCTCGAGGGCGCGCGCGGCGGCGGCTCGATCGCCGGAGAAACAATGGAAGACGCCGCGCAGCTGGCCCTCACTTGCTTCCCTGATCATCCGGAGCGTGTCGGCTTCCGCCTCGCGCGTGTGGATGACCACCGGCAGGCCCCGCGCACGCGCGAGATCCAGCTGCGCCCTGAAGACCGCGTGCTGCACCTCCGGCGGGGAGAAGTCGTAGTGATAGTCGAGCCCAATCTCGCCGATGGCGCAAACGTTGGCGATCTCGCTGAGGCGGGTTGCCACAAGGTCTGCGGCCACGCCTGGTTCCGCCGCAAATCGGTGCGCGTTGTGTGGATGCACGCCAACCGCAAAGCGGACTTCCGGCCAGGCCGCCGCGACTGCCGCGGCGCGCGTCAGTTCCTCTTCGTCCTCAGCTGCGAGAATAACGAGACATCGCACTACGCCGGCGTCTCGGGCGCGTGACACGACGGCGTCGAGATCGCCGGCAAATTCGGTTGCGGCGAGATGACAGTGCGAATCAATCACCGGACGCGCGTGCCGGGTGTGGCCGGCGAGGCATCGAGCACGATTGGCTGGCCACCGTCAGGACTCGCGGCGAGCACCATCCCGTTCGACTCAATCCCCATCAGCTTTGCGGGCTGCAGGTTGGCCACAATCACCACGGTCTTGCCAACCAGTGCCTCGGGCTCGTACGCCTCCGCGATACCCGCCACGATGGTGCGCTGTTCAATGCCCACGTCGATCGACAGCTTCATCAACTTTTTGGACTTCGGGACCCGTTCGGCCTCGAGGACCTTCGCGACGCGCAGCTGCACCTTCATGAAATCGTCGATCGAGATCGGATCGTCCGCCGCGACGGGGGCCGCGGCTTGGGTGAGCGGCGCTGTTGGGCTTTCGGGCGTTGGTGTTGTGTCGGTCATCGTTTCTCCGGGCGGCCCTGAAGGTCCGCCGCTGCGGGAATCAGTTGAAGAGGGGCCACCGCTGCGTGAATCGAGAGAGGTCACTCCAACGTCACGTGAATCGTTGGAAGACCGTCCGCCGCCGAGGACCTCTTTTGCCGAAGGTCCCTGGTGGCGCGAATCGTCAATTGCGGCACGCACACCCTCACGGCGCGGCCACAGCGGTCCTTCGTTCAGAATACGTCTCTCGCTCGGTCGCCAGACCGCGTCGCGATCGAGACGCAGCTCGTTGACGGGTCGCGTTTCGCCCACGCGCCGCAAGATCTCCGCCGCCGAAGAAGGGATGACCGGCAACAACAGCAGCGCGGCCAGGCGGACCGCTTCGGCAGCATCGGCCAGCACGCTCGTGAGTCGATCGGTCTGCGCAGGATCCTTTGCGATCGCCCACGGCTGCGTGTCCGCGATGAAGAGGTTTGCCGCGTCCACGATGCTGAACGCGGCAGCCGTGGCTTCGTGCAGCATCAGCGAGTCCATCGCCCGGCGATAGTTGCCGACCGCAGACGTCGCGATTCCGGCAAGACGATCGGACGCGGGGGGCGGGGCGAGCGTGCCGCCGCGGTAGCGCGCTGTCATCGCCGCAACCCGGCTCACGAGATTGCCTAAATTGTTCGCAAGATCGGCGTTGTATTTCTCACCGAGACGTTCGAACGAGAAGTCGCCATCGCCGCCGTACGGAACCTCCTTGACGAGATAGAGTCGGAGCGGATCGACGCCGAAGCGTTCGACCGCGTCGACCGGATCGACGACGTTGCCGAGCGACTTACTCATACGCTGGCCGTTTACTGAAATCCAGCCGTGCCCGAACACCTGCTTCGGCAACGGGAGCTTCGCGCTCATCAACATGGCGGGCCAGATCACGCTGTGGAATCTCGTGATGTCCTTGCCGATGATGTGCCGATCTGCCGGCCACCACTTGCTGAACCGCTCGTCGTCCCAACCGTAGCCGACTGCCGCCGCGTAGTTGATCAGCGCATCGAACCAAACGTAGACAACGCTGTCCTTGTCGAACGGCAACGGGATGCCCCATGCCTGACCAGCGCGGCTGACGGAAATGTCCTCGAGTCCGGCCTCGACGAGTCGAAGAATCTCGTTGCGCCGGACTTCGGGCGCGATGAACTCTGGATGCGCGGCGTAGTGCTCTAACAGCGGCTGCTGGTACCTGGAGAGCCGGAAGAACCAGTTTTTCTCCCGAATCCATTCCGGCTTGATGGCGGGATGAACCGCGCAGAACCCGTCGATCAGATCCTTTTCCTGTTTGAAGGCCTCGCAACTGACGCAATACCACCCTTCGTATACGCCCTCGTACACGTCACCCGCGTCATAGCACGCCTGGGCCATGCGCTGGACCGCCGGCTTGTGACGCTTCTCATCTGTTGTGCGGATAAAGTCGTCGTTCGACACGTCCAGCCGCTTCCACACGGACGTGAACACGCGCGCCATCTCGTCGCAGTAGGCCAGCGGATCCTGTCCGAGCTCCTGCGCACGGCGATACACGTTCTGCGAGTGCTCGTCGTTGCCCATCAGAAACCACGTTTCGAAGCCCGTCAGCCGCTTGTAGCGGGCAATCACGTCGGCCGTGATCTTTTCGTAGGCGGTACCGAGATGTGGCGTGCTGTTGACGTAATCGATCGCGGTGGTCTGGAAATATTTCATGCTCTGTCGAGCCACGCTTTCATGACGATGGCCTGCACGTGTTTGATCGGCAGGCCGTGCTCCACTGCTAGTCTGGCGACATCGTCGAACTCGGGCTGGGCGTTGAACACACGCCCGAAACGACGTGCAACCTTGAACCGCACCGAGCCCAATTCTGTTGTCACATCAACCGTTTCACGATCGAGGCACTCGCGATCCATTTCCACCGAGCGGACCCCGATCGTCGTACTCTCACGGAACATCAACTCCGTCAGCTCACTGCGCTGCTCGGGTCGCGCGATGATCGTCACGAGCGTCCCCGGGCGATTCTTTTTCATCTGCACCGGCGCATACAGCACGTCGAGCGCCCCGGCGCCATGCAGGCGATCCATCAGGGCACCGAAAATCTGCGGGTTCATGTCATCGATCTCGCACTCGATGACGACGACCCGCATTACGGCGGAGTCCGCGACGCTCTCGCCTACGACCACGCGCAGCACGTTCGGCGCGTCATCGAGATCTCGATCGCCGGCGCCGTAGCCGGCGCGCTCTACCCGCATGGCCGGCATCGGTCCAAAGTCCGACGCGTAGTCGGTCAACAGCAGCGCGCCTGTTGGCGTGAGCAGCTCCGCGTTGACATTGCGTCCGTACACTGGCGCAGTACCCAGCAGTTTGAGGGTTGCTGGGGCAGGGACCGGATACACGCCATGCGCCGTTTTGACAACGCCGCTTCCGACGTTGATAGGCGAAACCACCACGCGTCCGGCGCCAAACCACTCCATTGCGAAGACGGCGCCGACGATATCCACGATCGAATCAAGATCGCCCACTTCGTGCAGGTGGATCTGCTCCACCGGCATACTATGGACGGCCGCCTCGGCGTCGGCAAGGCGACCGATCATCGCCTTGGCTCTCGTCTTTCCGGCATCGCTCAAGGACGAACGATCGATCGCCGCCTTGATCTCCGCCACCGTGTGGTGATGGTGATGACCGTGGTGATCGTGCGCGTGGTCTGGCCCCCGCGACTGGTGCACGCGGAACTTCGTCGCGGTTATACCTGCTTTGACGACGCGATCCGCCGACACGTTCCACCCGTCCACGCCCAGCGTTCCGAGTGCGCGCTCGAGCTCTGGAAGCGGCAACCCGGCATCGAGCAACGCTCCAAGAATCATGTCGCCAGCGGCGCCGGAGAAGCAGTCGAAGTAAAGGACCTTCACAGCCGCTTCGCATCCCGAAAACTGAACCAGCGGCCGTCGCCGAGCACGATGTGATCCGCGAGCTCGATGCCCATGACGCCGCCGGCCGCTTTGAGTCGCCTCGTCAGCATGATGTCGTCTACGCTCGGCTCCGGATCGCCCGAGGGGTGATTGTGAAACACCACCACCGACGCCGCCGACGCGATGACCGCCTCGCGATAAATCTCGCGCGGATGCGCAATGCTCGCATCGAGCGAGCCCACCGAGAGAATCGACGTGCGGATCAACCGGTTCTTTGCGTCCAGCAGCACCACTCCAAATCGTTCCACACGGTAGCCGCCATACAGCGGCAGCAGATACTGTCCCACGGCGGTCGGCGAGCCGAGCTTCGGCCGCTCGCCCGAGCCTGCAATGACGGCTCGACGTCCGAGCTCGATCGCGGCGGCCAGACGTGCCGCACGCGGTAAGCCGACACCGGTCACTCGCCGCAACTCGTCGAGGCTGATGTGCACCAATCCATGCACACCGCCGGCGAGATCGAGCACCTCTTGCGCGAGCGCCAACGCGCTTCGTCCGCGAACGCCGCTTCCCAACACGAGCGCGAGCAGCTCGTTGTCGCCGAGCGCGTACACGCCCGCGCGAACCAGCTTCTCGCGCGGCCGATCCTGCGGCGCAAGCTGCTTCACAGGCGCTGCTCCACGGCTGGAAGCATCTCTCCGGCCGGTCCGCGCAGCACCGCGTCCGCATGCGCGCTGAGCGGCGTCTCCTCGACGTTCACTTCAACGATGCGCGCGCCGCGCCGGCGCGCAATTTGTGGAAGCGCCGCGACGGGATACACCACGGCCGACGTACCGACGACGAGCAGCACGTCGGCGCGCTCGGCCGCGGCGGACGCCGCCGCGACTACATCGGGATCGAGCGGCTCGCCAAACCAAATCACTTCCGGCCGCAGCCACGCACCGCATTGACACCGCAGCTGCGCCCGTGGCGGATCAGTCTCACGATCGCGCGACGTGGCACCGCATCCATCCACGCACCGCACTCGCCACAGATTTCCGTGCAGCTCGACTGGCCCAGTGCTCCCGGCCCGCGCATGCAACCCGTCGACGTTCTGCGTCAGCAGCGTCACGCCGGGATGCGCGCGCTCCAGACGCGCGATCATGTCGTGACCAGCGTTTGGGTGCGCCGCGGCAATCCGCTCGCGACGCCACAAATACCACTCCCACACGAGCGCCGGCCGTTGGGCAAACGCTTCGGGCGTCGCCAGATCTTCCGGCCGGAATTGCCGCCACAGCCCGCTCGGCCCGCGAAACACCGGGACGCCGCTCTCGGCTGAGATGCCGGCACCCGTGAGCACGGTCACGTGCGCTGCATCACGAATCCACGCCGCGACAAGATCAACCATGGTACTTCACTGCCAGCCTATACTCGAATGGCGGACGTGACGCCCGCCGACTACGTCCGCAGATCTCCCCAGTCATGCACCGACTGCATCCCCTCATTCCGCTTCTTCTCGCCGTTGTCATCGCTGCATGCGCCGAACCGCCTAGCAAGGAGATGAACCAGGCGCAAGGCGCGATCGACGCCGCGCGAGCTGCGGGGGCCGACGTCGACGCGCCGGCGGAACTCAACGCCGCGATCGACGCGCTGCGGCGATCCGAAGAGGCCGTGACCCAGCGCGATTACCGGCTCGCCCTCAGCCTCGCGATCGACAGCCGCGAACGCGCGCAGGCCGCCGCCAAGGTGGCGGTCAACGTGCGCGCGAAAGCGCGCGGCGACGTGGAAGGTCAGATCGGCCAAGCGAGCACTCTCCTGGCACAGGCGCGCGCGCAGCTGCGCGATCCCGACGTCGCGCGATTGCCGCGGCGGACCGTGCAGGACCAGCGCGCCGTGATCGACGCTGCCGACAAGTCCCTGCAAGATGCACGCGCAGCGCTCAACAACGACGACTACGAAAAGGCGAACAAGGCGATGGAAGGCGTTGTTGGCCGAATTCAAAAGGCGATCGCCGTATTGGATGCGGCGACTGGCGGAGGAGCCAGTCGCCGCCGCCGTTGAGGTCGGACGCCCTTAAACCGCAGTTTTTGCGATCGCTATTGACCCGGAAAGCCGCAGGAATTTACACGGCCAGCCACGTCCCTTCGAACAGGATCTCCGCCCACCCAGTGAGATACACCCCATCGTCGCGCCACTCAACACGCTGCGTGCCGCCGGAAGACACGACGTCGAGATCGCGGGACGCGCCGCCGTGCGCGATCGCCGCGACCGCGGACGCGCAGGCGCCCGTACCCGACGCGGTGGTCGGACCTACACCGCGTTCCCAGATCAGAATGCGCAGCGTGCCCGGTGATTCGAGCATCGCGAATTCGACATTTGTCCCGGCAGGGAATCTCGAGTGCGTCGCAAGCGCCGGTCCAAGCCGATGAAAACGCGCCTCATCGGGCAGCGCGTCGACCAGCGCGACGCATTGCGGGTTGCCCACACCAAGCGTCGTGACCTTCAGGCGTTCGCCGGCGACCTCGAGCTGTTCCTGGCGCACGTCTGTCGGCTGTCCCATCGCCGCGCGAAACGTGTAACGGCCGCGCGATCGTCCCGCGAGCGTGAGCACCTTCCAACCCGCGTCTGTGGACACGCGCACGTGCGGTGGCGGCTCTTCGCTGTTTGCTTCGCGTTGATGCAGCACCAGCGCCGCGACACAACGCAGCCCGTTGCCTGAAAGCTCCGAGGGACTGCCGTCAGCGTTGAACAGCGTCATCCGCGCGGTTGCATCCGGCGCGATCGTGTAGAGCATGAATCCATCGGCGCCAATGCCGGTATGCCGCGCGCACATGCGGCGTGCGAGATCGGGCACATCCACGCCGTCCACATGATCGTGCGGCACCAACAGGAAGTCGTTGCCGTAGGCGTGCGCCTTGACGACAGGCAGCATGCGCGTCATGGAATCTGGAAGGCGTTGAAGACCCACGTGAAACCGGCGGTGACGCCGATTTGCGGGTCGCGCGAGGTCATACCAAGCACGACGCCTGCGTCTACGCGCACGGTGCCGCGCGTATAACGGCCGCCGAATCGCATCGCGGCCCGGTTTTCGCCGCCCGGAAGATGCTTGCCCTCTTCGGCGAAATTCAGTTGACCATTGATCTCGCCAACGAGCTCCGCGCTCGTCGTCAAAGCCTGCGCCACTGACAACCCAAACGTGAGGAAATCGTGCTGCTGCGGGACGTCCGATGTCGGGTCGCCCACGATGGCGATGCCGCCGTTGCCCACGACTCGGATGGATTGAACCGTTTTGGCCACGAGGAGGGAGGCAAAAAAATCCGTCATATCCGTGCCGAGTCCATTTTCGTTGCTCGCGTTCGGCAGCTTGGTCGCCAATCGAAGACCGACCGCGGGCCGCCCCGGGCTTTCGCTCGACACGCGAACCTTGGTCGCGAGCACCAGATCTTCAATGTCGCTGGTGCGATCTCCAGTAATCCTCAGCACCCCAGCAAGCGGTGCCGTAATCTGCCGCTCGGTGATGTTGAGGCGCTGATAGAACCCCCAGTCCATCTGCAGCTCCGCGATCGAGCCCAGCCCCACGCTCAGGCCAAAGGTTGGAATCGACAACCGATTGCCCGTGAGACCGCTGACTGGAAAGGAGACGTCGCGCTCCCAGTCGAATCCCCCTTCGATGAGCAGACGGCCGGGGCCAATGACTTCGGGATCCTCGGTGACGAGTGGTCGCTGTTGTGCGAATGCGGTGGTTGCGGAGGCGAGCGATGCAAAAAAGGCCAGCATGCAGCAGAACTGAGATAAACGGATCACGCGTTGTGTGCTCCTCGTCGAATGTAGGCGAGCGCCAGCATGTCGTAGACACCGTGAGCAATCATCGGCGCGGTCAAGCCGCCGGTGACGTAGGCCAGCGCGCCAAGCACGAAACCCATGCCCGATGCCCAGACGCCAAACGGCAGCATGCTGCGCCCGCCGACGTGCGCAAACCCGAACATCAGGCTGGCGATGACCCAGCCGAACAGCGGCTGCACGATGCCGCGAAACAACCACTCCTCACCGATCCCCGCGACTGCGCCGACGACGATGATGCTGAGTGTGTCGAAGCGAGAGAAGAGCGGAACGAGCACTTCATGGTAAACCGCACGCACGCCGCCGACCAGCCAATTGGCCGGACCATGTACAAGCAGCACGTAATTCGCGAGCGCAAGCACGATCGCGCCGGCGAGACCGATGACCACGTCGCGCCACGGATCGCCCCAGCGCGGCGGGAGGTCCATGAGTCGCGACATCGCCCAGGCCGTCAGAATCAGCAGGCCTTGAGTGAGCAGCGCGAGGACGAAGACTCGGCGGGCAGCCATCGATCAGAATCGCTTGCGGCTGTCGATCAGGATGGTCACTGGTCCATCGTTTTCGAGGGCGACGATCATCATCGCTTGAAACTCACCCGTCTCCACGTGTAAGCCCGTCGCCCGCAGCAGACTGACGACGAGCTCGTACAAGGACCGCGCGACATCGGGCGGCGCAGCAGTTGTAAACGAAGGACGCCGGCCGTTGCGCACATCGCCCGAGAGCGTGAACTGTGAGACGACAAGCACCTGACCCTGGATGTCGGCAACGGATCGGTTCATCCGCTTACGTCCGGTGGCATCCGCTTCGTCCTCGAAGATTCGGAGATCGTGGATTTTCGCGGCGATGTACTCGGCATCTGCCGGACCGTCGCCGTCTTCGACGCCGACGAGGACGAGCAGACCTGTGCCGATGGCGCCGACCACGCGCTCGCCGACCGTAACGCGTGCGGATCGAACCCGCTGCACTACCGACCGCATGCGCCTGCTAGGGCCGCGCCGTAAGTAGGGGGATCAGAGGCACGCCGGGAGGAACGTCGCCAAGAGAGTCGAGCCGTTCGCTGATCGCGTCGCCGAGATCGCGCACCGGATTGAGACGGCGATCGAGCAGATGGCGCGGCATCACGTTGCCGAGCGCTTTGATCATCGAGGACTTGACGTTGGGGTGCTCGCGTTCGAGCTCGATGATGAGCCGCTTGACGCGCTGCCGCTGCAGGCTCAAGTCGCCGCACGCGGGACAGCAGCAGCCGATCACCGGCAGCTCGTATTCACGTGTATACGCACGCGCCTCCGCCTCCGTCACGTACACGAGCGGCCTAATCACGACATGTGCACCGTCGTCCGAAACCAGTCGCGCGGGCATCGCCTTGAGCGCTCCGGCAAAGAATAGATTCAGCAGCAGCGTTTCGACGAAATCATCGAGGTGGTGACCGAGCGCGATCTTGGTGGCCGCGACCTTGCGGGCAAGCCGATACAACACGCCTCGCCGAAGCCGGGCGCAGAGGGAGCACGGCGTGGCATCGGCGTCGAGCTTGTCTTCGATCACCTGTCCAATCGACGTGTGTTCGCTGTAGAACTCCCACCCCCGCGCGCGGCACGCCTCTCCAACCGCCTGGTGTTGGTACCCCTCGTAACCCGAGTCGACGTTCACACCGACGAGCGAGAAACTGATAGGCGCACGCTGGCGGAGCACGTCGAGGATTTGGAACAGCGCCCAGCTGTCCTTCCCGCCCGACAATCCGACCATCACCCGATCACCATCGTCGATCAGGTTGAAATCGGTGATCGCCTTCGTCGTCTTTTTGGCGAGGCGCGTCTCGAGAGGAGTGCGGTAGGACATTCCCACGAGATTAGCACGCGGACGGGTGTGCCATGAGAGCAATGAGATCACATGCAACTTGCGTGTTTCTCTATGGGATGTGGCAGTTCTGGCCGTTAGGGCGTGTTGGTCGTCGCGGGTGTCACGATCGCGATGCACCTATCGGGTTCCTTCAGTCTCGGCGCGTAGGTGACAGTCCTTGTAGTGCTCGCCTTCGTTGGACGAACCGTCGCAAGCAGAGAGACGACAGGGTCGGTGGAGACTTAACCCCAAAGCTCAGTTGAATTCGGAACGCCAACGGCGCGAAACGCTCGCACAATGCCGGTTTCGGCCCGAGCGTTGGAATCGGCTCGATGCCGCGATTGCGAACACAAGTGAATTGAGGGGCTAGACGATCAGTAATCTTTGCACGGCGGCCGGCCACGTCATGCGTGAGACGTCAGCGAGGCCACATTCTCCGAGTCGAATCGCGCGATTGCGATCGTCCATCACGGCACGCATCGCCACGGCAAGCGCTTCCGGTGTCGGGTCCGTCACGAAGCCATTTTCCCCATCGCGCACGAGTTCGGCGACACCGCCGCTGTCGCGGCAGGTGATGACCGGCTTCAGGCACGAGAAGCTCTCCACCGTGACGATGCCGTAGTCTTCGTTCACCGGCGGAAACACCACAGCGCGGCATTGCGCCAGATGCCGCACCAGCGTGTCGTCATCTATGCGGCCGATAAACTCCACGCGATCGTCGAGGTCGTGGAGGCGGCGCAAGCGCAGGAGCGCATCGAGTTCGGTGCCTTCGCCGGCGATCACGCACCGGATGCCGGCCGCCACCGGCTCCGCCAGTGCACGCAGGATCAAATCGAAGCGCTTGAGCGGCGTGAGCCGCGACACTGCGAACAGATAGTCCCCATACCTTTCGCATCGGTAGTCGCGCACGGGCGGCGGCGGATACAGTACCTCCGACGAAATACCGCCCCAGCGTTGCAGGCGCTTCTGCACTGTTGCCGAGATTACGAACCGGCGCTGCAGACGGTTGAGCAGATAGCGATCGACGCGATGGAGCGCCGCGCGTCGCACACGCTCCTTGATTCCATTCCGCCACGAGAGATGCGACGAAAACTGATCCCACAGGTCGTAGTACTCGCGCATGCGGTGATTGAGCCACACGACGTGCCGATTGTGCCGCAGCGCGTAGGCGGGATAGCGAAGCGAGATCACCTGATCGACGGGACGATTCTCGTGCGCGAGCTGCACGTCGGTACACCAGGCGGCGAGATAAGCGCTGGCCTGATGGCCGAACCGATTCTGTGGCGTGACGACGAGCGCCGGCGTGTGGCCGCACGCGCGCAGCGCCCGCACGAGCTCGCGCGCCATCACCAGGTGGCCGCCTTCCGCAAACGGAGGGCTCGCCGTTGCAACGATGACGGTGGCCACTCGCCCGCTACTCGTAAATCGGATTGAAACGCACGAAGACGCCAAGGAAGCGGCTGTCGCCGCTCAAGCCCTGGACCCGTGGAATGAAGCCGGATTGGCTGCGGATCGACACGAGGTAGACATAGTTGGTCGGCAACTCAGGAAACGCTTTATACGGCAATCCTGCCGGCATCGCCATCATCACGCTGCGACGATCATTTGCGGTGAGGTCCACCATTTGCGACTGAGCTCCACTCTTGATCGTCACGCGATTCGGCAGCGGGCCGCTTTCAAGCAGCACTTCGAGGCGGGGCACGCGCAGCGGCCGTATCACTTCCTGTTGATCGCGCACTTCGGTGACGACTGGCGCGCGCAGCAGCAGGTCTGCGCGGGCGCCGCCGCGTACCCAAAAGGCGTCGCCTTCACGTCCGTATGCGTTGTCGTCGATAAAGTAGGCCTGGATGGGCGGGGTGCCGCCGAGCGGCTGTTTGATCCGCGATTGCATCACGTTGACCGGCAGGTCGTTGAGGAGCGTGAGCTCGACCGGCAGCAGGCGAAAGAGACCGGACTTCGAGTGCTCGCCAGGATGAAACGCCGCGAAAAACGGGTTCGAGATGATCGGCGCGGTAAATGCCGCGCTCAGGGCTGTCGTCACGATCGCGCTCGTGAGCCGTTCAAGCGGCGGTGTGACAAATAGGAGCAGTGGGTACGCTCCGAGAAAATAGCGATTCCCCACCGGTCCGCCACCACCTGAGTAGGTGAACGGCATGTACAAAATCAACAACAACGCCGACGCGACGGCGCCGCCGAGCGTGAGCCATTGCCACAACCGGCGTGGATACGTGTGAGTGAAGAGGAACAGCAGCACGGCGACGACCCCGGGCATGAAATACGGAACCAGCCCCGTGTGGCGGCCGAGCGCAAAGTAGCCGAGATTCAGCCTGAGCACGTCGTAAAACGCTGTCGCTCCCGTCAACACTTCCACCGGCACGCGATTGGTCGTTTTCTCGATGCCGGTGCTCTCGAACCGTTGCTGCTCACTCTGGAATGGAAATCCAGGCAACGGCGTTCCCATCGTGCTGTAAAACGTTTTGCGGTCGCCGCCCTGGTAATTCCAGTCTCCGGTAATCGCTACGTTCAGCGCGAAGAGACCGACGACAACGGCCGTAAAGACGGCGCCTGTTACCAGTCCACGCCGCCACTGGCGTCGCGCCGCGTGCAGCACCAAGAGAGGAACAATGACAAACACCAGCGTCGGTTTCGAGAACACGCTGATGCCGAGGAGCGCCGCCGCGATTGCGTCCGAGTGCGGGGCCATGAGCCAGCGCTGCCGCCATTTGCCGATGCAGCACGTGGTCGACTCGGCGACGGCCTCCTTGTAGCACCAGAAGAAGTAGCCGATCAGTACCGTGGCCAGGTTGAAGAAGTCCGGCATGAACTGGACGAGATACGCCGGCACGACAGACACGAACAGAAACGCCGCCGCGAATATCAACGATGGCACCGGGGCGCTGCGCGCCACGAGGAAGCCGTAGGCGCACACGAAGCAGATGGTCATCAAGATCGCATGCAGTACGAGGAATCCGTTGGTCCCAAACGCCCGCACGAACGGCGCCGCGACGAGCGGGAAAATAAACGCCTTGCCGTAATACAGCCGTTCGCGATCCCAGTCGTCGCCGAAATCGATGCGGACAAACGGCGGCGATGTCGTCACGCTGAGGCCGTGCACGTCGCGGCCACGCTTCAGGAACACCCCCTCCGGACCGCTGGGATATTCACGCCATACGCGCACGAGATCCTCGCGGCGATATTCAAAGTCGAAGTCGTCGGCGAGGCTGTGCGCGAGGCCGTAATAGGTCGCGCCGTCGCTGAAAAATCCGGGAGTCACTTTCGTGAGATCGGTCGTCAGCGCCCACGCAAGCAGCAGCGACCCCAGCGCGAGCGTCGCACCCAGGCCAAGCCGCCATGCCAGTTCGCGCCTGGCCTCGAGCGCCGGGTCCGGGCGGGCCCTGGCGGTGAAAACTTCCGGCGGCGGACTGCTGGGCTGCTTTGCCGGAATCATGCGCGTGCCGTCAGAAACCCAAGGTCAGCCTGCAGAATGCCGGCGCGATGAGTGGCGCGCGACGTCGCGTGCAGGAGTTCGTACAACCGTTCCATCTTTCGCACGAACACCGAGATGTCGTACTGCGCGCCGGTGCACCGCGCGTTGTCCGCAAGACGCCGCGCCAGCGACGGCTGGTCGATCAGTTCGTCGATGGCGCGGGTCAGCGCCCCGGCGTTGCCCCTCGGCACGACGAGCGCGTCATGACGATCCGTCAGAATGTCGATCAAGCCATCGGCATCGGTCGCCACAATTGGCTTTCCCGCGGCCAGCGCCTCGAATGCCGTCAACGGCGTCCCTTCGGCGAGCGAGGGGAACACGAGGATGTCGAGCGCGGAAAGAACTGCCGCAACGTCGCGCTGAAATCCGCAAAAGACAAGGCGATCGCCGAGCTTGAGCGCCCGCGCCTGCGCCTCGAGCTCACCCTGCAATTCCCCCTCGCCGACGATAAACACGCGGGCGCGCGGATACTTGGCCACCAGCGCGGCTGCCGCCTCGACCAGGTAGCGATTGCCCTTCGCCGGCATCAGCCGCGTGAGGGTGCCAATCGCGATTGTTTCGCCCGCGATGCCCAGCGCCGCACGGGCGTGCGCGATCTCGTCGGGAAGGCGAGGACGGGCGAACTCGTCGAGCGGTGCACCGAGGTAGACGACTTTCGTGCGCTCGGGCGGCATCAACCGCGCACGGGTGGTGAACTCGGCGGTCGACCTCGACACGGCAATCGCAACATCGGTATGCGGCGCGAGCAGACGATCGGCAAGCTTCTGGAACCATGGCGTGTTCCCGTGATTCGCGTGTTCGTGAAGGATCGACGGGATCTCCATCGCCCGCGCACACAGCCGTCCAAACGTGGTCGCACCGTACCCGTGCATGTGGAGCACATCGGCGCGTTTGCCCTCCAGCAGCTGTCGCAGCGCTGCATAGGTAGCGGGATCGAACTTGTGACGACCGAGATAGCTGACGTCGATGCCAAACTGTTCGAGCGTGTCCTCCGACAGATCCTTTCGGCGGAGGCTCACCAGTGAGACGTTGAAGCGCTCGCGATCGAAACGCGGAATCATCCATGCGAACAGGCGCTTCACGCCATGCATGCGCGAGCCCGCCCATCCCAGGTGGTCGCAAATATGGACGACGTTCAAACGTGCCAAACGCACTCCAATTCAAAGTTCAAAGTTCAAAGTTCAAAGTTAGTTGAAAGTTGGAAAGTTGAAAAGTTGCGAGTACCTCATTTCGAAGCATCGGCGTTGAACTTTTACATAGAACTTTGCAGTTAACTTTGAACTTTGAACTTTGAACTTGTAACTCACAGCAGCCCCTTCTCCCGATACCACTCTGCGGTTCTGCGAATGCCTTCTTGCAGGTCCACCGCTGGCTGAAAGCCTAGCTCAGTGCGGGCCCGCGTCGTGTCGAACGCGCGGCTCTTGGTAAAAAAATCGACGCGGCGGCGATAGATCGGCGGCTCGATGCGCAGCGGCACGCACACTATCTCGCAGGCGAACCCCGCCAGCCAGAAGGGCCAAACCGGAAGGTGGAACCCCGGCGGCTCGACATGAAGCTCGATCGAAATCAGCCGCACCAGCTCGTTCAGCGTCGTATAGCGTGGACCCGCTAGAAGGTACGTCCGTCCCGACGCGCCAGGCGTCTCGCCGCACAATCGAAAGCCCTCGACGAGATCATCGATGTAGGTGAGGTGATAAAACACCTCGCCGGATCCCAACACGCGAAAACGACCGCGGGCGATGCCGCGAAACAGCTTGAGAAACCGGCGGTCGCCCGGACCGTAGATGCCGATGGGCCGCGCGATCACGACGTCGAGCCCTTCACGGCGCCCGAACTCGCGCGCCAGCTGCTCTGCCTGCAGCTTTGTTTCCTGATAGACGTCGCCAGGCGCCAGCGGTGCGTCCTCATTGGCGGGCGCGTATTCGATGTCTCCGTGCACGCCGCCGGTGCTGCAGTGAACGACGCGCCTGGCACCGGCCCTCTTTGCCGCTTCGAGAAGGTGCCGCGTCCCGTCGACGTTCACCTTTGTATACGCCGAGTCGGGTTGGCCCGCTTCGCGATACGTCGCGGCGATGTGATAGACGACGTCCATGCCTTCGGCCGCGTGCGCAACCGACGCGCGGTCGGTGAGATCGCCGGTCAACGCCTCGACGCCGGCGCGCGCTGCCGCCGATTCCCGAAAACGTGCAAGGCTCTTCTCACGGACCAGCGCGCGCACGCGATAGCCGCGTCGCGCGAGCGCCGCCGCGAGCTGTCCGCCGGTAAAACCGGTCGCACCGGTCACGAGCACGTTCACCGGACGGCAAGCCTTTCATAGGCCTCCGCGGTACGGCGCACGTACGCCGCGCGGCTGTATTTCGTCTTCGCAAGGTCGGCAGCCGCGCACGCAAGGCGCTTCCCTTCTTCGGGCTGGTCGATCAAATCTGCGATCGCCGCCGCAAACGCGCCGGGCTCGGGCGGGACCAGTCGCGCAACGTCCGCGTTCAATACCTGAGTGTGCGTCAGCAGATCGGTGGCAACGATCGGCTTGCCCGATCGCAGGTACGAATAAATCTTGAGCGGCGTATTGGTGCCACGGATGCGCGGTGAGACGAGAATGTCGCAGGCCTGCACGAACGACGGAATATCGCGCGCCGGTTGCTGTCCCGTGAAAATCATGCTCGTGCCCGCGCCTCGCTCTTCCGCGACGGCACGCGCACGGGCGACCTGCTCGGGCTCGCCCCCGACCACGAGCACACGCGCGCGCGGATGCGTGCGCGCCAGCATCGCCGCGGCATGCGTCAGCATGTCAACGCCCTGATAGGCCTCGAAGGTGCCCGTATAAAGGATCAGCGGCACGTCGTTTGGAATCTGCCAGCGCGGACGCACCGCGTCGGGTGCGATCGACGGCGCGTCCTCGACATCGCTGCCCATCACGTTTTCGATCAGCAGCGCGCGATCACCCACGCCCATGTCTTCGACGGCGTCCTGCAGCTCGCGGCAAATGGTAATCACCACCTGCGACCCGTGGACCATTTGATCCTCGGCCCACGAAAACATGCGCACGAGCGAGGACGAGCTGCTGTATCTGAAATTGCCGAGCTGCTGCGGCAGGCTCGAATGCATGTCGTACAGGTGCGGGATCCGCAGCCACTTCGCGAGCCAGACGCCCACCAGCCCCATTTCCTCGTGGGAGTGGATCGCGTCGTATCGAGTCGTCAGCGCGCGCCGAACGATGGTGACGACCATGAGCGCGTCGAGCAGCAGCTTCGTGCCGGACGGCCCAATTCTGACTTTGCGCACAAACGGCGGCCGCCATGATCGGAAAATCCGCAGGTTCGGGAGATCGACGTCGCGCCCCATGGGATAGGTCACGAGATCAACGTGATGGCCCAACTCCCCGAGGGCTTTGATCCGGTGATATTCGCTAAACGGGGTGCCGCGAGGCTCGAAAAAGGGCTCCGGCGCCAGCATCAGGATTCGAAGCGGCCGGGTGGCGGTCGAAGACGTGTCGTCCGGTCGTGAAATCTCCAATATCTCCGGGTGAAACAGCGGTTGATTATATCTCATTGATGGGCTTACAGTTAGGTGCCATCGGGCAGGCGTGTAAAGTCGCGCGAACGTCGCTCCGATAACCGATTCGTGATCAACAGGCGCACTCCCAGCGCCAGCATCCGGCTCTGAGGGTATCGCGATGCGCTTCCGCACCATCTCTCTGGTTGTCCTTTGTACGTCGCTCGCCGCAAGCGGTTGCGAACGCTTAAAGAGCGCAAATCCATTAGGCCCGGACGTGGCGGGACCGATTCCGGGAGTCTCGATCACATCGCCGGTTCCGCTCGATCCGCCGCAAGGCGGCGAAGTGATCTTTACTGGCACGCCTGTGACGCTGACGGCGCAGAACGCAACGACCAACGGTGAGCGTCAGGTTTATCTGCGGTTCGAAGTAGCCGGCGACGTCAACTTCCAACGAGTCGTCCATCAAGCCGATCGCGTTGAGATGGGTGCGAACGGCCGAACGGCGTACCGCATGCCCGAACCGCTCGGTGCCGGCGCCACCTATTACTGGCGCGTCAAAGGAGTCGATGGCGCGAACAGCAGCGAGTACTCGTTTCCGTCGGCGTTCACCGTCAAGGACGACGTGGTCATCGAGGCGCCGGTACCGATTGAGCCGCTCGGCGCGATCACAACGAACAAGCCGAACTTCCGCGTGCGGAACGGCCGCATTTCAGGCACCACTGACGTGTACTACCGGTTCGAAATTGCGACGGCGCCGGACCCGAACGCTATCGCGGCCGTCATCACTGTGCCGCCAGGTGCCAACGGCGAAACCAGCGTCTCCCTTGGTGACCTGCCGTACGCGCGAACCTTATATTGGCGCGTGCATGGAAGCGACGGCACCAAGCAGAGTGCGTACTCGCAGGTCGTCGTGTTTACGACGCCACAACCGCCGGCGCCGCCGCCCGTCGTTCCGCCCGCGCCACCCGCGCCACCCGCACCGCCCGCACCGCCCGCACCGCCGGCACCGAGTCCGTCGTTGCCGCCCACTCCTGCTCCGGTCCCCGGAGGTGGCGGCGGACGTACACCGGATCCGGCGCCGGGCCAGCGGCTGCCGCTTCCCAACATGTTTCACGTCGTCGAACAGGTCGCGGCGATGAGCTCGAACCTCGATCGTGACTCATGCGGCACCTGGCTGTTCATGGATTATCTGGTCGACACGCTGCGCACGCACGACACGCGCTGGGGATACAACTGGAAGCGCGGCAATGTGGGCGATCCATCGCGCGACGTCATCGCCTATCACTGGGGCCGCGGCCCGGACGAAGGATCGACTGAGGTTTACCTGATCGATGTCATCGGCGCGCACTGCACCCCGGGTGCACGGCCGACGTGGATTGACGTGACGGACGCGACGTACAGCGCTGGCGGCGTCGGCCGTTGGACTGGACGGGGTCGGTTTTAAAGCTAGGTTCCGAGGTTCCGGAGTTCGGGGTTCCGGGGTTCGAAGTTCTGAGGTTCGAGGCTCCGAGGTTCGTGAGGTTCGTCGTTCTTCGATTCAGACCGTTATGCGGTCACAAGCGTGAACTTTGTACTCGTTGTCGTCCCGCATAACGGTCTACGGCGCGCGGAGCGCGCCAAGGCCAACAACCAGAACTAGCCAAGGGTGCTGCCCCCAGCGCGGGCGAATTCAACGGGATATCAAGGGCAGCGCCTTGGCTAGTTCCGAGTTTGTCGTAGCCGGACCGCGCAGTTCCACCGTTCGGGAGTTCGGAAGGTTCGTCGGTTCGGGAGAAACGAATCGGAAGCACGAATCGATGAACTCTCGACCGTGGAACTCGCGCTCAGCAAAGGAACCGACTTTCCGAACGGGGCCATGAAGTTTCCGAACCTCGGAACTTCGAACCTCGAACTTCGGCCCTTCGAACCGCGGAACGCCGCAACCTCGGAACCTCGGAACCTCTAGAACCGCAGGCGCCCGCCGAAGCCGATCTGCAAGCCACCCACGTCCGAATCGAGGATGTGGCCTGAGTCGCGCACGACCTCGACGTCTGCCGAAGCGCCGGTCCAGCGCAAGAACATGCCGGCGCCGACCTTCACGTTGTTCCGTTCGTAGAACTGGTAGGCGACATCCGCGCCGATGTTGGCGCCCACCGGCGAGTCGGTCCGCCGCGCCACCACCGGCGTCCCAAGAAAGCTCGGTGTCTCGGTCACATCGAGCGCTTCGACGACGTCCTGATTGAGCGTGAAGAAGGAAGGCCCTCCCATGACGTGCACGCTGATGCGATCCGACAGCGGCAGCATGTAACCAAACTGCAGATGAAACGCACGCTCATTCCGCTTGAGATCGCCGACCACCGTGTTGACCGCACGAGGGCGACCGAACACTACCGGATCCGGAACCGAGGCCTGCACTGCCGCTTCGCTGTGTGACGTACCTGTATGGAACCCGATGCCCACCGACGCATTGCGCCATACGCGCGCGCCGACGCTGAAATCGAAGAACGCTCCGGAGTCGACAGCTTGCGCCACCGACAGTGTTCCATCTTCGTCGTACAGGCGGAACGTCGCGGTATCGTTCAAATTGCCGGATCCCGATTCGAATCCGATATTCACGTTGGCATAGCCGCGATCGGTCCACTCACGAACGGTCTGGGCAGCGGCGTCTCTGACGTTCAGCGCGACAAGCAGACAAACGGCGAACAGCAAGGCCTTCTTCATCGTGATTTCAACTCCCTTGACGCCGGTGGCGAACGGCCCGGCAGCGACGTCGTGTGCAATGCGGGTAATAAAATCCCGCGCGGGTCCAAACAGCCGAACATCCTAGCACGTTGTCCTCGCGTCATGCGGATCCCTGCTGTATGATGTTTCGGTTTTTTGGCTCGGACACGCCGGGCCTCACACGATTTCGCTCAGAAGAACTCAGGAGAAGTTGTTCGATGAGAAAGATTCTGTTCGTCGGGCTCCTCGCGATGAGTACGGCCATAGTCAACGGATGCTCGGGCACGGCGGATACACCGATGTCGCCGAGTGCCGTTGCAGATGGTGGGAGCGCGCTCAATCCAGATGGTTCGAATCTCAAGGTGACGGCACCGTCGGGCCTGTCCCCAAGTGGCGGCGGGACAGTCGACACGCTGAGACCGACGATCAGCTTTAATGGGTCGACCGGCCGCTTTACGACGGTCACTGGCCTCACTTACGAGATCGAGATCTATACGGATAGCGGGAGCCTGGTGTATTCGCGTGTCGTATCGGGAACCTCACAGCAGATCGACACGGATCTCCAGTACTCGACGAACTACTCACATCGCTCGCGCGCTCGGCTCGGCAACGACGCGGGTCCGTGGTCGGCCACCGCGACGTTCCGGACGCTCGATCGTCCGGGTCCCACCGCACCGCCGACGGGCACATTGCCGTTCCCGGTTCCGGCGGAATGTGGTCCGGGCGGCCCGGGGAACCGCTTCGGCTGCGTCGTCGCGGTCGCCGCGCAATCGGCCGAATGGCGGCTCTGCGCGGCGGGCGTGGGAGTTGCCTGCCATCGTTTCACTCGTCAGGTCATCTACTCTCTGTCGCGCTCCGACCCGAACTGGAGGGCGATCCTGGCGGCTCCCGGCGGTCAGGCGTGCAACTGCAACGCGTGTGGTCCGAGCGACGGCAGCATGTTCCGCGAGGACACAACGGTCTACGGCAACAGCCTGGTCTTCGACATGGTCACTGGCGCCGGCGCGCCTGGCGCCGGGCTCACGTGGAGCGGTCCTTTCGAAAGACGAGCGACGGATGTCCCGAGCGACGCGCCGCTCTGTCAGTAAGACATGACTGCTTCGTAACAAGCGCGCTGAGGGCAGGAGGCACACCGCCTCCTGCCCTTCGCGTTTTCGCCGTCCCGAGCGAGGTTCGGAAGGCCGAACAACTGGCGGGTTTCTCAGTGGCCGAGCAGTCCACTTTCTACAAGTCGTTCTCCGAAAAAAAGCTCACGAGCTACGGCAGCGGCCGGCGCGGCAGGATCGAGCAACATCGTCTCGCGCTCCTGCATCGCTTTCGTCCGTCTCCCGGCGATATGTTCGAGATCGGCCCGGGCCACGGCACGCTCGCGGAGCAGGCGGTGGAAGCCGGATGGCGGTACACGGCGATCGAAGCCAGCCCGATTCTCGCCGACGTCCTGCGCCAGAAGGGTCTGACGGTGATCGAATCGTGGACCCCGCCAATACCCATCCCCGATGGGGGCGCGGATGTCGTGTATGCGGACCAGGTGCTCGAGCACATGAGCGGCATCGACGCAGCGCGGCACTTCACCGCTGAAGCGCTGCGCGCGCTTCGTCCGGGCGGTGTTTTCTTCGTCGTTGTCCCCGATTACCTGAAAGAGCGCACGTTCTTCTGGGACGTCGATTACACGCACAACTTCGTGACCACCGAACGCCGCGTCAGGCAGTTGTTCAACGACGGCGGCTTCGACATCCTGCACATCGAGCGCAGCATCGGCGTGGCCACGGGTGTGCGGCGCGACGCGCTCGCCGCCTGCGCACTGCTCGTCAACATCCCTGGGCTGGACGCGTTGTCGCGCTACACGCGCACCGAAGACCTGCTTTTCAAGATCCGCAAGAACCTGTTCGAGACGCTCACCTTCGTCGCGCGCAAGCCGGCAACCACGTGACCTCCCCGCCGAGGACGACGGCCGCTGAGCGCTTCGTCACGTCCTGGGTCGTGCGCGTCCTCGTGACGGTTGCGATCCTGGCGTATCTCGCTTCCCGCATCGATATGCGCGCGGCCGCACGCGCGGTGATCGCAGTCTCGCCGAGTTATCTTCTTCTCGTCCTGGTGCTCGTTGGCATCGATCGTTCGGTGATGATTCTGCGCTGGGTGCTGCTGCTCCGGGCGAGCGGTGTTGCCGTGACCACCCGGCACGCGGCCGAGATCTTTCTGGCGAGCTCGTTTGTCGGCAGCTTCCTGCCTGCCGGCGTGGGCGGCGACGCCGCGCGTGCGTGGGGGCTCACGCGTGTCACCGCAGATGGCAGCGAAGCGCTCGCGTCGGTGGCCGTCGATCGCGTCCTGGGCATGCTGTCGCTCGCTGCGATGGGTGTTGTCGGGTTTCTCACGTGGACGCCGGATCGAGGGCCCGATTGGCGCACCGGCGCGGCCGTCGGCGTGCTGGTCGCGGTCTGCATGGCGGCGTTTTGGGCGGATCGGCTGACGCGCGCGTTCCTGCCCACGCATCTGCACGACGGGCCCGCGACTCGCCGCCTGTTGCGAGTGAGCGATGCGATGAGCCGCTACCGTGGTCGCGGCAGCGTTCTTGCGCATGTCATGGTGTGGTCGATCGTCGTGCAATTGCTGCGCATCACGCAGGCATATCTGCTCGGGCTGGGTCTCGGCATCATGGTCCCGTTTCGTTACTATTTGCTCTTCATGCCCGTCGGACTGTTGATGCTGCTGCTCCCCATCTCGGTGAGCGGCTTCGGCCTTCCGCAAGGCGTGATCGTGTGGCTGCTGACGCCCATGGGTGTTCCGGACGAGCAATCGTTCGCACTTTCGATCTTGATCGTGCTGACAGGGCTCGCCGGCAACATTCCGGGACTCTGGCTCTGGTTGCGACAGAGGCGAGAAATCCAGTAGAATCTTAAGGTTACATGGCACAAACGTACGCTGCGAAGTACCTGGCCAAGGCCGCGCTGAGCGCCCCCCGTGACCTCATGCGTGCCGCGGTGGCTAAGTACAGCCCGCTGCACCCGACCGTTCTCATCTTCCATTGCACGTTTGTTTGCGATGCCCGCTGCGAGATGTGCAGCAACTGGACGCGGGGCGACCGCAAGACCGATCTGACGCTGCCGCAGATCGAACAGGCCTTCAGC
This sequence comes from Acidobacteriota bacterium, assembly GCA_046726375.1. Taxonomy (GTDB): domain Bacteria; phylum Acidobacteriota; class Vicinamibacteria; order Vicinamibacterales; family UBA2999; genus DASPWV01. Next base: position 41,078 of record JBKPAJ010000024.1, read on the forward strand.
TCGAGTCTGTGGAAGGAAATCGAGAACGCGTCGCTCTCCGGCGGCGAGCCGACCACGCGCAACGACATGGTCGACATCTGCCGCGTGATGATCGACAAGTTTCCCAAGCTGCGAAAGCTCACGATCAACACGACCGGCTTGACGCCGCATCGCGCCATCCCGATGCTGACGAAGGTCGTTGAGATGTGCCATGAACGCGGCGTGATCTTCTCCACACGTGTGTCGATCGACGGCGTCGATGAGATGCACGGCCAGGTGCGCAACGTCACGCGCGCCTTCGAGAAGGCGGGCAAGACGATTGCCGCGATGAAAGAGCTGCAGAAGAAGTACCGCTTCAACTTCGGGATTTCGTCGACGATTTTCTCGCAGAATCTGGACGATGCGGACAACATCCTGGCATGGGCCAAACGCGAGAAGCTCGACATCGTGTTCAACATGGTGCGCTTTACCGACGCGATGCTCGGCAATCAGGACCTCGCGGGTGAGCTGCGGCCGATGGGTGTCGAAGAGCAGCGCATGCGAAAGTTCTTTCTCGATCGCGTGCGCCACGATCCGCTGCTCGATGGGCAGAACTACATCTACCTCCACTACGCCGACATGATCGGCAACGGATACCATCGCACCGCGCCCTGTCCGTTCCAGACACAGGGCGTGATGCTGAACCCCAATGGCGACTTGTTCTTCTGCGAAAACAGCGACATCGTGGGCAACACGAAGGACGAGGATGCGGAGGCCATCTACTTTCGCGCCTCGGCGCAGGAGCATCGCCGCATGATTCGCGACAAAAAGTGCCCGACGTGCCTCAGCCCGTGCCAGATGAACGTCGCGGCCATCAAGCAGGTGGTGCCGTACGCGCGGTTCCTGGTGCGTGCGTCGATCGAAAAGCGCAAGTTTCAGTTCAATCCCCACAGCACGCCGGAACCGCCGTCCGCTCACGCCAGTCTGTAGGTGCCGCAGCCGCCTCCGCTCCTGCCGGACCCCCCGAGCTTCGGCGAGTCTCGCCGAAGCGCTCCGCGCGAAGGCGGAACCCTTAGCGTTCTCGTTCCGATTTACAACGAACGGGCGACGATCGAACGTCTGCTGACGCAGGTCGTTTCCGTCGACACCGGCCTCAACATGGAGGTCCTCGCGTGTGACGATGGATCGAGCGACGGCACGCGTGACATCCTCGCGCAGCTGTCGTTACCCGGGCTCAAAGTCATCTTCATGGACCAGAACGTCGGGCGGGGAGGCGTCATCAAGCACCTGTGGACACTGGCGAAGGGCGACATCTACGTCCATCAGGATGCCGATCTCGAGTACAACCCGCAGGACTATATTCAGCTGTTGCAGCCGCTGCTGAACGGGTCGGCGGACGTGGTGTACGGCAGCCGCTTCAAGGGCTCGATCGAGAAAATGCGGTGGGTCAACCGGATGGGGAACGTGACCATGTCGGCGGCCGCGCGGCTCCTTTACGGCGCACAGGTTTCCGACCTGATGACGTGCTACAAAATGTACCGCTCGTCGCTGGTGCGGGGACTCACGATCCGCGCCAGCGGCTTCGATTTCGAGGCGGAATTCACGGCGCGGCTGGCGCAGCGGGGCGCGCGCTTCGCCGAAGTGCCAGTGAGCTTCCGCGGACGGACATTTGAAGAGGGCAAGAAAATCCGCGCGTTCGACGCCGTGCGCGTCATGCGGGAGCTGGTGCGATGCAAGGTGGCTTAAACAACCGCATAGTTGGCGTGATTCTCGCAGCCGGCAAAGGCGCACGGATGTACCCGTTTTCGGAGCGCAGCCCCAAGCCGATTCTGCCCATCCTGAACCGCCCTCTCCTTGCCCATCAGATCGAAGTGATGCGCGACTGCGGCATCAACGACATCCACATCGTCGTCGGGCATCTCGGCTATCAAGTGGCCGGCGTGTTCGGCGACGGTTCGCAATACGGCGTGCGCATCAGGTTCGTGGAGCAGGAAAGCACACTCGGTCTGGCGCATGCAGTCGGCGCGCTCGAATCACGCATGCAGTTGCCCTTCCTGCTGATGCTGGGCGACATCTACTTCCATCTGAAAGCCCCGCTGCGGCCACTCTGCGAACAGGTGCTGAGCGGCGATGTCAACGCCAACCTGGTCAGCATGTACGAACCGGATCCGGCGATGGTCCGCCGCAACTTCGTGATCCAGGCGGACGAGCGCGGGCGGGTGCATCGCGTGATCGAAAAACCGCGCTACGTGGACAGCCAGCTCAAAGGCTGCGGCCTGTACGTGTTCGATCCGCACATCTTCGACGCCATCCGCCGAACGCCGCGGACGGCCATGCGCGATGAATACGAAATCACCGATAGCATTCAGATTCTGATCAACGACGGCTACGTCGTCCATCATCAGCCGATCGTCGCGCGCGACCTGAACCTCACGAGGCCGGACGATCTGCTCGTGATCAACCTGATCGAGCTCGGGCGCAGCGGATTGCCCCATCTGGTCGCAGACTCGGTTCAGTCGCCGGCCGGGACGCGCATCGAGCGCAGCGTCGTCGGCAGCGGCGTGGTCATCCGCCATCCAATCAGGATTTCCAACAGCGTCATCATGCCGAACGTGGTGGTCGAAGCTACGACCGACCTGGACTCGGTGGTGATGGACGGCGAGCACACGGTTTACTGTCCCGGAGTCGCTGCACAGGCTGCACACGCGGCATCATGACGTTCCGTCACGCGCTGGTGACGGGCGGCGCCGGCTTCATCGGATCGCATCTCACTGGCGCCTTGCTTGCCAGCGGCCGGCAGGTGACGGTGATCGATAACCTGTCGGTTGGCCGGCGCGACGTCGTGCCCGACGGTGCGCGCTTCGTGCATGGAGACATTCGCGACGAAGTTGCTGTTACCGAGGCGCTGCAGGGTGTCGATTGTGTATTTCACCTGGCCGCACAGGTCACGATTCGCGGCAGTTTCGATCGCTTTTACGAGGATCTCGATACCAACGTGATGGGCACGGCACGCGTGCTCAAGTCGGTCGATCCCGCACGCGTCAAGTGGTTTGTGCTGGCCTCGTCGATGGCGGTGTACGCCGATGCCGACGCGCCGGCGCCGATTGACGAACATCATCCGACAAAACCGCTCTCGCCATACGGATACGGGAAACTCGCGGCCGAAGGCGTCGCACAGCAGATCCTCGGCAGCCGTGGCATTCCGCTCACCGCGGTTCGCTTCTTCAATACGTTCGGCCCTGGGCAGACCTATACGCCGTACGTCGGCGTGATCACCATCTTCGTGACTCGGCTGCTGCGCGGCGAAGCTCCCGTGATCTTCGGAGATGGCGAGCAGCAGCGCGACTTCGTCCATGTTGAAGACATCGTCGCTGGCACGATGGCTGCGCCTGGTCGCGCGCCCGGTACTTATAACCTGGGCACAGGGCGTGGAACCTCGTTGAATCAGTTGGCGGATCTCTTGACACAGCGCGTCAATCCGGCGCTCGAGCCGCAGCACGCGCCGGCACAGCCTGGCGAATTGCGCTATTCGATCGCGGATATTACGGCGGCGCGAAAGGCGTTGGAATATGAGCCGAAGCGAACGATCGAGAGCAAGATTGATGAGGTGATTGAGGAGATCCGCCGGGGGGAATCGCGGACGTAACGGTCCGCGATCAACGCAGATCCACCAACCAGATATCCGCTTCGGTTACGCGACGTGAGAAGAACGCGGTGCGGCGCGCGTCAATCGTGGCGGACGGAGCGTGTCGCGATCGACTGACAACACCTTCGGATCGAGCACGACGATCGCGTTCCCGCTCAGATGCGAGTCTTCCTCGGCGATTGAGGCAGGCCAGGCGACTTCCGTCGGGCGACCACAACGACACGCTGGCTTCCAGCACGTCAGTTACCTGCTGTCGGCGATAGGATAGCCCGATGCCAGCCGGTCCGATCACGATTCCAGAAGCGGTCACCGTGCTGCTCGCGACGTCACTGGCCTCCTTGATCTGCGTCGCCTATCTCTGGGCCCGATTCGTCGCCGTTTCACCGTTCGCCCTTCTGGTTTTCGCCATCGCGGCGGGCGTGGTCATTGCGCTGAAACTTTTGCGCGGCGCGGCGAGCGACCGGGCCGCGACGCTCGCTTCAGCGGGTATCGCCACGCTCGTCATCGGATGGCTTTGGTGGCTCGGCCGGCCAGAGCTATTGCCGCCGGGCAGCGGCCCGGACCTGGCGCACCATCTCACGCTCGTCGACTTTCTCGAGCGAAACTGGCGGTTGCCAGACGCGACGCTCGTGCCGGTGATGAACGAGATGGCGCACTACACTCCAGGCGTCCACCTGCTTGCGGTCCTGAGCGGTGCGTGGACCGGCAGCGATGGCCTTCACACAATGTATCCCGTGATCGCGCTGACGGTGGCGCTCAAGTGCGTGTTCGTGTTCTTGATCGCGTTGCGCACCTATACGCTCGACACCGCGCGCGTGCCGGTTGCCGCGTCGGCGGTGCTGCTGTCGCTGATACCGCAGGCCTATGCCATCGGGTCGTTTACGACCGACTCGTTTTTCGCTCAGGCGGCCGCCGAGATGTTTGCCGTTGCCATGTGGTGGGCGGTCGTCGTCTGGGATGCGGCGCCATCGCGATTGCCCGCAGTGCTGTTTGGAGTGGCCGGCAGTGGCGCCTTTCTCACCTGGCCAATCTGGATTGGCGCACCGATTGTCACGCTCGTTGCGGTGGCGTTGACGCGCGGCGACATCCCGTTCCGCCGGGGCGTATCGGATCTTATTGTTGCGATCGCACCTGTACTGGCCATCGCCATCGTGCATGCGGCAGGACGCGCTGGCTGGCTCATGATGGCGGGCACGACCGGCGCTGTGCTGCGTCCTTCGGCCGCCACGTTTGGATGGGTGTTCGTTGCGGTCACGCTCGTCGGCTTCATCCTCGCGTGCTTCGAGCGCCACGCCAGGCCGACGCTGTTACTGGTGCTCTCGATTGTGGCGCAGGGGGCGGCGCTCTACGCCGTCGCGCGTTCGCGCGGCGCGAGCACGCCGTACATGGCCCTCAAGATGTTTTATCTGTTGATCTACCCGCTCGCTGTGCTGGGTGGGCTGACGATTGCCAAGGTCTGGCGATGGTTGCTCGAGCGCCGCCGCTTTTCTCAGCGTGCGCGCGAAGCCGTCGCATGGAGCCTGCTCCTCGTCGGCATTTATGCTGGGTGGAAGCTCGTTTTTCGTGCGACGCGTCCTGTGCCGGTCGTCTCCACTGATTTGTACAACGCGGGCCGCTGGGCGCGGGGGCACGTCGAGGCTGCGTGCACCGATTATCTCGTCGCCAATGGCGACACCGCGTACTGGCTCCACCTTGCGGTGCTCGGCAATCCGCGCTCGTCGCCGCGCACAGCCGATCCGAATACGTTTGTCCCTGCTCGCGCCATCCTGCGATGGCTCGAGCCTGGCGGTTTGCCGTACGCTATCGTGCACCTGCCGACGCTGCCCAAGGAGCTCCTCAACGACATCAACGTCATCGAGGCGTTTGGAACCGCTGCGGTGGCCAGACGCCTTGGGCGCTCGGTCTGCCCCGAGGCCGAGCGGCTGGCGACACGCAATAGCACGTCATTTCTTCACTTCGTAGATCGTCACGTCATCGTTCGTGAATCGCTGCGGAAACAGATCAGGGCGTTTTGCAATCTCCACCAGTGTCGGATGATAGGCGCGACGCTCGGCCGCGCCGATCAACAGGTAATCGATGTCGAGGAACGCCGCCATCGCATGTGCATCGGCGGCCGAACTCGCACGAAAGATCCCGTTCCGGACATCGTCGCTTGCCATCTGGTAGGGCTTGAATGGAATCATCGAGCCGGGCAGGCCCGCGGCCATCCGGCGTTCGGCGAACGCCGTGATGTAACACCACCAGCCCGCTCCCCGCACGAACGGCTCGTACTGCACGATCGCATCCTCGCGGGTCGAGTGCCGCACCCATTCGAGCGCCTCGCGCTCGAGCGGTGAAATCACGAGCGTCCACGGAAAATCCGGCCCCCGCGTGCGATTAGTGATGTCCTGCGCGTTGTAGACGTCAATCGCGACGGTAGGCACGGCCGGAATCACGGCCAGCAGGAGCGCAATCGCCAGCACCGGGCGCCATCGCCGAAACCGCCATGCGGCGGTGCACGCAGCAGCACCGATCACGAGAAATCCGATCAGCAGCAAATGACCCGATCGCCACCCGACCCACACCCCTCCTTCGTCCGGAACATCAACCAGAAAGTAAAACGCCAGAGCACTCGCGACGAGCGCAGCGGGCGCGGCGCCGTCGCGTATTACCCAGCGCCAACGGGCCAGGCCGGCAGCGCCCACGAGCAGCAGCGGACCGAAGCTGAGGAGCAACATCAGCGGCCAGCGTGTAAAGGCAACGGGGTTTGGACCAAACGTCATCGGGACACTGTGGTTGGGATCGGTGTACCCGAGCGCGACGCTCATGCCGAGACCAGCCACCACCGGCGCACCGCCGAGAATGATCGACGGCACAATCGCGCGAAACGCCCGCTGGACGATCAGACGTACCGCAAACACGATTGCCACTGCCAGACTGATGATCAACGCCGTGAAGGTGCTGAACAGGAAACCGAGCGCGAGCAGGATGCCTGCTGAGAGCGCAATCGCGGTTTCCGTGACGTCATCGGCAAATCCAACGATCCACAGCGCCGATAACGCCAGCATGTAGCCGGTCAGATGATGCGGCTGATACAGCAACATCCGCTGCAGACCGTCCACAGGCATGCCGTGATAGAACCAGCGCGTCACTGCATCGATGTTGAGCGTTTTGACCACAGCAAACGGCGCATGCCCCTGCCATAAGAGCCACAATCGGTTGAATCCTTCGTAGCTATTGGCGAGAAATCCCACTGCGACAGCGAGCGCGGCCCATGTCGCGCTCGCGCCCGCAAACCGCGCTAGCGCATAGAAGAACGCCGTTGCAGCAAGGCCAAATGCGAGACCGTCGACGAGGAGCACCTGCTCGGCGGTGAGACCCCAGCCGCGCACGTTGCGATAGAGCGCGCCCGAGAGCAGATGCGACATCCAGTAGTAGTGCAGCTGAGCATCGCGCAGGAACGGATTCGCCGGCGGCACCTGGCCTTTGGCCAGTTCGGTTTCGACGGTCATCCCCCAGACGAAGTCGGCCGTAAAGTATGCGCGATACGCTTCACCGTCGGCAACTCTCTGGCGCACGTGGTCGTACGGCGCCCACGTGACGAGCGGCACCACGGGTAAAAGCAGCAGCAGGGCGACGACGTCGCGCCGGTCGAAGTGCGGCACACGGAGCGAGATGCCACCCCAGCGACCGGCTGCAACGCCAATTAGCAACGGCAGTGCCGCGCCTCCGGCAATCGCGATCCAGTTGTGTAGGCCGGCTGCCCACAGCAACAGCAGCCCAAAGACGCCGAATCCAAACCCGAGCGGCGGGCCGACGAGCCAGGCCGCGATTCCCGACGGATCGCGCACGCCCAGGGCGCGGCGCGCGAGAAAAATACCGGACGCAATCATGCCCACGAGAGCAGCCACTACCAGCACCACGGCCGGACGTGGGGCGACAACGATGATTTCGAGCGAAATCGCGCCGAGGAGCAACACGAGCGCCAACCAGCGGAGTCGCACCGAAGGGAGGATACCGAGATTTTTCACTGAAAAACTTGCTGCAGAATGCCCTTTTTACATAAATATTCATGTTATCGTAGCGCGTTCGTCCCCCGTGATGTGGCGAGGAGCAGTGTGAGAGTTCTCTTCATTCAAAACAACGGAATTCAGGAATCCATCGGCGTCGCCAACCTTTCGGGAATTCTGAAGGCGAACGGCCACCATACCGACCTGCTGTTGGTGTCGCACACACCAGACCTGATCGGCGCCATTCGCAACTACGATCCGGGACTGATCGCGTTTTCGGCGCTCACCGGAGTGCACCACTCGATTCAGCGTCTTGCGCTTCGCATCAAAGAGCACCTGAATGTTCCGATCATCGTCGGTGGCCCGCACCCGACCTATTCGCCGGAGATGATCGAGCAGCCCGGCATCGACATCATCTGCCGCGGCGAAGGCGAGCACGCCATGCTCGAACTCGCCGATGCGATCGAAGCCGGCAAGGACGTCACGCAGATCCGCAACCTGCACGTGAAAACGCGGAACGGGACCATCCACAAGAACCACCTGCGGCCGGCGGTTCCGCTCGACGAGCTCCCCCCGCCGGACCGCGACCTGTACTACGCGAAGTACGGGTTTTTACGTGACATGCCGATGAAGCGCTTCATTTCGAGCATGGGATGTCCGTATCCGTGCACGTTCTGCCACGAACCTGTCATTCGCAGCATGTATCGAACAGAGACCAAGTCCGATTACCTCCGCCGTAAATCAGTGCGCCGCATCATCGATGAGATCAAAGACATCAAGAATCGATACACGTTGAAACACGTGCACTTTTCCGACGATCTCCTTTTTATCCGCAACAACTACAAGTGGCTCGAGGAGTTCGCCGAGATCTATCCCAAGGAAATCGGCATTCCCTGGAACTGCAACATTCGCTACGACTCGGTGCGGCCGCAGTCCGCCGACCTGCTCGAAAAGGCAGGCTGCTACGGCGCCGCGGTCGGACTCGAATCCGGCAACCAGGAGATACGCGAGCGGGTGATCCGCAAGCAATCGAAAGACGACCACATCGTCGAGGGCGCTCGCCTCCTGCGCGAAAAGGGCATCAAGGTCCTGACCACCAACATGGTCGGCCTGCCGGGTGAAACCGTCGACAACGCGCTGGAGACGGTCGAGCTCAATATGCGGCTCAAGTCGAACTACGTGCGCGCCAACACGTTTCTTCTGTTCCCCGGACTTCCCCTCGTCGAGTACGCCAAGCAACACGGTTATCTGGATAAGGATTTCGACATCGAGAAACACGTTGCCGAAGCGACGGAAATCACCATCAAGACGCCGTACGCCCGCGAGTTCAGCAACATCGCGGCGCTGTTCTGGCTGATGTGCAAGTTCTCGCCGCGCTGGATCCCGTTTTTCAAGAAACTCGTGAAGCTGCCGGACAACGTCGTCTTCCGAATGGTCGGCTCCTTCAACATGGTGCAGGAACTGCTCTTTTATCGCGTCTACCCGATACCGGCGCTGCGCTACTTCCGAAACACGGTGCTGATGACCAACAAGTCGGGACTGAGCATGACGATGAGGATGTGGCCGACCCTGTTCAAGCGCAAGGCACCCGAGACGACGCTCACACCAAAGCCGGTTTATGAGTCGAGCCGCGGGTATTTCTGATGTTCACGTGGGAAGAAGCGGGCCTGCTCCGCCAGATGCTGCTGGTGCTGGTGTGGCTGATGGTCGCCGCAGGTGCGATAGCGCTCTCGCTACTCGCGTGGTATTTAGTATATTGAGTATTCGACGCTGATTGATGATTCTACCGCTCTCCGTCTCGTTTCTCCCGGCTGTCGCTGACATCTGTGCAGCGTTTGTCGCGGCGCTATCGGCGGTCGACTTACCCGGAGTCGATGCCGTGGAAGCTCTTCCCGCGTTGTCGGCGTCCGTTGTCGCGGCACTCAGACGGCGCCGCGGCCGGCCGCGAAAATTTGACGGGCCGTCACGTGCGCTCACACTCACGCTTCCCGAGAGCATTCTCGCGGTGCTGGCGGGGATCGATCCGGATCCGAGCCGCGCGATCGTCCAACTCGCCACGCGTAAGGCGCCAGTTAATGGCAAGCCGCCCGCGGAGCTCGCGATCTTTGGCGATCACGCCGTGATTACCATCCGTCGGACGCCGGCCCTCGAACGCCGCACTGGCATACATCTGGTGCCGCTGCCTGACGGGCGTGCGCTCGTCTCCTTCGATCATCCGAAAACGACGGCCGAACTCGAGTTGACCCTCACCGACGCGCTCGCGCACGAACGGCTCGACGCGGACGAACGAGAAGTGTTCGAAGCGATTGTCGCCATTCTGCAGGACGCCCGCCGCACCGGCGACGTGACCCTGCACCGCCGGAACATCGTCGTCCTGGAGTCGACGCGCCGCGCGCGCGACGCGCGAAAGCAGCGCCGCTAGCCACCGTCCGCAAGCGCCGCTACACCCGAAGCTCGCTTGAGTGGTTCGCGCCGACGGCGCGAACCGCGCGAAAGCGGCCGGTTTTGTGCCCACACGGTCGCATCACTTCGACGCCACGATCCGCAACTCAAGTGAATTGCAGGGTAAGATTAGCGACGGACGCCGTAGATCTCGACGGCGTCGTTGGAAAACACCCGCGGAAACAGGTCCGGCCGGGCCGCGATCGCGGCGAGCGATTCTTCGTACGACCGCCGCTCGACCATGCCGACAAGCAGGTAGTCGATCCCAAGCACGCGCGCCAGCGCGTGCGCATCTTCGGGCGTCGGCGCACTGAACACACTCCTTACCGCAGCGCTCTCCTGTTGGTATGGTTTCAACGGAATCATGGAGATTGGGATGCCGGCAGTCATGCGCCGTTCTGCAAAAGCCGGGACGTACGCCCAGCCGCCCGGGCCGCGCGCGATCGGCTCGACTTGCACGATCGACTTGGGGGACGTTGCCCGTTTCACCCAATTGAGCGCTTCACGCTCCTGCGGCGTGATGATAAGCGTCCATGGGAAGCTGGGGCCCGGACCGCGATTTGTGATGTCCTGCGCGTTGTAAACATCGATGCCGACCGTTGGTACCGCTAACGCGACACCTGCCGTGAGGCCGAGCGCGATTGGAATGCGGAGCAGGCGCCGTGACCACCACACTGTCAACGCGGAGGCCCCGATCACAACGAAGGCAATCTGCAACAGGTGTCCGCTGCGCCAGCCAACCCACACCCCGCCCATGTCGGGCACATCGGCGAGAAAGTAGAACACCACGGCGCTGAACACGAGGGCCGCGACGGCCGCACCGTCGCGCACCATCCACCGGAGCCGTAGCAGCCCACCGATGCCCACGAAAAGCAACGGACCAAAGCTCAGTAGAAACATCAGCGGCCAGCGGCGAAGCGCGACCGGGTTGACGCCGAAATTGATCAAGAAGCCGTCCCTGGCGTCGGTATAGCCCAGCACGCTGCTGACGGCGATGCCAACCAGCACCGGACCCCCGCCGAGCACCGCACACTGCCAGACGGCGCGAAACGCGCGCGCGGCGAGCAGGCGGGCGGCAAACACAACGCCGACGGCGAAGCCGATGATGATCGCCGTAAAGGTGCTGAAGAGGAATGCGAGCCCCAGCAGGATGCCGCTCCAGAGCGACACCGCCGTGTCGGTGATGTCATCGGCGAACGCCGAGAGCCACAACGCGGAAAGCGCCAGCACATACCCGGTGAGATGGTGCGGCTGATAGAGGAACAGCCGCTGGAGTCCATCCACCGGCATCCCTTGATAGAACCAGCGTGTGACCGCGTCGATATTGAGGGTTTTGACGTAGTCGATCGGCACGCCCTCGCGATAGAGGAGCCAAAGCCGGTTCAAGCCCTCGTAGCTGTTCGCGGTGAATCCGACGATGACGAGCAATGCGCACCAGGCCGGGCTGCCGCCGGCAAACCGCGCCAGCGCGTACAAAAACGCGACGAAGGCAAGGCTGAAGGCGATACCGTCCAACAGCACCACTTGCTCGGCCGTGATGCCCAAGCCGTGCACGTTTCGATAGATCGCGCCAGAAAGCAGATGGGACATCCAGTAGTAGCGCATCGGCTGTCCCCGTAAAAACGGATTCACGGGCGGCACATCGCCCTTGGCCAGTTCCGCCGTGACGGTCATGGCCCACACAAAGTCCGCCGTAAAGTACGCGCGATACGCCTGCCCATCTGCAACGGGCTCGGCGACGTGGTCGTAGGGTTTCCATGTGATGGCCGGCACCACGAGCAGCGCGATCGCAACTGCCGCGACGTCGCGGCGATCGAACGCCGGCACGCGAACAGCAGGCGCGCCGACGCGCCTCGCGAGTACCGCGAGAGCCCACGTGAGCGCGGGCGCGAGAATCAGCGCAAGCCAGTTTTGCAGTCCTGCTGCCCAAAACAGCAGCAGGCTAAACACGCTGAATCCCAGACCGAGCGCCGGGCCGATCAGCCACGACCCCAGATCCGTCTTGTCACGCTCGCGCAACACCGCGCGCGCGAAGCTCACGCCCGGAAGCGCCATCCAGATCGCGGTGGCGACAACGGCGGCCACGCCGGGGCGCGGAGCAATGACGATAAATTCGATCAGAATGACAGTCGCGAGTATGACGAGCAGCACTCGCGGCAACCAGGACGGCACAGACGTTATGATATCGCGGTAGTGTTCGCGTATACGCCCGCTCTTGATGGCATTCGCGGGATCGCCATCATTCTCGTCCTCCTCCATCACTTTACGCTGTTCGATCCAGTCACCACCGTGGGCGCGTGGTTCGGGTTTCTCGCGCTGCTTGGATGGAGCGGCGTCGATCTGTTTTTCGTTCTCTCAGGGTTCCTGATCACGGGGATTCTGATCGATGCACGCGGCAGCGATCGCTACTTCACCAGCTTTTATGCGCGGCGCACCCTGCGCATCTTTCCGCTGTATTACCTGATCGTGTTCCTGTCGCTCATCGTGCTGCCGCTCTTTCCACGATGGTCGACAGTGCTTGGAGGCGGCCACGGCGTCACGCAGTGGCCGTACTGGTCGTACCTGGTGAACTTCGCGATCGCGGAGCGCAATGATTTTCAGCACGGCATCCTGGACGTCGCATGGTCGCTCGCGATTGAAGAGCAGTTCTATCTGCTCTGGGCCGTGATGGTCTGGCTGCTGCCGCCGCGGTGGCTTGGACCGCTCTGCGCGGCGATTCTTCTCATTGTCCCGCTCGCCCGCACGTTCGCGCTCCAGGATGGACTGCACTACGTGGACGTCTACGTGTTACCGCACTATCGCGCCGACGCGCTGGCGACGGGCGCGCTGCTGGCATGGCTCGCGCGCCGGGCGTGGCTGCCTAAAGCGGCGGCCGTCGCGCCGTGGTTTTGCGTGGCCGCGGCGGCTACTGCCGTTGCGCTCGCCCTCGCCGACGAAACACCATGGTGGTGGGGCCTGTGGACGCAACGCGTCGGCTATTCGCTGCTCGCGCTCTCCGGTGCGGCCTTAATCGTGTCGGCGATCACGCGCGCGCCGCAAAGCCTGATCCCAACGCTCCTCTCCGCCGGCTGGTTGCGCGCCTTTGGCAAATACAGCTATTGCATGTACTTGATCCACCTGCCGGTGTCGCGTGCGGTGCAGGAGTTGGTGATCGGCGCCGAAGAGTTCCCGCTTGTGCTTGGCGCGATGTGGCCGGCGCAGCTCGCCTTCTACGCTCTCGCGACCGCGCCGACGTTCGGATTGGCCTGGCTGTCGTGGCACGGGTTTGAAGCGCCGATTCTGCGGCTGAAATCACGATTTCCGTATTGATCGCGAAGCTAACCCCAAAAGCTCACTTGAATTCGGAACGCCAACGGCGTGAAACGCTCGCACAATGCCGGTTTCGGCCCGAGCGTTGGAATCGGCTCGATGCCACGATTGCGAACACAAGTGAATTGAGGAGCTAAAGCTTTGATCGCGGACTCGAGGGTCCGCGCTACGGGAATACCGATACCAAGCGTGTAGCGCGGCGCTTCAGCTCCGTGGCATGGGACGCCAATCCGGCACTCGATCGTTTCCGGGGCCGCTGGTAAGACGGATAAACGTGCCTGGTTTCTGCAGATCCATTAGCGCAAGATCCCAATCTTCGCCCCGGTGATGCTCGGGACTTACGGAGAACGCGAGGTAGCGGCCGTCGGGAGAATAATCCGGGTAGTAGCTCCAGAGCCGTTGATCCGCGATGAGCGTGCGCGTGCCGGTCTCGCGGACAGCATCGATTTGCGACGGCTCCTTCTCGATGCGAACGAACGCCAGCTCCTTACTATCGGGCGAGAACGACGGCCGGCAAGAGCCTCGACCGGATGTCACCTGTTGTGTTTTGCCAGTGGTGAGATCCACGAGCTGAATTTGAAAGCTCATGATCGTCTGCGCGGCATACGCGAGATAGCGGCCATCCGGTGAGGTCGCCGGCATGATCGCGCGATCGAAACCGCCCGTGATGCGGTCGACGCGCTTGTCGGCTAGCCAGACGTGGTAAATCTCGCTACGACCGTGCCGCTCGCCAGTGAAATAGAGGCTCTTTGCGTCCGCCGCCCACACGGGCCCCTGCTCCGCTGAGGGGTGATCCGTCAACCGGACGAGATTGGCCCCGTCGGCGTCCATGATGAAAATATCGAGGTTGTCTTTCTGGCCGCGCGTCGAGCTGAAGGCAATCCGGCGACCGTCCGGTGACCAGCGCGGCTCTTCGTCCAGCCAGTCGCCGGTCGTCCCGACGCGGCGCACGGCGCCGGTGGACAGATTCAGCACGAACAATCGCGTCGGTCCTTCGCGGTCCGATTGAAAGAGCAACTCGCCCGTGAGGCCCGGCGGGAATGGCTTGACGGCTTGCGCGCCGAGCTGCATCGCGGCGGCCAGGACTATCGCGACGGCAGTCAGGAAATCTCGCATCATCTCACTTTGCGGCAAAACGCCATGAGGTGCCAACCCAGCGGCCGCACCCACGCGCGCGGCAGCACGCTGAAGGTCCCCACGAACAGCGTGTTGAACAGCGTTCCCTTCCACCCGCCGTGCAGCCGCGACTTCACGGGAAACCGCTCCGGCACGATTTCCACTTTCGCGAAGGGCGACAGCAGTTCGCGAAACTCGCGGATCGAATATTTCTTCAGCACCGGCGCGTCCTCGTGCTCCAGCGCCACCTTCGTCAGCTTCGACATCGCGTTCAACCACGAAATGCGGTTGTAGACCATGAAAATCGCGAGGCCGTTCGACCGCAGCACGCGGTGGCACTCACGCACCACGCGTGCGGCATCGGCGGTGTATTGCAGCACGCCGTGCCCGTAGACGACATCAAAGGCTTCGTCGGCATAGGGCAACGCCTCTGCGTTGCCGATTCGCAACTCTTTGGGCGCAACGCCGTGCCATTCGCAATTCCTGTGCGCCAGGTCGATGGCTGTCTGCGACAGGTCGATACCCGAGACAATGGCGCCGCCGCGCGCGAAGCGCACCAGATCGGTGCCGATTCCGCATCCCACTTCGAGGACGTCGCGGCCGCGGAACGCGTTGAAGTTCACGAGCCGCGGAAGGTAGTGAAGCTTATCGAAGCGGTAGGCATCGAGATCGTCGAAGAACTCGCGTGATCCGACCGGATGGTCGGTCATCTCGAGATCGTGGATGCGTGCGTTCCAATACTCTTCAATCTTGCTAATCATCGTCTCAAGGTTCGGAGATTGCAGATTTGATCGGAGATTGCAATTCTGAATCTGCCACCGTCAATCCGCAATCTGCAACCTGCAATCACACGTATCGTACAATGCCCTCGATGGTGCGTGATCTCGGCCGCCTGGCCGACACTCGCTTTGATCTCGTCATCGTCGGCGCCGGATTTTACGGAGCGGTGGCAGCGTGGGACGCGGTTCTGCGCGGCTTGTCGGTTGCACTCATTGACAAGGACGACTTCGGCAGCGGCACTTCCTTCAACAATCTCAAGACTCTTCACGGCGGCCTGCGCTCGCTGCAGGCGCTCAACTTTGCGCAGATGCGGCTCTTCATCCGGGAGCGGCGCGCGCTGGCGCGTGTGGCGCCGCATCTCGTGCAGCCGCTGCCGTTTGTCGTACCGACCTACCGCGACCCTCGCCGTTCGGCGGCGCTCATGCGGATTGCGCTCACCGTCAACGAGATCATCTCACGCGATCGACACCACGGCCTGGCCGATCCGAGTCTGCACCTGCCGGCGAGCCAGTTGATCTCGCGTGACGACTGTCTTGCGGCCAATCCCGCGATCGCACCGAAAGGGGTGACGGGCGGCGCTGTCTGGCACGACTACCAGCTGGAGAACACCGATCGAATGACGTTCTCGTTCATTCAGTCGGCCGCCGACACGGGTGCAGCAGTGGCCAACTATGTGCGCGCAACGGGGTTCCTGCGCGAAGGCGCGAACATCACGGGCGTGCGAATGGAAGACCGCCTCACCGGCGATCAGTTCGACGTGCGCAGCGACGTTGTGTTGAATGCGGCCGGTCCGTGGGCGGCGTCGCTGCTCGAGAAGCTAGGCGGAGAAATCAGCGGACCGGCACCAAAGCTGTCGCGCGCGATGAATCTGGTGATGCGCCGCGCAATCGGATCGTACGCCTGCGGTGGTCTGGCACGCGGGCGGTTTCTCTTCATGGTGCCATGGCGAAATGTCTCGGTCGTCGGCACGAGCCACGACGCGCATTCGGGTTCGCCCGACGCACTGACCGTGTCGCGCTGGGACCTGGAATCGTTTCTCGCCGATGTGGGTGAGGCATTTCCTCACGCGGCACTCACGACCAGCGATGTGCGACTCATTCATCGCGGCCTGCTGCCTATGGTGTCCGGTCACGACACGCACGTGAAGTTGCTGCGCGAAAGCGCCGTGGTCGATCACAGCCGCCAGAATGCGCCGGGTCTGATCTCGATGTTCGGCGTGCGCTACACCACGGCCCGTCATACGGCTGCGCGCGCAATCGACGCCGTTTTCCGAGCCCTGGGACACAGCACGCCGCCGCCGTGCCGCACCGATACCACGCCAGTCGCGGGGGGCACCATCACGAACAAAGAAAGCTTCCTGCGCGCCGTGCTGCACCGGGATGTGCCGGGTATTCCTGCCGAAACGGTTCGGAGGCTCGCACTCACCTACGGCACAGACTACGACGCAGTACTGCAAATCGCGCGCGACATGCCGGTCCTCGGCGAGCCGCTCGGCCGGGAGTGTGCCGTCATTGGCGCGGAGATCCTCCACGCTGCCCGCCATGA
>JBKPAJ010000025.1:0-30925 GCA_046726375.1 Acidobacteriota bacterium
GGTTCCCGTGGAATGCCTTCTTCGGTGAGCTGCGAGATCTCGTAGAAACGCGACAACATGCCGTCGAATTCGGCGCGATCGATGCGCTCGCCCTTGAACGGACCCGCGCTGCTCGGCTCGTCGAACCAGCGATCCGGCAGCGTGTCGTCTTTGCGCCGCACGCCGAGCCGATAGTTGATCAACCGCTCGACACCCATGATGTTCAGGCCCACTCGATCGAGCTCGTCGAGCGTGAATTTCAATCCCGTCACGTGCGCGAGTTGCTGTTGAAATTCCTCCATCCCCGGCAGTGATGGACTGTTGAACAGCTTGGTCGTAAAACGGCACATGCCCACGGCGTCGCCGACCGCGTAGATGTTCTCGCACGCGCGCACCGCCTGCTCTTTATCGTAGCTATTGGGCTCGGCGCTGACGCGGCCTCCGTACAGCTGCTCCTTGAAACGCACATCGTCGTTGATTTTCGCGTTGATCTCGAGCGTCACGCGGTTGCGCAGGTGATCCATTCCGCGCGTCGCCACCGCCAATCCAAGGGCGAAGGCTTTGAGAATCCGTGCGTCGTGCGGATCGCTTTGCCACAATCCTTTCACCGTCATGCGGTACCTGAGCGCTTCGGCAGGATAGTGGCCCTTCTCGACGGCGCGTGCACTGTCGGCAAGCACGCTGCCAAACCCTTCGCGACGCGCGGTCATGAACAGCAGCCGCTCGATGAGCGCGGCGTCGCCCCACTGCAGCCGCAGCCCTCCCGTGTGTGCCTCGGTGATCATGCCGCGCTGAAACAGCTCCAGCGCCCAGCCAAGCGCAGACCCCATCGATGCCGTATCGAAGCCGAGGTCGTTGCAGATGTTATTCAGGCGAATGACCGCTTCGACGTTGTCGATGCCCAGATTCGGCCCGAACTTTCCGAGCGTCACGTATTCGGGCCCATCACCTTTGCTGTATCGATCGGCGCCGTCCTTATGAAGATCGTTGAGGGGCCGGCAATTCACGGGACAGCGGAAACACCCTTCCATCCCCGGCCGATATGGATCGATGTTCGATGCGTCGAGCCGTTCGGTCCACGTCGTTTCCTGGTTGTTCTTCGTCCCCATCGCACCAAGCAAACGACTGGGTTTGTAGAGAAACGGCGTGCCGGTCTTCGACAGCGCGTTCTTCACGACCGAGGTGCCGAGGAGTTTGCCCGCGATATGGCGGTTGTACGGTTTGTAGGGCTCCGGCGTCGGAAACTCACGGATCGGCGACAGCGTGACGATCGCCTTCAACTGCAGCGATCCCATCTTCGCGCCCGGACCGCCGCGTGCGTAGATCGCTTTTGGTCCGGCCATGATGCCGCTCGTGAGCACCAGGTTCTCGCCGGCGCGCGTGATGTTGACCATCGACATGTTGCGCGCCCAAACGCCGCCGAAATCGCGCTCAACCGCGTCGCGCATGTCGATGTTGTCAAGGCCGACGTACGAAGCCGCATCGCGGAATTCGAACGCGCCTTCGCGCACGACGATCAACGTCCAGCGCGGTGCGCGGCCGTAGAGGACAAGATGATCGATGCCGTTCATGCGGATGAACGACGGGAAGTAGTCGCCGGCATTGCAATCCATGAGCACACCGGAGTCGGGGGACCACGACGTGCAGTTGCCCCGCGCCGCGCTCGGTACCAGTCCCGTAAGCGGACCTGAACCGAAGATCAACGGAATCTGAGGGTCGAGCGGCTGACGTGTCTCGTCGAGCAAACGGAACAGGTAATACATGTTCGCGCCGCGCCCGCCGAGGAGCGCTCGCGTCACGCTGAGCGGCGTATACGCGCGTTGGGTTTCGCTACGTTCGAGGTCAACAAAGACAGTCGCCCCCTGCGACGCGTATTGCGGCTCGCGCGGCATTGCGGCGAGAAGAGCTGACACCCGATTCCGGATTGTCATTGCCATCTTCAATATACCGCCGTTTGAACGGGCGTTTAAAGTGATGGTCCCGCGTTTGCGATAGCGCCGCGCATGACGAACTCTGCCATTCGCCTCGTTCTTTTTGCGGCATTGCTGAGCGCTTTGCCTGCATTTGCCTCGGCGCAACCCCTCAAAGGCCAAGTGGCCGCGGGTGGAGACATCGGCCTTTTCGTACCTTCAGACGAGCAACTCGACGCCGGCTGGATCGCGGACGGCTTTGTCGAGTTCTACGCGACGCGGCGTGTTGGCTTCCGGCCAATCGTCACCGCGATTCGCAACGGCTATGAGTTGTCCGACGACGCCGACGAGCGCCAGCTTCGCCTGGGACTCGACGTCATCTACAACTGGGAAGGCGGCAACATTCATCCGTTTCTAGGCGCAGGCATCGGCATCCACTTCCTGCGGTTCTACAGCAACGGCGATCATATCGAGCCCGATGACACCAACTTCGGCGCGAACGTCCTCGGCGGGCTCGAGGTGTTTCTGAATCGCGCGTGGACAGTGAAATTCGAGGGCCGCTACCAATGGGTGGACGATCGGCCGCACGTGGACCCGGATGGTTTTGGCTTACTGGTCGGCTTAAAGCGGTATTTCTAAACCCCAAGCTCACTTCAGTTCGCAGCGCCAAAGGCGTTGAACGTTCGAACAATGCCGCTTTCGGCCCGAATCTTGAGCTCGGCTCAATGGCACGATCATCAACTCCAGTGAATTGAGGGGGTAGGACGCGCCACGCGGTGGGACCGGCGCTTGACACTCCCGGGGTAGGCGCTACGGCCGAGCGGAGCGACCGCCGTCGTACGGTGAGGCCCGTCTCACGGCGAGCCGCAGGCGAGCGATCCCACCGGTACGATCTTTCCGGTCCTATAATCCCTCCCCTGATGGAGGGCGCATGCGCAGCTCGTTTGTTTTCATCGCCGCCGGCGCGGTTCTTCTCGTGACGGCGCCTACTGCGCAAGTTCCGGGCGATCGTCCGGCCGGCAACATCCACAGCACACGCTCGGCGGCGATGGCACGAAACGGCATGATCGCCACGAGCCAGGCGCTCGCGTCCGCGGCGGGGCTCCAGGCGCTGCAGGACGGCGGCAATGCGATCGACGCCGCCATCACCGCGGCGGGCGTCCTCGCGGTCGTCGAGCCCTCGATGAACGGCATCGGCGGCGATCTCTTTGCGATCGTCTGGGACGCGAAAACGAAGAAGCTGCACGCGCTCGACGCGAGCGGGCGATCGGCGTACGCCGCCACGCCGGAGGAATTTGCGCGCCGCGGGCTCGAACAGATGCCGAGCACGGGTCCTCTCCCCGTTGATGTTCCAGGCGTTGTCGAAGGCTGGAGCCAGCTGCTCAACCGGTTTGGAACCATCACGATGGCGAACGCGCTGCAGCCGGCCATCCGCTACGCGCGCGACGGATTCCCGGTACAGCAGATCATGGCGGACGATTGGAAGGACGCCGAGAAGAAGTTGTCGCAGGACCCGGCAGCGGCAAAGACCTTTCTTCCCAATGGCCGCGCGCCCGCCGCGGGCGAGATCTTCGTCAATCCCAACCTTGCGAACTCGCTCGAGTTGATCGCCAGGGGCGGCCGCGACGCGTTTTACAAAGGCCCGATCGCACGCGCGATTATCGCCGACATGAGGGCGCGCAAGGGTCTG
The DNA here is from genome assembly GCA_046726375.1 of Acidobacteriota bacterium. GTDB lineage: Bacteria > Acidobacteriota > Vicinamibacteria > Vicinamibacterales > UBA2999 > DASPWV01. The sequence goes on from JBKPAJ010000025.1 coordinate 3,580, forward strand.
CTCGACGAGCGCGATTTCACGACGCACACGGCCGACTGGGTTGAAACGATTTCAACGAGCTATCGCGGCTGCCAAGTGCACGAGATGCCGCCAAGCACGCAAGGCTTCGTCGCGCTCGAGATGCTGAACATCCTCGAGGGATTCGATATCAAGGCGATGGGCCACAACTCCGCCGACTATCTCCACGTTGTCACGGAGGCAAAGAAGATCGCGTTTGCCGATCGCGCCGCTTATCTCGCGGATCGCAATGCCATGGCCAGAGACGTCCTCAAGACGCTGCTCGATAAAAACTACGCCGCGGCGCGGCGCAAGGAGATCGATCTCCAGAAGGCCGGCAATTACCGGCCCGGGCCGGTTCCTGGGGTCACGCTCGATTACATCAACGAAGATCTCGGCGACACGATTTACATGACGGCCGCTGACGGCCAAGGCAACGTTATCTCGCTGATCCAGTCGCTCTTCGCGGGTTTCGGCGCCGGGATTGTTGCGGGCGACACCGGCATCACGCTGCACAATCGCGGATCAGGATTCAACCTGCGTGCGGGTCATCCCAATCAAATTGGCCCGCACAAGCGGCCACTGCATACGCTCGTCCCCGCGATGATCCTGAAGGACGGCAAACCGTGGGTGTCCTTTGGCGTCATGGGAGGAGACAACCAGGCGCAGGCGCACGCACAGGTCGTGATGAACCTGGTCGACTTCGGGATGAACATTCAGGATGCCGGCGAAGCCGCGCGCATGCGGCACGGCGGCGAGTTGGCGCTCGAAAGTGGCATCGGCACCGATGTGCGCAAAGCGCTCGAAGCGCGCGGCCACACAGTGCGGGATGGCCGCGGAGCGATGGGCGGCTTTCAAGGAATCCTCATCGACCCACGCAGCGGGGTGCTGATGGGCGGCTCAGACCCGCGAAAGGACGGGCTCGCTATTGGCTGGTAGGGGGCTGGTGCTATTTCGTCAGCCTTTTTTCGGTTAAGGGTTTGTCCAGCACGGCCTTCCGCCAGCCATTCGAAAAAGGCGCGCATATCGCACACCACGAACGCGATGTGTGAACTCGATGCCTATCGAACGTCGATCGCGATGAGGGGCGCGACGCGACGGAATGCCGTCACGGAACGGCGACGGCGATTTCGTTCGACGGCGATCCGAAGCCGCACGCGTTCCGCGCGCGCATGCGAGCGTAGTACGTGCCTGGTGGCGCGACCGCGCTGAACGGCGAACCAGGCAACGGTGCCACGAGAATATTGCTGAGGCCGGAAGCGGAACCGACCTCGATCGTGTAGGCGTTCGCACCAGCAGCGGAATTCCAGGTGAGCGTCACGAGATTCCCTGCGCGCGTAAACGCAAACGACGTTGGCGCTGGCGGCGGAGAGCAGCCACCGACCGACACCAGCGTCTCGTTGGAAGGCGCGCTTGTGCCGCACGCACTGCTCGCACGAACGCGCACAAAGTAGTTACCGGCCGGCACCGCGACGGCGAGACCCGGCGAGTCAGGCAGCGTCGCCGTCACGATATCTGCCAGGCCGGACGCGCTTCCAGCTTCGATGATGTAGCCGCTCTGACCGCCGCTCGTGGGTGACGACCACGAGAGCTGCACCAGCTGTCCGCTAACGATCGACGAAAGCCCCTGCGGCGGTCCAGGCGTTGAGCAGTTGCCCGTCCAGCCAAGCTGAATGACCTCGAAGTCGTTGGCCGTGAGCGCGCCAAAGGCAGGGTTCAATACGCTGTTGTCCCAGCGCGGATCGAACGCACCGCTGATGTACATGTCGGAGCCGTTGTCGGCGACGATCAATCCGTAGCGCTGCATCGCGCGAAAGATCTTTTGCACTTCCGGCCGGAACCCGGAAAGATTTTTCGACTCCTTTAATCGCAAGCGCGCACCAAACGGCGGCGCCGCGCTGTTGCTGCCGGCGCGATGCGACGCGGGCCATACGTAAAAGCTGTTGCTCGATCGAACGGTCACGCGAAACGCATGGCGGATCTCGTCGGCACCAAACACTTCGTCGTAGCGAACGAGGCCGGGCAGGATCGCCAGACCCGCAGCATCGGCCGACGTCCACGTGTCTGGCCGCCGCGCGTTGCTTTTGAGATCGAAGAACGCGCCCGAGCCCGCGGTCCACTGCCATCCATTCCACGGGAGCGCGAAGAGCTCGTACAGAACTTTGTTGTCGCGATCGACGATCAGCATGTGACGATCGCCGCCTGCGCCGGCGTTTCCTGCCGGCCCGCCTTCGATCCAGTAGGGTTGCGTCTTCGCTTCCTCAGGAATCGGGTAGAACGGAAAGCTCGTGTCGGTGTTATGGTCGACGCCATCGCTCTCGTCGGAGTAGTCGAAGTGCACCGCGACCTTCGGCTGATCGCCGGAGACGACCACGTAGGGGAAGCCGTAGATGTTTTGACTCCCCGGCGACTCGTAGCCGCCGAAGTCGGGATGGAGCCGCCTGCCGGTGGTCGCGCTGCCGTTGATGAACGCAATCAGAGCGGCGGAATTGGGATCAACGGGGGCGGTGGTGATGTCCTGATTCCACCAGTTATCGGCTGGGAAAAGCGGCAAAGGCCCGGGAAGCGCTCCGTTCCGCGCTGGAGAGACAGACTGCGCGTTGAGGACGACAGCGACAGCGATAACGCCCGTTAGGGAGCCAAGAAAGCGCACGAAGCTCGGCAGCTCGCAAGTTTTGGGCCGATAAGCGCACCGCCACATCAAGCGACAAATTACGTCGTCCGTGTAACAGATTTGTGGTGCTCCGTTGCGACACGTAGCAGCGGACCTCCGGGTCCGCCTTGATCGCGAACGTCTTTTCGGCGGAGGGCCTCGCGTGCCCGACGTTTGGCGCGTAACCTCGAGTCGCGAGCCGGACACGCCCTTTTATCATGTCCCGTTGGAGGATGAGCTGGATGATCGATTGTGAAAAGTAGTTCAAAAGTCAAAGTTCAAAGTTAGTTCCAAAGTTGAAATGCGCTCAAAGTTCAAAGGGTGAGTTTCAAAATGGCAGGTCAAACTGTTCACTTGAAACTCGTCAACTAACTTTGAACTTTGAACTTTGAACTTTGAACTTGTAACTTCCGCCTTACAGGCGGAAGCCCGCTTTCAGAGGATCCTCGCCGTCGATCAGAAACGTGTGCTCGCCGGTGATCCACGCCGACCCTTCGATCTCGGGAACAATCGCGGCGTGCTCTCCCACTTGGGTGTGGCCGCTGATGCGGCCCGTGAAGATCGAGCCGACGATGCTCTCGTGCACGAAGGGTGAGTTTTCGGCGAGGACACCCATTTCGCTCAAGACCGCCATCACCGCGGCGGTGCCGGTACCGCACGGCGAGCGATCCACCTCAGCATCCGCGAAAATCGTGACGTTCTTCAGGTGCGCGCCGTGATGCTCGGGCGGCGCCGTGAAGATCGTGCCGTAGATACCCTTCAGCCCGGAATCGAGCGGATGTTCTACCTGGCGCAGACGTTCGACCTCTCGTTTGATCTCCATGCCGACGCGCCGGAGGTCGGGCAAACGCGCGGGCGTAATCGGGATGCCGACGGCTTCGGCATCGGCTATGGCGTAGAACGCGCCGCCAAACGCGACGTCGACGGGTACGATGCGATTGGTCAGCTTCACGTGCAGGCCGGCCTCGAGCACGAACGACGGCACGTTGCGAAACGACACCGAGCTGACGCGCCGCGTACCCGCTGCGCTGTTGACGACAGGACGCGCTTCCACCGGGCCGGCCGGCGAATCCAGAATCATCGTGTTTTGTCCCGACCACGCGAGCTCACGTTCGATGACGATGGTGGTGACCGCAATCACCCCGTGGCCGCACATCGTGCTCCAACCCTCGTTGTGCATGAAGAGCACGCCAGCGAGCGCATCCGCCGAGACCGGTTCGGTCAGCAGGGCACCGTACATGTCGGCATGACCGCGCGGCTCGAGCATGACCGCGCGCCGGAGGTGATCGATGTGCTTCTGCGCCCACGCTCGCTTTTCGAGCATCGTCTGGCCTTCGGGACTCGGCAGGCCCTCGACAATCAGCCGGAGAGGTTCGCCGGCCGCGTGCGCGTCTATGGACCGGATTCTATGAACCACAAGTCACCCAGATTACACATAATCCGATTGAGGACATGGCCCAACGCTTTCGCCTGCTGACCGAAGAGCACGTCAAATCGCTTCTCACCATGCCGGATCTCATCACCGCGATGGAATCGGCGGTCGCGCGTTTTTCTGCCCGCGAAGTGCTGCAGCCGGTACGAACGGTGCTCACAGTGGGTCCGACGCGCGGGTTTTTTGGCCTGATGCCGGCCTACATCGAGCAGCCGCCGAGCCTGGGCGCCAAACTCGTCACGATCTTCAGCGATAACCACGCGCGAGGTCTGCCCTCGCACCTCGCGTCAATCGTGCTGCTCGACTCCGACACCGGTTCGCTCCTCGCCCTGATGGACGGCCGCTACATCACGGAAGCTCGCACTGCGGCCGTATCCGCGGTGTCGGCGCGGCACCTCGCGCGGTCGACTGCGTCAACGCTGGCAATCATCGGAACCGGAGTGCAGGCCCGCAGCCACCTGGAGGCGTACGGCGAAGTGCGCGCGCTGGAGGAAGTGCGTGTATGGTCGCCAAACGCGAAGAGCCGCGGCCGGTTTGTCGATGAGATGGCCGCGCATTCCTCCGCTCGGCTGCGCGCCACCGACACCGCCGAAGCCGCGGTGCGCGGCGCGGACTTGATCGTGCTTGCCACTTCCTCACCCGCACCGGTGATCGAAGACGCCTGGGTCACGCCGGGGGCGCATGTCGTGTCGGTTGGCGCGTGTCGCCCTGATCAACGCGAGATGGCGCCCGAGCTCGTCACGCGCGGTCGCCTGTTCGTGGATTCGCGCGCGGCGGCGGTCGTGGAATCGGGCGACGTGGTGATGGGCATCAAAGAAAAGCGATTCGCTGAGAGTCACATCGCAGGGGAGATCGGCGAGGTCGTGTTGGGCCGTGTCGATGGGCGCCTCAACGAACAGAGCATCACGATCTTCAAGTCGCTCGGAATGGCGGTGGAAGATGTCGTGACAGCGGATCTCGTTTTCCGCCGGGCAGTTGAAACCGGCGCCGGCACGGAGCTCACGTTGTAGATGAAAGCCACCGCGGTTTGGTTGATCGCCGTCGGTCTGGTCCTCACTGTTACTGGTGCGCACGCGAACGAGCGATCGCGTGAGCTGATGCTCCGCGCCTACGACGCCGGATACAACCTCGACTACAGCAACGCGACCATGCTCCTCACCGAGGCGATTGCTGCCGATCCCAACGATGGCGCCGCGCATCGCGCGATGGCCGTCAATGCCTGGCTCCGCATCGGCTTTCTTCGCGGATCGGTGACCGTCGACGATTATCTGGGGAACGTCACCAAGCCAAACATCAACATGACGTCTCCCCCTCCCCAGGAGGCGCAGCGGTTTCAGCGGCACATCGCGCGCGCGCTGGAGCTCGCCGAAGCCGCACTCAAGGCGCGGCCGAACGATCCGGACACGCACTTCAGCGTCGGCTCCGTCGTCGGCATCCAGGCGTCGTACGGTGCAACGGTGGAAGGCAAAGTGCTCGCATCGTTTCAGATGGCTAAGCGGGCGTATAACGAGCACGAGCGCGTGCTGGAACTTGCGCCACAGCGAAAGGACGCTGGGCTGATCGTCGGCACATACCGGTATATCGTTTCGGCCTTGTCGCTGCCGCTTCGGTGGATGGCCTACGTAGCCGGTTTCGGCGGCGGGCGCGAACGCGGGCTGCAGATGATCGAGGAAGCAGCGGCAACCAAGGGCGAGACGGAAGTGGAAGCCAAGTTCGCCTTACTGCTTCTCTACAACCGCGAACGCCGCTTTGATGATGCGATGCGGATCGTGCACGAGTTGCAGCAGCGATTTCCGCGTAACCGGCTGCTGTGGCTCGAGGGCGGCGCAACCGAGATTCGCGCGCAGCGCTTCGCGCAGGCGTTGACACTGTTGGACGAGGGCTTGACACGGCTGCAGAGCGACAACCGGGAAAAGATGTTCGGGGAAGTGGCTTTGTGGCACTACAAACGTGGCGTCGCGCGCGCCCGCCTTGGACACGCCGAACTCGCGCGTGCAGATTTCACCGCGGCTCTCGCCTCGCAAGCGCGCGACTGGGTGCAGGGCCGCGTCCACGCCGAGCTCGGCCGCCTCGCCGATGCCGCCGGGCAGCTGGAACTGGCACGCCGGGAATATCGTCTAGGCTTAGAGTTGGCCAGTCGCGGCAACGATCCCGTCGGACAGCAGGAAGCCAAAGCGTTACTGAGGCGGTGACGTCACCATGAAGATTCCTCGCTGGGCTCAGGTCCTCATCGGCATCGCGATCGTGATGGTCTTTCTCGGCATCGGCGCCATCATCGCGATTAGCGCCTATTTCTCCCAACATCTCGTCGTCAATTCGTCCACGTCGAGCCAGGCGGACGATGAATTCGAGAAAGTGCGGAAGCAGTTCAACCGCAAGCCGGCGATCCTCGAAGTGCGAGACGGCGTGCCGCACTACGTGGACGCACGCGTCAAGCTGCTGCCGGAGCAGCAGCGGCCTCTACAAACGCTGCACGTACTGGCGTGGGATTCGGACGACGAAAAGCTCGTCAACGTCGCGGTCCCGTGGTGGTTCGTGCGGCTCAAATCGGGCCCGATTCGATTCAGCTCGTACGCCGCCGGATGGGACGACGCGCGCGTAAGGCTGACGACGCAGGAGATCGAACAGTACGGGCCGGGGATCATCATTGAAGCGGAAGGGCGCCACGGCGAACGTGTGTTGTTGTGGGCGGAGTGACCTGTGCATCTTCGCTGGCGCTCAGTAGCTCTCAGCTCTCGGCTTACGGGCTTTCGGCTTTGGGCTTTCGGCTTTGGGCTTTCGGCTTCGACCGCGGCTTTCAGCTCTGCGCCTTTAGGTGTCAGCTTTTAAGCTAGGCGCGTGTCTGCTGAAAGCTGATAGCCGAAAGCCGAACGCTACTCGGTTACGGTAATCGAAGAAACCGCTGAATTCGCCTAAGCAATGTGCGGGGAGATCAGCTGTTCGTAGACGTCTTTCGGCACGTAACGCGAAAATAGTCGCTTGACTTGCCGCTTTTCTCGGGCCTTCAACGAAGTACTGCCGGGCAAGCTCGCCAACAAACGTCAACCCCGCTGCAACGAGCGGCGTCACGAGAGGCATCCACACGCCGGCGGCAAACCGGCGGACGCTGATCCACACAAGCGCTGCCGCAACGATGGACGCAACGGCCGCAAGCGCCCACACGCCGACAAACGCGCCGATGAAGCCGACCACGACAGCGCTGCCGATCGTGAGCGCCACACTCCGAAGCGTGTCGAACGGTATGATTGCTCGCGCGCGAAGAAGACTGTCGATCACGTTCGCGTGCACTTCTCCGCCGCCAATGCCCTGAGCGAACGGCGTGACCTGCACTTCGTACGTGCCGGACGCGGTTGCGCTCACCACCACAATCTTGTCTTTGAAGAGCGCGGGATCAGTCTTCGGTGGTTGTTGTTCGATCAGATCCGATCCCGCTCCCGTACAACCAATTCTGGGACAAACGATCGTGATACCAACGCCAGTGAAGGCCGGCGAAGCCTTCCTGGTCGAAGTGAAGGCGCCCGATGGATCGAGTTATCCCGATCAGTTCGACAGAATCTCGATCGCCGGACTGCTAACGCCCCGGCGGTATATGTCGTTTCGACAGCCAGGCGAGCGCGCGATTGTCATCAGCGCCCGACCGGCCGGCGGTTCTGTTGACGGGTCCGAATCCCGATTACCGTTGACGAGATCGGCAAGAACTCGGTCAAGCCTTCCACGATGCCCATGACAACGGCTTGCACAAGAACAAGGTCGCTCACGCTACTATGTCCTTGCGAGGCCGCGCCGATGATTCCTCGTCTGATGCTTTCACTCGTGACATTCGCAGCGTTGCCGGTGAATGTGGCTGCGCAACCAGCGGTTCTTCGCGTCGGCGGCGCCGTGTCGCAGCGGCTTGCGCTTTCGCAGGCCGATTTCGGTAACATGCGCCACCAGGCGATCACGGTAGAAGACAGTGATCAGAATGGCGTGTATGGCGGTGTCGCGCTGATGGACCTCGTCGTTCGCGCCGGCCTGCCGTCTGGCGACGATCTCGAGAACAAAGATCTCACGAAGTGTGTCATTGTGACCGGCGCCGACGGCGATCAAGTAACGTTTTCGCTCGCCGAGCTCGATGCCGGATTCACTGATCGAGTCGTCCTCATCGCGGATACGAAGGACGGCAAGCCGTTGGCTGGCGATGCCGCACCGTATCAAATTGTCGTGCCAGGGGAAAAGCGGCGGTCGCGTTGGGTCCGCCGAGTGATCGCGATCGATGTGTTCGATCCCGGGCGCCGATAGTCCTGTGAGCTGGTGAGTACCCGGAGATCAATGCGTAAGTGCGTACAAAACAACGTTGATCCCCAAGGCATATCCGTCCGGCGAGAAGCGCAGGAAGAACTCCCGGTCTTCCCCCTCGCGTTCCCAGGAATCGCCGATGTCGGTGTTGTGTGTCATGAGCACCATGATGCGGCCGTCTGCGTCAGCGATCATGCGGAAGTTGGCGTGTGGACTGTCGGCGCCGCGCTCCGATGTCACGCCGCCGCTGCGACGCCAGAAGTTGATGCTTGTCACCTGTGGAACCTGCGAGAGGACGAACATGCTTCTCATGATCGGATGATCCGGGGGCACGTCTGCGATGTCGTACTCGGGAAGCACCTTCTTCATTTCTGACGACCACTGTTCCCAGGCGGCGGTGCCCCAGAAGTCATCGACCCACAGGAAACCGCCCTTGAGCAGATACGCCCGGAGACGCTCTGCCTCTTGTGACGAAAACTCCGCCGTGCCAACGTCCGTGGCCATCGTAAATGGACAACTGAACAACGCGTCGTCGGTGAGCCGAACGACCCAGTAATTCGGCTGCCCGCGCTCATCGGCGCTGACACGCGTTTTCGTGAGTTCCTTGACGCGCGTCAGCAGGTTGATGGCCGCGAACGGGTAATCCGTCGACCATCCCATTCCGTTGGCTTCACTTCGGACACTGCGATACATGATCTTGCAGTGTGTGAATCCGCCATCGTTGAACTGTGCCGGAGGAAATCGCGGCGGGACATTGGGTCCTTCAGGGAGACGAAACCGCTGCGCGACCGCAGGTACCGCAATCACCGCCAACAACATGAGGATTAGTGCGATGCGCCCAGTCGTCACGTCAGCTAGCGCGGGCTAATCGGGACCGACGCTTCAGGCGCAACATCGATCGTGACCGTGACCGATCGATTTTTGGCCTGTCGCAGCCATCGGATGATGGGCAGATCGTTGCGGCCCGTGATCACAATGCTCTCGCCGGTGGCGCTCCGCACTTCCCAATACTCAACCGACTCGGCAACGGTGTTGGCGTCCATCACCTTGCCACGCATGCTCACGCCGCTCACGAAGCGCTGGGCGGCAACGCCGGCCGCAAACACCACAAGCCAGGAGGCTGTCAGCAGCAGCCGTCTGGTCGACACGCTCCACCTGTTCATAGGGTCTCCACAAACTAAACTGCGCCTACTTGCGCGGCGCAAAGTAGCCTTGCCGCGTGCGAACGATCACATCGGGGCGATTGACGCGCACGGCAATCCGGCGCCATTGGCCGTCTCGTGCACCTGGACCCGACTCGTACGCCAGCGAGTACTGACTGGAAAGTTCTTCGCGAATATCGGCGTACACGGCCGTGAGCTCGCGCGCTTCCTTCGGAAAGAACGCGCGGCCGCCGGTTTGATCGGCGAGACGGCGCAACACGAACGCGCCATCCTGGAGCGCACCGGGACGCCCACTGTCCGGCCGGCCGAGTCCGATCGTGTAGACGACGACGTCGGATTGTGTGGCGGCATCGAGCACTTCGTCGAAGCCGACGAGGCTCGACGTATCGTCGCCGTCCGACAACACGACGATCGCGCGCCGTCGCGACGTCTGCTGGCCTTCATGCGCGTTCAATTTCGCCAGTTCCTTCAGGGCGATGTAGATGGCGTTGAAGAGCGCCGTCGATCCGCCCGCAGTCGTGTGCCGGATGGCGTCTTCGAGCATCGAAATGTCATTGGTGAAGGGCTGCGCAGTCCGCACGGTGCTGTCGAAATCGATGATCGTCGCGACGTCGGCGGACCGGATCGTGCGTGCGAACGCGATCGCGGCCTCCTGCGCGAGTGGCAGCGTCTGCTCCATGCTGGCGCTCGTGTCGAGCAGGAGCGCGACTCCCAGCGGCACGGTCGATCTCCCGAAGAAGGCGACGGTCTGCGGCACACCGTTTCGAAGACGACGAAATCGTCGCCATTGAGATCGTCCACATACTGTCGCCGGGCGTTGCTGACCGTGACGCTCAGCGAAATGAGCTCGACCCCGAACGAAACGCCGCGCGTGGCGCTTGAGCCAAGACGCCGTCTTAAAGCGCGAAGGTCACGCTCAGCGCCCAGACCGTAACCGCGACGGCCGTCATGTTCGACATCGCTCGCATGTCACCATTATGAACCGCGGTTGTCCCGATGCGTAATGATGGTGGCGTGTCGAACACGATGCGGCGGCGTCGTTGCAAGGTGCATGGTCAGTGCCGAGATGAGGCTGCAAAATGCCTGCACGCCGCCTGTACGCGGTACGGGGTTGCCGGCTAATGAGAAGATTCCGTTAGATCGCGACGTCACCGACATGGCTCAGTTTGAGAGAGCGTGCCCCGCGGCTTGACGATGCCGTCATTCTCCCGCGGCCCGCGCCGCATTCGTGTCGTCCTCTCTTCGACGTCGCTCCTCCCCTTCATGTCGGTGCGGAAGGCGGCGGCCGTCGCGATCGCGCAGCTTGGCGTAGCAGCCTTCTTCATCTCCGGGCTCACGGTGTCGGTCACAGGCGCGTCGGCGGGTTGGTTCGTCCTCGCCGCCACGGTCGTCGCTGCCGCAGCGCGCGCGATTGACATCGAGAGTTGGGCGTTACTCCTTTCCGGCGGCCTCGTTGGACGCGTTCGCCGCGCCTTTGGTACGCGCGCGGCGCGCGCGGCGGCCGCGGTGCTGCTGGCCGAGCGTCTCATGGTGGGCGCGCTCGCCGCCATCGTGTTCGGCCACTACGCGGCGACGGTGGCGGTCACGGCGATCGCAGGATGGCGTTTTTCGCGCTACGCGCGGCCTGAGGACCTGGCCACCCTCTTCGGCGCTGCGGCAATCGGCGTGATCTGGATCCGGAAGCGCAGCGGGCGCGACATCGGGCGCGATCCCCTGTCACGCGGCGTCTGGATCGCCGTGGGCATCCTCGTGCTCACGATGATCTGGGGTGTTATTACCGTGGTGCGCGGTGATGTCATGCCGCTGCGCGCGCTCCTCTCTGGGCCGCGGCCCGCCGCGTTCACCGGTTGGTTCGCCGTTGATGAAGTGCTCGCGATCCTGATCGGTTTTGCGCTCGCGCTGCCAGCGGTCGGTGGCATGGACGTCCTCGGGCGATCCGCCCACGAACTGCCGCCCCCACGTGTTGACGCGCTCAAGCGCGGGGCGCTTCTCACGATCGCGTTCGCGCTCCTCATCACGACGCTTGGGACGTTTCTGGTGAGTCTGCTCGTGCCGCCCGCGGAACAGACGTACTGGATTGACGCTCCGCTGGCCGGGCTCGCGCAGCATGTCGCGGCATCACAGTGGATGAGAGATGTTCTCGCGCTCGCAATCGTCGCCACCGCGCTGTTGTTGCTGATGCCTGCGGCGCACGCGGCGTTCGGCGATGCGCAGCAGACCATTCAGCGGGTGTCGGGCGATGGCACGCTGTCGCGCGGTCTCGAATCACTCCACCCGCGGTTTGGCACTCCGACCGGCGCGATTGATGTCGTCGCCGCGGCGATGATGCTGGTCATCGTGGTGAGCGGCGGCCGCGTCGTGTGGCTGTCGCGATCGTATGGCGTGGCGCTCGCGGCGCTGTTCGTGCTGACCGCGGGGGCCGTCGTGCGCCTGCGGCGCACCGCCCCACGCCGCCCGGCGTTCGAGGTGCCAGTCAATCTCCGCGTCGGGCGGTATGAGCTTCCGCTCGGTGTGCTCGCGCCGGCCGCACTGGTGGGTGCGAGCGCATTGGCGATGCTGCTCACAGGCGACATGCCGTCGATTGCCAGCGCGGCCCTCCTTGGCGCGCTCGGGTTGTGGTTCACCACTGCCGGCGGTCACGAGCCGGCGGTTGTCGAATCCGACACGTTCGACCTGCTCCCGGCTGCCGAGCTCTCGCTCGATCAGGTCGACGCGCGTCCGGGCAATCTTCTCGTACCGGTGCGTAACCCGCATGCGTTGACGCACCTGGCGGCGGCACTCCAGGCCGCGGGCGATCGCGATGTCGTCGTGATGACCGTGCGGCTGATCGGCGCTGACGGCGCGGCCGATTCGACCCGCGACACGGAGACCGCGCCGACCGCGTACGAACGGCAACTGCTGTCTGATGTCATCGCTGTTGCCGAGCGGCAGGGTCGTCCTGTCCGCCTGTTGATCGTCCCCGCCGCGAATGTGTTCGACGCGATCGTGGCGACGATCGTGCGGCTGCGATCGTCTGACGTGTACGTCGGTGAATCGTCGACGCTCTCGGCGGTCGATCAGGCCCGGCTACTGGGCGAGGCCTGGGAACGCGCTTCCAAGCCGGACGATCTCGACGTTCGCCTGCTGATCTATCACCGCAGCGGCCGCGCGGACCTGTACCACCTGGGTGCACATCCGCCGACGCTCACACCGCGCGATCTCGATTTGATTCACCGTGTCTGGCTCGACGCCGTGAAGGCGGTTGGGCCGCACGTCCACCATCACGACGTCGTTCGAGCAGCCCTCACGCAAATGGAAAACCAATTATCCGGCCCTCAACGAGACGAGGCGCTGGCGGCGATTCGCGCGGTCGCACAACCGGCGGAAGAGCTCGCCTCGATTCTTCGTGCTCACGATTACGCGCGGCTGCGAGATCTTCTGCGCAACCGGCACGCGGGTGACGTCGCCTCGCTGTTGACAGCCCTCGGCCTCGAGGATCAGGTGGTCGTCTTTCGGGTGTTGCCGCGAAAGGATGCGGCTGCCGTGTTCGAGTATCTGCCCGGCGACGCAAAGCAGGCGCTGCTCAAGGCCATGGCCAAGGAGGACGTCGCGGCGCTGCTGAACAACATGGCGCCCGACGATCGCACGATGTTTCTCGAGGAGCTGCCGGCCGTGGCGACTCGCGAGTTGTTGTCGCTGCTCGCGCCTGACGAGCGGTCGGTCGCGCTCACGCTGCTTGGGTATCCGGAGAAGTCCGTCGGCCGTCTGATGACGCCGCACTACGTGGCGGTGCGGGAGGAATGGAGCGTACGCGAGGTGCTCGACTACGTGCGCGCTCATGGTCAGGACAGCGAGACGCTCAATCACGTCTATGTCGTCAACGACGATGGCCTGTTGATCGACGACATTCGTATCCGTGAGTTCCTGCTCGCGCCGTTGGACAAGCGCGTTTCCGATCTCATGGATCGCCAGTTTGTCGCGCTGAAGGCGACCGACGATCAGCAGGCGGCCGTCGCCGTGTTCCGTCAGTACGATCGCACGGCGCTCCCGGTCACCGATACGGCCGGGATGTTGATCGGCATCGTCACCATCGACGACGTACTGGACGTGGCGGAGGCTGCGGCGACGCGTGACATTCAGCGTGTCGGCGGCTCGGAGGCGTTGGACGAGCCGTACATGAAGATCGCCTTCGGCCGGATGATTCAGAAACGTGCCGGGTGGCTGACCGCGTTGTTCCTGGGCGAGATGTTGACGGCGACCGCGATGGGTGCATTCGAGGGCGAGATTTCGAAAGCCGTAGTGCTGGCCTTGTTCGTGCCATTGATCATTTCGAGCGGAGGTAACTCGGGGTCGCAGGCGGCCACGTTGGCGATCCGCGCCCTCGCCCTCGGTGAGGTGACGATTCGAGACTGGATGCGAGTGATGCGCCGCGAGATCATGGCGGGTCTCTCGCTTGGCGCGATTCTCGGCAGCATCGGGTTCCTGCGTATCGCCTTGTGGTCGGCATTCTCCGACATCTATGGCGAACACTGGTTGCTCGTGGCCGTGACGGTGGCGGTGTCGCTGGTCGGCGTGGTGCTGTGGGGCACGCTGACCGGGTCGCTCTTGCCTTTCGTGATGCGGCGTCTGGGCTTCGATCCGGCCGCCTCGTCTGCGCCGTTTGTCGCGACACTCGTCGATGTCACGGGGCTCGTCATCTACTTTTCAGTGGCCGTCGTGATTCTGCGCGGCACGTTGCTGTGAGCGCCGTTCTCGGTTTCATGCGATAATCCGCGCGCGATGCGAGACGTGGCTGTCGCGATGACGCTCGCCGCTGGCGTTGGTGTGTCAGCGGCAAGGCCGCTTGATTCATCAACACTGTCGATCGTGTTGCAGCGCGCCGCCGGACGCGTCGAACGCTACCTCGCGCGGGCGCAAAGCATCGCGTGTCTCGAGCGAGTGCACCTCCAACCGCTGAGCGCGAGCTGGTCGAGCGACGGATTCGGTCGGACCGTCGAATCGGCCTTGCATTTGTCATGGCAGGCGACCGACGCGTCAGATGAAGCACAGGCGATCCGCGAGGTCCTTCGGGTCAACGGGCGGAAGTCTGGCCGCGACGATCGCGACAACTGCACAACGCCGGAACAGGAAACGCGAGAACCACAGCCGCTCTCGCTCCTGCTGCCGGCCAAGCGCTCGGATTACGAGTTCACGATGGCGGGGCATGGTCGCGTTGATCGGCGACCTGCCGTGGTGGTGGACTATCGAGTATTGACGAAGCTGACTGTCGACACGCGCATGGTCGATGGCCGCGATGATTGCATAAGCTTCAACATCGACGGTGGCATGCGCGGCCGCATCTGGATCGATGCGGAGACCGGCGAATGTGCTGCGGCTCGATCAGAGCTTGATTGGCATGGTGGAGATCCCCTTGCCAAAACGTGCGACCCCACGCGCCGATACTGCCAGGAGTTGGACGATGGAGTGGTGGGACACATCGATTCGATTCAAGGCCGTAACGTTTACCGATCCCGATGAAGTGATACTCCTTCCGGCATCGATGTCATCGCTGCAGATCACGCGCGGCGCCGGTACGCCGCGGCTGCGGACCACGACCGAGTACGTGAACTACCAGCGATTCCTGACAGCCGGTCGAATCGTCGGCGAGTGATGGTCGCGGAGCGTCAAACGTTATGTCAGGACGTCGCGAGGTAGCCGCGCCGCGCTCTGACGCGTAAGTCTCGATCGCGCACTTCCACACGAATCGAATGCCAGCGGCCATCGCCATGGCCGGGACTCGGGTAACCGAGGTAGTACTGCTTGCTCAGTTCGTCGGCAATGCTGGCCGTCGCCCGATCCAGATCGCGGGCATCACGCACGATCTCCGTGCGGCCACCGCTGTTATCGGTGATGTCGCGCAGCGCCGCAACGTTGAGCGCATCTCCGCCGACCATGCCGCCGAACGGCGGAAATCGTTGTTGTTGAAGCGGCCACGACGTGCGGGGACGGCCGCGGCCGGGAATCGGAAACGGCGGAAGTGGGACCGGCCACCGGGGGACGGTCGGCGGCAGCGTCCGGATTGCTGGTTCTTCACGGCCATCGATGCCGATCGCATAGACGAGTACTTCGGTCTCGCCTACGACTTGCGCCACGTCTCGCGCCCTCACGCGGCTGTTGGTATCGTTGCCGTCCGAGGTCAGGACGATCGCCTTCTTGCGGTTGCGACCCCTTTGCGCCATCGGGACCGCTTCGATTACCGCGTCGTAGATGGCGGTGCCGCCGGCCCGCCCGCACACGCCGCAAGCTGCTCGAGACGGCGTTGCGATTCGAGGTCCATTCCTGAATTAGTTCGACATCGCTCGAGAAGCCATACAGAAATACTTCGTCTTCTGGATCGAGGAGTTGATCGAGAAACCGTTCGATGGCGGCCCGCGCATTGACAATCTTCTCGCCGGCCATGCTGCCGCTGGTGTCGAGGACGATGCCGAGACTGACAGGGACACGGTCGGCGCTGAAATGCGTGACTTCGACCGGCCGGTCGTCCTCGTGGACGATGAAATCGTTTAGCGTGAGCCCTGGAACGAAGCGTCCTGATCGGTCCGTGACCGTCGCGGTGACATTGACCAAATCGACGCCGGTTCGGAAGCGGAAGCCATCTTGCGCCCGAGGCGTGTCGACCGACGCGACGAGAGTAGTAGCAGCTGCCAAGGCGACGACCGCGGCTCGACGGACGGTGGGATCGGTGCGCACGCTCGTGGTCCTCCGTGTCGGAGTCAGGTCAGGTCGTGGAACGGCCGCAAGAGTTTTGCCAGACGCTCAGGTTCATCTCCCAGCCAAACCGCCTGCCTTTCGGGTTAGCGCGCGCCGATGTCGCCTTCGACGGGCTTGGGAACGTCCCCTGCAGGGTGCGCCTCGGCGCTTGGCGGGACCACCAAAAACCAGCAATCGATCGGGCGGTTTGCCTGCGAAAATTTGCGCCATTCCCGCATTCTGCATGGACGGCCGGACACTCGCTAGCGGCACTGTCGCGGTCACGTTATCTTGGATCTGAGAACTCCACCGCAAGCGATGATCACTCTGGGCTGGGCGCGACGTGTCGTCGCGGCAATAGTTGCCGCAGTTCTGGTCGCCATGACGAGCGATTCGCAGGTGCTCCGCGCACAGGAGGCATTGCCGACCTTCCGCGCGAGCGTCGGCCTTGTTCCGATCACTGCTGTCGTGCGCGATGGCAAGAACCGAGTCGTTCGTGATCTCATGCGAGACGACTTCGAAGTGTTCGAAGACAGCCGGCGGCGCCGCGTCGTCGACTTCACCGCGACGGAACGCGGGCCAGTCACGCTCGGCGTGCTCTTCGACAACAGCGGCAGCATGCGAGGACCGAACCTGCACAACGGCAGGGTCATCGTTCGCGCCGTGCTCGACCACTTGGATCGGACGTCCGATGAAGCGGCGCTGTTTACGTTCGACAAAGCCATTCGTCAAGACACACCGTTTACAAATGAGCCTCACGTGATTCGCGGAGCGCTGGAGCGCACTGAAGGGTGGGGTTTGACATCGCTCTATGACGCCATTGCCGATACGGCGAAGCAGGTGGCCGAGCGGCGCGCTCAACGGCGGGCGATCATCGTCGTGACCGATGGCGCCGACACGAGCAGCGTACTGACGTCACCGGATGTCTCGGGCCTCGCGAGCGCGATCGATGTTCCAGTCTACGTGTTGTGCGTCGAACCAGGACCGCGTGTGATGGACAACTCCGCCGCGCGTGAGGACTCGCTCGCCAACCTGGCGTGGTGGAGGGGCGGCGATTTGCGCCATGTGGCCTCGGCCCAAGACGCCAGCGCGGCGGTGGCGGACGTCATGGCGGAATTGCGACAGCAGTACTTTCTCGCGATCGAGTCTGCTCCAACCTCCGGCTGGTACCGCCTTGACGTTCGCACGAGGCGCAAAGGTCTCACGGTTCGAGCCCGCAGCGGTTACTTCGCGACCAGCATGCCGTCACCTGGGTCGGGACAGTAATGCGAGGGCACGATCGATGTTTGGCAGCCACGAACTCCCGCGCCAGCCGTCACCGCATTCTCGCCGAATGGCGATTAGCGGTTTGCGCGCGCGCTCGAGAACGGTCTTGAAGCTCAGGCGGCTCGCGGTGTCGTCGCCATCGGTGAAGACAAGCACCACGCGACGGCCATCAACGCCTCGAAGCTCGTCGAGACTAGCCGCAATCGCATCGTACAGGCGCGTGGGATTCCCGAACTGCAACTTGCCGAGGGCGGCCACCAGCGCATCGCGATCGTTGGTGAAGGTCTTCTTGCGACGAGGGCTCTTTCCGGCAACGCGTAACCCGCCAGGATGTCCTGTGTAATCGGGGAGGGCCTGAGAAGCGCGGTGTTATGCTAACCGCGAGTCGGCCGGAATGTTCCTGTCGACTCCTGAAGGTGCGGGCATCGCCGACGGCTTCACCGCGTCGCGCCAGATCCAGCGATCGGTCATGGCCCGCTGCCCGCCACACTCGGAGGACTCATGCGCACGCGCATAGCAGCTCTTGCGGCACTTCTCGCGCTCCTGCTTTCGATGACACCGGCCACCGCCGTCACGAAAGGTGGCGTCCCGGACGCCGGAGAGCACCCGATGGTGGGCCAGCTCGTTTTCTACATCCCCGACGCACTGCCGTCGCCCTACGGTGAGGACCAGCCGGGCGGCTGGTTCAGCTGCTCTGGGACGCTCCTGAGCGGCACGGTTGTCGTGACGGCCGGTCACTGCACGTTCGCGATCGGCCTCGACAGCGTGTCGACAACGACCGAGGAAAACCGCTTCACCGCCGAAAACGGCAATGGCACGGGTGGCAACGACGTCTGGTTCAGCGTGAACGAGGACGACGACCACTGGGACGGCTGGCCGCTGACGTTCGATGAGGACGGCAACCTCAACTTCCCAACCCAGCAGGCGCGCTACGAAGCCCGCCGCGACTTCCTCAACGGCAACCCGCTCTGGGTCCGTGGCACCTCGTTCCCGCATCCCGAGTACGACGACCGCGCGTTCTACATCCACGATGCCGGCGTCATCGAGCTCCACGAGGCCCAGCCCGGACCGTACGCGACGATCCCGACGGCCGACTACCTCCAGAAGTACGCGGGCCGCCGCAACGAGCACCTCTTCGAGGTCGTGGGGTACGGCCTACAGCGGGCCCACCCGGTCTTCGAAATCGGGGGCGACACCAGGCTGAAGGCCGAGCTGCGGCTCCTCAATCTGGTCAGCAACCCGAAGAAGACGTACATCCAGCTGTCGAACAACCCGGTCACCGGCGGCACCTGCTTCGGCGACTCGGGCGGGCCGACGTTCGACGACACGAACTCGCTGCTCGTCGTCGCCGTGACGTCCTTCGGCTACAGCCCGAACTGCACCGGCGTCGGCGGCGCGTATCGCCTCGATCAGCCCGACGACTTGGAGTTCCTCGCGGACCACGGCATCACGCCGTAGCCAGCCGTTTGCTAACTGTGAGAGGGCCAGTGTTTCCTATCGTCCGATGGGCGACAAGCGCTTCGCGAGTTCGTAACCAGCGTTCGGCTAACGGACGTCGAGATCGCTACCCGAGGAATATGACATCCGTCGCTTTCAGGGATTGAGCGAACGCTGAAGGGCCTGCTCATTGCCGCTGTACCTGATCCGACAAAGCCTGAAGCAATTCTCGGCCTCCGGTACGAGGGGCCAACCGCCGATGCGGCACGCGGCTGTCCTGAACGAGAGAGGTGAGGCGTCGGGCGAGGCGGTATAACCGGTCGGCGTGCGCCCCGAACAGAGCGGACAGCCGCGCGGCGTGCTCCCCTGACAACGCCACGACCTTCGTTCCAGGCCGGTCGCTCATACTGGGATAAACGTTTGAAGTTGCTGGAATGTTGGTCCTCAGACCAACCGGCTCTTGAGTGCCTTCGCGACCGCCTCCGACTTCGAGTGCACCTGCAGCTTTACGTACACGTGCTTCATGTGGAAGGCAATGGTGTTGACGCTGACGCCGAGGTCTGCGGCCGCTGTCTTGTAGTTGTGACCTTCGACGAGCAGCCGCAGCAGTCGCGTCTCGTGCGGCGTCAACTCGTAGTCGGCCGCTGGCGGCGGCTGAAACGTGCGGAACAGCTCGACGACGCGACGGGCGACCTCGGGCGACATCGGGGCGCCACCGTTGACCGCTTCCTTGAGATCTTCGAGCAGCCGGGCAGGAGGCGTCTTCTTCAGCAAGTAGCCCGTCGCGCCCGCACACAACGCTTCGAAGATCCTCGCATCGTCCTCGTAAACTGTAAGCATCAGGATCCGCAGATCTGGAAAACGCGACTTGAGGATGCGCGCGCCCTCGATCCCGGTCATACCGGGCAGGCCGATGTCGAGCAGCACCACGTCTGGCACGTTCCGCGGGATGCCGGCGAGCGCCTCCTCCATCGAGCCGTACGATCCGATGCACCCATAACCTTCCGTGCCATCGATCAGCACCGTAAGGCCCTCTCTCAATTCACGCCGGTCCTCGACCGCCACGACGCGGATGACCGGCGACGCCGGAGAACCGACCGTGGGAGCCGAGTCGGGGCTGCTCGTCATGATGTGACGAGTCTACGACGTGATTGCGACACCACCTGCATGGGCGGGAATGTAAAGAGTCTCCGATTTTTCAGCGGCAGCTCACGGTCAGAGTCACGCAAGTCCCGCCGCCGGGGCGTGAATCGAGGTGCAGCCGGCCGCCGAGCGCCTCGACGCGGGCGCGCATGCTCGACAGCCCCGTGCCACTCGCCCGCTCCGCCGGATCGAACCCCACCCCATCGTCACGCACTGCGAGCGTGAGCCATCGCCCGTCGCGCTCGAGGCGGATGTCGACTGAACTGGCGTGCGCATGACGAACGATGTTGTGCACGGCTTCCTTCAACACGAGGAAGACATTGCGGCGTGCGTCGGCGCCGAGCGCCACCGCGTCGGTGTCGGCCGGCGCCTCGAAGCGGAACGCGATATTTCTGGCCCCGAGCGTGTCGCTGACAAACCGGCGCATCCGGTGGACCAGATCCGGCATCGAGTCGCGGCCCGGATTGATCGCCCACACGATGTCGCTCATTGAATCGACCAGGCCACTGGCGGTCGCGGCGATCGATGACAGTCGATTCGACGCCTGCGGGTGTGTCGCACTGACATCCCGCCTCACGACCTCGGAAAGGATGGCGATCTGTGAAAGGTCGGCCCCAATGGAAACTCCGCATCAGGGACGACACGGCGGGACATGTCGGCACCTTGCAGTGCCGGTCGCTAACGCTCACTCCTGACGAGGAGTCGACCCTGCACTCACCAACCGGATTGCGAGTCTCCTTGATCTCCGGCAACGGAGTAACCCTGCGCTGGACACCTCCGTTCGCGCGCAATCCAGAGAACTATGTGCTCGAGGGCGGGCTGGCGCCTGGCGAAACACTTGCCTCAATCTCGACCAACAGCGCGGCGCCGATCTACACGTTCGTCGCGCCAACCGGTTCCTTCTTTGTCCGGGTGCGCCCCCAGGCGGGCGACGAATTGGGCCCGCCGTCGAACGAGATTCCGCTGCATGTCAACGTGCCAGTGCCCCCCTCGCCGCCGGGCTGCTCCAGGGGGTCGCGAACGGATCCGAGCTTTCGCTGGCGTGGCACAACACGTTCGACGGTGGTCCGCCGAGTTCGCTCGTCCTGGATGTTTCCGGTGACTTCAACGGCTCGATTCCGTTGCCGCTCGGCGAGCGCATCGACTTCTACGGCGTGCCACCCGGCACCTACAGACTGCGGCTGCGTGCTGCCAACGACGCCGGTGTCAGCAGTCCTGGACTGACGGCGTACAACGGATATTCCGCCGATGTTCGTCCGCTGACATTCACCTTCCCCACCGGGTGCTCCGGTGCGCCACACGCGCCAACTCGGCTCCTGGCGTACGCGTCAGGCAGCACGATCTACGTCGTGTGGGAACCGCCTGTGATCGGATGGGCGGCGACAGAGTACGTCCTGAACGTCAGTGGCAGCTTCGTCGGCAGTTACGCCACGACCAGTCGTGCGCTGAAGGGTGCCGTCGGCCCGGGCACGTACAACCTGAGCGTGGCGTCACGAAATCCCTGCGGCGTGAGCCCCCTCACAGCGGCGCAGGTCGTGACGGTCCCGTGATTGTCGTTCGCCAACAGGAGCCACCATCATGACTCGGCACATCTTCACCATCGTTCTCATCACGTTCGTCTCGCTTGGTGTGGCGTCCAGCGGCGCGGAGACGCGCTGGCAGACGCTCGCCCCGAGTGGAAAGGGCTTCTCGATCGAAGTCCCTGGCGAACAGCAGCGCGACGACACGCCAGGCAGCTACACGTTCTCGACGGGTCTGCTGTCGTTCTGCATCGTCGCGCAACCGGTTGGTCCGGCCGCACGAGGTTTTGCGAGCAATCGGGTCGTGGGCGCAACGTATCTCGAAGCCGTCAGAGATTCGGTGCTCAGTGGCATCGATGGGACCTTGCGCTCGTCGTCGCCAGGCGATTTCCACGGATACCCTTCGCTTCGGTTTGAGATCGAGGGGAAACAAAACGAGATCGAACTCGAAGGCAGCGGTCTGCTGGTGCTGACCGACCAGCACCTGTATGCGCTGATGACGCTCGGGGCAAAGGGACTGCCCAATCCGCACGCGGAACGATTTTTCAGAAGCTTTACGCTGGGGACTGCCGACAATCGCGCGAGTGTCACCGCCGCGCATCGACCACCTTCATCGAGCGACCCCGTTGTCGCGATGCTGGCAGGTCCGATGCTGGCGGTGGCACGGCTGCTCACGACGGAGGAGGTCAATCCGCTGATCGATCGCCTGTTACAGAACGCCCCAGGGGCCGTGCGTCTGGGCAGTCGATGGGGCCCGTCCAGTGCCGCGTGGCAACAGGCGCGCGCGGCGATCACCAATCGGATCGCCCTTATCAATAGTCTGTACGAAGGGTCAGGCAAGATCGTCGAGCTGCTCGAATCCAAGCTGGGGGAATTGCCGCCGTCCGATGGCGAGGCGATCCGGACAGCGCTGGCCGGTCCCCAGGCGGCGGCGATCGTGCGTGGGCACGCGTTCATCGTCTTCGCAGCCGAAGTCAGGTCCGACAATCTGGACGGACCCGAGGTCGGAACGCCGGCGTATAACCAGCGACTGCGCAGGCTGAGGAACATGTTCGACGAGCACGCCGCTCCCGCGATGCCCGGAGGTCGGGCGCGCCCCGGCGAGATACTGGATTACGTCGAGGTCCCGGGCAGCGACCAGCTCATGAGCGTCTGGCATTTCGTCGTTGGCAAGGCGGCCGTTGACCTCCGCGGCGCGATCAATCTGATGATGTTCGACGAGCGCGAGCGCATCATGCGCGAGATCGAGTCCGCTGTCGCGAGCGCGAAGTGAGTTTGACAAGGGCTGGCAGTGAAGCTCCGCCTCAAACCGCCAAGGACTGCGAAGTTGTCTCCGCTTCACTGCCGTGTGTTGGTTTGCCCCCGCTCCGCGGGGGCTAGACATCCCCTAAGGCGCTTGCAAAACTTGCCTCATTTCGCACGCTCTCAGTCTTAGGAGATGTCTTGGTCGGTCTTCGCGTTCGACGTCGTGCTGGGCGCGGTGATGATCATCGCCGCGCTCACCGACGGCAGCGATGCTGCAGGGAGCGGCCTGGCCGAGGTCTATATGGTCGGATGTGTGATCGCCGGTTTCAACGGTGTTTGCCGGCGCGTCGCTGGCTGACAGGTCTCCTCAAGTGTCTCGTCGAGGTCCTCATCGTCGGCACTGCGTGCAGTCACATCGCCGCACTTCTCTCAGTATTCGGTAAACGCGTCGTCGGGATAGCAATAGAGCCAGCGCTCTCCCGGCTCGGCTGAGGCGATCACCGGATGTCCGGTCGCACGGGCGTGTTTCGTCGCGTGGCGGTTGGGCGAATCGTCGCAACAGTGGGTGCCGCCACACTCCTGGCACGTCCGGAGGTGCACCCAGCTTGCACCGATTTTCACTCACTGCTGACATTCCCGTCGTTTGGGATGTTTGACGGTGGTAATCGCATCGATGTGAACGCAACCCTGCTCGGACATGACGTCATTTACGGCCGAAGCACTTGATGCACAAACGCGACGGCGATCGACCCCTCGCCGACCGCTGACGCCACGCGCTTGACGTTGCCGCCGCGCACGTCTCCAACCGCAAAGATTCCGGGGCGGTTCGTCTCGAGCAGAAACGGTGAACGGGTGTGCGGCCATTTCGCGGCCGCCAGCTCGTCGGACGAGAGATCCGGGCCGGTTTTTACAAATCCCTTGTCGTCGAGGGCAATACACCCATCGAGCCAGCGCGTGTTGGGGACCGCCCCCATCATCATGAAGACATGGCGGATACCATGCGTCTCGATGTCGCCCGTTCGCTCGTCGCGCCACCGGACCCGCTCGAGCCGTTCGTTCCCTTCCAAGCCGATAATCTGCGTACGGGGCCGCAGGACGATCGATGGGGTCTCCTCGATCCGCCGAATGAGATAGCGCGACATGGTGTCGGCCAGTCCGTCTCTTCGGACCAGCAGGTGGACGCGTCGTGTGGTCTGCGCGAGAAACACCGCGGCCTGTCCGGCCGCATTGCCGCCGCCGACGACCACCACCTCCTCGCCCCGACAGAGCTGCGCTTCCATGGGCGTGGCGCCGTAGTAGACGCCCGCGCCTTCGAACATCGACAGGTTCTCGAGCACCGGTTTCCGGTACTCTGCGCCGGTCGCGATGATGACCGTCCGCGCGAGGACCTTCGGCCCTCCATCGATTTCCACGGTGTATCGCTGCCCGTCGCACGCCAACCGCGTCGCGCCTTTCGCGACCATCACGTGGGCGCCGAACTTCAACGCCTGTGCATATGCTCGGCCCGTCAGGTCCAGCCCTGAAATCCCGGTCGGAAATCCGAGATAGTTCTCGATGCGCGAGCTGGACCCCGCCTGTCCGCCGGGTACGTTCGATTCGAGGACGAGCACATTGAGCCCTTCCGACGTGCCATACACTGCAGCGGCGAGTCCTGCCGGTCCCGCCCCGACGACGACAAGATCGTTCACTCGCGTTTGGTCGACGTTCTCATTGAAGCCGAGGCAGTCCGCGATCTGCGCGTTCGTTGGACTGCGTAACACGGTCTCGACGCCGCAGATCAGCACCGGCACGTCCGCGACGCTGACATGAAACCGGTCGAGCAGCTCCTGCGCGTCAGTGTCGCGATCAAGGTCGATGAAGTGGAACGGATGCCCATTCCGCGTCAGAAATTCTCTGATCCTGAGCGTCCCGGCGTTGTACGTGGATCCGATGACAACCACCCCTCCCACGTCGCGCGCGATCAATTCAGCGCGACGAAGAATGAAGGCGCGCATCAGGATCTCACTCAGCTCCGCATCGGTCTGCACCAGCGCGAGCAGTTGCTCGCGAGTCAGTTCGATCACTTCGCCTGGTTCGACGACCCGCAGTCTCGCCATCGACGGGCGACCCGAAATCAGGTTGGCTTCTCCCGAGAAGCTCCCAGGGCCATGGCTCACAATGAGCGTCTCGGTCCCATCGGAGACCTGCAGCACCTGAATCTCGCCGGAGACGACGACGAAGCACGGCACGATCCGATCGCCGACGTCGATCAGCACTTCTCCGCGTGTGGTCGAGCGTCGTCGGCCATGCGCGGCGACTCGCGCCAGCTGCGCGGGTGTGAGCTTCGGAAACAGTCGCTCAGGACGCGAGACAGTCACCGCAAAAGGCGTTTGCGTCGTCACGGGATCAGGCGTATCCATGGGTCACCAGCTCGAAACGATCAGTCTAGCTTGGACTGCGTCCGCGACGACAAGATCGCCGAACACTGGGCCGAGCTTGGCCTACCGGTATAGATCGACGAGCGCGCCGACGGTGTGTACGTGTCGTACGACCTGATGGCGAGTTTCCTAGCGCCGTATGGAAACGCGGAGGCATCCCTCGTCGCGCGGCAACTCGACGAAAAGGTTGTCGCGATGTTGACGTCGGCCGCGGAGTGAGCGTCGCATGAGTGATCACCCGTTGATCGAACGCGCGCGCTTGCCATCGCGATGGAAGCGCGAGCGTCTACTCAACGTGGAACCGTCATACGGAGCGCGGTATCTCCTCGGGCGGTACGCGCGGGAGCAGTAGCTGCAGCCGATCATCACCGGCGCGCTCGCCGCCCGGGAGTTCACCTGCGCAGCAAGGAAAGCGTCGACTATTATCTGTGCTCAACCATGCCGCGAACCGGTGACCTCCCTCCGGGCGCCGGGTACGTCGACGCGCTCGAGGGCCGAGAGGGGCGTTGAGTTTCAGGCTGGGACCCTGCGTGTACGGCGTGCTTCAGGAGGGAAAGGCGGTCCGATGACCCGGTTGCTCCTGGCTACCTTCCTGCTCGCCGCGTCGACGGCGGCGCCACCGGCCGCTCAGCGCGCGGGCGAGCGGCCGCCCAACATCATCCTGATCGTGGCCGACGACCTCGGCTGGGGCGACATCGGCGCTTACGGCCACCCGACGATTCGCACGCCGCACCTGGACCGTTTCGTTGTGGAAGGCCAGAAATGGACGACCTTCTATTCGGGCGCGCCGTATTGCACGCCGAGCCGCGCCGGGCTGCTCACCGGCCGCCTTGCCGTGCGAAGCGGTTTGGCCTCGGAGACGCGCACCGTCCTGTTCGCCGACTCGCTCGGCGGGCTGCCACAGTCGGAGGTGACGATCCCGGAGCTGCTGAAGGGCCGCGGCTACGCGACCGCGATGATGGGCAAGTGGCACCTCGGGCACCTGCCGCAGTACCAGCCCGAACGGCACGGGTTCGACCTGTATTTCGGGATCCCGTTCTCGAACGACATGGAGGCGGTGCCCGGCAGCCCGCCCGACCGCATCCAGCGGCCAAAGAGCGAATACTTCAACGTCCCGGTCTATAGCGGCGGCAGGATCGTGGAGCGGCCCGCCCTGCAGTCCACGCTGACGCACCGGTACATCGAGAAGTCCGTGGAGTTCATCAAGGCCAACCGGGACCGGCCGTTCTTCCTGTACATCGCGCACCACATGCCGCACGTGCCGCTTTTTGCGCATCACGAGTTCGAGGGCCGAAGCGCCCGCGGCGCCTACGGCGACGTGATCGAGGAGATCGACGCGGGCGTCGGCCGGTTGCGCGCCGTGCTCGGGGAGCTCGGGCTGGAGCGCAACACGCTTATCGTCTTTACCAGTGACAACGGCCCTTGGCTCGTGCAGCGTGACCTGGCGGGATCCTCCGGACCGTTCCGCGACGGCAAGGGCACCACCTTCGAGGGCGGGGTGCGGGTGCCGGCGCTGTTCCTGTGGCCTGGCACCCTGAAACCGGGCGCGGTGATGGAGATGGGCGCCTTCTTCGATCTGCTGCCCACGTTTGCGGCGCTCGCCGGTGCGCCTGCGCCGTCAGACCGCGTGCTGGACGGGTACGACCTCACTCCGGTGCTGCGCGGCACGGGGCCGAGCCCCCGTCGGACCTACTTCTACTATCGCGGTTCATTGCTGCAGGCGGTCCGGTCGGGCGCGTTCAAGGTTCATTTCTTCACCCGGCCGGAGGGCCACGACAAGGTCCCCGAGCGCGTCGACCCTCCCTGGTTGTTCAACCTCGAGCACGATCCTTCAGAACAGTTCGACGTCGCGCGCGATCACCCCGAGGTCGTGGCCGAACTGCGGCGGCTGGCCGAAGAGCACAAGCGTGGCGTCGTGCCGGTGGAGGACCAGATCGCGAAGCGAGCCCCCGCGCCTGCAGTGCGCTAGGCCGTGGTGCAGTCACGCCGGGACGTGACCTGCGTCAGCGTCTGCGGCTCCAGGTCCCAAGTCCAGACGTCGCGCGTTGGTCGTTGATCCCTACCGCGATCCGCTGGCCGTCAGGCGACAG
>JBKPAJ010000026.1:0-18099 GCA_046726375.1 Acidobacteriota bacterium
TCGGCGATCGTCTGGAGCTCGTGGTGCCGCACTGCGATCCCGTGGTTAATCTGTACGACCAGATTTACGCCATCCGCAACGATCGTGTGGAAGCGATCTGGCCGATCACCGCGCGTGGAAAGTCTCAGTAACGGCCGGACGGTCGCCACGACGCCGGCCGACGCTCGCCTGACTTCACTTGATGCCTTGCGTGGTGTCGCCATGGTCATCATGGCGCTGGACCACGTGCGCGATTTCTTTCATGCCGACGCGATGTCCTTCGCGCCCGACGATTTGGCGCGGACAACGCCGATCCTTTTTTTCACACGATGGGTCACGCACGTGTGCGCGCCGGCGTTTGTGTTCACCGCTGGTGTCGGCAGCTTTCTTCGGCTGAAGCGTGAGGGATCGAAGGCGCGGCTGTCGTGGTTTCTGTTCACGCGAGGCTTGTGGCTGATTGCCATCGAGCTCACGGTAATGCGCGTGGCGATGAACTTCAGCTTCGCCACGCAGTATCCGTGGCTGCTGCTGATCCTGTGGGCGATCGGGGTTTCGATGATTGCGCTGGCCGTCCTGATCCACCTTCCGCGCCCTGTGCTCGCCGCGTTCAGCATCGCCGTCCTGTTCCTGCACAACGCGTTGGACGGCCTCCGCGCAGCGCAGTTCGGATCGTTCGCGCCGCTCTGGCAGATGGCGCATCAGCCGGGCGTGTTTCTCGTTGGCGGCATTCCTGTTGTCGTGGGTTACCCGGTGCTTCCGTGGATCGCCTTGATGGCGGCAGGCTTTTGTGCCGGACCGGTTTTCACGTTGGAGCGCGAGCGCAGACGTCGAGTGTTCCTGGTGGCTGGTCTCGTCTTAATAGCCCTGTTTGTGGCGCTCAGGGCTCTGAATGTGTACGGCGACCCACGGCCATGGAGCGCACAGCCGGCGGCGAGCGTAACGGTGCTGTCATTTCTCAATGCCACCAAGTACCCGCCGTCACTGGCATTTCTCGCGATGACGATGGGCGCGGCGATGTTGATCCTCGCGCTCCTTGAGCGGCGATCGCTGACCTCGCGTCATCCGTTCGTCGTCTTCGGCCGCGTGCCGTTCTTCTTTTACGTGGTGCACTTCTGGGTTGCCCACCTCCTTGCCGCGAGCTTTTCGTGGTTGCGCTATGGCAGCACCGCGCGCGCGTTTGTGTTTGCGCCGGTTCCGTCAATGGGCGGTCCGAGCCGGCTGTTTCCACCGGATTTCGGCTACTCGCTCGCGGTCACCTACCTCGTGTGGATAGCCGTGGTGGTGTTGATGTATCCGCTGTGCCGCTGGTTCGCGGGTGTGAAATTTTCGCGGCGTCGCTGGTGGGCCGGCTATTTGTAGGAAGGCATTGACGGCGGCGCCGCCGCCAGGTTATACATGGACATGTACATGTTCAGCGGAGGTGGGCAGTGGCGGCGACGGCGCGATTGATCGTCATGATGGCCGAAGACGAAAAAGCGGCGCTCGAGGCGCAGGCGGCGGACGCCAGGGTGTCAACCGCGGAGTTCGTCCGGAGGCGTCTCTTCGGCCGCGGACAGCCGGAAGAGCGCGCCTTTCTCGAAATGCTCGCCGAGCTCAAACCGCGCGTCCGCAAGGCGTGCAAGGCAGTTGATGCCGATTTGGCAGCCATCCGCGCGCTGCGCGAGCGCAGCGATGACAGAGATGTTGCTGCCGCCGAGCGCGCGCGCCACGAGTTGTCGCCGGACGAGCTGGCGTCCATCGCCGATCGGCTTCAACTGCATGAGCGCCCGGCGCGCGGCCGCAAACCGCGCGCATGACGCTCGTCAAAGAAGCGTGGGAGACACTGCGCTCCGTCGCGACCATCATCGACAAGGTGACAGCGCTCTCTGAGGAAGTGAAAGTGCTGCGCGCCGAAAATCGCGACCTGCGGGACCGGCTGGTCCGCATCGAGACGATCATCGATGAGGCGCGGCGCTACTCCGCGGCGCGGCGGTTGCCGCCGCCAAAACCCTGAGCGCGCCTTCGACGCGGACGCTCGCCTGCGCGACGCGAAACACACCGGAGTGTCAGGGCTGCTACTTCGCCCCCGCCTTCTCCAGCACGGCGACGACTTCGGGGCGTGCAAAGATCCTCGCCAGCTGCAGCGCGGTCGCCCCGCCATTGCTCTTCGCGCTCAAGTCCGAGCCGGCCTTGATCAACGCGTCCACCGTTCCTGCGCTGCAGGATTGCACCGAGCCCACGAGCGCCGTCGTGCCGTTGTCGGGATCTTTCGTCTTCACATCCGCCTTCGCCGCGACGAGTGCGCGAATCACCGCCTCCGATTCTTCCGGCGACTGGGCGCAAAAGAGCACCGCGTAATTGAGCGGGTAGCGGTTCTGTTCGTCTTTTTGGTTCGGAGACATCCCTGCCTCGAGGAACTGCGTCACCGCCTGCGCGTTGCGATCCGCGATCGCCTGAAAAAACGCCTCCGGCTTGTACTCGTATCCCATTGCGCCGAGTGAGCGTTTAAGAGCGGTCGGATCCGCCTCGGCGACGGTGCGCTTCGGGTCGGCTTCGGCCGTGCCGGGAGACATCGATGTCGCGGTCACGTCCGGCTCCAACACCGCGACGCCGCCGGTCGCGATCGGGGTCTGGACGATGGCGTTGAAGAACCAGGTTTGACCGAGCATCTTCGACTTGAACTCGGCGTGTACGCGCTTGTCGTCGAGCGCCGAAAGGTTCATCGTGGACATCGACGCAAAGGCGCGGCCGCTCTCCGCGATATCGGCGTGGTAGGGAATGACCGCAATCGAGTCGAACCCGTATTTCCATCGCAGCTTGATCGCTTTGACCTTGCCCGATCGAGCGAGCGTCAACAACCGGTCCGGCGTTCGATCGGCCGGGGCAACGGGAACATCGCTGACCAGCAGAATCAAGTACTTCTGGTCACGTACGCCAGGCGCCGCTTCGAACGTCGCGTAAATCTGGTTGAAACGCGTCGTCTTGCCGTTGACGGTAAATGTGCCAAGCACGGACTCTTGTGCAACGAGGGGTGCTGCGGCCGCGATCATCGCGGCACAAACGCCAGCTATGCGAAGAAGTGTTGTCGCTGTCATCTGATCGGCCACAACATTGTAGGCGGCTTGCTGACGGTATAATCGCGCTCCGCTGATTCTCTGAGCCCCTGCATGATACGCCGCGAAGACGTCCTGTCGGATCGCCGCAGGGGTCATTGAGCGCCGCCGTGGCTCGCGCTTCGTGTTCGAAACGGCGAAGGCGATCGGCGTGTGCCGCGTAGGCGGGCGGGAGGATTTTGACTGCGACGTCGCGACCCAGCCGCTCGTCGCGCGCGCAACAGACCTCGCCCATGCCGCCCTTGCCGAGCAAGCGCTGAACTCTAATGGCCCGATCACCGCGCTTGCGCCGAGCGTCATTGCGGATCGTTCGCCGCCCGAACCATCACTGACTCCTTGCGGCTATGTGAAGTTGGCCGACTCTACTCCAGAAGAAACGTAGGGAGCAGTACGGACGAATGAACCTCCCCAATTGACCGCGGTCTCCCTTCCAGCCGATCGTGAGGCGGATCGAGCTTCAATGTTCAAGTGCCTGTTCGATCGCCGGTAGGAGGTCGGTCGCCATTCGAATTTTCAGCACGAACGCTGAGGCGCCCATTCTCAACGCCCTCTCTTTGACCGTCGCGTCGTCAGCGGCGGTAAGGAGAATGACCTTTGTGTCCGGCGCTGCGTGCTTGATTCGACGGCACGCTTCGAGGCCGCTGATCTCGGGCAAGTTCAGATCGAGCACGACGACATCGGGTCGGAGCCGTGTGACTGCCTCCAACAGCGTCCTGCCGTCGCTGACGTGTCCCGCTAATTCGCAGAAGGGCGCGAGCAAGCGCTTCAACGCGTTGACCACGCCGACGTGATCGTCGGCCAGTAAAAGCCGCGGTCGTGGTTGCTCGTCGCTCATGAGCGGTATCGCCAATGTTAGTCGCGCATGCCCAACGGTTGGCTGCCTTCGGTGCGGCGGTGCCTGGCGGGTTTTTGCCCGCGAGAACCAGAGCAAAGGTTGGCGGTGAGGCGGGGATTAGGGCCAAGTCGCGAGGAGGAGCGAGTCGCGCGATGCCTGCAGCCCTGGCGAACCAACGAGATCGAGCACAGCCAGAGCTTGGCGGTGAGGCAGGGATTCGAACCCTACGACCGCGTGTTTCCAAGCTGGTGATGGCGCGCGACTTCTGGTGCGTTTTGGCGCGTCAAAGGGGACAATCGTGACGACAGGTTCGCCCGAGGTCTTGGGCGATACCAAGGGCACCTCTCCGCCGCGCAACACAACATGCAACGCGCGAGCGATCGCCGGCGATTAGGGGTGAGCGACTCACGACATCTTCTATGCCCTGAGTCGTTACGAATGAAGCAAGTTTTCAACGGGACATAGAAGATGTCCGCCCCCGCCACGTCGCATCACACCGCGGCGCCACGTGCGCGTGCC
The DNA here is from genome assembly GCA_046726375.1 of Acidobacteriota bacterium. GTDB lineage: Bacteria > Acidobacteriota > Vicinamibacteria > Vicinamibacterales > UBA2999 > DASPWV01. Next base: position 4,426 of record JBKPAJ010000026.1, read on the forward strand.
TGCCGGGACGAGAGTCGATAGCCGATCGCGAGCAGCAGCATCCAGGGGACGCCGGCCAGCAGGGTCGAGCGCAGATCGGCAATCCACCACGTCGACAGGAGAATCGCGGCGACGAGCGCGGCGCCGAGGTACGACGAGACCGGCGCGGTCGCGCGGCGAAACGCGATGTGCGTCACGAAGATCATCAGCCAGACGAAGAGCGCGCCGAAGAGCGCGACGCCGAAAAACCACACGTAGGCTGAATCGGGCCAGAGGGCACGCACGACCACGGCCGCTACCAGGCCCAGTCCCGACACCAACAGCGCGTTGACCGGCGCGCTCTGGTGGCTCACGCTGCCCAGCGACGCGGCGACGTAGCCGCCGCGTGCAAGCGAAAACAGCGTGCGCGTGATGAGGTACAGATTCGCGTTCGCACTCGACAGTGCCGCCGTCAGCACCACGAAATTCATGACGCCGGCGGCGCCCGGGATTCCGACTCGACCCAGGACGCGGACGAACGGACTTTCGCCGGCGCCGAGCTCCGTCCATGGCGTCAGCGCCAGGAGCAGCGCCGTGGTCACGATGTAAATCGCCGACAGGCCGAGCACCATCCGCCGCATCGCACGCGGAATCGACCCGGCGGGATCGGCCGCTTCGCCCGAGGTCACACCGACGATTTCCACGCCGATGAACGAGTAGATCACGAAGCAGCACGCGAGCCACACACCCGGCCAGCCAAATGGCATGAAGCCGCCATGTGCGGTGAGGTTGCGGACACCGATTGCCGGATCGCCCAGCCACCCGAAGATCACAAGGATCGCGACGGCCGCAAAGAGCACGACGGCGGCGATCTTGATCATCACAAACCAGTATTCGATCGTTCCCAGTCGACCGACGGCGCGCGAATTCACCGCGACGAGCGCCACCGCGAACGCGAGCACCCACACGGCGCCCGGCACCGATGGAAACCAGTACGCCATGTAGATGGATGCGGCCACCAGCTGGCCACCAGTTGCAATCACCTCCATCAACCAGTAGCTGACCCGTACGGCGTATCCGGCGAACGGCGACACGTACATCGCGGCGTAGACGCCGAACGCCCCGGCGGTCGGATGGGCGACGGCCATCTCGGTCAGCGCGCGGCTCAGCAGAAACGACAGCATAGCGACGATGATGTAGGACAGAATCACCGCAGGACCGGCGACGTTCACGGCCAACCCGCTGGCGAGAAACAGGCCGGTGCCGATAGCGCCGCCGAGCGCCATCATGGTCTGTTGCGCGGCCGAGAGCTGGCGTGCCAGCCCCCGCTCGTTCTCGACGTCCCGATGCTGGTGGCTCATGTGACCACCGAGCGCCCCGACATGTCGGCGTCGAAGCTCTTGTGCTCGACGATCCGCGCCATTTCGGTCATCAAGCGATCGATCTCGTCGAGCGTGTTGTAAAAGTGCGGCGAGAGCCGGATCCCCACGCCGGGCCGGTAGTCGACGATGAAGTCGCGAGCTTTGAGCGCGCGGCTCACCGGCAACGCGTCTGGCGGGTTCACCGCGACGGTTCCGGCCAACCGTGCCGGATCCCGCGCCGCGAGCGACGGAAAGCCGTAGCGATCCGCCTGCTCGAAGACGCGCGCGGTCAGTTCCTGCGATCGCGCACGAATGCGATCGACGCCCACGGCGGCGATGATCTCCAGACCCGGTAGCGCCGCGTAGTAGGCGGGAATCGACGGCGTCCCGTTCATCATTCGCATCCCGTCGTCGCGCGGCTCGAACGCGCCGATATCGAAGGCAAACGGCGCGCGATGCGAAAACCAGCCGGTGAAGCGCGGCGCGGGTGCCGTGGCGTGACTCGGGCGGCGATAGAGAAACGCTGTCCCCGGGCCGCCACACAACCATTTCAGGCAGCCACCCACGAAGAAATCGACGCCGAGCTCGGCGACGTCGACCGGAATGATGCCCGCCGACTGGTAACCGTCGAGGATCACGACCGCTCCGACCTCGTGCGCGCGCGCGACGATCGGCGGGACGTCCATGATGAAAGATGTCTTGAACAGCACGTGCGAGAAGGACACGAGCGCGGTGTGCTCGTCGATCGCCTCGAGCACGCGCTCGACACTCATCGTCAGGTCGGGCTCGGCAGGGACGACGGTCAGCTCGAAGCCGGCTGCGGTATGCGCGCGATAGAGGTAAATCGTTGACGGGAAGTCTGCCGCAAGACACACGATCCGCCGCCGGCCTGCCTTGGGTGTGATCGACGACAGCGCCACCATCGCCGCCGTCGTCACGTTCTCGTGCATGCTGACCGAGCCAGGGGCGGCGCCGATGATGCCGCCGACGCGATCACCGATCTCCTGCGCCATTTCCCACCACCGCTCCTCCCACGCGCGGACGCCGCGCGTCGCCCACGCTTCGGCGTAAGCGGCCAGCGAATCGGCGGCGCCGCGAGGCATCGCGCCGAGCGAATTGCTGATCATGTAGACGCTTCGCTCGAGGATCGGAAACTCGGCTCGCCAGCGCTCGAGATCGTCGATCGACGTCATTACCCCCTCAATTCACGTCGGTTGTCGTATGGAGGTTAGTGGTGATTCCATCATGTCGACTGAATTCACCACCGTTCGAGCGGTGTGGCACCGTCGGCGCCGGCAACACAAGTGACGTCCGGGCATAGTGTGCCCGAGAGATTACTCCCAAAGCGCGGAAGCCGCGAAGAACCAACAAGGCGCAGTGGCGGTTTTCCTTCGGCACTGGTAACGTTGGCGGCTGGCATGACTCCGCAGGCGTTTCGCCGGCGATTCCCGCTGCTTGCCAACAAGGTTTACGTCAACAGCTGTTCGCAAGGGGCACTATCGCACGACGTGGCTGACGCCCTCGCGGCGTTCACCGAGTCGTGGCACCGGTTCGGATCGCCGTGGGACCACTGGGTCGGCGAGGTCGAGCGGCTCCGCACGCGATTTGCCCGTGCCGTGGGCGCCGACGCCGACGAGATCGCCATCATGCCCAGCGCATCGGCTGCGATCGCAGCCATTGCCACTGCGCTCGCCTTCGACGCGTCGCGCCGCACCGTGGTCCTGGGCGAGTTCGAGTTCCCGACGCTCGCCCATGTCTGGCTGGCGCAGGCTCGGCGCGGCGCGGTGATCGAATGGGCCCGAGCCGAGGGCGAGACGCTGCCAATCGACTCGTATGCGGCACGGATCGACGAGCGGACGTTGATCGTGCCGGCAACGCACGTCTGTTTTCGGAACGGCTACCGGCTCGACATTCCCCGTCTCGTAGAGCTGTGCCACGCGCGCGGCGCGTTGGTGATGCTGGACGACTACCAGCGAACCGGCAGTGGTCCCATCGATGTGCACGTGCTCGGTATAGATTTCATGGTGACGGGCGCGTTGAAATACATGCTCGGTCCGGCCGGGATTGCGTTTCTCTACGTGCGGCGAGAACTGATCGAACGGCTCGAACCGCTCGCCACCGGTTGGTTTGGGCGTGTCGATCCGTTTGCGTTCCGGGCGGAACTCCTCGACTGGTCGTCGAGCGCACGCCGCTTCGAGACCGGTACCCCGCCGGTTCCGAACGTCTACGGCGCCACCGCGGCGCTGACGTTACTCGAAACGATCGGCCTCAGCGAGGTAGAGCGTCAGATTTGCTCGCTGACTCGCCGATTCATCGAGGGTGCGCGCGAGCGCGGCTTCCCCATCGCGACGCCGGCGGATCCGGCTCGCCGCGGTCCGCTCGTCGTGATCCGGTCGGAGGCTGCCGCCGAGCTCGTACGCCGTCTCGACACGCGTGGCATCATCGCATCGGCGCGCGGCGATGGCCTGCGCGTGTCGTTTCACGCGTACAACGATGAGGCGGACGTCGACGCCGTGCTCGGGGCGCTCGATGCCGAACAGGACCTGGTGGCGCGGACAGGAGGGAGTGATGTCGGACAGAGTTGATTCAGCCATCCTTGGCCCGGCGGAGGGCGCCGACGGCGTTTTCGTCGTGCGCGGTGGTGGCAACACCCGCGGGTGGAACGGCATCCAGTATCGAACCGGCCTTTCGGAGAAGAACGTGCCCGCGAAACAGTTATCGATGAACGTCGCGACGATTCCGCCGGGCGGCGTCGCGGCGGCGCACATCCACGTTGGCTTCGAGGTGATGCTCTACATTCTCCAGGGGCGCGTCCGGCACGAGTTCGGACCATCGCTCGAATATTCGATCGAGAACGAAGCCGGAGACTTCATTTACATCGAGCCGGGCGTGCCGCACGAGGTCTTCAACGTCAGCGACACCGAACCGGTCGTCGCCGTGGTCGCCCGCTCCGACGCGAGCGAATGGGAACACATCGTGCCGTTCAAGCGACCCTAACCCAGTGCGGGACGTCTTCGACTGTGCGCTTGTGCGCGACGTCGGGGTCGCGACAAGGAGAACACGTTCGTCGGGCACGACGGCTCAACGCGCAATTCGCGATTGCGTGAATCTCGCACTAGCCGCTTCGACCCACGGCACCGGCCTGTCAGCTGGTTCCAACTGCCGCGGTCACGCCCACCTTCGACATCGTTGCTTCTAGACGACTGAACCGACGGCCGCGCTCCGTAATCGATCGAAACGCTGGCATCGAGCACGGACCTGCGTGTCGCGGACCCTTTCGGCGCGTGCCGCCAGCGTCGGTAAACCCACGTTACTCGCCACAACGCTAGCGACTTTCGGGGAGTTAACCCCGCGTCGCTCGCGAACCGTTGTTTCCCGCGACGTGAGATCGATGCGCCGGACATCGACGCGGCCACTGATGCTCTGATCGGTTCAGTTGTTCGGGGCGGCCTATTAATCCCCCGTTAGCTCGCCGGCAATGTTTTGGCGGCGGCTACTGCTGCTGTCGCCGACCTCCCCACTGTTTACAAGCTGTTACGTGCCAATCCTGCGCTTTACGGCAGCGCGATCACCGTTGCGGCACCGGGCACGAGTGCGTTGATCGCGACGAACGCGTTTCCGCTGCGATCGACCGTGGTCGCGATCGGCATGGGAAAGGCGCTGGCCGCTTCGGTGCAGATCCACGGCATCGTCGTGGTGTCGCATCGGTGCGACGGTTAGGGGCGCGACGCCTGTGTTCACGCACGGCCTCGGCGTGCCGCTTCTTTGTATGTGCCTGACACGGTTGCTGTCAACCGCGCGAGGATCTCGCCCTCACGTCCACTCCGCAGAATCACCGTGCTGCCTGCTCCTGATCGCGGATTCCACCTCATCGTCTCCTGAAGCCGTTGATCGGGCCAGGGTTGAGCAACTTGTCGACGGTGATCAGACCGTCTTTCTTGAACACGGCGCCGTTCTTCATCACGAACGAGACGGTGCGCAGTGCATCGATATCCTCGAGCGGATTGCCCGGCACGGCGATGAAGTCGGCGTAGTTGCCCGCCTTGATCGGGCCGCGCTCGTTGTACACGTCAGCGGCCTTGTAGCCGTTAATCGTGATCGCTTTCAGCACGTCCTTCGGCGGGATGCCGGCAGCTTTCCATGTGAGCAGGAAATTAATCGTCAGGTCGCCGCGCGACATCCACTCGCCATTGGGCTTCTTCATCCGCTCGTTCCAGTAGTCCATGTCGGTGGAGAAGGTGATGTTCACACCCTTCTCCCACGCGCTCTTCAGCTGCGCCGCCGCGCGCTTTTGTCCTTCCGCCGATCCGCGGTAGGCCGTAAACGGCGTGTCCGTGCTGGCCAGGAACATCCCCTTCTGTGCCATCTGGGCGTGCTGCTCGGGCGTGAGCTGCTGGCCGTGGGAGATGACGTGGATGCCGGCGTCGATCGCGCGCTGACCGCCCTCGCGCGTCTGCACATGCCCATCGACCTTTGCGCCGCCCTTGGCCGCTTCGGCGATGAACAGCTTCATGTCGTCGACCGAGTAGCCCCACGACTTGCAATCCACGCAGATCTTGATCGTCCGTGCGCCAAACAGCAGGTTCTCGCGAACGGCCTTCACGATTTCATCGGGGGTGTTTGCTTCGAGGTACTCGGGGTAGACAAGCCCATGGAGCTTGTACATCTCGGGCGTCGGCGTGAATTGTCCGCCGGTCGTCCCGATAATCAGTCCCGATGGAATAATCGTGGGTCCCGGTATCCAGCCCTGCTCGATGGCGGCGCGCAGCGCTGTGTCGGCGTACATGGCGTTATTGCCCACGTCACGGATAACTGTGAAGCCCGATGCCAGGAGTTGCATCGTGTTCGACGCCGCCTGAATTGCCCGCAGCGGGGTCGAGTCCATCACGAACGTGAGGTAATAGATGTTGCTCTCGGGAACCTCCTTGTAGGTGATCGCCTGGTGCGTGTGCGCGTCGACGAGCCCCGGCAGCACCGTCAACTTGGAGAGATCGATGACCTCGATGCCGGCCGGAATCGCCACATTCGAGCCGACAGCTGTGATGCGCTCGCCCTCGACGACGATGATCTGATTAGTCGCCACCGCCCCGGTCTCGGGGTCGATCAGACGGCCGGCCCTGACCGCCTTGACCTTCTGCGGTCCCGCCGGCTGCGCCGGCTGGGCGTGGAGATCGAGGCTGAATGTGACGAGCAGTACGGTTGCAATTGCGAGTGCGACGCTCTTCGTCATCCAACTGACTCCTTTGTCAAAAATCGACTCTGAACCCGAACTGCTGACGCCGCTTCGGTGCTTCGGTCAACGGCAGACCGAACGCCGACGACTGCAGGCTGCCCTGGTATCGCAGGAAGTTGTCGGTGTTGAACACGTTGAACATTTCCCAGAACGCCGTCGCAGAGTACCTCGCGCCAAATCGGAAGATCTTGCTGACGCGCAGATCGAAGTTCTTTTCCCTGTCGCCGCGCCTCGAGTTGCGCGGCTCGGGACGATCGGAGAAGGGATCGGGATCGAGCTGAAAGCTCGTGCTCACGCTGTAGGGGAGCGCGCTGCGGTAACTGATGATCCCCGACGCCTGCACGTCGATCCTGGGCACGAGATACGAGCCGTCGATCACGAGGTTGTGACGCCGATCGTTGTCGTCGGGGCCGAGATCTTCGTCGAGGTCAAAAGGATTGGTGACGCCGCCGGTGCTGAGCCCGGTGGACATGTTCGAGGTCGATTTCGACAGTGTATATGACAGCCCGGCGCGCGCATTGCCCGACGCCCGCAGTTCGGCGCGGGTGACCAGCCCGTTGTACTCGATGAATCCGCCGTTGGTGACGAGCGTGATGTTGCCGTAACGCGGATCCGCGCGCGAGTACATGCCCGCGGTATTCCGGGTCCAGTTGGTATCGGGCCCGATACTGGGGTCGTGTGTCCGCGTATAGACGTAATCGCCGCGCAGGCTCAGCCAATCGCCGAGCTCGCGCGTCACTCCGACCGATGTGGTTGTCGCGTACGGAATCTTGTAATCCGGCGCGACGCCGAGAATCGTCTCCTGCGGGTAGGGCAACCCGCTCAAATCCGGATAGCCCGGATAATTCGTGGCAAGAAACGCCCGCATCTGCGCGATGCCGATTGCGGTGTTCGCTGGTGTCCAGAACGGGTTATTGGCTTGAGTGTTTGCGTTCAGATTGATGCGCCGGAGCGCGAGCAGCGTCTCGTTCAGGTAGATGTCGGTGAAGTTCCAGTGATTCTGGTCGTAATACAGGCCGAAGCTCCCGCGCACGGTCATCTTGCGGTCTGCGGTCGGGACCCATACAACGCCGACACGCGGCGCAAAGTTGTTTTTGTCGGCCACCGACTTCTGCAGCGGCGGCGCGCCGCCCAGACGCGCGACGATACGTTCGTTGTACGGGTCGACGTACGGATTGACCGTTGTCGGCGTGTTGTCGAGGTCGTAGCGGAAACCGAGGTTGAAAGTCAGGTTGTTGGTCGGCTGCCACGTGTCCTGGGCATAGAACGACGGATTCCACGCGACCGGGTACGCCACACCCGTTCCGATGTTGCCGCTGAAACTGGACGGATAAGTCGATGGATCGTTGATGTCGAACATCCGATCCTGTGTGAAACTCCAGCGGCCCTTGTGCGAGGCCTCGACGTCCATGAACATGCGCGACCGGGTGATCTGCGCGCCCACCTTGAACTGATGGTTTCCGACGATCATCGAGAAATTGTCGATGAGGAAAAGGCTCCCCTCACCTTCAAGGCCGGTGAACGACGTGGCGCCGAATGTCGCCCCCGGATAACTGATCGACGCGAACGTGCCGGAGGGATTGCCAGTCGTCAGGTTGTAGCCAGCCGCTTCCAACAGAGCCGCACCTCCGGTCTCACCGGCGAGGTTGCTCAGTATCCACGGCTTGTTGATGCCGTAGGTCACGCGCGCCTCGTTGAATGCCCGGTTGCTCAGTGTTGTCGTCCAGTTGCCGAGAAGGTTCCACAACGGTCCGCCGAACGTCTGACGCGATTCAAGGGTATTGAGCGGACCCAGCGATCCGGGCGACGTCCCAGGCACGTTGAAGTCGCGCTTCCGCGTGTTGGTGTAGCGAATGTACCCGCGGTTGTTGGTATCGACGTTCAGGTCCACTTTCACCAGGCCAACGGTGCTGCGTTGGCCGGTCGGAACGATGGTGTCGTTCACGAACTGCCGCCAGTAGTTGGAAATGCCCAGCACCTCCGAAGCGTTCAATCGCACGCGCTCGATGCCGCCAAAGTAGAAGACCTTGTTCTTCAACAGCGGGCCGCCGACGAATCCGCCAAAGCGCTGCTGATCGAACGGCGGCGTCTCCGAGAGGAAAACGGGGTTCTGGTTCGCATCGAACTGGCCGGCGAACGGCGGCGAGTCGAACGCGGCGTCGCGGAAAAAGCCGTACATGCGGCCGTGAATCGTGTTCGACCCGCTTCGCGTGATCACGTTCAGCACGCCACCAGCCGCTTGGCCGAATTCTGCTGTGAAGCCATTGGTGAGCACCTGGAATTCCTGAATCCAGTCCTGCGGAAAGTCGTTCGCCTGGCGCCCGTAGAACTGCATCTGGTTCGATGCGCCGTCGACGACGATGCCGTTGGTAAAGGGGCGCTGCCCGGACATCGAAACGCCCGTGCCTTGGCCGGTGCCGGTCGCGTTCGAAGGTGTGGTGCCCGGCGCCAACGTCGCGAGCGCGCTGAAGTTGCGCGCGATGGTGGGCAGATCGTCTATCTGCTTGTTGCTGACGATTGTCGCAAGCGTGCTCTGAGTTTCGACGGCGATGCTTTGTCCCACGACCTCCACCGCCTCGGCGACTCCGCTCAGCTTCATCGTGAGATTGACCGTGAGATCCTGACCGACTCGCAGTTCAAGCTCTTGCCGCGTCGACGCGAATCCCTGAACCTCGGAGGTCAATTCGTATCGGCCTGGCCTGAGATTCGGGAGGAAGTACTGACCCTGTGATCCAGTGACGCCGATCTGCACCGTGTTGGTGTCGACCTGCCGCACCGTCACCGTCGCGCCGGGGAGAGCGCCGCCTTGCTCATCGAGCACGGTGCCGCGCAACGTTGCAAGCGCGGTCTGCGCGAACCCCGACGTCGTCATGATCGCCATGAACGCACCGACGATCAGACCACCTGCGATGGTTGGCTTTTGGATCATCGTTTGAACTCCTTACTGGTGCGATGACTGGTTTTGGGGGTGCTCGATCGGAGCACGGGCGCGAATCAGTGGGACATCCATACGCCCAGCCGAGGGTGAAGTCAAGCGGGCTGGGCGCCAACATTGAAAGCGGCAGGGCCGTGCTTTGCGATGTCGCGGAGAGCTTCGCTTTTCATGTCTCATTGCGCGGTCGCGCATTGCTGACTTACACGATGGGCAATCATGACGTTTCGCATCTCGGCGCCAGCGTAATTGAGTCAGCTGTGCGTTGTAGCCTCCGCGACGGCGGCCACGTCGATGGCCAGCCCGTCGAGCTTCGTCAACAACCGTTCACACCGGTCGAATCGACTACGATGAGAGCTGAACCATCTACCCCGGAGAGGGGCATCAACTCAGCCCGATATCGGGTGAAGGAGACGCTTCGATGAGGACGTTGATTCGCATGGCTCTCGTGATGACGCTGATGTTGTCCAGCGCAACGGCCACATGGCTCGTCGCGCAGAACACTTTCGGGACGCCGAAAACGATCATTCATGTCTCTGTGATTCAGTGGAAAGAAGGCGTCTCGGCCGCCGAAAAGAAACAAGTCCTCGACGGCGTGAAGGAGATGGCCGCGAAGATCCCCGGCCTGAAAAATGTCTGGACCAAGGCTCTCCGCGTACAGCCGGAGGGCTATCACGACGCATTCGTGATCGAGTTTGAGAACCAGGCTGCCGCGGATCGCTACGCGAAAGATCCGGTCCACGACGCTTGGACGGCGGCGTTTGCCAAGATCCGCGAGGCGAGCCTCTCACCTCAGATCACGAACGATTGAGGGATGAAACGCGTCAGCCGTCGCGCGACTTCTTTCGTCGCCGCACGTATCGAGTAGCGTGTGCTGACCATGTCCGCGCTCCGGTGGCACCATGATCGCCGTTGAGCGACTCACTGCTCGTCAGATCGCCATGCACGCCTTCATCGAAGGACTGGCGCTTGACTCCTCCTGATCGACGCACGCGGTCGATACCGTCGCGACGAGCCGACGCCCGATCAGGAGACGCATGCCTGCCACCCTTCGCTGACGCCGCGAGAGTCGTCATCACCACACCGCATCCCATCGGCCTCTGCGCGCACCAGTCCACCGTACGGGACCCGCACGCCTCCAAGCCGTGGACTGTTCGCGCCAGCACGCGCCTCCTCACGATTCAACACCCATAAGAGCCGCCGCGTCCGCCGCAAACGCCAGCGGCTTCGTTCAAACGGCTCTATCGGGAGTGACTCGGCGGACGGATCGGTGCGCACCCACGCGCCTGCGCGCCGAGTCACTCGCGATAGAGTCCTACCGTTTGTCGCGACGAAAAAGGTGCGTCGAAGGACTCGTAACCATAGGAACTTGGAGTTCTGCTGGAGCGCTCGTGGAGGTCAGGCATTCATTCCAAAGCCGCTTCATCAGTTGGGCGATTTCGCGACTGTCTCACCTCGGCGCAATCCGTTGAAATCGGGTTCACTTGCTCGCCGGCGTACCGTCTGTCATTCAACTAGTACGGGCCTACTCAAAGTCGGCCGAGCCTTCCGTGGTGATGATGAAGAGATTCCGTGCGGTGCTTGGCCCGATGCCAATGCTCACGCTGTGGGTGGTCGAAAGGCCGGCGAGCCTAGCATCTGCTGGCGAACTGCCGGTTGGTAGGGAGGCTGTTAAGAATGCGCTCTGCACCGGATCTGTTTGCGTTTGGTGATGCGAGGAGCGCCTCCACGAGCGATTCAGGAACTCGCCACCGCGAGCTCGGCATGACGCAGCGGTACATGCACCTGGGTCCGGCAGCATTGGAAACTGCGATTCGTCTGTTGGATCAGGCCCAGCCGTCAAAACTTTCGAGACACTTTGGAGACGGGGACGAGGCCGAAGGAAAGATCGATGGATAGAACAAGTTAAGTGGCGGTGAGGCAGGGATTCGAACCCTGGGTAGAGCTTTTAGGCCCTACAACGGTTTAGCAAACCATCGCCTTCAGCCACTCGGCCACCTCACCGCGGCGAGAAACATAAGTATACGACAGGCTTGGAAGTTACGGGAACGCTGCTCTGTCTCAGATTGTCCCCGAAATTGTCCCTGCCAGCTCTCGGAATCGGCGCTAACCGGCGACGCTCCACGCGTCCGAAGCGCTGATCCGAACGCAGCGGTTCTTTTCGCCGACAACGATCCAGGCAATTGATTGGCGTACGCCACTTTGCTCGGATGTGCCGGCGTCCACTTCTCTGGCCACTCGCGAGTTGAGGACGCGAAGGCAACGCGGATCTCGGGCGCGAATGGGGTCACCGGCGGGCACCGGTTCTCTGAACCGCTGCCTGTAATTGAAGGAACACGTTGGAAGCAATTCGGTGATGCTCACGAGCTGATCGCGGTCGGCTTGAGGGCGGTGTTGGGGTGCGACCGTTGTTTGCCGCCTTCGGCCCGGAGACAAGCACGCCGTGTCCGTAGAGACGAAGCCGTGCTACGTCGAAAAGAAGACCAGTAGGACGAGAAGCGCCGGCAGGTACGCGATCGACACGATGAGCAGACGGCGCGCGGCCGTCGCTGACGGTTGAAGGAGAAACTGACTACCGGAGTAGAGAAACCATCCACTGAACGCCGCCGCGACAATGCCGTAGACTACGCTCGCGTTGTGAATCACCGGAGACAGACTGACCGCAAGCAGTGCCACGAGCGGTGCGCCCGTATGCCAAGCGAAAAATCGCCGTCGCGCTTCCGGGCGCGGCAGTACCTTGTAATCGGCGCGATCGTAATCTTCACGATACATCCATGCGATCGCCATAAAATGCGGAAATTGCCAGAGGAATACGATCGCGAAAAGCACCCAGGCAATGAAATCCAGGTATCCGCGCGCGGCCGCGGCGCCGATCAGCGGCGGGATGGCGCCCGCGACCGCTCCGATTGCTGTGCACCACGGCGTTCGTCGTTTGAGCGGCGTGTAGAGGAACAGATAGATTGCCAGTGTGACTGCGGCAAGAACTGACGCCAGAATGCCGGCTCTGAACGCGAGATACACGAGACCACACATCGACAGTCCTGCTCCAAACGCCAACCCGTGGTGCGCCTTGATGCGACCAGCGGCAATCGCGCGACGGGCGGTTCGTCGCATCCGCGCGTCGAAGGGGCGCTCGATCCATTGATTGAGCGTCGCCGCGCCGCTCGCGACGAGGACGGTCCCGACGAGCGTATGAAGCATCAGGATCCACGGGAAACGCGAGAACTCGCCTGGCCACGATAGATAGAACCCGGCGGCCGTTGTGATGGCGATGAGGAAGTTGACTTCGGGCTTGGTGATGGCCCAGTAGTCAGAGAGGATCGAGGCGTTGCTCGCCGAACGACGGAGCACAATCGCAACGTCGGACGCGACGAACACAGGTTCGTTGACCATCGTCAAAGGACCCCCACCGTTCGCGCGTCTGGGAGCGGCGCCGATGCGCGGCCCTGCGGCATGGCCAGCCACTGCGTCGTGAGGATCCCTCCAACTGCGACGTAGACAATCGTCACACAGGTCCACATTACGGCGGCGGCGCACTCCTGATCGGTGAGCACGGATGCGGTCGTACGCTGCGAGGTCACGAAGTAGATCGGATACGCGACCCGCTCCGAGAACACGAGAAACCCCGCGAGGACGTCGCAAGGGAGCGTCCCGAGAAACAAATAGACGATGGTCGACCATCGCGCTTCCGGCGACGGATCCGAGCCGGCTCTAACAACAGGAAGCCAGAACAGAAGGCCGCCGGCGAGAAAGGACGCGCGCTCGATACCGTGCCACACAGGCGATTGCATACCCAGCGTGAAAACCGCAGGCACGTGCCATCCCACTAAGACGACTGTAGCGACTATCCAGCAAACGGTTGGCCGAGAAAGCGCGCGAAGGCGCAGCGTCGCCGCCGGCGCCCCGAGCCATAGAAGAGGCGGCGCGAGCGTCATCAACAGCAGGTGGTGAATCATATGGACGGTCAACCAGTCATGGTCGAGAGCCGCCAACGGTGACCCTACCGCGACCCAGATCAGAAGGAGGCCGACGAGAAAGCTGCAGGCGCGCCACGCAGCGACATTCGTGCCCTTGGACCGCTCCGCGACCCAGCCGCGCACGTACACGCACGCGATGAGCAGCACCGCTAGTGTCGGCGCTGCCAGAAATGGCGATGTGGCGTGATCGGCGTGCGGCACCGCATGATCTCC